>NZ_CP010802.1:1481250-2221875 GCF_001278055.1 Desulfuromonas soudanensis | reverse complement strand
GACCCACCGCGACCTGGAGAAGGCCGTTGCCGACGGGGTTTTTCGTGAGGATCTCTACTACCGCCTCAGTGTCGTCCCCCTGAACATCCCCCCTCTCTGCGACCGTCGGGACGATATCCCCCTGTTGATCGAAAAGTTTGTCCAGGTTTTTAACCGCAACAAGAAAAACCCCCTCCTCGGTTTCGACCAGGGGGCGATGAAGGCTCTCATCGACTACCCCTGGCCGGGAAACGTCAGGGAACTGGAGAATCTTGTTCAGCGCATGGTGATTCTGTGCAGCGGCAAGCTGGTGTCCGCGGCCGAACTTCCGGAAAAGTATGCTCCCGGCATCCTTCGCCCCCATCTGGAAGCCGTCTCCATTGCACCCCTCGGCTCCCTGATTCCTGAATCGGTCCTCGATGGAACCGTTGACTTCAAGGTGCTGGTGGGCGAATACGAGGACCGGTTGATTCACCAGGCCATGACCAAAACTGGCGGCAACAAGAAAGAGGCCGCCAGGCTCCTCAATCTCAAGCGGACCACCCTGATCGAAAAAATCAAAAAGAAGTCCGGTGAGGACCTCGAAACGGACTGAATCTCGAACCCGTGAGGGCATCAGGAAGGTGCTGATCCCTCCCCGCCAAATCTTGCCTTCCTCCCCGAATTCCCCTTTCCAATAACTATCCGGCTCCGGTTTATGATTTTCATCCTCTCCCGCTTCGGCGGGGATTCTTGAAAGGGTGCCGCCACCTGTTATCCTGAAGGCGAAGGATTTCGGGAGGAGGGGAGGGATGACGGCAAAATTGAAGAATCTCATCGGTGGCAAGTGGCTCGCTCCCTTGTCCGGGGAATATGGAGAAAGCCTCAACCCGGCCGATCTCTCCGAAGTCGTGGCCCGCTATCCCCGATCCGGGAAGGAGGACATTGACCTGGCGGTCGCTGCTGCCAGGGAGGCCGCTCCCTTATGGTCTCAACTTCCGGCGCCGCGCCGCGGAGAAATTCTCTATCGGGCCGCCGAAATTCTCCTGTCACGGAAGGAAGAACTGGGAAAAGTCGTCACCCGCGAGATGGGGAAGGTTCTCTCCGAAGGGCTGGGGGATATTCAGGAGGCGATCGATTTTGCCTACTACATGGCCGGAGAAGGGCGTCGCCTGGTCGGCGAGACGGTCCCTTCGGAACTCAGGGACAAGGACTGCAAGTCGATTCGCGTCCCTCACGGCGTCTTCGCCCTGATTACCCCCTGGAACTTCCCCGTGGCCATTCCGGCCTGGAAAATCTTTGCCGCCCTGATCTGCGGCAATACCGTCGTTTTCAAGCCGTCTTCCGACGCGCCTCTGTGCGCCCAGCGTCTGGTGGAAATTCTGCAACAGGCCGGACTCCCGGCCGGGGTCCTCAATCTGGTGATGGGGGCCGGGGACGCCGTTGGTGAGGTTTTGGCCGGACATCCCGGTGTCGACGGCGTCTCCTTTACCGGCTCCTCCCCGGTCGGGGAGCGCCTTGAACGTCTGGCTGCGGAATTGCATCGCCCCCTGGCCGCGGAGATGGGCGGCAAGAACGCCATTCTGGTCATGGACGATGCCGATCTCTCCCTTGCGGTGGAAGGGGTACTGTGGGGAGGTTTTGGAACCACGGGGCAGCGCTGCACCGCGTCCAGTCGTGTGGTGGTTCACCAGGGCGTCCACGACCGCTTTGTCGAGAAACTCGTGGCGGCGACGCGATCCCTTCGACTCGGACCGGGGCTCGAAACGCTGACTCAGGTCGGGCCGCTGATCAACGAACGCGGTGTGACCAAGGTGCTCAACTATATCCGCATCGGCCAGGATGAAGGGGCCCACCTGCATTGCGGCGGCGAACGCGTATCCACCAAAGCTCTTGCCAGGGGGTGTTTTGTCGAGCCGACGATCTTCTCCTCCGTGACCCCCGCCATGCGCATCGCCAGGGAGGAGATCTTCGGACCGGTGGTGGCAGTTCTTTCCTGCTCTTCCTACGAGGAAGGAGTGGACATCGTCAACGCCAGTCGCTTCGGACTCTCTTCGGCCATCTATACCCGGGATGTCAACCGCGCCGCCAGGGCGGAGCGGGATCTCGACAGCGGCCTGGTCTATATCAACGCCAGCACCATCGGTGCGGAAATCCAGCTCCCCTTCGGAGGGTTCCGTCATTCCGGTTCAGGCCGTCCCGAAGCGGGGGGGCGGATGGGAGCTCTCGACTTTTATTCACGGATCAAAACTATATATCGGGATTTCAGCGGCCGGCTGCAAAAGGCCCAGATAAGCGACGGCAGTTGAACTCATCTCCTCGGATAATCTCCCCTTGCCTCTCTCTTCTCCGTCCCCCATCCTTCTCCGTCGCAGGCGGCTGAAGTTGCGCCTTTTTGATGCACCGCCTGTTTATTTTCTGTGCATTCGTGGAGAGTGCTGCCCCGTTTTTGGGCAACACCTTCGGATCGCCAGGCAGGGGTCGCCGATGCCCGGAGAAACCTTGTCCGGAAAAGTTCAGTATTACAGTGAGTTGAAACTCCCGTCTTTTTTTTCCCGTTTTGGGCAGACTATTTGCTTTCTTCTCCCGGCAAGGTGTTTAAAAACAGCGTCCTAATTGCTTGATTGGTAGGATAGGGGTGGCTATAATCAGCGCTCTAATTTTCCCTGAACATGAATGAGTGGAGGTATCCAAGATGAGGAAAGTTGAGGCCATAATCAAACCCTTCAAGCTGGACGAGGTCAAGGAGTCCTTGAATGAAATCGGCATTCAGGGGATCACCGTCAGCGAGGTGAAGGGTTTCGGCCGCCAGAAGGGACATACCGAACTCTACCGCGGAGCGGAGTACGTGGTCGATTTTATCCCGAAAATCAAGATGGAAATCATCGTCCGCGACGACATGGTCACCAAGGTGGTGGAGACGATCGCCGAAGCGGCCAGGACCGGACGCATTGGCGACGGTAAGATCTTCGTCACCCCGGTGGATGAGGTGTTGAGGATCCGCACAGGCGAACGCGGCGACGATGCCCTGTAGGCTTTTGTTTGTTCCCCGAAATTAATAATTGCTTGCACCGCCCCCTTTGCGTGGGGGAGCGGGCATAACATTCGTCAAAGGAGATGTAAGATGACAGCAAGAGAAGTCGTAGTTTTTGCCGCGGAAAACAATTGCCAGATGGTTGACTACAAATTCCTCGATTTCGTCGGGGTGTGGCAGCACTTTTCCACTCCCATGAGCGAATTCAGCGAGGAGACTTTCGAGGAAGGGATCGGCTTCGACGGCTCCTCGATTCGCGGCTGGCAGCCGATTCACAACAGCGACATGCTGCTGATTCCCGACCCGACCACCGCCAAGATCGATCCCTTCATCAAGATATCGACCCTGAGCCTGATCTGCGACGTCATCGACCCCATCACCCGCGAAGGATACAGTCGCGACCCCCGCTTCATCGCCAAGAAGGCCGAAGCCTACCTCTGCTCCACCGGGATCGCCGACACCGCCAACTTCGGACCCGAGCCCGAATTCTTCATCTTTGACGATGTCCGCTTCAACTCCACCTCCAACGAGTCCTTCTACAGCCTCGACTCCGTCGAGGGGGCCTGGAACACCGGGCGCGAGGAGTTCCCCAACCTCGGCTACAAGCCCCGCCACAAGGAAGGGTATTTCCCCTGCGCTCCCACCGACTCCTTCGTTGACCTGCGCAATGAGATGGTGCAGGTGCTGCAGAGCGTCGGCATGCGCATCGAGGCCTCTCACCATGAGGTGGCCACCGGCGGACAGAACGAGATCGACATGCGCTTCGACTCGCTGCTGCACATGGGCGACACCCTGCAGTGGTTCAAGTACATCGTCAAGAACGTCGCCTTCCGCAACGGCAAGACGGTCACCTTCATGCCCAAGCCGCTCTTCGGCGACAACGGTTCCGGGATGCATTGTCACCAGTCCCTGTGGAAAGACGGCGTCAACCTCTTCGCCGGCGACGGCTACGGCGGCCTCTCCAAAATGGCCATGTACTATATCGGCGGGATCATGAAGCACGCCAAGGCCCTCTGCGCCTTCACCAACCCCAGCACCAACTCCTACAAGCGGCTGGTCCCCGGTTACGAGGCTCCGGTCAATCTGGCCTACTCCAACCGCAACCGCTCAGCCTCCCTGCGGATTCCCGTGACCAGCAATCCCAAATCGAAACGAATCGAGTACCGCACTCCCGACCCGAGCTGCAACGGCTACCTCGCTTTTGCCGCTCAGCTGATGGCCGGTCTCGACGGCATCGAGAACAAGATCGATCCGGGCCAGCCCCTCGACAAGGACATCTATGGCCTCTCTCCCGAGGAGCTCAAGGACATCCCGTCCGTCGCCGGGTCCCTGCTTGAGGCCCTTCAGTGCCTTAAGGCCGACCATGCTTTCCTCCTCAAGGGCGATGTCTTCACCGAGGACGTCATCGAAAAGTGGATCGAGTACAAGATGGAAGCCGAAGTCGATCCGGTCCGCATGCGTCCCGTTCCCCTCGAGTTCCAGCTCTACTACGACTGCTGATTCGGCACACGTTTACAGCACAAAAAAAGCCCCCGGCATTGGCCGGGGGCTTTTTTTGTGTCCGAATTGAGGTGTTTGACTTGGGAGGAGGGTCAGAGGGCGTGTAGGGCGACGAAAGCCTTGATGGCTTCTGTATCGGCGGCGATGATCTCGCAGCGTTTTTCCTTCTCTTCGATCCCCAGGAGGGACTCGGGGCGTTCGGGGTCGCAGCCGATCGCCTGCTGCACGGCGTCGCCGAATTTGGCCGGGTGGGCGGTGGCCAGGCAGACGACGGGAAAATCTCCACCGCAGAGCGCCTGTCCGGCGTGAACCCCGACGGCGGTGTGGGGATCGAGGACGTAGCCGGTTTTTTCATGGAAATCGGCAATGGTCGCCAGGGTCTGTGAGGTGTCGACGGAGAGAGCCAGGAAATCCTCCTCCACCGTTTTTCGCTCGGCGTCATCGAATCTGAGGCTGCCGTTTTTGCTAAAACTCTCCATCGCTGCGACGACGCGATGTGCATCGCCGCCATAGAGGTAGAAGAGGTAGCGCTCGAAGTTGCTGGCAAGCTGGATGTCCATGGAGGGGGAGGGGGTCTGGACGACGTCGCCGATGGAGTAGTCGCCCTTGCGGACGAAACGGGCCAGGATGTTGTTCTCATTGGTCGCCAGAATCAGGCGGCGGATCGGCAGCCCCATTTTCTTGGCGATGTAGCCGGCGAAGATGTCGCCGAAGTTGCCGGTGGGAACCGAAAAATAGATCTCACGGCAACCGGTCTGGCGCCGGACCTCCCCCCAAGCGTAGAAATAATAGACGACCTGGGCGAGGACCCGGGCCCAGTTGATGGAATTGACGGCTCCCAGGGCATGGAGGGATTTAAATTGCAGGTCGCCGAAGACCTCCTTGACGATCCGTTGACCGTCATCGAAGGTCCCGGTGATGGCCAGATTGAAGACGTTGGCATCGGTGACCGTGGTCATCTGCAGTTCCTGGATCGGCGAGACCTTCTTGTGCGGGTGGAGGATAAAGATATTGAGATTTTCCTTCCCCCGGACTCCGTAGATGGCAGCGCTCCCGGTGTCCCCCGAAGTTGCTCCGAGGATGTTCATCTTCTCGTTGCGCTCCTTGAGGAGGTATTCAAAGAGGTTGCCGAGGAATTGCAAGGCCACGTCCTTGAAAGCCAGAGTCGGCCCGTGAAAGAGTTCGAGGATGTAGACGCCGTTTTTGTGGACCAGCGGCGTGATGTCCGGGTGGGAGAAGGAGGCGTAGGAGCGATGGATGAGTTCCGTGAGGTCGGCCGAGGGGATGTCGGTGGCGAAGCGGGAAATGATCTGGAAGGCGAGTTCCGGATAGGCGAGCTTTTCCAGGACTTCGAGGTCGCCGGGGGTCAATCGGGGGATCTCTTCAGGGAGGAGGAGCCCGCCGTCGTCTGCCAGGCCCATCATGACGGCGTCTTTGAAGGTGATATCGCGAACCTGTCCGCGGGTGCTTTGGTAGCGCATGTATTCGACTCCTTGGCTTGGAAAATTGCGCCATATTAGCAAAAAGGGAAGGAAGAAGGAAGAAGGAAGAAGGGAGAAGGGAGAAGGGAGAAGGGAGAAGGGAGAAGGGGTGGAAAAAAGAGGGGGGAGCGGCAAGCGCTCCCCCCGGTGGGCGATCTGTCGTGAATCCCCGGTTATTTTTCGATCATCTGGGCGTCGACCACGGCAACGGCGGCCATGTTGACGATATCAGAGACATCGTCGCCGCGCTGCAGGACGTGAACCGGTTTTTTCATTCCCATCAGGATCGGACCGACCGCTTCGGCACCGCCGAGCCTGGTCAGAAGCTTGTAGGAGATGTTCCCCGACTGCAGGTCGGGAAAGATCAGGACGTTGGCATTCCCCTTGAGCTTGGAAAAGGGATACTGCCTTTCCATCAATTCGGGATCGAGAGCGAGGTTGGCCTGGACTTCGCCGTCGATGATCAGGTCCGGCGCCCATTCCTTGACCAGCTGGGTCGCCCGCTTGACCTTGAGGGTCAGGGGGTGTTCGGCGCTGCCGAAGTTGGAGAAGGAGAGCATGGCCACCCGCGGCTCCACCTCGAAATGCCTCACCTTCTGGGCGGTGAGGATGGCCGTTTCCGCCAGCTCTTCTGCCGTCGGCTCGATGGTCACCGTGGTGTCGGCGCAAAAGACCACGTCCTTTTTAAAGACCAGCATGTACATGCCGTGGACCTTGGAGAGCCCTTCCTGCTTGCCGATGATCTCCAGGGCGGGACGGATGGTGTCCGGGTAGTGGTGTTCGATGCCGGAGAGGAGGGCGTCGGCATCCCCTTTTTCCAGCATCATGGCGCCATAATAGTTGCGATTTTTCTTGATGAGCCGTTTCCCCTCCGCGCGGGTAATCCCCTTGCGCTGACGCATGTCGAAGAGGGCATCGATGTATTCACCGCGCTTGGGGCTGGTGGCCGGATCGATGATCTGCACATTGCCGAGATCGAGGTTAAGTTCCTTGATCTTGGCGAGAATTTCTTCCTTGTCTCCGAGGAGAATGGGAATGGCGATCCCTTCGTCGATGAGGACCTGGGCCGCGCGCAGGATTTTTTCCTCTTCCCCCTCGGGGAGGACGACCCGCTTGGGATTGGACTTGGCCTTGTTGATCAGGCCGCGCATGATCTCCTTGGACCGACCCTGGAGCGCTTCGAGGGATTCGAGATATTTGGCCATGTTTTCGATGGGCCGCCGGGCGACGCCGCTGTCCATGGCCGCCTGAGCGACGGCCGGGGCGACGTGGAGGAGCACCCGGGGATCGAAGGGTTTGGGGATCAGGTATTCGCGGCCAAACTTGATCTCGACGTTGCTGTAGGCCTTGCGCACCGAGTCGGGAACGTCTTCTTTGGCCAGGGCGGCGAGAGCCTTGACGGCGGCCATTTTCATCTCGTCGTTGATGGCGCTGGCGTGGGTATCGAGAGCTCCCCGGAAGAGGAAGGGGAAGCAGAGCACGTTGTTGATCTGGTTGTTGTAATCGCTGCGTCCGGTGCCGATGATGACATCGCTGCGCACCGCCTTGGCTTCGTCGGGAGTGATCTCCGGGTCAGGGTTGGCCATGGCGAAGATAATCGGATCCTTGGCCATCGAGGCGACCATCTCCTTTGTGACCGCCCCCTTGGCCGAAACGCCGAAAAAGACGTCGGCGCCGACCATGACATCCTCGAGGGTGCGGGCGTCGGTGTCGTTGGCGAGGCGCTCCTTGTACGCATTCATCCCCTCGGTGCGCCCTTTGAAGATGACCCCTTTGGTGTCGCAGAGATACATGTTCTCCGGTCGGGCACCGAGAATCCTGGCGAGGTTGGCGCAGGCGATGCCGGCGGCTCCGGCGCCGTTGACGATGATCTTGATGTCCTCGATTTTCTTGTCCACCAGGACCAGGGCGTTGAGCAGGCCGGCGTTGGCGATGATGGCCGTACCGTGCTGGTCGTCGTGGAAGACGGGGATATTCATGATCTTTTTGAGCTCTTCTTCGATATAGAAACACTCGGGGCCCTTGATGTCCTCGAGGTTGATGCCGCCGAAGGTCGGCTCGAGGAGCTTGACGGTGCGGATGATCTCGTCGGAATCCTTGGTGTTGAGTTCGATATCGAAGACGTCCACATCGGCAAAACGCTTGAAGAGAACGCCTTTCCCCTCCATGACCGGCTTGCCGGCCAGGGCGCCGATGTCGCCGAGACCGAGCACTGCGGTACCGTTGGAGACAACGGCGACAAGGTTCCCCTTGGCCGTGTACTCATAGGCCATCAGGGGGTTTTTCTCGATTTCCAGACAGGGCTCGGCGACTCCCGGGCTGTAGGCCAGGGAAAGATCGAGGCTGGTGGCGCAGGGTTTGGTGGTGGTGACTTCAATCTTACCTTTGCGGCCCGAACTGTGGTAGTCCAGGGCGTCCTGACGTTTCGACATGGTTCAGGATCCTCCTCATGGTGGTTGTGATTTTTATTTTCCGTAAAATTCCCGAAAGTGGGAAAGCCCTTGTTTCGCCTATAGAGACTCTATTATATTGGCATCTGACAGGACTTGCGAACGACGTTTTGTCCGGTAATATTTTAATCACGATAAATGTGAACATAGCCTTATCGGGCCGGGGCTGTCAAGAAGAATATCCCTGGGAAACGGGGAGTTTTTCCGCCTGGTAAAATGGTGTTAGAGAATCAGTAGCAATGGTGATGCCAAGGGAGAACCGCCCTGAGAAAGATAGCCTTGTAGCCGGTTCTGTCAAGATTTCCACGGTTGTTTCCGCGAACTCTTTTTTCCGCCGGGTGGCCAACAACGGCAGGAAAGGCCAAAATCAGCCAGAAACAACAGGGCTCACACCTGTTCGATGAGAACGGTATTTTGTCTCCTTGCCGCCCGGTTGAAATGACTCACCCAATGGGGATATCTCCTGTTTGACGAGAAGGGAGGAGACCGCCGTGTCCCAGTTGAAAAATATGTAATATTCCGTTATGGTTCCACCATTCTTTGCTATAGTATCGAGTCGAGCGGCCCCTCAGTCGGGACCAGATCAACAGGCTGCCGCCGGAACAGGACATTATGATAAAGATCGGAGTCCTTTCGGATACGCACTTTGCCGGAATTCAGGAGTCGCTCCCCTTTCTGGAGCGGTTGACGACCGAGTACTTTGACGAATGTGAAATTATTCTTCATGCCGGAGACATGGTCGATCCGGCGATTCTTCTCGCCTTTGGTCAGCGCCAGGTTTACGCCGTTCAGGGGAACATGGATGCTGCTGCCCCCGGCATACCCCTCAGAAGGATCGTCGAGGTCGGCGGATTTCGTATCGGCCTGATCCATGGCTGGGGGCCACCGGCCGGCCTGGAAGAGCGGGTGCTGAAAGAATTTCACGGCGAACGAATCGACGGAGTTGTTTATGGCCACAGCCATCATCCTCTCTGTGTTCGCAGGGAAGGGATACTCCTGTTCAATCCCGGCAGTCCCACCGACCGCCGTCGGGCGCCCTTTCATTCGGTGGGAATTCTCTCGGCGGGAGCTTCCCTCGAAGGACGGATTCTGCGCATCGATCGCTGACTTCCAGGCGGGTGCCTGCGTATCCGGGGTTTCCGGTTTCACGGACCCTCATTTCCTGCGAAAGGTCGAATTATGAAGCAACTCTGGGCGCCCTGGCGGCTCGAATATATCGTCGGCGACAAGGACGTGCCGGAAGAGGAATGTGTCTTCTGTCTGGCCGAAGCTCCCGATGACGACCGGAGGCGACTCGTATTGCACCGGGGCCAACATGCCTTTGTCATCATGAACAAGTATCCCTACACCAACGGACACCTGATGGTGGCTCCCTATCGTCACACGGCGGATCCCGGCGGATTGAGCGAGGCGGAGGCTCTGGACATGCATCGGCTCCTGGTGCTGTGCCGTTCGGTTCTCCAGGAGCAGATCGCCCCCGAAGGGTTTAATGTCGGGATGAATCTTGGCCGGGTCGCGGGTGCCGGCATCGTCGATCATCTGCATCTGCATATCGTCCCGCGCTGGAACGGCGACACCAACTTCATGCCGGTCTTTGCCGATGTGCGGGTCATCCCCCAACACCTCGAAGCGACATTCGATCATCTTGCTCAGGGGTTTTCCCGGAGGGACCCATGAAGGTCTTAAGGCTCATTCTGTCCATGGCGGTTCTCCTTCTGGTTCTCCTGCTGGGGATCTACAATCACCAGCTGGTGCAGCTGAGTCTCTTTTCCCACCAGTCCCTGCCGATTCCCCTGTTCCTGCTGGTGATTCTGTGTTTTGCCGGCGGATACCTCGTCGCCTCCCTGGTGGACGTTTCCAAAATTTCCCGTTTGCGCCGCGAGCTTCGCAGGGAGCAGAAACGGACCGTTTCGGTCCCTCCCTCCGCCGGGGGGGACGTTCCCGGCGCCGACAGGGGGCAGGGATTGCCGGAAGACTCGGAAAACTGAAGGTCTTTTTCCTTCTTTTGATTACGCACTCTTGAAAGGACTGACGCACCCATGTTGTGGATCATGCAAAAGGGCGGACCGCTCATGTACCCGATCTTCGCCTGTTCGGTTCTGGCGCTGGGGATTTTCCTCGAGCGGTTGCTGACTTTTGTCCGCGTGCGCCGCGGCACCGATATTCTGGTCCGCGAGGTCGAATCCCTGGTGATCAACAAGCGCATCGATGAGGCCCTGATCGTCTGCCAGCGCTCCGGCACCCCCCTCTCCCGGATTCTGATCGCGGCCCTGCGCCTCGCCGGCCGCCCGCGGGAAGAGATCAAGATTGCCGTGGACGAGGTGGGAAGCCGGGAGGCCGCGCCCCTCGAACGCTACCTCGGGCTCCTCGGAACCATCGCCACCATCTCCCCGCTCCTGGGTCTCCTCGGAACGGTCCTGGGAATGATCGAGGCCTTCAATGTCATTTCCGTTCAGGGGGTCGGCACTCCGGCCACTCTCGGCGGCGGGATCTCCCAGGCTCTGATCACCACCGCCGCCGGCCTTTCCGTGGCGATCCCCGTTATTCTTTTGCACAAATACCTCTCCAGTCGCGTCGACAGGGTGATTCTTGAAATGGAAACCTGCTCCCTGCACATTGTCGACTTGCTGAGGGACTAGGCATGGCTTTTCTGCGGAAAAAGCGGGAGGAACCGAGGATCGACCTCACACCGATGGTCGACGTGGTTTTCTTGCTGCTGATCTTCTTCATGATTTCCACCACCTTTGTCGATACCGCCGGGATCTCCATCAAACTCCCCGAGTCGTCGTCCCAGCAGGTGGCCAAGGAACCGAAGGAGCTCAAGGTCTATCTTTCGAAGGAGGGTGAAATCTATTTCAAGGAAGAGAACCTTTCCCTGGAAGAGTTCAAGGGGCGCCTGTCCCGGTTTGGAGCCGAGGCCGGAGAAATGACTTTTCTCCTCCTGGCCGACCGGGAAACCAGGCACGGCAGGGTGGTCTCCATCATGGATGTGGCCCGCCAGTTCGGTTTCAAAAAGCTGGCCATCGCCACCGAGGGTGGAGGGAATAAGCCGTGAGCGCCCCCCTGGTGATCGGTATCGATCTGGGGGGGACCAACTGCCGCGGCGGACTGGTCACCGCCAGCGGCGCGCTGGTATCGTCCCGTCGTATGGCCACCGAAACAGGGGAGGGCCTGGAGCCGTTTCTGCAGCACCTGGTCCGCTTCTGTGGCGACCTGATCGCCGATGCCGGCGACGGCGGACAGAGGGTTGCCGGAATCGGCATAGGAACTCCCGGGGTTATTTCGTCCGAGGGGGTGGTTCAGATCTCCCCTAATCTTTCTGTTCTCAACGGATTCCCCCTGGCACGGGAGCTGGAAAATCGCCTCGGTCTTCCCGTCAGGGTCGTCAACGACGCCAATGCCATCGCCTGGGGGGAGGGGGAGTTCGGTGCCGGTCGTCCCTTTTCTTCCTTTGTCGCCCTGACCCTTGGCACCGGAGTCGGAGGGGGACTGGTCCTTCACCGGCGGCTGTGGCTCGGCAGTGACGGATCCGCCGGCGAAATCGGGCATGTCATGGTCGATGCCGAAGGCCGCCTCTGCGGTTGCGGCAACCGCGGGTGTCTGGAACAATACGCTTCGGCCAAGGGGATCGTTCTGAGTTACCGGAACCTCGTCGAGAGGAAATCGGGGAACGACCCCCCCTGCAGCGGATGGGGTGGGTCAGACGGCGGGGCCGTCGCCCTGGCCGAAGCTGCCCGCCGAGGTGATCTTGCGGCCAGGGCCTCCTTTGCCGAGGCCGGGCGGCGGCTCGGTCAGGTTTTGGGCGGTGTGGCCAATCTTCTCAATCTCGACGGGGTCGTTTTCTGCGGCGGCGTCAGTGGGAGCCTGGACCTGATCCTTCCGGATCTTGAGGACGAACTGGCGCACAGGGCCTTTGCCATCCCGGGAGCGCGGCTGCGGATCGTTGCTGGCGAACTGGGGGAGCAGGCGGGGATCGTCGGGGCCGCAGCTCTGGCCCTTGAGCTTCTCGAAGAGGATGGTTTTTCCGCCCGGGCAGGAACATCCAAGGAGGACGTCGACGGTGGCTAAAACAATTGCAATACTCACGGGCGGCGGCGACTGCCCCGGCCTCAATGCTGTCATCCGCGGCGTGGTTCGCGCAGCCGTTCTGCAGCGGGGGTGGCGCGTCCTCGGCATCGAAGACGGTTTCGACGGCCTGGTTGAGGGACCGAGGGTGCGGGAGCTCGACCTGGCGGCCATCAGCGGAATTCTTCCTCGAGGGGGGACGATCCTCGGCACCAGCAATCGCGGCAATCCTTTTGCCTATCCGGTCAAGATCGGCACGGAGACGAAGCTGACCGACGTCTCTTCCCGGGTCCTGGAAAATTTTCGCAAGATCGGTGCCGATGCCCTGGTCGCCGTCGGCGGTGACGGCACCCTGAAGATTGCCCGGCGTCTCAACGATCTCGGCCTGCCCGTGGTCGGGGTGCCGAAGACCATCGATAACGACCTCAGGGGGACCGACGTTACTTTCGGCTACAACACGGCGGTCGGGGTCGTGACCGAGGCCCTCGACCGTCTGCACACCACGGCCGAAAGTCACCACCGGGTGATGGTTGTCGAAGTGATGGGGCGCGATGCCGGGTGGATCGCCCTCGAGTCGGGGATTGCCGGCAGCGCCGATGTGATCCTGATTCCGGAAATTCCCTTTGACATCCAGCGGGTTTGCGACGCCATTGCCCGGCGGCGGGACGGCGGCAACCGGTTTTCCATTGTCGTTGCCTCCGAAGGGGCGTTCCCCCTGGGCGGGGGGAAGACGATTCAGCTCAGTGCCGAAAAGAATCTGGGCGTCGAGCGCCTCGGCGGCATCGGTCGCTTCGTGGCGGCACAGATTGAAGGGTGCCTCGACATGGAGGTGCGGGTGGTGGTTCTCGGCCATGTCCAGAGGGGCGGTTCTCCCTCACCCTTCGACCGAATCCTGAGCAGCCGGTTCGGCGTCAAGGCCGTCGAGCTGATCGAACAGGGCGCTTTTGGCAAAATGGTGGCCCTGCAGGGGCGATCGGTCATCGCCGTCGATATCGACGAAGCCGTCGGAAACCTGAATCTGGTCGATCCCCATGGTGAATTGATCCGGACCGCCGAGGCTCTGGGGATCATGACCGGTCGATGATTTCCCCTTGACGAGAAGGGACCGGACCGTTAGTTTGCTCTAGATGTCACTAAGGTGAGACAGACTCATGGTCAGCGGAAAATAATCCATCGAGTTGAACATCTCCGCCGGCTCGTCCGTCGGAGAAGAGGGAGAGTGTCTTGAACAAGGGAATCGTGGATCGCGGGACTCTCTATGCCTTGGGCGGCTTTTTGCTGGGTGTTTCAGCCCCGATCGGTTGGGCCTTGCTGCGGCTCCTTTTTTTTGCCACCGGCGAACAGACGCTCTGGGGCCAACTCCTCGGCGACGTCTTCCGCTCGACGGAGAGCCTGGCTCTCTATGGCTACATGGGGGGCGGAACCGCCATGGTCCTTGGGACCTTCGGTTTTCTCATCGGCAGGGCCTCCCAGCAGATACACGAACGGGCGCATCGGCTCGATGAACTCAACGCCGTCATCGCCTCGCAAAAGGAGGCCTTCGAGAGGCGCTTCGAGGATCTCAATCACGGCATCAAGAAATTTCACCAGATCAATACCCATATTCAGAAGTCCGTCGAACGCGGCGAAGTCTTGCGCCTGGTGGCCGACGGTCTGCACGAAGGGCTCGATTACGACCGGGTCAATATTTTTTTGCTGGACGCCGACAGGAAGACTTTCGGCCTCTATGCCAGCCGCGGCAGCGACGCGCTGCCTTCCTCACAAAGGGAGAACGTCTCTCTTCCTTTCGATGAAAGGGCGGGGGCAATCTGGAAGGTGGCAAGCGAGAACCGGGCCCTGCTGATCGACGACATCAGTCATTTCCCCGCCGATTATCAGCTCCAGCCCCCTTTTGACCGGATGGAAATACTGCGCTGCCGAAGCTTCATCCTCTGCCCGATCCGGATTAAGGACGAGGTTGTCGGAGTCTTCACCGTAGACAACAAGCATCGGGGAACGCCCCTGAACGATACGGATGCCGATACGGTTCAGCTCTTTTCCAACCAGGTCTCCTCTTCTCTCACCAAAATTGATCTTCTCGACGGCGTCGACATCCTGACCCGTCAGCTTGAGCACACCTTTGATGAGCTTCTCAACTACCGGGAAGATCATTCAAGGGCCGATTTTTCCCTGAAACATGCTTCCGCCTCCACCAGCGAAGCGACCGGACATATCGTCGAGGCGGCCGACGTGGTGCGCGATTCGGTCGACGCCACCCGCTCCGCCGCCACCGAGATCTCCGTCTCCATTGAACAGGTCTCCCAGAACATCAATCGCCTCAAGGAATTCGTCGAAAGCTCCATTTCGGCCATGACCGAGATTTCCATGACCATCAGGGCCGTGCAGGAAAACGCCGTGCAATCCCACCTCATGTCCGAGACCGTCAAGGGACAGGCGGAACTGGGAACCAAAGAGGTGGCCGGTACCGTGGAGAGTCTCAAGGGGATCGGTGTGGCCGTGGCCAAGGCCGGATCGGCCATTGAGCGCCTTTCAAAAAAAGGGATCGAGGTCAGCGGAATTACCGGGGTCATCGCCGAAATTACCCAGAAAACCAACCTTCTGGCCCTCAATGCCTCGATCATTGCCGCGCAGGCCGGTGAGCACGGCCGCTCCTTTGCCGTCGTCGCCCAGGAGGTTCGTACCCTCTCGGAGGAAACCGCCCAGTCGACGGGAGCCATCGGTCAGGTGATCGAAGAAATCCAGCAATACACACGCGAAACGGTGGCCCATATCGGGGAGACGCGCAAACTGGTCGGAGAGGGGATTTCCCGGGGGGAAAGCCTCGAGGTTTCCCTCCATCAGATCCTTGACAGCGCAGACTCCGCCAAGGCCATGGCGCAGGATATGCGCCGCGCTACCCAGGAAGTGGCCTGCAGCGTCGAGTCCATCAGTCGCTCCATCGAGGACCTCGGGGAAATGTCCGGGCAGATCTTTCAAGCCTCCCGGGAGCAGTCCCAGGGAATTCGCAGCATCGTCGCCTCCATCGAGGACGTCAAACAGGTGTCCGATGGCATGGTGACGGCCACGGAACAGCAGCGCCGTAACACCCGGGACATCGAGTCGGCCGTTTCCCAGGTCAGCGACATGGCGAAGCGCATTTTCGATGAACTCGAGTCCCGCCGTCAGGAAAGCCGCAAGGTCATTGAAGGGCTTGAAAACCTCAAGGTCGGCGCCAAGGACAATGCCTGATAAATTGGTGTTTCTTCCAGGGGCCTGTCGGCTCATGGAGACTCCGGCCGGCCCCTGACCTCCGGGGCCCGGAAAAAATCCTGCTTTCCCTTCATCGATTCGAAAAACGTTCCTCCCTTTCCCCCAGGTCCTCCCCCACTCGCAGGATGGGTCATTTTCTCGAGAGCTGACAGGTTGTCCGCTCCCGCTCTCCCGTTTGCCGGTTCGCTCTGGGCATTCCGGGGGCCGTTTTCCCTGCCGACGGGGCAGGAAGTGAGGCGGTAAATCGGTTGCCCGCCTTACCGCCCTGTGCTACTGTGACGCTTGATTCATCCCGAATAATGGGGGAGTAGGGTGGTTTTTTTGTGAAAAAAGAGCGTCTTGACAAATTGCTTGTAGAACGCGGCCTGGTTCAGTCCCGGGAACGCGCTTCGGCCCTGATTCTCGCCGGCAAGGTCGTCGTTGAGGACCATGCGGTGGATAAGGTCGGTACCCGCATCCCCGTCGATGCCGATATTCGCCTCAAGGGGGGGGGACATCCCCTATGTCTCCCGCGGCGGACTCAAACTCGAAAAGGGACTGGAGTCTTTCGCAATTGCGGTGTCCGGCCGGGTGGCCATCGATGTCGGCGCGTCGACGGGAGGGTTTACGGACTGTCTGCTGCAGCGAGGCGCCGTCCAGGTCTATGCCGTCGATGTCGGTTACGGCCAGCTTGCCTGGAAGCTTCGGGAAGATCCCCGGGTCGTCAATCTCGAACGCACCAATATCCGCGATCTGACGGCCGACACCCTCGGCGCGACGCCGTCCCTGGCGGTAATTGATGCCTCATTCATCTCCCTGGACAAGGTTTTGCCCGCCACCTTGCCCCTTCTGACTCCTGGCGGGGAGGTCCTCGCCCTGATCAAACCCCAGTTCGAAGTCGGCCGCGGCCAGGTCGGAAAAGGGGGGGTGGTTCGCGATCCGGACCAGCATGCCGGGGTCGTGGAGAAAGTGCGGGAATCCGCCGCCTCTCTCGGTTGCCGGGTGCTGGGGGTTGTGGAAAGTCCGCTTCTCGGACCCAAGGGGAACAGGGAATTTCTGATTCATCTGCAAAAGGGGGAGTGACGATGCATCGGGTCTATTTTATCGGTGCCGGTCCGGGGGACCCTGAATTGCTCACTCTCCAGGGGGCGCGACTTCTTGCGGGGTGCCGGGCCGTCTTCGCGCCGACCCCCTACGAGGTGACCTTTGCCTCATTCCTCGAAGGGAAGACCGTTGAGATTCCCTTCGCCTTCTATTTTCAGGAACTTCTCGACCGCATCGGCGAATTGCTGGCCGTCGGCGACGTCGCATTCCTTGTGCCGGGGGACCTCACCTTTTATTCCCCCTTCCAGGCTCTGGTCGATGCCCTCGGTGACCGGGCCGCAGTCATTCCCGGCGTCGGTACCGCCAACGCGGCTTCGGCCCGGCTGAAAAAGACCCTCGATCTCCCCGGTGTCTGCAACCGGGCCATCATCACTTCTCCCCGCACCCTCGGCGACGGGGAGGGGGCTCCGACCTTGCGGGAGCTGGCGGCGCCGGGGGTTACCCTGCTGATTTATATGAACAATCTCCCCCTTCCGGAACTTGTCCGACAATTGCGCGATGGCTATGGGGGCAATGTCCCCCTTGTTCTCGCCCATCGCCTCGGTCTTCCCGGGGAGGAGTTGATCCGGGGAACCCTCGACGATATCGTCGGCAAAACGGGGGGACGGGACTATTTCAATCTCGGTTCCCCGACCAGGCGCCCGGCCCTGACCCTGGTGCTGGTGGGTGAAACCCTGGAAGCGACGGTGGATGGCGCCTGGTGGGACTTTCGCCGCAAGCATATCTGGGAGGAGCGGGATGAGGGTTGATGCATGAACATCATCTCGCCGATCGACAATCTCGCCGAGGCCGATGCCCTCCTCGATGCCGGCGCCGATGAGCTCTACGGCGGCTATGTGCCCGAGGCCTGGCAGGAGCGTTACAGCCTCCTGGCCTCGGTCAACCAGCGCACCTTCGCTGGAGCCCAGATCGAGGGGAGGGACGACCTTGCGGCAATTATCGCCAAGGCCCATGCCCGGGGGAAGACCTTTTCCCTGACCCTCAACGCCCCCTTTTACAGCGCCGAACAGCTGCCGCTGATCCTCGATTATGTCGACGAGGTGGCCGCCGCCGGTGTCGACGGGGTCATCCTGGCCGATCTCGGATTGCTCAGGGAGCTGCGCCGCCGCCATCCCCGTCTTGAATATCACGCCAGTACCCTGGCCCATCTGATGAATTCGGAAGCGGTCAAGATCTACGCCTCCCAGGGGATAGGCAGGGTCGTCTTTCCCCGCCACCTGACCGTGGAAGAAATGGGCGAGGTGGTCCGGCAGGTTCCGGATGTGCGCTTCGACGCCTTTCTTTTGGTCGGCAAGTGTCCCAACACCGAAGGGCTCTGCACCTTCCACCACTCGAGTCCCGACCGAATCTGGCCCTGCGAGATTCCTTACCGGATCTCCCCTCTTCAGGTTCCGGCCTCGGAGCGCCTGTTGCAGGCCATGACGCGACAGGGGAGCTGGTCGATGACCGATCGCCGGCACGGGTGCGGTCTCTGTGCCATCCCATACCTGCGGCGCATCGGCATCGGCGGTCTCAAGATCGTCGGCCGCGGAGCGCCGACCGCGCAAAAGCTCAAAAATATCGAGCTGGCCAGGGATTTCCTTCGCCTGGCCGATGAATCCGACGATTTGGCAGTCTACCGCCGGTTGGCGATGGCGGCGCATCGGCGACGTTTTGGTACGCCCTGTTCACCCAATGTCTGTTATTTTCCCAAGTTTTACCAAGCCGACTAGGTTTTTCCGTCATGATCCGTATCCTGCATACCGCCGATCTTCATCTCGACGCCCCGTTTCCTGCTCTTGGTGGGCGTTCCCGGGAGCGGCAGGCCGTTTTTCTGGAAACCTTCGAGCGTATTTTGACCCTGGCCATAAAGAGCGAGGTCCAACTGCTCCTGATCGTCGGAGACCTTTTCGATTCGGCCTCTCCCTCCACCGCCGTCATCGGTCAGGTTCAGGCGGGTCTGAAGCGGCTGGCCGATCGGGGGATTGTTCCCGTCCTGCTCCCCGGAACGCACGACAGCATCGTCAGCGCCGATTCGGTTTATCGCCGTCACCGGTTTCCCGGCGTGCTTCTCGACCGTTCGTCGGTGGAGGATCCCGTCAGGCTGACCGTCAATGGAGAGGACGCATATCTCTACGGGTTCGCCTATCGCACCCTCTCCTCCGAGGGGGGACTAACGAGCATGACGCGAAGGTTCCCGGAGGGGGTTCATATCGGGCTCCTCCACGGTTCCCGGCAAGGGAGTCCCGAGTGGGATTATCGCAAGAAGGACCTCCCCTTCACCCTGCCGCTCCTCAAGGACTGGGGGCTCGATTATGTCGCTCTCGGCCATTACCACCAGTTCGAGGTGCTTTGCGAAGAGGGCCGGATTCATGCCTGCTATCCCGGTTCTCCCGAAGGGAAGCGCTTTGGAGAAAACGGGGCGCGATGCTGTGCGCTGGTGACGATAGATGGAGGAGAGGTTCAGGTCGAACGGCTCCCGACCAACGGCCAGGTCCTGGAGGAAAAGAGTCTGGATCTCTCCGGGTGCGACACCGAAGAGGCGGCGGTCGCGGCCATCTGTGCGCTGGGACGTCCTGATCTCCTGCTGCGTCTTGCTCTCGAAGGAATCGTCGAAGCGCCCCTCGACCTCCCAGCGCTCAAGGCTCGGTGCGAGGGGGAGTTTTTTTATCTGGAGCTCGAAGATCGCACCCGCCTTTTCGACAGCGAATTTGCCCGGCGCATCGAGCAGGAGGAGACGATTCGAGGGGTCTTTGTCCGGCGCATCCGTCAGCTCATGGACGAGGCGTCCGCCGGAGAGCGCGCCGTTGTCGAGGAGGCCTTTCGCGAAGTTTTGGTCCGATTCAATGCCTTCAGCGGGAGGGACCTGTGATTCTTCGATCCCTTGAATTGAAGCATTTCGGCAAATTCGGCGAACGGACCTTTGAATTTCGTCGCGGCATGAACCTGGTGGCCGGACCCAACGAGGCGGGCAAGTCGACCCTGATGGAGGCGATTCCGGCGGTGCTCTTCGGCGTCCGGAACAAGGAACGTTTCAAGCCCTGGGGACGCCATGGCAGCTGCGAGGCGGCCCTGGTTCTCGAGGACCGCAACCGGACCCTGCGTATCGAACGGGACATGCTCAGTGACAGGGTGATCCTGACGGAACGGGACGATCTGTATCATGTCCTCTACCGTTTTGAAGGGAAGTCAGCCCCCCAGGGGCGCTCCTCCGAACGGGTCGAATACCAGCAACAGCTGGTTCGGCTCTTCGGTGTTGCCGAGGAGGATATTTTTAGAGCTTCCCTCTTTTTCGGGCAGGGAAACCTCGATCTCCCCGGAGCGGCGGGTCTGGCGTCGAAGATCAAGGGCCTCCTGTCGGGATTTGTCGAAGTCGATTACGACAAGGTTCTTGAATCCCTCGATCGGGACTATTTCGCCATCACACGGCAGAGCCCCTGGGGAAAGGATAAGACTCGCGACCGTGAGTTGGAGGAGGTGCGCTCGGCCATCGCTGAGCTGGAAAAGCGCTGGTACCAGGCTCAGGGTTCCCTCAAAGAACTCGAAGAACTCCGCGAGCGCCTCGGGGCGCTCAAGGCTTCGGTGGCCTTCGATCGCGGGGAAGTTCAGAAAGGGGAGCGTTACCTGGCCTGGGTACGCAAGCAGTGGCAGTTCGAAGCCAAAGATGAAGTGCTGAAACGGGATTTCTCCCGGGTCAGCCGCCAGAGCGGCAAGGTCTCCGAGCTTCAGAACCAGCGGGACGTCCTGACGAGGGATCTTTCCCGAACCGGTCTGCCGGGCGAAATCCCCATTGAACTTCCGGGGCTTCTTGCAGCGGCCGAAGAGGAGCGCCGCACTCTGATCGGCCTGCAGAGCGCCGCGGCTGCTCTTCGCAAGCAGCTCCTGGACCAACCCTGGATGAACTGGTATCTGCCCGCCGCCTTCTCTCTGGCCCTTGTTGCAGTTGTCGCAGCAGTTCTCTGGCGTCGTCCCGAATGGCACCTTGCGGCCCTGGCCGTGATGACGGTGCTTGCCGGGGGGACCTGGGGATATTACTTCCGGCAGTCGGGGAGACAGAAGGCGGTGCGCCGTGAGCTCAAGAAGCAAGCCCAGACGCTCGAGGTGCGTCGCGAGGAGGTGATGACCCGCCTCGAAGCCCTCGATGAGCGATTTAAAGCCATCGGCTTGTCTCCGTCTGCGGTGGAAATTGCCCGCATGCAGAAAAACCTGCGGGGAGCCCTCGAGCTGCAGGGGAAGCTGCGCGAGGTCGAAAGCGCTCTGCGGGTCCTGGAAAATTCGGAAACGCTCCACGAGGAGCAGGAGAATCTGACCCGTGAGATGGCCGTGCTCGACGAGCGGATGGAGCGGGAACGGCCCCCGGCAAGCGACAACCTGCTCGCCCTGGAAGAGATCCCCGAGGCCGAGGAGAAGCTGCTGTCTCTTGTCGAGAGCCTGCAGCAGCGAGAGAATGAAATCATCGAATTGACGCGCAGCGAGGCGACCCTCGAAGGGGAGCTGGGTGACCTGCAGGCCATCGAAGACGAGGGGGAGCGCCTCCGTGAGCGCGAAGCTTATCTCAGCCGGCGCCGCGATGCTCTGGCTCTCGGTTTTCGGGTTCTTACCGAGGCCGTCGAAGCCTTTCGCCAGACCTATCTGGCGCGATTTGCCGAGGAAATCGGTCGTCATCTGGAAATGGTGACCCGCGGCGCCCATGCGAAGGTGCGCCTGGACGACGATTTTTCTCTGTTCCTCGGCGGCAAGGGGGGGCGCTGGCATCCCGTTGAGGAATTCAGCAGGGGCACGGTCGATGCCGTCTATTTCGCGGTGCGCATCGCCCTGACCCGCCATCTGTCAAGAGGCCATCATTTGCCGCTTCTTCTCGACGACCCCCTGGTCAATTTGGACCGCGGCCGTCTCGACGAGGCTCTGAAGGGGATCGAGCTCTTCAGCCGCGAACATCAGGTCATCTTCTTCACCCATGATGACGGGTTGCTTCGACGGGCCGCTCAGAAACGCTGGCATGTGGTATCTTTGGCAGACAACCTGCCGGAGTCACCCGCAACAACCGAGGAAAGGAGCGAAGATGTCGGACAAATGTATCTTCTGTAAAATCATCGCCGGAGAAATTCCCGGCAAATTCGTTTACGAGGATGAAGAGATTGTGGCTTTTGGCGACCTCAATCCCCAGGCTCCTCACCACTATCTCATCGTCCCCCGCAAACATATCCGCACCACCCTCGACCTGACCACCGCCGACAATGTTCTGATCGGGCATATTCACCAGGTGGCGGGAAAGCTGGCCCATGATCTGGGTTTCGCCGAGGACGGCTTTCGCCTCGTCAACAACTGCAACGAGGGGGCCGGCCAGTCGGTCTGGCACATTCACTTTCACCTTCTGGGCGGCAGGGATTTTTCCTGGCCGCCGGGGTAGGACCTCCCCCGGCCCTTGCTCTTTTGTCGGCGGAGTGCGGCAGCAGCTCTTAAAGCTAGAGGGTCCCGACGCCTGGGCCTGCCTTGATCCTCGCTTCTTTCTCCAGGATTCCCTTGCAGGAGACGCAGTAGCGGGTGTGGGGGAGGAGTTGCAGTCGCTCGATGTCGATCTCGTCACCGCACCGAAGACAGGAGCCGTAGCTGCCGTCGCGGATGCGGTCGAGGGCCTCGTCGATTTCCAGGATTTCTTCCCGTTTCGCATCTCCGAGGAGGTGGAGAAATCCCTTGATGTTTTCGGTGAGCCCCTGGTCGGCGATATCCGGGACCCCCTCATCGATCATGGCGGCGGCTTCGGCATTTTTTGCCCGCAATTCCGCCAGAAGATCTTCCCTCAGGGTGTGGAGTTTCTTTTTGCTCATCTCCAGTCGTTCTCTCCTCATGGCAGGCTCCCCTTTTGTTGTCCCTTACCTGTAGGTTAGAACCCGGGCCGGGGGTTGTCAATGAGGCACAAAAGGCGCTTGATGAAGATTCCTTTCTCTATTATCATGGACTTCCCCTTTAATCACGATGGTGTGACAGGCTGTTAGCGGAGAGTGCGAGTGCCAGGTAAGGATAACCGCCAGGAACAACGTTTGATCAGCGAGATGATGGAGCTTCTGGTCACCCATTACGGGGGGAGCCTGAGTGACGAGGCTCTCGATCAGGGGATTCTGGCCATACAGAGGGCCATCGAACTCGGACGCCGGTCCCACTCCGGGCAGTTTCGAAAATCGGGAGAAGCCTACTTCATCCATCCGCTGCGGGTGGCACACCTCGCCGCCCGGCACTGGATGGACTTCTCGTCGGTATTGGCGGCGATTCTCCACGATGTGGTGGAAGATACGCCGGTGACCCTGGGCGAAATTGAAGCCGATTACGGTCCGGAAGTGGCGCTGCTGGTCAACGGGCTCACCAAGGCGTCGGACGAAAAACTCAGCCGCGAGGCGCTGAAGGCCGAAACCTACCGCAAGCAACTGCTGGCGGCAATCGAGGATGTCCGGGTCCTGTGTCTTAAATTCTGGGACCGGACCGACAATCTGGAGACGATCAGCGCCCTCAATCCGGCAAAGCAGTCGCTGATCGCCGAAGAGACGCGCACCGTTTATGTCCCTCTCGCCCGGCATCTCGGAATGGGGGACGTCGCCAACGTCCTCGACGCCCTTTCTCTGGAAATTCTCTACCCGCGGCGTTCCCAGCGTTACCAGGAGACCATCAGGGCCCTGCAGAGCCAGGTCGAGATCCCCCTTCGTAAGATCCGTTCCGAAATCAACAATGTCTGCGAGCATCACAAGATCGGGGTGCTGCTGCGCGACCGCTGGCGCCCCTTTTCCGTCGCTGCCGCCAAGGCGATGAGTCGAGGCTTCCCGACCCTCTATACTCTGGAAATTCAGGTTGACCGGACGATGGACGCCTATCTGGCTCTCGGCCTGCTGCACAACCTGTATTCCCCGATCCCCGGAAAACTCAGGGATCATTTGAACGTGACCTCCCAGTTCGGATACCAGGCCCTGAAAACCACGGTGCAGGCCGGCATCTACAGGATGCGGGTCGAGATTACCACCCGTAAACTGGCCCGCTTCAACGAAGCCGGGGTTCTGGCCCCCGGTTTCGAATTCCGCAGGGCCAATTTTCAGGAACTGATGCGCTCCCTACTCGACGGAGAGTCGGCTTTCGACACCGAGGGCCTGCGTCTGGCTTCGGCTTCAATCCAGGTTTACACCCCCCGCGGAGATGTTCGCACACTTCCCGAGGGGAGCAGCGCCCTCGACTTTGCCTTCGATATCCACGAAGACCTCGGTCTTCATGCCTGCAGGGCCCGCATCAACGGGCAGACGAGGCTTCTCAAGTCACGTTTGATGGACGGCGACCAGGTGGAGGTCGAACAATGTAAAATACCCGAGGTCCTCCCCAAATGGCTGGAGTGGACTGCAACTCCCCGGGCACGAAACTCTATTCGCCGCTATCTGCGCAGCCGGGTGAAGGAGGCCTCCTGATCCGGAGGCGGCCTTCGAGGTCCCTCGCTCACCTTTCGGCTAGTACTATAAGGATTTTATGTCTTCAGGTATCCGTCTCGCCGTTTTTGCCCTGATCCTCTCCCTGCTGGCGACCTCGGCCCTGGCCGGAGAGGCCAACGTCTTTGTCTACCACCGTTTTGGCGATGACCGTTATCCCTCCACCAATATTTCCATCGAAACCTTTGCCGCCCAGTTGCAACTCCTGAAGGAACGGGATTACACGGTCCTGACCCTCGGGGAGATCGTCGATCGTCTCCGTGACGGCAAAGCCCTCCCCGAACGCTGCGCGGCCCTGACCGTCGATGACGCCTATACCACGTTCCTCAGCGGGGCCATGCCTCTGCTGCGCCGCTTCGGTTATCCGGTGACACTCTTCGTCAATACCGATACCGTCGGCGGCCGGGGATACCTGGGGTGGGAGGAGTTGCGGGGACTGGCCGTCGAGGGAGTAGAGATCGGCAACCATACGGCGTCCCATCTCTATCTGCTCAACCGTAAGGCTGGAGAGGATCCGGGGTCCTGGCGGCAGCGGATTACGGCGGATATCCGCAAGGCGCAGCGCCTCCTTGAAACGGAATTGGGAAGGCGCCCCCTCCTCTTTGCCTACCCCTTCGGGGAGTACTCACCGGAGGTGATCGAGATCCTGAAGGGGGAGGGTTATCGGGGAGCGGCGGCGCAACAGTCGGGAGTGGTCTCTTCCGGGAACGACCTCTTTACCCTGCCGCGTTTTCCCATGGGAGGCCCTTATGCCACGTTTGAGGGGTTCAGGGAGAAATTGGCGATGCGGGCTCTGCCGGTGACCGTTTTGTCCCCTGCCGGACCGGTGATCGAAGGCGAGGACCCACCAACACTGCGGGTGCGGATTGAGGGGCGGGGGATCGACCTGACCCGGTTGCGCTGTTTCGTGCAGGGACAGGGGGAGGCGGCCATCGTTCCGGATAGCGCAGGAGGCGCCGGTGCCTACTTGGTTCGCGCCGCTGCTCCGCTTGCCGGTCGCCGCAACAAATATACCCTGACGGCACCGGCGAAGGACGGGGGACGATGGTACTGGTTCAGTCAGTTGTGGGTGAATCCGACTCGCTGAGGAAGGTTTGTCAGTTGCGCAGGGCCGCCGCCGAAAGGCGGGAGAGGCGGTTTTTGCGGATGATTGACTGGATATCCTCGACATAGGCCTCGCCGCGGGTGGAGTAGAGGAGAAGTCCTTCGGCAAGGTCGACCCCCCGCAGGGGGACACCTTCGCGGCGCATCTTTGCTCTTTTGTTGCGCAGGCTTTTATAGGCCCAGTGGGTGTTCAGATTGGCTATGTAGGACTGGACCGAATCGTAGACCGTGCGGAAACGACGCACCTCGTAGGACTCCCCCTCAGGACGGTTCATCGGGACGAGCCCTGTCCCGGGAATGAACGTCCACTCGCCGAAGAGATTGTTTGCCATAAGCGCGAAGCGCGACGTGCCGTAGGCTGATTCATTGGCCGCCTGGGCAAGAACCATGGACGGGGGGATGATATCCACCCGCTTCAGGAGAGCCTCCCTTGTTCTGGCGCTCGTCAGGGGATTTTTCTCGATCCGGTATTTTTTCGCCAATTCGACTGCGACCTTCCGGTCCTCGGGAGAGAGGGACTCTCCGCCCTCGAGGCGGTCAAAAATGGCCAAAAGAGTGGCACGTTCCTGGCTGATCTCCTCGTTGATCATCAGGACCATGGGGAGAATCGATAAAAAGAAAATACTTTTTTTCTTCGAGATTTCCGGAACGCGATCGAGGTCGGTCGGCAGGGTGTTAAGTATAAAGGGGGGGACTCCGTTGTTGAGAGTGTTCCAGCCGTAATCGTGCAGGGAAAACAGAGCGCTCAGATCTTCGTGGGATGCCGGGGAGAGAACCGGCGGGTTCGGTTCATCGCCGAAGACGGACCGGGGCTGACCTCCCTCGGTGCAACTGCCCAGGGAAAGAACTCCGGCCAGCAGGAGGCCGTGGATTGGCAAAAATGGAAATAGTTTCATGGTAGGGTTTCCTGGGTTTATGATCCATTCATTCCAGCCAACGTCATTATTTAACATGAAGCAGGGAGTTTTGCAACGGCAAGGGGCAATTCGGCTCCATTGGCGGGGGGGCGCGGCAAGGACGAGGCAATCTCTTCGGTGACAACCGTCATGGTGGGATCTCGTGGAAAATCATAAACACTCTTGTGATTCCTCGACTTATATGGTAAACGAAATAGACATATTTGCCTTCAGGAACAATCGATGGATACGATCAAAACAGCCAGCTTTGAATACCTGATCGGACTGGCCAAAGAGGACCCCGAAGGGGGGTATACGTTTACCCTCGACGGCTCGGTTTATCACATAGGAGATGTTCTGGAGATATCCGCCATTGCAGGAAAACACGGCTACATTGTGATTTATTGAGAGGAGACGCGAACTTCTATGAATAATGACGATCAGGTCTGTTATACATTTGAGGCCGCCATCGAGATGGCCGTTCAAATGGAAGAAGAAGGGTTTCGGCATTATCTCAAGGCACTCCGCATCGTCAAGGACAAGGCGGCCAAAGAGATCCTCCGGGATGCGGCTTTCGATGAACTCGAGCATAAGCATCAACTGGAAAAGGCTCTGATCGAGGGGGAGGTGGCGGGCGAGGGGATGGATCGCCCCGTTCCGACCATGAACCTCGACTATGTGCTCGGAAAAAAGGAGCTCGGACCCAGGGCCGATGCCCGCGAGGCGCTGGCCTTTGCCATACATCTTGAGAAGGGGTCCCTCGATTTCTACAGGCGGATGAGCCAGGGTTGCGCCGGGGCTCCCATGGCCAAACTTTTTGATCGGATCTACAACGATGAAAGCCGCCATCTTCAGGAACTGGAAGATCTCTACGAGGAACACTTTCTGACCGAAAACTGAACTTATTCTGCGAATTTAGCCCTGTAAAGGCGGCACCCAAAAGGTGCCGCCTTTTTTTGTCGATGGCTCAATTGTCATTCGGAGGAAGATACTCGCCACTGACCCTGATGGTCACGCGGTCCCAATGAGAGGGGAGTCATGTCACGAGGGTGGCATTTTTGAAAAAAAGTTTTATAGTTAATCCCACAAAGGCGATTATTTTAGGGGCAGGGGAGGATCCTGAAGCGCAAACAAGGGAGGGGTCAATGAACCTCTATTTGTCAGTCGGACTTTTTTCTCTCTATGCTGGGCTGGTATCGCTTTTTGGGCTCCTGGCCGAGCGGGAAATGACAACAGTCCTTGCGGCTAAGAGGCATTGGGGACGCAAGCGCGGTCTGACCCTTCATTTCCTCGTCAATATCGCTTTTCCTCTGGTTTTCGGGATTGTTTTTTTTAGTCGTGGGGTGGCGGGATTTGGGTCCGGTGAGCCGAGTTGGGGGCCCATGATTACACCCCTGATTGTTGCGGAGCAGGAACTCGCTTTGCCGTCCGCAGATGATCCGTTGCTTAAGGGCGACTTCGTCGCTCAGTATGTGCCGCAGATGAAAGAGGCCAATAAATTCCCTCAAGATCTGACAACCAATCCTCTCCTTGCCGGGTATCCCTGATTTTTCCTGCCATGATTTACCAGACGGAAGTGGCTGCAACCCCCTTCCGGGCCTCCCGCTGATTCCCCCCACCATTCACTTCAGAACGATCAGGGACACCTGCCTGTCACCCATCAGGTCAGGCCAGGATTTCCTTGTCGGATAAGGTCGACGAAATCCTTTGGCCTCGGCCTGAATCCTCTCCTCCCTGACAGGCATCCAGGCCGAGAGGGTTCCCCCCAATGGCCCGCCGTCCCGACGCCGGCCGCTGGTTAAGGGCACTGTTTGACAGGGAGACCCTCTTTGATACTTTGATAGAGTCGGAGACAGGGAGCAGGAATGAGCTGTAGCAAGCTGCGAGGTCCATATGGTCGAGGTTGCTGTTGAAACGCGCTGTGGCAAAACGGTGTCGGAGCAACCGACGGAGATTTTCGAACGCAAGGAGGCGATTCACGGTGCCATGGGGCAATTCCTGGAGCGCTACAGTTCCTTTGAAAAAATTACCGTGTATTACAACGCCCTCGATGAACCGGGGAGAGGGCTCGCCGGCGTTTACCTGAGTCTGCTCGGCACCTCTGTAGAGGACGCCGATTCGGGACAGGTCGGGCGGGGAAACCGGGTCAACGGCCTCATCTCCTTGAATCGGCCCCTTGGGACCGAGGCGGCAGCTGGAAAAAATCCGGTCAGTCATATAGGGAAAATCTACAATGTCCTGGCTCACAACCTGGCCAGGGAAATTTATGAGCGAATCGAGGGGGTCAGAGAAGTTTACGTCCTCCTCCTGAGCAGGATTGGCACGCCGATCGATCACCCGGTGGCAGCCGTAGCCCGTATTCTCCCCTCGGAGGAAATGCCGGCCGGGGAAATTTCACGGGGTATTCAGGAGATTTTCGCCGGTGCCTTTTCCGGACTCGATGATTTCTGCCTGCGTCTCGGACGGGGAGAATACCCCGTCTGTTGACCGCATTAACCCCTGGCGACTTGAAACAGAACGCAGGCTTCCATTGCCGGAACAATGGCAAGGAGGAACGGGAGCCTTATGAACATGGCTCCCCTGATAATGAAAAAAAACAAATGAACACTAAGCCGCCGATGTCGCCATTTCAGAGGTTCAAACGGCAGCCACCAAGTATTTGAAATTATTGTATTATATTGTTTGGTCAAAAAATAGGCAAGGGGGTGTGGGGCTTTTGAGGCCTGCTTCAGGCCGCGGTATGCACATGGTTCTCCACACCTTTTCCACAACGTCTGTTGAAAAGGTTCGAGGCCTCCGAAAGGGCAGGCTTTTTGTCCTGTCAATCCCTATTTTTTTGTGAGGGCCCCGGTTTTGACCCATAGGCGTTCGAGCTTATCAGAAGGGGCTTCCTGAAATGTCAGCCCCTCATCGGTCAGTTCCTGGCCGACCTGCTCCACTCTCATGGCAAAGTGGTTGGTTCTCTTGCGCAGAGCCTCTTCGGCATCGATGTTGAGATGGCGGGAGAGGTCGACTACGGCGAGAAGGAGATCGCCTATGGCTTCTTCCTGAACTCCCTGGTTCGGTTGACCAAGAGTTATTTCCAATCGGGCGAGCTCTGTGTGGATGGTCCCCGTCGGTCCGTCCGCGGCGGGAGGGTCAAAACCGGCTCGGTGCGCTTTTCCCTGAAATTTGGCGGCACGCATCAGGGCGGGGAGGGTCTCTGGGACGCCGTGAAGAAGGGGGCGGGGTGTATCGCTGAATGGTTTTTCCTCTTCCTTGATCCGGTTCCATTGCCGGTTGAGGGTCGCAAGATCCCTGTCCGGTGCGTCGGCAAAGACATGGGGGTGCCGCCTGATGAGTTTGTCGGCGATGGCATCGGCCACATCGCCGATATGGAATTCCCGACGCTCCTCGAAGAGTCGGGAGAGGAAAACGATCTGCAGCAGGAGATCTCCAAGTTCCTCCCGGATGGCCTGAGGCTCTCCGTGGTCAATGGCCTCCAGCACCTCGTAGGTCTCTTCCACAAGATATGGGCGGAGGGTTTCCGGAGTCTGTTCGGCGTCCCACGGGCACCCCTGCGGCGAACGCAGGGTGGCCATGATGCCAACCAGGCGCATGAAGGCCTGACTGATGTCGTTCATTGACAGTTTTTCCTGTGTTGGAGGTTGAATCGGTTCCCCCGGATTTTCTACTCCAGGTCGCAACTTAATGCAAGGCCCGGCCGGGTCCAAAGGCAAATTAATCGCTTGCAAACTTGTCGAAAATAATGCTAATACAAAGCCCGCGTCGGGGAAGGACTGCGGTCCCGGCTTTTCCCTTGACAAAAAAAGGTCAATCTCTATACTAGCCGCTTTCAGCGGTTCACGGAGGGGTTTTGCTGATCCGCCTTGAAGACATTAAGGATGAGGGTCTCGAACTTGAGTTCGAAGAACCCCGCAGCATCTTCCCTCTGCTTGCCGATCTGCAGACCGATGAGGTCGTCTTTCTGGAGCCGGTACGGGTGCGGCTGAGGGTTTTCCGCGCCGGGGATATGATTGAGGCGCAGGGAGAAGTAAGCTCCTCAGTGCGTGTGGCCTGCGGGCGTTGCCTCAAAGAATTTATTCAGCCGATCCATTCGGCTTTCGAGCTCACCTATGTGGTGGAGTTGCCGGAGATTGAGGATGAATCCGCTGACGGCGAGTTGGAGCTTGACGCCGAGGACATGGGTCTGATCCTTGTCGAGGGGGAAGAAATCGATTTTGCCGGGGTAATCGAGGAGCAGGTCCTGATGGCGCTCCCCTTACGGCCTCTGTGCGACGAAGGGTGCAAGGGACTCTGTCCCCAGTGCGGAGCGGATCTCAACGTCTCCCAGTGCGGATGTCACCCCTCGGAATTTGGCGGTAAGTTTGCTGTCCTGAAGAATTTCAAAATCGACAAGTCGTGATGGACCGCTTGATTGGCAACCTGGTATGTTGTTCCGGTTGCAGTACCGGTCTGGGCGGCAGATAAATTAATAAAACCGGCATCTGGCCGGATTACAAGGAGAACCACGACCATGGCTGTACCCAAGAAAAAAACCTCCAAGTCCAAACGCGATATGCGCCGCGCCCATGATGCGATCACGGCCCCCGGTATTTCCCTTTGCCCTCAGTGCAAGGAGCCCAAGCAGCCTCACCGCGCTTGCGCCAGCTGTGGTACCTACAAGGGAAAAGAAGTTGCCGGACCTAAAGAATAAAGAGGCTCTTCGGTTGAACGATCGTATTACTGTTGCCGTGGATGCCATGGGAGGCGACAATGCCCCTGGCGTTGAAGTGGAAGGCGCCGTCGCCGCCGCCAGGCGTTGGGGTGTTGCCATCATCCTCGTGGGCGATGCGGACAAGGTCGGGGCTGAGCTGAAAAAGCACCGGGTCGACGGACTGACCATTGCCATCCACCATGCCAGCGATGTGGTGGGGATGCACGATTCGGCCTCGGATGTCATCCGCAAGAAGAAGGATTGTTCCATTCGGGTCGCTTTCGATCTGGTCAGAAACGGTCAGGCCCAGGCGGTCGTCAGTGCCGGCAATTCCGGGGCCACCATGGCGGCCGGGATGTTCGTCCTCAAACGGATCCCCGGCATCGATCGTCCGGCCATCGCCACCATCATGCCCAACATCAAGGACAAGACGCTGGTTCTCGATGTCGGCGGCAATGTGGACTGCAAGCCCCTTCATCTGGTTCAGTTCGCATTGATGGGGGAAGTCTACACCCGAAGGGTTCTCGGTAAGGAGCGCCCGAAGGTCGGACTTCTTTCCAACGGCGAGGAGGAGAGCAAGGGGAACGATCTTACACGGGAGGCCCATCGCCTCCTGAAGAGCGCCTCCTTCAATTACGTCGGATACGTCGAGGGGCGGGATATTTATAACGGCTCTGTCGATGTGGTGGTCTGCGACGGCTTTGTCGGCAACGTTGTTCTCAAGGTTGCCGAGGGTTTGTCCGAGGGGATCTTTACCATGCTGCGCAAGGAAATCGGCAGTCGTCCCCTTGCCAAGATCGGCTACCTTCTGGCCCGTCCCGCTTTTCAGGCCTTCCGTAAGAGGGTCGATTATTCCGAATATGGCGGTGCTCCCCTGCTCGGCATTGACGGGACCGGCGTCATCTGCCACGGGGGATCGAGTCCCAAGGCGATCATGAATGCCGTCCGTATGTCCAGGGAGTGCGTCGTCAAGAAGGTCAACCAGACCATGATTGCCCAGATTCAAGAATATTGTGACGGGCAGCCCGCGGCCGTCGATGCGTCATCTGCAACCCAAGGGTAGGTTTTGTTCTTTGACCGAAGGAGTCAGCTTTTGAAGAAAGCTCGTATTATCGGTACCGGTTCCTACGTTCCCGAAAAAGTCCTGACAAACTTCGACCTGGAAAAAACGCTCGATACGACCGACGAGTGGATTGTCGCTCGCACCGGAATCCATGAACGTCATGTGGCCGCCGAAGGCGAATTTACCTCGGATCTGGCGACCAACGCCGCTCGGAAAGCTCTAGAAATGGCCGGCGTCGCCGCCGAAGAGATTGACCTCATCGTCGTTGGAACCATCACCGGCGATTTCCCCTGGCCGGCAACCGCCTGTCTGGTCCAGAGTAACCTTGGGATCAAGGGGTGCGCCGCTTTCGACGTTTCCGCCGCCTGCAGCGGATTTCTCTATGCGCTGGATGCCGCCACAAAGCAGATTCAATCCGGAGCCGTGAAAAAGGCCCTGGTGATCGGTGCCGAGGTCCTGACCCGGGCCATCGACTGGCAGGATCGCAACACCTGTGTCCTTTTTGGCGATGGTGCCGGCGCTGTCGTTCTCGAGGCGCAGGAGGGGGACCAGGGCGTTCTCTCGACTCATCTGCATGCCGACGGTTCCTACTGGGAACTCCTCTACCAACCCGGTTTCGGTTCCCGTTTTCCGGCCTCTGCCGAGGGGTTGGCCGAACGACTCCCCTTTTTGAAGATGCAGGGGAACGAAGTGTTCAAGGTGGCCGTTCGCTCCTTGCACGAGGTGGCCGTGGAAGCTCTCGAGGCCAATGGGCTTGTTGCGTCGGATATTGACCTCTTTATCCCCCATCAGGCCAATCGGCGAATTCTCGAAGCGACCGCCAAACGTCTCGGCCTTAGGGATGAACAGGTCTATATCAACGTCGACCGGTTTGGGAACACCTCCGGCGCCTCCATCCCCATCGCCCTGGACGAGGCGAACCGTCTGGGACGAATCAAGGCGGGGGACATGCTGCTTTTTGATGCCTTTGGCGGCGGATTTACCTGGGCCGCCGCAATGGTGCGCTGGTAAGGGCGGCGGCGAATTTTTCGCATTAGAGGAGTTTTTTGATTGATGGTAGCCTTCGTATTTCCTGGCCAGGGTGCCCAGTATCCAGGGATGGGCAAGGAATTGGCCGACAATTTCCCCGTTGCCCGACAGGTTTTCGAGGAGGCCAACGACGCCCTCGGCTTCGATATCGCCTCCCTCTGTTTCAACGGGCCCGAAGAGGCCCTTAAACTGACCACGAACACGCAACCGGCGATCCTTACCGTCAGCGTCGCTGCTCTGAAGGTCCTTCAGGCCGAGACCGGCCTGGTTCCCGACTATTCGGCGGGGCATTCCCTCGGTGAGTATTCGGCGCTGGTCTGTGCCGGGGCCCTTGTCTTTGCCGACGCCGTGCGCATTGTTCGGCAACGGGGTTCCTTCATGCAGGAGGCCGTCCCCGTCGGATTGGGTGCCATGGCCGCTATTATGGGACTCGAGGGCGAGGCCCTGCAGGAAGTCTGCCGCCAGGCGGCCCAGGGTGAGGTCGTCGCCCCTGCCAACTTCAACAGTCCCGGTCAGGTTGTCATCGCCGGGCACGCCACGGCGGTCGAACGGGCCATGGAACTGGCCAAAGGACAGGGAGCCAAGCGCGCCCTTCCCCTGCCGGTGAGCGCACCCTTTCACTGCTCCCTGATGGTTCCTGCCGGTGAGCGGTTGGCAAAGATTTTGAGTGATATCAATGTGCACCCCATGACCTTCCCTGTGGTCACCAACGTCGAGGCGTCGCCCAATGGCGAAGCTTCCCGGGTGAAGGATCTCCTCGTGGCCCAGGTCAGCGCTCCGGTGCGCTGGGACGAATCGGTTCTCAAGATGTCCGGCCTCGGGGTCGACCGCTATATCGAAATTGGTCCGGGCAAGGTTCTCTCCGGACTGATCAAGCGCATCGTCAAGGGGGCCTCGGTGGCCAACATCGAAGACCTTTCCGGACTTGAGGGTCTGTAGAATTCCATTTTCGGGAGATCGTTTAATGCTCAAGGACAAGGTTGCTATTGTCACCGGCGCATCGAGAGGTATCGGACGCAGCATCGCTCTGGACCTTGTGGCCCGGGGTGCCCGGGTCGTCGCTTCGGCCCGCAATGTCCAACTCCTCGAAGACCTGGTCGCTGAAATCAAGGCACAGGGGGGAGAGGCGATTGCGGTGGTTGGCGATGTCTCTCTGGCCTCCGACGCCAACGAGTTGATTGATGAGGCCGTAGCGGCCTTCGGCCGTGTCGATATCCTTGTCAATAATGCGGGGATCACCCGCGATGCTCTGCTGTTGCGCATGAAGGACGAGGACTGGGACGCTGTTCTCGATACCAATCTCAAGGGGGCGTTTCTTTGCACCCGGGCTGCCGCCAAGGTGATGAGCAAGCAGCGCTTCGGCCGGATCATCAACATTTCCTCCGTCGTCGGGGAAATGGGGAATCCCGGGCAGGCCAACTATTGTGCCAGCAAGGCCGGGTTGATCGGGCTGACCAAGTCGGTGGCCAAAGAACTGGCCCGCCGCAACGTCACGGTGAACGCCATCACCCCCGGTTTCATCGTCACAGAAATGACCGACGCCCTGTCGGAGAAAACCAGGGAAGAACTGATGGCTCAGATTCCCCTTGGCCGTCTCGGCGGCGCAGAGGATATCGCCCACGCCGTCGTCTTTCTGGCATCGGATTCCGCCGCTTATATCACCGGGCAGGTGCTCGGTGTGAATGGCGGCATGTACATGTAGCAAAGAGTATTCTGTCCGATCGTTGATCGGGTCGAACATCCCAGAGGAGGTGAAGCAGATGGCTTCGATTGCTGAAAGAGTGAAACAAATTGTTGCTGAGCAGTTGGGTGTTGATGATGAGCAGGTGACCGACGAGGCGTCCTTTATGGAGGATCTCGGTGCCGACTCCCTGGATACCGTCGAACTGGTCATGGCGCTCGAAGAAGAATTCGACGTCGAAATTTCGGACGAAGACGCCGAAAAGATCCAGACCGTTCAGGATGCCGTCGATTACGTTACCGAACACGCCTGATCCGTCCCAAAAGGGGGGGAGGGAACCGCGTCAGCTGTTTCCTCCCCCTGCGTTTTTCAAGGCCGCAATTCGGGGGCCGTCGCCGCCGAAAAAATCCCTCATGGCCTGCCTGGGCCAGCGATTTCCTGAGAACAGGGGTTTTCCGCCCTATACGGAGGAAACATATAATCATGCGTAGAGTTGTCGTAACAGGCGTCGGCGTAGTTTCTGCTCTCGGTACCGGAACGGAAAAGAACTGGACCGCCCTGATGCAGGGTAAATCAGGGATCGATCTTATCACCCGCTTCGATGCGTCGGAATTTCCGACCAGGATCGCCGGCGAAGTCAAGGATTTCAATCCCGAGGATTTCATAGATAAAAAAGAGATCAAGAAGATGGATCTCTTTATCCAGTTTTCCCTGGCTGCCGCCGAACTGGCCATGAAGGATTCCGGCCTGCAGATCACCGACGAAAATGCCGAGCGTGTCGGCGTGCTGGTCGGTGCCGGCCTCGGCGGGCTCCCCGCCATCGAAAGATATCACCAGGCCATGACCGAAGGGGGGTACAAGAAGATCTCCCCCTTCTTCATCCCGATGCTGATCATCAATCTGGCCCCCGGTCAGATTTCCATAAAATACGGAGCCAAGGGGCCCAATGTCTCCTCTGTTTCCGCCTGCGCCACGGGGACCCATTCCATCGGCGATGCCTTCCGCATGATCCAGCGCGGCGATGCCGATGCCATGATCGCCGGCGGCACAGAGTCGACCATCACTCCATTGGGGATCGGCGGCTTCAACGTCATGAAAGCCCTGTCGACCCGCAACGACGATCCTGCCGCGGCCAGTCGCCCCTTTGAAAAAAACCGCGACGGATTCGTCATGGCTGAAGGGGCCGGCATTCTTGTTCTCGAAGAGTACGAGTCGGCCAAGGCACGGGGCGCCAAGATCTATGGCGAAGTCTGCGGCTACGGACTCACTGCCGATGCCTATCATCTGACGGCGCCCGCGCCGGGTGGCGAAGGAGCTGCCCGCTGCATGAAGATGGCTCTCTCCACCGCGGGCGTCGCTCCCGAGGACGTCGATTACATCAATGCCCACGGCACCTCCACCCACTTCAACGACCTCTACGAAACCATGGCCATCAAGACCGTTTTCGGCGACCATGCACGGAAGGTGATGATCAGCTCGACGAAGAGCATGACGGGGCACTGCCTCGGCGCCGCCGGCGGCATCGAGGCCGTCTTCTCGCTGCTGGCCATGGAGCGCGGCGAAGTTCCGCCGACCATCAACTATGACGAGGCTGATCCCGATTGCGACCTCGACTACGTCCCCAACCAGGGGCGTCAGGCGAAGGTCAACGTGGCCATCTCCAACTCCTTCGGCTTCGGCGGCACCAACGCCACCCTCCTCTTCAAAAAAGTCTAGGGAGACTTCATGTTCATTATCGCCAGCGACCACGGGGGCCTGGAACTCAAGGAGGCGATCAAGGCCTTTCTTGCCGAGCGAAAAATCACCGTTTCCGATCTCGGTACCATGAACAGCGATTCCGTGGACTATCCGGACTACGCTTCCAGGGTGGCCCGGGCCATTACCCACGGAGAGGCGGAGAAGGGGATTTTGATCTGCGGGACCGGCATCGGCATGTCGATTGCGGCCAACAAGTTCCCCGGGGTGCGGGCCGCACTGATCACCGATGAATTCACCGCCCGCATGTCCAAGGAACACAACAACGCCAACATCATCGTCATGGGTGGGAGGGTTCTGTCTCCCGAGCAGGCCAGCGCCATGGTATCGGTCTGGCTCGATGCGACGTTCGAAGGTGGACGGCACCAACGTCGTCTTGAAAAGATATCCGAGATTGAAGAGGATATCCGGCAGGGACGTATCTGACGGCTGACAAGCCGAAAGGGCAGGCCGGCTGGTCTGCCCTTTCGTTTTCTTTCAAGTTCCGACTCACTCGCGGCAAGGTCCGCAACGGAGGTCTGTTCACCATGTTCGAGAAGCTTGCCCAATTCGATCCGGAAATTGCCGCCACCATCCGCAAGGAAACCGAGCGCCAGGAATACAGCCTGGAATTCATCGCCTCGGAAAACTTCGTCAGCGAACCTGTCCTCGAGGCCCAGGGGTCGGTTCTGACCAACAAATATGCCGAGGGATACCCCGGGAAGCGCTATTACGGCGGCTGCGAGTTCGTCGATGTGGCCGAGCAGTTGGCCATCGACCGGGCCAAGGAACTCTTCGGCGCCGAACATGCCAATGTTCAGCCCCACTCCGGCTCCCAGGCCAATATGGCCGTCTACTTCACCGTCTGCAAACCCGGCGACACCATTCTCGGTATGAATCTCGCTCACGGCGGGCATCTCACCCACGGTTCGCCCGTCAACTTTTCCGGGAAACTCTTCAATGTCGTTTCCTACGGCGTCAAGCGGGAAACCGGGACCATCGATTACGAGGAAGTGGAGCGTCTGGCCGTTGAACATCGGCCCAGGCTCATCGTGGTCGGCGCCAGCGCCTATTCGCGCACCATCGACTTTGCCGCCTTTCGTCGCATCGCCGACAAGGTGGGAGCTTTTGTGATGGTCGACATGGCCCACATCGCCGGACTGGTCGCCGCCGGCGAACATCCCAATCCCGTCCCCTTTGCCGAATTCGTTACTACCACCACCCACAAAACCCTGCGCGGTCCGCGAGGGGGGATGATCCTCTGCCGCGAGGAATTTGCCAAGCAGATCAACAGCAATATCTTCCCTGGTATCCAGGGGGGGCCGCTGATGCACGTCATCGCCGCCAAGGCCGTCGCCTTCAAGGAGGCGCTCTCTCCCGAATTCAAGACCTATGCAGGGCAGGTCGTCAAGAACGCCCACGCCCTCGCCGAAGGTCTGACCCGCCGCGGGTTCAATCTCGTCTCCGGCGGCACCGACAACCACCTGATGCTGGTCGATCTCTCCGGTTCGGAGATTACCGGCAAGGTCGCCGAGGAAACCCTCGAGAAGGCCGGCATCACCGTCAACAAGAACGCGGTTCCCTTCGATACCCGCTCTCCTTTTGTCACCAGCGGTTTCCGTATCGGCACTCCGGCGACCACCACCCGGGGACTCAGGGAGCCCGAGATGGAACTGGTCGCTGCCTGGATCGCCAGGGCCCTTGAGAATATCGGCAATGACGTTGAACTGGCCGTCATCCGTCAGGAAATCAAGGACCTCTGCCGCAAGTTCCCCCTCTACGCCCATCGTCTGGCGTAAATGAAGCGCCCGACCTGGGAAGAATATTTCATGGAAATCGCCCGCCTGGTGGCCAGACGCTCGACGTGTCTGCGTCGCCAGGTCGGGGCGGTCATGGTCAAGGGGAAGAACATCGTCGCCACCGGCTACAATGGGACCCCTTCGGGGATCACCCATTGCTCCGAGGTCGGTTGTCTGCGCCAGAAGCTCGGCGTCCCCTCCGGCGAGCGCCATGAGCTCTGCCGGGGTCTGCATGCCGAGCAGAACGCCATCATCCAGGCCGCCAAGCATGGCACCAATATCGCCGGGTCCACACTCTACTGCACCAACTCCCCCTGCATTATCTGCACGAAGATGATCATCAACTCCGGTGTCGAGAGGATCGTCTATTTCGAAGGGTATCCCGATACCCTGTCGATGGAAATGCTCGCCGAGTCGGGGATCGAAGTCCTCAGTTTCGATGAAATTCTCCGTCGGGGAGGAGAGGAGACGACATGAAATGTCCATTCTGCGGTTTTGTCGACACCAAGGTCATCGATTCGCGCCTCGGCAAGGAAGGGAATAATATCCGCCGCCGCCGTGAGTGCGTCGACTGTGAACGGCGCTTCACCACCTACGAACGGGTCGAGGACACCCTGCCTCTGGTGGTCAAGAAGGACGGGCGAAGGGAATCCTTTGATCGGATGAAGATCATCGGCGGGATGCAGCGGGCCTGTGAAAAACGTCCTGTGTCCATCTCCACCATTGAAAAGGTCGTCGATCGCCTCGAACTCACCCTGCAGGAGAGCGGCGAGAAGGAAATGGATTCCAGCCGCATCGGCCAGGCGGTTATGGAGGCCCTGAAAAATATCGACGAGGTCGCCTACGTCCGATTCGCTTCCGTCTATCGCCAGTTCAAGGACATCAACGAATTCATGGCCGAGCTCAAGGAAATTCTCGCCAAGGATGGCGACAGAGGCTGATCGGCGTTCCGCCGAGGTTCCGTCGCGACGCCAGGGTGACCGAGGAATGATGCCTTTGACCGCACAGTACATGCAGAGGGCCCTGGATCTTGCCCGCCAGGGAGCGGGGCGAACCCGGCCCAATCCTGCGGTCGGAGCGGTGATCGTCCGTGAGGGGGAGGTCGTCGGCGAGGGATTCCATCCGGCGGCGGGGGAGCCGCACGCCGAGATCTTCGCCCTGCGCCAGGCAGGAGAACTGGCCCGGGGGTCCGACCTCTACGTCACCCTCGAACCCTGCTCCCACCAGGGGAGAACCGGCCCCTGCGCCGAGGCGGTGGTCGCCGCCGGGATCGGACGCGTCTTCATCGGTACTCTCGATCCCAACCCCAAGGTCTGTGGGCGCGGCAGGGCCCGCATCGAGGCGGCCGGTATTCCCGTCATCGTCGGCATCCTCGAAGAGGAGTGCCGACGTCTGATCGCTCCTTTTGCCAAGCATGTGGTGACCGGCCTTCCTTATCTCATCCTCAAATCAGCGATCACCCTCGACGGTTTCACCGCCACTGCCATCGGCGATTCCCAGTGGATTACCAGCCCCTCCAGCCGCCTGCAGGTCCATCATCTCCGTGATCAGGTCGACGGGATCATGGTCGGCATCGGCACCGTCCTGTCCGACAATCCCCAACTGACAACCCGTCTGCCCGAGGGGGGGCGGGATCCCCTGCGCATCGTCGTCGACAGTACCCTGAAGATCCCCGAGGATGCCGCTCTGTTGAACGGCTCCTCGGCGCCGCCCCTGATCGTCACCACCGCCAGGGCTCCGCAGAATCGGATCGATGCCCTTTCGTCCCGGGGTGCCGAAATCCTGACGATCGCCGAAGGGGAGGGGGGGGTGGACCTGGCGGCGATGATGGCCGAACTCGGGCGCCGCGGATTGCAGTCCATCCTTCTCGAGGGGGGAGCACACCTCAATGGCGCCGCTCTCAGGGCCGGCCTCGTCGACCGGGTGATGATCTTTATTGCCCCCAAACTTCTCGGCGGTAACGACGGTCGGGGGATCTTTGCCGGTCCCGGTGCCCGGTTGCTGGACGGCGCCGTCGAACTCGATCATCTCCGGGTGAGCCGTTTCGAAGACGATATTCTCGTGGAAGGTGAGGTGCGAAAATGTTTACAGGGCTGATCGAGGGCCTGGGTGAGATCCGTGCCCTTCGCAAGGGGACGGACAGCGTTCGGCTGACCGTGGCAACGGCCATCCCCATGGATGAAATACGCCTCGGCGACTCCATCGCGGTAAATGGCATCTGCCTGACCGTGATCTCCTCCGGAGGTGGAACCTTCACCGCCGACGTCTCCCCCGAGACGGTCCAGTGCACCACCCTCTCCGAACTTTCCATCGGCTCGGTCGTCAACCTCGAGCGCGCCCTGCGCCTCTCGGACCGCCTCGGAGGTCACATCGTCACCGGTCACGTGGACGCCGTGGCCACCGTCGCCGAACGGTACCAGGACGGCAATGCGATCCGCCTTGCCTTTCGCCTCCCCCCCGAGTCCAACCGTTATCTGGTGGCGAAGGGCTCGGTGGCCATCGACGGCATCAGCCTGACGGTCAATACCGTAAGCGACGAAGGGTTTTCCGTGGCCGTTATCCCTCACACCCTCTCCCGCACCACCCTCATGAACAAGGGGTCGGGGGACCGGGTCAATATCGAAACCGACATCCTCGGCAAGTATGTTGAGCGCCTTTTCGGCGGGCGTTCCGCCGACTCCCAGCGGAGTCCCGTCGATTTCGATTTTCTTGCCAAACATGGCTTTCTGTGACATAGTTTCGGGTCAAAATGGGAGTATACAAGCATGCCGATGGCCAAGATTGAAGCAGCACTCGAGGATATTCGTCAGGGAAAAATGATCATCCTGGTCGATGACGAGGACCGGGAAAACGAGGGGGATCTGACCATGGCCGCCGAGCTGGTCACCCCGGAAGCGATCAATTTCATGGCCCGGGAAGGACGGGGCCTGATCTGTATTTCCCTGACCGAGGAGCGGGCCGATTATCTGCAGCTCCCCTTGATGGTCCGGGAAAACAGTTCCTCCTTCGGGACGGCCTTTACTGTATCGATCGAGGCCCGGCGCGGCGTGACCACGGGGATTTCCGCCGCAGACCGCGCCCGGACCATTCAGGTGGCCATCGACGACGACAGCAGCGCCATCGATCTGGCCCGCCCCGGTCACGTCTTTCCCCTGCGGGCAAAAAAGGGGGGAGTGATGGTCCGTGCCGGACAGACCGAAGGATCGGTCGATCTGGCCCGGCTGGCGGGACTCAAGCCGGCCGGCGTCATCTGCGAAATCATGAACGACGACGGCACCATGGCGCGGATGCCCGAGCTGACGGTATTCGCCAAACGACACGGCCTGAAGATTGTCACCATTGCCGACCTTGTCGCCTACCGGATGCGCAAGGAACTGTTGGTGCGGCGGGCCGCCGAGACTCTGCTGCCGACCACCTTCGGCGGCGACTTCACCGCCATCGCCTACGAAAACGATGTCGATTCGGCTCAGCACATGGCCCTGGTCAAGGGGACCATCAACTCCGAGCTGCCAGTTCTGGTGCGGGTGCACTCCGAATGTCTCACCGGCGACGTCTTCGGTTCCCAGCGCTGCGACTGCGGCGAGCAGCTCCACGCCTCCATGGCGCAGATCGCCAGTGAAGGAAACGGCGTGGTTCTCTATATGCGCCAGGAAGGGCGGGGGATCGGCCTGGTCAACAAGCTGCGCGCCTATGCCCTGCAGGACCAGGGGCACGACACGGTGGAGGCCAACGAGGTACTCGGATTCAAGGCGGATCTGCGCGATTACGGGATCGGCGCTCAGATCCTCACGGAACTCGGGGTTCGCAAGATCCGACTGATGACCAATAATCCGAAAAAAATCGTCGGTCTCGAGGGGTACGGTCTGGAAATCGTCGAACGGGTTCCTCTGGAGGTGGCGACCACCGGAGCCAACCGTCGATATATGACGACCAAACGGGAAAAAATGGGGCATCTGCTCGAAAATATCTGATCGGCGACCGGTGCCAGGGGATTTCCCCTGAAGCAATCAGTCGGCTGGCGTTTTCGTTTATCCAGGGAGTAAAGCACATGGCCAAAATTATCGAAGGAAAGCTCGACGCCAAGGGCCTCAGGGTCGGTCTGGTGGTCAGCCGCTTCAACAGTTTCATCTGCGACCGTCTGGTCGAGGGGGCGATAGACGCCCTGGTGCGCCATGGCGGCGACCGTGAGAATATTCACGTGGTCCGGGTGCCGGGTGCCTTTGAAATCCCCCTGACCGCCAAAAAGATGGTCGAGTCCAAACGGTACGACGCCCTGGTCTGCCTCGGCGCCGTGATCCGCGGCTCCACCCCCCATTTTGACTATGTCGCCTCCGAAGTCACCAAGGGGATTGCCTCGGTGAGTCTCGAATCGGGAGTACCCATCTCCTTCGGCGTCCTGACCACCGACAATCTCGAGCAGGCCATCGAGCGGGCCGGGAGCAAGGCCGGCAACAAAGGATTCGATGCCGCCGTCAGTGCCATCGAGATGGCCAACCTCTTTAAGGCGCTTTGAGGTCGATGAGTAAGGGAATGCGTCGTCGCGGCCGTGAACTCGCCTTGAAAATCATTTATTCCTATCAGGACACCGACGCTTCTGTTGAGTCCGTCCTCGAGGACTTCTGGAACAACTTCCGTTTCCGCGAGGACGTCCTCGGGGAGGCCGTCGATGAGACCTCGGAAGTGGTCCCCCTCGATGTACGGCGCTTCACCGAGGATCTGGCCCGGGGGGCTATCGCCAACCTGAGCGAACTCGACGGCGTGATCAAGGAATACTCCACCAACTGGACCCTCGAGCGGATGGCAAAGGTCGACCTGTCGCTGCTGCGTCTGGCCACCTTCGAACTCCTTTTCCACCCGGATGTGCCGACAAGCGTCGTCATCAACGAGGCCATCGAAATCGGCAAACGCTATGGAACCAAGGATACTCCCTCCTTTATCAACGGTATTCTTGATAAAATCTCCCGCACCCGCAGGCAACAGGCCCAATGACCAGGTTACGCATCCTTGACCTCCCCGCCGATCGGATGGAAGGCGAGGTGGTTGCGGCGCTTTTCTTCGAGGACGATCGCCCCCTGCGAGGACCTGCCGCCCTTCTTGACTGGCGTCTCAACAGCCTGCTGACGGAACTCCTCCTTCACGGGAAGGCCGTCGGCAGGGTCGGCGAGCGGATACTGGTGCGCAGCAACGGCAAGATCGGCTCCGAATGGATCCTCTTTGCCGGCGGAGGGAACCGCCGGGATCTCGTTCCCGAAACCTACGGGGAACTCGTCCGCGGCGTGGTTGAGGCGTCCCTGCGGGCCGGTTTCCAGCGGGTGGCTCTGTGTCTGGCGCCTATCGCCGGTCTGGACAGTACGGCCGTCGAGTCCATGGTCTCCAGGATTGTGGCCAATGCCGCCGCTCGTGACGGCCAGGAGCCGGAATGTCTGCTGTCGATTGAAAACAAGGGGATCAGCCACCCACTCCCCCGGCGTCACGGAGACGCCGTCGGGCAGGATCGCTGACCAGATTTTATACCCAGTCATGAAGAAGGGATTTCTATGAAGGACATCAGGGTTGGATTGCTCGGTTTCGGAACCATCGGGACCGGAACTGTCAAGGTTTTCCAGGAGAATGCCCGCCTCATCGAGGATCGCCTCGGCGCTCGCCTGGTGCTGGCCGGCATTGCCGATCTCGATATCACCACCGATCGCGGCGTGACCGTCGAAGCCGGTATTCTCACCACCCGTGCCGATGATCTGCTGACCAGCCCGGATATCGACGTGATCGTCGAGCTGATCGGCGGTTATGAGCCGGCCCGCACCTTCGTCCTGAAGGCCATCGCACAGGGCAAACACGTGGTCACCGCCAACAAGGCCCTCCTGGCCGTTCACGGCGAAGAAATCCTGGCCGCAGCGGCGGCCAAAGGGGTCGAGGTGATGTTCGAGGCGGCCGTCGGCGGCGGCATCCCGGTGATTTCCGCCATCAAGGAGAACCTCTGCGCCAATGGATTCCAAAGCGTTTTCGGCATCCTCAACGGGACCTGCAACTACATCCTGACCCGGATGACCAATGAAGACGCCGAGTTTTCCGCGGTCCTCAGGGATGCCCAGGCCAAAGGGTATGCCGAAGCCGATCCGACCTTTGACCTCGAGGGGATCGATACCGCCCACAAGCTGGCCATTCTCATCTCCCTCTGTTTCGGCACACGCATCTCCCTGGAGCAGATTTATACCGAGGGGATCCGCAGCGTCTCGGCTCTCGATATCCAGTTCGCCAAGCAGTTCGGTTACAAGATCAAGCTTCTGGCCATCGGCAAGTTTGACGGCGAGCAGATCGAAGCCCGGGTCCATCCGACCATGATTCCGCACAACTACCCCCTGGCCGACGTCGATGGGGTTTTCAATGCCGTCCGTCTTTCCGGCGATTTTGTCGGGCCGGTGATGCTCTCTGGTCGGGGAGCAGGAATGGAGGCGACCGCCAGTGCCGTCATGGGGGACGTCATGGCCATCGCCCGCAACATCCTCTCCGGAGCCCGTGGGCGCACCCCGGCCATGGCCTACCGCCCCGGAACCATCAAGACTCTGCCAATCAAGCCGATGACCGAAATTATCAGTCAATATTTCCTTCGCTTTTCCGCCATGGACAAGCCCGGCGTCATGGCCCAGATTTCCGGGGTTCTCGGCCGATATGACATCAGCATCGCCTCCATGATTCAGCCGGAGCGTCAGGAAGAAGGCGGAGCCGTTCCCATCGTCATCATGACCCACGAAGCCAAAGAGGAAAATGTGCGCACCGCCCTCGATGAGATCGACGCCCTGTCGGTGGTCAAGGAAAAGAGTCTCTTCATACGCATCGAAAGCGAAATCGCCTAGGACGACAAGGCGACAAGGCAGAGGGAAAAAGGCGTCCGGAAGGGCGCCTTTTTCTGTTTGTGAAGGTTGTTCCAGTAGAGGAAAACGACTGAAATTATTTAAAGAATCTTGCAGGGTGGATTTGTTGTGTTATAGAGAAGTAGTCGGTTGAATTCTCTTTTAATCGGGCAGTTGACCATTGAAAAGGGGGACTCATGTGTATTCGGTTTGTTGTACTGACGGTAGCGTTGGCCCTGGCGACGGCGGGTCTTGCCCAGGGGGCCGGGTTTGCCCTCATCGAGCAGAGCGTCACCGGCCTCGGTAATGCCTTTGCCGGGAGTACCGCTTCGGCGCAGGATGCCACAACCATTTTCTACAACCCCGCGGGGATGACCCTGCTTCCCGGGCAGCAGGTCATTGCCGGCCTCCATTACGTGGCTCCCTCGGCCAAATTTCAGAAAACGGAGGCGAGAAACGCCCTCGGCCTCGATATCAGCGGCGGCAATGGCGGCGACGGCGGGGAAAGCGGGTTGGTCCCCAACCTCTTCCACAGCGTCAACCCTGGGGGGAGACTCGCCTTCGGCCTGGGAATTACCGCTCCCTTCGGGCTGACCACCGAATATCCCTTCGACTGGGTCGGGCGTTACCACGCCGTCAAGTCCGATCTCAAGACGATCAACATCAATCCTTCCCTGGCCTTCAAGGTCACCGATCGCCTCTCCCTCGGCGCCGGTGTCAGCGCCCAGTACATCGACGTGCAGCTCACCAGCATGGTCGATTTCGGTCTGGCGGCCTTTCAGCAGAGCGGGGGGAACCCTGCGCTCCTCCCCCTGGTTTCCAATCACGATGCCGATGTCTATGCCGATCTCAATGCCGACGACTGGGGGGCGGGTTATAATCTCGGCCTCCTCTACGAAATCAGCGACCAGACCCGCATCGGACTGGCCTACCGTTCGAGGATTCTCCACACCCTCAAGGGAGATGCCGGCTTCACCCTGGTGAATCAGGCGTTTCTGGCAGGAGCCGGTCTTGATGGGGCCGCCCTGGCCCGGTTCAGCCCCCAGGGGATCTCGGGGAAGGTCGAACTGCCGGCCAGCGCCTCCCTGGGGTTTTTCAGCCAGCTCACCCCGGCCTGGGCGGTGATGGCGGACGTCATGTGGACCGACTGGAGCTCCTTCGACGAGCTCCTCATCCAGTTCGACGGCACCCTTGCCGCAACTCCGAGCCTTACCACGGAAAATTGGGACGACAACTGGCGCTACGCCATCGGCGCCTCCTTCACCCCTGGTGAAACCTGGATTCTTCGCCTCGGCCTCGCCTACGATGAGACCCCGATTCCCGACGCCTTCCGGACGCCGCGTATCCCCGGTGAAGACCGGTTCTGGACCGCCATCGGCGGCGGATACCGGCTGAATGAAAATGTTCGTTTCGATCTCGCCTACGTCCATCTCTTTGTCCGTGACAGCAAGGTCATGAGAGCGGCTGCCGGGGAGGACCTCTCCCGCGGTTCCCTGTTCGGCAGCTACGACAACGCCGTTGACATCCTCTCCGGCCAGCTGACCTGCTCCTTCTAGAAAACTCTCACCGTATACCCCGCATAAAAAAAGCCCCGGTCATGACCGGGGCTTTTTTGCCTTCAGGAGCCTTTCGGACTCAATTATGATCCGGCAAGGTTCAGGTGTCGAGCCGGCCGCTCTGGCGCAGCGCCTCGTAAAGAACGATCCCTGCAGCGGTGGAGAGGTTGAGGCTGCGGACGACGGGGGAGAAGATCGGAATGCGGATCGCCCGATCCGGATGGGCGGCGAGGAGTTCTTCCGGGAGACCCCGGGTCTCCTTGCCGAAGACGATGAAGTCACCGGGGAGAAAATCGGCCTGGACATGGGTTTTGGCCGCCTTCTTGGACGTGTACCACCAGCGGGCGTCGGGATGGGCGGCTTCCAGTTCCGCGAGGCTCTCCGCGCGGCGGATGTCCACCGCGTCCCAGTAGTCGAGGCCGGCTCTTTTAAGCTGCCGGTCGTCGATGGAAAAGCCGAGTTTCCCCACCAGGTGGAGAACGGACCCCGTGGCACCGCAGAGCCTGGCGATATTACCGGTGTTCGGCGGGATTTCCGGCTCGACGAGCACGAGGTGGAAGGGGAGATGGGATGAAGAGGTTTCCGGGAGAATCATTCGCGCCAGCGGCGGTGTACCCAGAACCACTGGGTGAGGTCACGCCGTACCGCATCTTCGATGATGGATGTCAGCAGAGCGGTGTTGCGGACCACCGCTTCCCGGTCGGAATCGGGGGCGAGGAGGATCATCGGTTCGAAAACGATTTCGTAGTGGTTGTCCTTGGTGCGGTGAGTGAAACAGGGAACGATGGGGACACCGTTTTTCATGGCGATCTGGGTGATGATCGGCGTGGTGTAGGCCGGGCGCCCGAAGAAGTTGACCTTGACGGCGACGCTCGGGGTGGTGTGCTGATCGAGGAGGATCGCCACGGCGCGATTTTCGGCCAGGGACTTGACGATTCGTCGGGCGCCGTGCTTGGCGTCGAGGACCCTGCCGCCTCCAGCCTCCCTGAGGCGGTTGAAGTAGCGTCCCACATAGGGATTTTTCATCTGCTTGGCGACAAAGTCGGCGGGACAGCCGAGCATGGGGAGGAAAAAGGTGCCGACCTCCCAGGAACCGAGATGGCCGGAGAGAAGAAAGACCCCCTTGTTGAGTTTGTAGGCCTCACGGAGATGCTCGAGGCCGTGAAAACTGAAGTATTTTTCCAGATCTTCCTTGGTCTTGAAGGTGTCGAGGAGCAGCATCTCGACGCCGCTGATCCCGAGGTGGCGGAACATCTCGCTGACGTTATTGCGCAGCTCCTCCTCGGGCATCAGGGGGTAGGCCATCCGCATGTTTTCCAGGGCGCGTTTGCGGCGCTTGGGGAGGAGAACCTTGCTGAGGAGACCGAGTCCGGCGCCGATACGAAGGGCAAGGGTACGCGGCAGGGCCTTGACGACGAATATCAGGGAGAGGAAAAGGGTATATTCCAGATAGTTTTGTAAAAAACGCTTGGGCATAACGGTCGGCTGATGAGGTGGCTGCCATGGTCACTCCCGGTCTTTTGCCAGGGAGAGTGGCCGTGAATTTAAAAAGGCGAGGGAGCCTCGCTAAAGCGTGCGAATTCTAGCATGCCTCGGGAGGGGGGGCAACGAAAATACCGGTCGGTTGCTAGACATAATGGCTGACAGTTAGAGACAAAAAAAGACCTGCCCCTTGCAAACGTGGGTTATGTTGGAAGCTCTTGAACCCCAACACAGAGCCAAAATCAAGGAGGCAGGTCATGAAGAAGTCTAGCATGTTTATCGGGTTGGACGTCCACAAAAACTCCATTGAGATCGCTATCGCCGAGGAGGGTCGCACCGGCGAAATTCGACACTATGGGAAAATTGACGGGAGTTTGGTTGCTCTCGACAAGGTTGTTAGGAAACTGGTTTCGAGAGGCTGCGAACTCCATTTCGTCTACGAAGCTGGCCCTTGTGGCTATGATGTTTACCGACACCTTACATTTCAGGGGTTCGATTGTGTGGTGGTAGCGCCCTCAAAGATCCCCAAGAAAAGCGGCGACCGTATTAAGAATGACCGCCGGGATGCCCAAATGCTTGCCCGCCTGCATCGAGCCGGTGAACTGTCTCCCGTTTTTGTGCCTCTTACCGAAGATGAAGCCATGCGGGACCTTACCCGATCAAGGGAGGATGCCAAGGCGTCGGAGAAAAAAGCCAAGCAGCACATTCTGGCATTTCTTCTTCGACACGGTCACCGATTCAGTGGACGAACCCCCTGGAGCCAGGCACATATGCGCTGGATCGCTGGAATCAAAATGCCTCATCCGGCCCAGCAGATTACCCTTCAGGAATATGTCGGCGCGCTTACTGAAAGCACTCGGCGGGTGGAGCGGCTGACTGAGCAGATTCAACAACTCTTGCCCCAGTGGCGGATGTTTCCGGTAGCTAAAGCCTACCAATCCCTGCGAGGCGTCTCCTTGATTGTCGCAGCCACAACCGTTGCTGAAATAGGAGATTTGAAGCGCTTTAAGAGCCCCGTTGAACTGATGTCCTATCTCGGACTGGTTCCATCGGAACATTCCAGTGGCGAGACAACGAAACGAGGTTCAATTACCAAAGCAGGCAATGGACATGTGCGCCGGGTCCTGGTGGAAGCCTCCTGGGCTTACCGCCTTCCTGCCCGGGTCAGTCGGGAGTTACGCAGACGACAAGAAGGCCTGTCGCAAGCAATTTGCGATATCTCCTGGAAAGCTCAACTCCGATTATGTGCCCGCTACAAACGTATGCTGGCGAAGGGTAAATCCAAACAGGTGATCGTGACGGCTATAGCTCGAGAACTCTGTGCTTTTATGTGGGCAATAGCCCATGAAGTTGAAATCCCGGCCATGGCATAACAAACCACAAACAACTCAATCACCTCAAAAACCTGTTGGAGAAAGCATATTGAAGCAAAACTAACATTCCAGGGCAGTTACAGGGGCGCAACCGCGGTCAGGAGAACCCTCGAGGACACTATTGGATAAGGCCTTGGCCGAACTCACGTTACTAGAGAGAGGCAGCTCCGCGACGAAGACAAGTCTGGCGGTACCCAACCCGCGAATATCAGTCTGATTAGCCGTCGCAATACAGGTTCCGCCCCTGCAAGTGCCCTGGAACATAACGCACGAAAAACCGCTGAAAATCAGTTGGGCAGTGAGCGTTTCTTCTATTGACAACTGTCAGCCATATCAGTGTCCCGATTGGATAATTCCGTCTATTAATTCTGGAGAATATTCTGAATGGACTAACCAAACGGGATACTAGGGCGCCGACAGGGATGAAAAAGAGGCAGGTTCCCGGAGGAACCCGCCTCGGTGGCGATTGCGGATTCGGTTGGCTTAGAGTTGGCTTATCTTCAGGGCCTGGTCGAGGTCGGCCAGGATGTCGGCGACATCCTCGATGCCGACGGAAACCCGCACGAAATCGGGGGACACCCCGGCGGACTTCTGCTCTTCGGGGGAGAGCTGCTGATGGGTGGTGGTCGCCGGATGAATGACCAGAGTCTTGGCATCGCCGATGTTGGCGAGGTGGCTGGCGAGTTTGACGTTGTCGATGAATTTGGCCCCGGCGGCGGCGCCCCCCTTGATGCCGAAGCCGACGATGGCGCCGGCCCCTTCGGGGAGATATTTTTGGGTCCGCTCATGGTCGGGATGGCTCTCCAGTCCGGGGTAGTTCACCCAGGAAACGGAGGGGTGGCCGGAGAGGAAACGGGCGACCTTCAGGGCGTTTTCGCAGTGACGGGGCATGCGCACATGGAGGGTCTCGAGTCCCTGCAAAAACTGGAAGGCGTTGAAGGGGGAGAGGCAGGGGCCCATGTCCCGCAGCAAGGTGAGGCGCATTTTCAGGATGTAGGCGAGGTTGCCGAGCGCCGCATGGTATTCCAGACCATGGTAGCTGGGATCGGGAGTGGTGAATTCGGGAAACCGCCCGCTCGACCAGTCGAAGGTGCCGGCGTCGACCACCGCGCCGCCGATGGAGGTGCCGTGGCCGCCGATGAATTTGGTCAGCGAATAGCAGACGATGTCGGCGCCGTGCTCGATGGGGCGGAAGAGGACCTGGGTGGCCACGGTATTGTCGACGATGAAGGGGAGTTTGTGGTCATGGGCGACCTTGGCAATGGCGTCGAAATCGTCGACGTTGTTTTTCGGGTTGCCGATCGTTTCGGTGAAGACCGCCTTGGTCTTGTCGTCGATGGCCGCGGCGATTCTGGCCGGGTCGGAGAAATCGACGAATTTCACCTTGATCCCCATCCGCGGCAGGGTGTGGTGGAAAAGGTTGTAGGTGCCGCCGTAAAGGCAGCTGGAGGAGACGATATTGTCGCCGCAACGGGCGAGGTTGAGGACCGCCAGGGTGATCGCTGCCGAGCCGGAGGCCAGGGCCAGGGCGGCGACACCGCCGTCGAGTTCGGCCAGCCTTTTTTCCAGGACGTCGGTGGTCGGGTTCATCAGCCGGGTGTAGATGTTCCCCATTTCCTTGAGCCCGAAGAGATTGGCGGCGTGCTCGGAAGAATTGAAGACGTAGGAGCTGGTCTGATAGATGGGGACGGCGCGGGAGTTGGTTGTCGGGTCGGGAACATGACCTGCGTGCAGCGCCCTGGTGCCGAGTCCCTGCCTGGTGTTTTCGGACATGATTATCCTCCGGAGCTGGGTTGGTGAATTGATCGTAGGGAAACAGTAGTTGGTTGCTCAAGTATAAAGAATGATATCTCTAGCAGTTTGCACCAATACTGTCAACAATAACCTCGGGAGTTTTCCTCTTCATCCTAAGGTGCTAAAAATATATTATATTTTGAAGTATAGCAGAAGGACGATGGACCGGTGACGAAAAAGTTGGATTGCGGCGCCGCCCCGATTCGGTTACTCTTCCCCCCATGTCCATGGACCCTTTCACCATCGAAGCCGTCGTCCGCCAGTTGCGAAAGCTCCTCCCCGGAGCCGCCGTCGGCAAGATTCACCAGCCCGGTCCCCATGACCTGATTCTGCGTCTCTGGACCGGCCGGGGAAACCTGCGCCTGCTCATCTCCGCCGCGCCGCGGGCCAGCCGCATTCATCTCACTACGGAAGTCTACCCCAATCCCCAGGCGCCTCCAAGGTTCTGTCAACTCCTGCGCTCCCGTCTCGGTCGTCTGCTTGAAATCGAGCGGGTTCCCGGCGAGCGCATCGTCCGTCTCGTCTTTGCCGACAGCGAAAACCGTTTCTGGACCTTGGTTGCCGAACTTCTCGGACCCCGCGCCAACCTTATCCTCCTCGATCCCTCGGGACGCATCGTCGACGCCCTGCTGCGCGTCGAAGGGGAGGGGCGAACGATCCTCCCCGGAAAACCCTATCTTCCCCCCGAACCGTTGCTGCGATCCGACCTTCAGGAAGGAGTGCCGCCAATCCCCGCCGACGTGCCGCTGCGAGCCTGGCTCCTCCAGACGGTGACGCCGATGACCGAGCTGCTGGCCGCCGACATCGAGGCCGCCGTTGACGCCGGAGAGGAAGCGCAGGAGGCCCTTGAAAAGCTGCGCCGCCGCTATCTGAATTTCGATTTTTCACCCTGCGTCGGCCTCTGGCAGGAGAAAAGCATACTGAGCGCCCTGACGCCCGAGCATCTGTCTCTCGAAAGCCTGCAGACCTTTGCCGATGTCTCGCGGGCAGCCGACGCTTTTTACGCCGAGGCGGGGGGGGAGGAACTGTTCGGGGGAGGGAAGGAGGCGCTGGAGCGGATCGTCCGCAAGGGGTTGCAGCGGCTGGAAAAACGCCTGGCCAACATCGAGGCCGAGGAGAGTAAGGCCAGGGGGTTCGTCCGCCAACGGGAACTCGGCGACCTTCTTCTGGCCAATATCCATCGCCTGCGGCGGGGACTTGCCGAGGTCGTCCTCGACGACTGGTACGCCGACCCGCCGGTCCCGGTGACGGTCCCCCTCGATCCGGCGCTCTCGCCCCAGGAAAACGCCGAATGCTACTTTCGTCGCCATCGCAAGGGGAAGAGGGGTCTGGAGCACATCGAGCGCCGGCGCGGCGAGACCCTCGCCGAGAGCCAGTGGCTGGAGGGGGTCCTCCTCGGACTCGACGAAGCCGAGGAGGAGGGGGAGATCGAGGCGATCCGGGAGGAGTTGGTGGCGGCCAGGCTCCTCCAGAAGCGCCCCGGTCCGCCGGTGCGCAACCGCCCGGCCCTCGCCGAAACCGCCGTGCGCCAGGCAATCACCCCCGGAGGCTACACCCTGTTCTGGGGGCGCAACAATCGCAGCAACGACCACGTCAGCCGGACGTTGACCCGCCCCGACGACCTGTGGTTCCACGCAGCCAACATGCCCGGCTGCCATCTGGTTCTCCGGCGCAAAGGGGAGGGGGGCGACGTCCCCGAGGCCGACGTTCTCTTCGCCGCCGCCATCGCCGCCGCCCATTCCCGGGGGAAGGACGCCGGAAAGGTCGAGGTCATGGTGGCCGAGGGGAAGTGGGTGCGAAAACCGAAGGGGGCCCGGCCGGGGCTGGTGACCGTGGAGCATTACCGCACGGTGGTGGTGCGGCCGCAGACGATTAGTTCCTGAGGTGGCGCAGCAGAAACCACAGGTTGGCCGGGCGTTCGGCGAGGCGGCGCATGAAGTAGCCGTACCAGTCGCTGCCGTAGGGGAGATAGATCCGCACCCGGTACCCCTGGTCCCGGAGCTTCTCCTGGAGGTCGCGACGGATGCCGTAAAGCATCTGGAATTCGAACTCCTCGGGAGCGCGGCCGTAGATGAAGGCCATGTCGATGGCGTAGTCGATGAGGAGATCTTCGTGGGTGGCGATCGCCGGGCGATAGCCGTCCCGAAACAGGGATTCGGTGAGGCGCATGAAGTAGAGCGTTATCTCCTCCCGGCGTTGAAAGGCAAGGTCTGAAGGTTCCAGATAGGCCCCCTTGACCAGCCGCACGGAGATCCCCCTGCGGTTCAATGTCTCGATATCGGCGCTGCTGCGCTTGAGGGCGGACTGAATTACCGTGCCGATGACGGGGAGGTCTTCATGAACCCGCTGCACCATCGCCAGCGTCCCGGAAGTCAAATTCGACCCCTCCATGTCGACCCGCACGAAGCGCCCTGCCGCTGCCGCCCGTTGGCAGATCATCCGCAGGTTCTCTTCCGCCAGCCCTTCATCGATCAGAACCCCGAGGTGCGAGAGCTTCACCGAAAGCCCGAGATCCAGCTTGGCTACCGCCGCCGCTTCGACCGCTGCCGCCTGCTCTTCCGCCGCCAGTCGCGCTTCCTCGGACCTCGTCACCTCTTCGCCAAGATAGTCGAGGGTGACCTTGAACCCCTCCCGGTTAAGCTCGGCGGCCACCCGGAGAGCCTCGTCTCTGCTTTCCCCGGCGACAAAGCGGCTTGCCGCCCGTCGCGCCCAGGGATTGACCTTCAGGAACCTTTCGAAGTTCTTGCATCGGGAGAGATAGCGTAGGGGTTGGCGCAGGATCATGGCGGAACCTCGGAGACGCCGGAGTGGGTGCGGGCGGGGAATCTAAGCCCCTGTCAATACGTTACCTTCCGTGCAGGGCAAGTCAACGACGGCGGCAACGGAGAAAACCATTGCTCCGTGTTTTTTTGTTGCAATGTCGATTTTCATTTGTTATAAACACCCTCGCTTCTTGCCGAAGTGGTGGAATTGGTAGACACGCTAGGTTCAGGGTCTAGTGTCCGTAGGGACGTGGGAGTTCGAGTCTCCCCTTCGGCACCATGAGATTGAAAGGGCTGCAATCCGTCAGGATTGCAGCCCTTTTTCTTTTTCGTCCTGGTTTGGCTGCCGCGGCCCTGAGGAGATCGTCTCTCGGCGAAACAACTCCGGCGTATCGTCATTTTTGTCCCTCCTGTCCAAACCGCGAAAACTTCCCGATCCCTGCCGTTCCCCTCCCATCTGCTCCTTTGCTGGTACCCTTCCTTCCGCCTATTTTCCGGTGTCGTCCTCTGTCCAATTTGTAGAAAAGAATTAAATTCGTCTGGTCCCTAATGAAACAATGTTTGTCATATCAATATCTTGAATTGCCTTAATTTTTAACCATGTGGAGACTATTTGTCCGTGTGAAAATATGCGCTCAATGATAAAACAAATAATGTTCTAAAAATGGTTGACTTGAACGTAAGCGGTGGGTATAAGTGTCAGGGACAGGATGAGGGTGTTTCAAGGGGTCGGGACTGTGAGGCCATGGGCGGTTTTGGGGTGGACGGATATTTGAGTGCGCGGTAGGAACCTACAAAGGAGTGGGCTATGAAAGTGGTACAGAGGGTAGTTGCGACTTGTTGTCTGGTTTTGGGGATGGCTTCGCCGGTCTTTTCATCGGGGTTTGCAATTGTCGAGCAGAGCGTCAGCGGTCTGGGAACCGCATTTTCTGGGGCGGCCGCCGTCGCCGAGGATGCATCGACCCTCTTCTTCAATCCGGCAGGACTCACCCGGCTGAAGGGTCAGGAGGCCGTTTTGGGACTGCATTACATCAAACCCAAAACGGAGTTCAGCGACAACGGCTCGTCGCTGTCGCCCGCTCTCACCGGAGGGGCTTTTGTGGCCCTGTCGGGGAGCGAAGGCGGCGACGGCGGGGAGGATGCATTTGTCCCTAATGTCTATTACGCGGCGAATATGGACAATGGCTGGGCTTTTGGCATCGGGGTCAATGCCCCCTTCGGGCTGGCGACGGAATACGCCGATGGCTGGCAGGGGCGTTACCACGCCCTGCGTTCCGAGGTGAAAACGGTGAACATCAATCCGTCACTGGCCTACAAAGTCAATGACCATCTGAGCCTGGGTGCCGGTTTCAATGCCCAAAAATTGACCGCCGAACTGAGCAACGCCATCGATTTCGGATCGATTGCGACGGCTCTCTCGGGGGGCGCCCTGGGCACTCCCCAGGGTTCCGACGGCAGGGTTGTCCTTGATGCGGACGACTGGGCTTACGGATACAATCTCGGCCTTCTTGTCGAGGCCAATGAGAACACGCGATTGGGCCTGGCTTACCGTTCGCGGATGGAATATACCGCCAAGGGGTCGGCCGACTTTACCGTTCCAACAGCGGTTACTTCTTTGCCGGGTGGGGTAGGGGGCGGTATCGCAGCCACTTTTGCCGACAGCGGCGCCAAGGCCGACATAACCCTGCCGGACACCCTCTCCGCCAGCGTGTATCATCGGTTCACGGACCGCCTGGCGCTCATGGCCGACGTCACCTGGACGAACTGGAGCGTATTTAATGAACTGCGGGTGCAATTCGACAATCCGCTCAAGGGCGATTCCGTCACCTCCTACAACTGGAACGACAGCTGGCGCTATTCCCTGGGAGGGAGCTACGATGCCAGTGAGAGCCTGACCCTCCGCGCCGGGGTGGCCTTTGACGAAACGCCGATTCCCGATGCCGAAAACCGCACCCCGCGCATCCCCGGCGAGGACCGTTTCTGGACTTCCGTCGGCGCCTGTTACCGCTTTTCCGAGAACCTCAAGGCCGATTTTGCCTATGCGCACCTTTTCGTCTCCGACAGCAAGATTGATCGGCAGGCGGGGGTCGATCCGAACGGAGAAAATTTCTTCGCCGGGACCCTCGTCGGCGAATTCGAGAACGCTGTCGATATCGCCAGCATTCAACTCGCCTATAATTTCTGACCGGTAGAAGGGGAGGTGGGTGGCGTTCCGCCTTGAAAACGGCGGACTCACCCACCTCCTGTAAATATTGAAACATCCATGGGCGGCCCAGGCCTTTTAAGCCATGTATTCAAATGAGCGGGGCGGGCCCGGGGAAAGTTTTCGAATATCGTAGAATAGTGTTTTAGATTTGACTTGACGTGAACGTAAAAGTTAGATATAAAACGAACAACCTGCTGAAAAAGGGGAAGAGGATGAGCGAGCTGCCGTACAAATCGATTCCTGAAATGCTCAAGGCCAATGCGGCCAGGTTTGCCGGGCAGACCGCTGTCAGCTACAAGAAGGGCGGGGAGTGGATTTCCCTGAGCTACGAACATCTGTACGAGCGGGTCCTGATGGCCGCCCGCGGTTTGAAAAAGGCCGGCGTCCAGCCGGGAGATCGCGTCGCCATCTTCTCCGAGAACCGAGGCGGCTGGGCGATTTCCGACCTGGGCATCCAGATGGTGCGCGCGATCACCGTGCCGATTTACGCCACCAATACGGCCGCGCAGGCCGCTTACGTCATCAACCATTCCGAGGCGAAAATAGTCTTTGTTTCAACGCGGGTTCAGTATCAAAAGCTCCTGAGTGTCCGGGATCAGATTCCCGACGTCGAGCTGATCGTCTCCTATGAGCGTTTCATGGGCGACAAGGCCCTGCCGGTCTACACCCTCTTTCAGCTGTCGGAAATTTCCTATCCTCTGACCGAGAGCGAACAGCAGGAAATCGAGGCGGAAAGCGAGAAAATTTCTTCCGAGGACTTGCTCACCATTATCTACACCTCGGGGACGACGGGGGTTCCCAAGGGGGTCATGCTGACCCAGGCCAATATGATTGCCGACGCCTGGTACGGGGTGAAGCAGCTTGGAGGAATGGAGAGTTCCGAAGTATTTCTCAGCTTTTTGCCCCTCAGCCACGTTCTCGAGCGCACCGCCGGCTATCATGCCGCCCTCATGTACGGCTGTCATGTGGCTTTTGCCGAGAGCGTCGACAAGGTAGTGGAGAATATTCTTGAGGTCCGGCCGACGACCATGGTCAGCGTGCCGAGGCTCTTCGAGAAGATCTACTCGCGCATCTACGAAAACGTCCACCAGATGAACCCCTTCAAGCGCAAACTTTTTCATCAGGCGGTGGAGATCGGCCGCCAATACGTCTATTGCCGATACGTGCATCGTCAACCGGTCGGTCTGCTGGGGATCAAATATCGCTTGGCTGATCGCCTGGTTTTCCGCGCCATCCGCCAGCGTTTCGGCGGCCGCCTGCGTTTTTTCATCTCCGGCGGCGCTCCGCTCGACAAAACGATCAACGAGTTCATGTGGATTATCGGCATCCCGACTTTCGAGGGGTACGGGTTGACCGAGACCAGCCCCGCCGTTACCCTGAACAATATCGATGAAGTACGCTTTGGTTCCGTCGGTCGGCCTCTGGAGAAAACCGAGGTGAAACTGGCCGAGGATGGCGAACTTCTGGTCAAGGGTCCCCAGGTCATGCGGGGTTATTACAAGAACCCCGAAGAGACGGAAAAAACGATGACCGGCGGCTGGCTGCTCACCGGGGATATCGCAAAAATCGATGGGGACGGTTTTGTCTATATTGTTGACCGCAAAAAGGAGATCATTGTCACGTCCGGAGGCAAGAACATCGCACCGCAGCCGATGGAAAATGAACTCAAGCTCGACAAGTACATCTCCCAGGCCTTTGTCTACGGCGACAGCCGGCCGTACCTGGTGGCGATCCTGACGCCCAACCTCGAGCGTTTGCTCGAACTGGCCCACCAGCAGAACCTGAGTTATTTCGACATGGAGGATCTCGTCTCCCACTCCCGGGTCAGGGCACTCTTTGCCGAGCGCATCGCCCTGGTCAACGGGAAGCTCCCTTCCTACGAAACGATCAAAAAATTCGTGCTCATTGCCCGGGACTTCTCTGTCGAAGGCGGAGAGCTGACACCGACCATGAAGCTCAAGAGAAAAGTCATTTACGAAACGTACCGGGACAAAATTGAAAAACTCTATCTCGAAAATGGAAACGGAGGAAAAGGATGAGGCTAATCAAACGGGTCGCAGTACTCGGCGCCGGTGTCATGGGCGCCACCATCGGCGCGCACCTGGCCAATGCCGGCCTGGAGGTCGAACTTCTCGATATCGTGCCGCGCGAACTGACCGAGGAGGAGGCCGCCAAGGGGCTCTCCCTGGAGAGCCCCCCGGTGCGCAACCGCATCGCCCAGGCAGGGCTTGAGGGCCTGCTGAAGATGAAGCCGGCACCCCTCTATCTCAAGGAGTACGCAGGGCAGATCCGGGTCGGCAATTTCGACGACGACATGGCGCGGCTCAAGGAGTGCGATTGGGTGGTCGAGGTGGTCATCGAGCACATGCCGATCAAGAAGTCGCTGCTGGCCAAAGTCCTGCCGCATCTGGCTCCGGGCGCCATCCTCTCCACCAATACCAGCGGCCTGTCGGTCAACGAGATGGCCGAGGCCTTGCCCCTCGAGGTGCGCAAAAACTTTCTCGTCACGCACTTTTTCAATCCACCGCGCTACATGCGCCTGCTGGAAATCGTCCCCTGTACCGACACCGATCCGGCGGTCATCTCGGGGATGGCCGATTTCATCAGCCGGCGTCTCGGCAAGGGGATCGTCTACGGCAAGGACACGCCCAACTTCATCGCCAACCGCATCGGTGTCTACGCCATCTTCAAGGGGCTCGAGCACATGGTCGAGATGGGGATGACCGTCGAGGAGGTCGACAGCGTCGCCGGTCCGGCCACCGCCCGTCCCAAGAGCGCCGCCTTCCGCACCGCCGATCTGGTCGGTCTCGACACCCTGGTGCATGTCGGCAACAACTCCTATGATCTCCTCCCCGAGGACGAGGAGCGGGAGGTCTTCAAGGTCCCCGACTTCATGACCCGCATGATCGAGAAGGGGCTCCTCGGCAACAAGACCCGCAAGGGTTTTTACCAGAAGGAGAAGAGCGGAGAGCAGAACCAGGTCTTCTTCTACGATTACACCAGCGGCGAGTACCTGCCGGCACAGAAACCGAAATATCCCTCGGTGCTGGCGGTCAAGCAGATCGACGACCCGGCGCAGCGGGTCAGGATGATGGTCGGCGGGTCCGACAAGGGGGCAGAATTTGCCTGGAAGAGCCTGCGGGACACCCTGATCTACACCGTCAATCGCATTCCCGAGATCGCCGACGACGTGGTGAATGTCGACAACGCCATGAAGTGGGGGTTCAACTGGGAGATCGGTCCCTTCGAGATGCTCGATGCCATCGGCGTGGCCTCCTTCGTCAAGCGGAGCGAAAAGGACGGTGTGGCCGTTCCCGAGGCCCTGAAGCAGGTCGAGTCGTTTTACCGCCTCAGTGACGAAGGAACCAGGGAGTACTACGATCTCCTCTCCGGGGCCTACCGGCCGGTGCCGGTCAAGACGGGGGAAATCCATCTGGAGATTCTCAAGCGCACGGGAGGGGTGGTGGAGAAGAACGGCAACTGTTCGCTGGTGGATCTCGGCGACGGTGTCTTCGGCTTCGAGTTCCACTCCAAGATGAATGCCATCACCGGCGACATCCTGGCCATGACCCACAAGGCGGTCAAGCGTGCCGAGGAGGAAGGGGTCGGCCTGGTGATCGGCAATCAGGGGGCCAACTTCTCCGTCGGTGCCAACCTGATGATGCTCGCCGTTGCCCTGGCCGAAGGGGCCTACGAGGATATCGACATGACGGTGCGCGCCTTCCAGAAGGCAACCATGGCCATCAAATTCGCCAAGGTCCCGGTGGTGGCGGCGCCTTTCAACATGACCCTCGGTGGCGGCTGCGAGTACGCTCTGCATTCCGCCGCCATCAACGCCTACGCTGAAACCTATATGGGGCTGGTGGAGATCGGGGTCGGCCTTCTGCCCGCCGGCGGCGGCACCAAGGAGATGTGCCTGCGGGCCGTCGCCCTGGCGCGCAAGTACGACACCGACGTATCTCCCTTTGTCTTCAAGTATTTCCAGCAGATCGGCATGGCCAAGGTCTCCATGGGCGCCGCCGAGTTGCAGGGGATGGGGTATATGCGGGAAGGGGACAGTATCACCATGAATATCGATCGGCTGATCGCCGATGCCAAGCAGAAGGTGCTGGCCCTGGCCGTGAACTATCGGCCGAAGCAGAAGGAGGAAAACGTCCCGGCGCCCGGTCGCAGCGTTGCCGCCAGCATCAAAAGCCAGCTCTGGAACATGAAGATGGGCGGCTTCGTCACCGAGTACGAAGCAGAGATGGGCGGCGTCATCGCCGGGATCATCACCGGCGGCGACGTGCCGGCGGGGACGCCGATCAGCGAGGATTACCTCCTTGAGCTCGAAAGGGAGGGCTTCCTCGGCCTCTGCGGCAACAAAAAGACCGCCGAGCGGGTTCAACACATGTTGAAGACGGGCAAACCGCTACGCAACTAGATGCCGATTTCCTGACAAATCAAAGTCATTACGGAGGAGTGAGATGAATACAGCCTATATTCTGGCGGCTTACAGAACCCCCGGTTGCCGGGCCCAAAAAGGGAAGTTCAAAAACATGCGCCCCGACGATCTGGCCGCGGCGGCCCTGCAGGGGCTCATGGAGCGCACCGGCATCGACAGGGCGCTGGTCGAGGACGTGATTCTCGGCTGCGCTTTTCCCGAGGGGGAACAGGGGATGAACGTCGCCCGGGTGGCGGCGATGAAGGCCGGGTTTCCCTACCAGGTGCCAGCGCAGACGGTCAACCGTTTCTGCTCCTCGGGACTGCAGGCCATCGCCATGGCCTCCGAGCGGATCATGGCGGGGTTTGCCGACTGCATCATCGCCGGCGGCACCGAGTCGATGACCACGGTCCCCATGGGGGGGAACAAGTACAGCGCCAATCCGTCGCTTATGGCCGCGTGGCCCGAGTCCTTCGCCTCCATGGGGATCACCGCCGAACTGGTGGCCGAGAAGTACGGCATCAACCGGCAGGACCAGGATGCCTTTGCCGCCGCCAGTCATCAAAAGGCGGCCGCCGCCATCGAATCCGGCCGCTTTGGCGAGGAGATTATCCCCGTCGAGATCGAAAAGACCGTGATCGTCGGCGGCAAGATCAGGAAGGAGAGCGAACTGGTTGAGATTGACGACGGCGTCCGCGCCGATACCACCGTCGAGGGGCTCTCCCGCCTCAAGCCGGCCTTCAAGCTCGGCGGGACGGTGACCGCCGGCAACTCCTCCCAGATGACCGACGGCGCCGCCGCGGTGCTGGTCGTCTCCGAGGCTTTTCTCAAGAAGATCGGCAAGGACCCGCTCGCCCGTTTTCTGGCCTTCGCCGTCAAGGGCGTCCCCCCGGAGCTGATGGGTATCGGTCCGATCGAAGCCATTCCGGCCGCCCTCAAAATGGCGGGGCTCAAACAGGAGGATCTGGGCCTTATCGAACTCAACGAGGCCTTTGCCGCCCAGTCCCTGGCGGTGATCCGGGAGCTGGGGCTCAACCCGGACATCATCAATGTCAACGGCGGGGCCATCGCCCTCGGCCACCCCCTCGGTTGCACCGGCGCCAAGCTGACGGCAACGCTCCTCTCCGAGATGGGACGGCGCAGCACCCGGTACGGCATGGTCTCCATGTGCATCGGTGGCGGCATGGGCGCCGCCGGCATTTTCGAGAGACTTTAGGAACATTGCTCCTTTATATCCCCCCCATGGGCGGGGCTTGAGGAGGGTGCATTATGGCGACAAGGAGAAACGAGATGAAAATGGACAGAAAAATTCTCAAGGGCGGCGAATATCTGATTACCGAGGTCCCTTGCCAGGACGTCTTCACACCGGAGGACTTCACCGATGAACAGCGGCAGATCGGCGAGACGACCGAGGCGTTCGTCAAAAACGAAATTCTCCCCCATGTGGAGGAGATCGAGAATCAGAACTTCGTCCGGGTGGTCGAAGGGTTGAAAAAATGCGGCGAGCTGGGGCTGCTGATGATCGACACCCCTGAGGAGTACGGCGGTCTTGAGCTGGACAAGGCGACCAGCATGCTGGTCGCTGAAAAGATCGCCGCCTCCGGCTCCTTCTCCGTGGCTTTTTCCGCCCACTCGGGAATCGGGACTCTTCCCCTGATATATTACGGCACCGAAGCGCAGAAGGCGCAGTACCTGGAGAAAATCATCACCGGCGAGTGGGCGGCCGCCTACTGCCTGACCGAACCGGGCTCGGGTTCCGATGCCCTCGGCGCCAGGGCGACGGCGATCCTCTCCGCGGACGGCAGCCACTACCTGCTCAACGGCACCAAACAGTTCATCACCAACGGCGGGTTCGCCGAACTCTTCACCGTCTTCGCCAAGGTTGACAAGGAGCACTTTACCGCCTTCCTGGTCGAGAAGAGTTTCGAAGGGTTGCAGGTCGGCGCCGAGGAGAAGAAGCTCGGCATCAAGGGTTCTTCAACGACGCAGATCATCCTCGACAACTGCAAGGTGCCGGTGGAAAACGTCCTCGGCGAGATCGGCAAGGGGCACAAGATCGCTTTCAACGTCCTCAACATCGGGCGCTTCAAGCTCGGCGCCGGCGTGACCGGTGCCGCCAAGATGGCCCTGGTCGAAGGGGTCAAATACGCCAACGAACGCAAGCAGTTCAATGCGCAGATCAGCTCCTTCGGCGCCATCCAGGAGAAGATCGCCGATCTCACCGCCGGCATTTTTGCCTCCGAGTCCCTCGTCTATCGCCTGGCCGGTCTCCTTGACACCAAGCTCTCGACCCTGGACAAATCCGTCGGCAACTACTACGAGGAATACCTGAAGGCCATCGAGGAGTACGCCCCCGAGTGCGCCATCTCCAAGGTCTACTGCAGTGAGGTCCTGGCCGACGTCGTCGACGAGGTCCTTCAGATTCACGGCGGATACGGCTACGTCAGCGAGTATCCCGCCGAGCGTTTCTACCGCGACGAACGCATCAACCGCATCTTCGAGGGGACCAACGAAGTCAACCGCCTCCTCATCCCCGGCATGATCCTGCGCAAGGCGATGAAAGGGGAACTCCCCCTGCAGCGCGAGGCGATGAAGGCCTTCGAGCAGCTCATGACTCCTTCCTTCGAGGCGATCGACCAAAGCCAGCCCTTCGCCCGGGAGAAATCCCTGATCGGCAATCTCAAGACCGTCTTCCTGATCCTTTCCGGCGCCGCCATTCAGAAATACATGGACAAGCTGGAAAAGGAGCAGGAAATTCTCATGGCGGCCGCCGACCTGGCCATCCAGATCTTTGCCCTCGAAAGCGCGGTGCTGCGTTGCGAAAAGGTGCACGCCAAGGCGAGTGCGCGCAAGAAGGAGCTCCTCGAGGCCGTCGCCAGGGTCTGCGCCTTCGATGCCAGCGAGAAGTTCGCAACAGCCGCCCGCAAGGGGGCCTTCTATGTGGAAGAGGGCGATACCCTGACCATGATCCTGAGCGGCATCAGGCGCTTCACCAAGTTCGAAGCCACCGGCCTCCTCCAGGCCAAGAGAACCCTGGCCGCCGCCGCGATCGAGGACGAAAAATACATCTTTTAAGGGGATGGAGGGCGGGGGGGATGACCAGGGGAAGAGGGCAGAACATCGGCGGTATGGAAGTGACGGGCACTTGAATGCAAATACATACCGTGAATACCCCCTACATGGTGGGGGAGGTTCATTTCTATTCCAGGGAGATCGACGGCGAGCTGGTCCTTTTCGACACCGGTCCGCCCGGAGAGGAAACGCGGGATGTCCTGCGCCGGCAGGTCGATCTCGGGCGCCTGAAGCACGTCTTCATCACCCACTGTCATGTGGACCATTACGGTCAGGTCCGGTTCCTTGCCGAGAACACCGACGCCAGGATTCATCTGCCGTTCAAGGACGACCTGAAACTGCGCCGCCACGACGAACGACTCGGCTGCATCGAGAACCTCCTCGAGGGGATGGGTTTCGACCGAGGCACCATAGCCGGACTGCGCAGCATCGTGGACAGCAGTCTTCTCTTTCCCGGCGTTCCGGAGCGCTACGGCATCTCCGAGGAGTCGGATATCCCGGCCGGGCTCGGCATCGAAGTCCTCGGCTGCCCCGGGCACTCCCAGAGCGATCTGGTCTATCTGGTCGACGGCTACGCCATCACCGGCGATGTCCTCCTCCGGGAGACCTTTCAGGCGCCTTTGCTCGACATGGATCTCGAAAGGGGAGGGCGCTTCGGCAACTACCAGGCCTATTGCGACAGCCTGCAAAAGCTCAGATACCTGCGCGGTTATACGATCCTACCGGGACACCGCCATCCCGTGGAGGGGCTGGAGGAGACGGTCCTCTTTTACGTCGGCAAACTGCTTGAGCGCGCCGGTCGGATCCGGCTCCTCCCCGGGGGGCTCTCTGTCAAGGAGCAGATCGGGGCGCTGTTCGGCGACACCTTGACCGACCCCTTTACACTCTACCTCAAGGCATCGGAGGTGCTGTTCATGACTGATTTTCTCGCCGATCCCGGACGCCTGAAGGGGTCCCTTGAGGCCTTCGGACTCTACGGCGAGGTTCAATCGCGGTTTGAAGGGGTGCTCTGAACCCCGATTCAGGAGAATGCCATGCCCGACCCCTTGTTCGAACCAATCTTCATCAACGGCCTTGAGATCAAGAACCGGATCCTCATGCCGGCCATGCACCTCAACATGTGCCGCAATTACGAGGTGAGCGACCGCCTTGTCGATTTTTATTCAGAGCGGGCCCGCGGGGGCGTGGGAATGATCACCGTCGGGTATGCCTCCGTCGACGAACTCTCCGCCCACCCGGCCCACATCGGCGCCCATCGGGACGAGTACATTCCCGGACTGACTCGCCTCGCCGCGGCGATCCGCGAGGGAGGCGCCCGCGCCTCGGTGCAGATCAACCACGCCGGGCGTTACAACCACTCCTTTTTCCTCTTGGGAAAAAAGCCGGTGGCCCCTTCGGCCGTCCCTTCCCGGCTCACCGGCGAGACGCCGCGCGCCCTGGAACTCGATGAGATCGGGGAGATCATCCAGAATTTCGCCGCTGCCGCCGCCCGGGTCAAAGAGGCGGGATTCGACGCCGTCGAGGTCCTCTGCGGCACCGGCTATCTGATCAGCGAATTCCTCTCCCCCGTCACCAATCACCGCACCGACCACTACGGCGGCTCCCTGGAAAACCGCATGCGTTTTGCCGTCGAGGTCCTCGAGGCTGTGCGCCGGGCCGTCGGGTCCGATTTTCCCCTCCTGGTGCGCCTCAACGGCAACGATTTCATGCCCGGGGGGATCGGGCGAAAGGACCTGCAGAAATTCGCCGTCCAAATGGCCGAAAGCGGCGCCGATGCCTTAAGCGTCAATGTCGGATGGCACGAGGCGCCAATTCCCCAGATCGTGACCAAGGTCCCCCGGGGGGTCTTCGGTTACCTGGCCCGGGGAATCCGGGATCTGGTGTCGGTGCCGGTGATCGCCAGTCACCGCATCAACGACCCGGCCACGGCCCGGGAGATGATCGCTCTCGGGGAGTGCGACCTGGTGGCCATGGGACGGGCACTCATCGCCGACCCGTATCTCCCCCTCAAGGCGCTGGAAGGGCGCGAGGACCAGATCGTCCACTGCGTCGCCTGCGGACAGGGGTGCTTCGACAACCTGTTCAAGATGAAGGCCGTCGAGTGTCTCTGCAATCCGCGGGCGGGGTTCGAGGCGAAGACCGCTGCCTGTCGTGCCGAAAAGGGGCGCAGGGTCCTGGTCATCGGCGGCGGCGCCGCGGGGATGAGCGCCGCCCTGGCGGCGGCCGAATCGGGGCACGACGTCGTCCTCGCCGAAGGAAAAAGCCGTCTCGGCGGACAGCTCTGCCTCGCCGGCGCCCCTCCCGGGCGGGAAGAGTTCGCCCGGCTGGCCATCGACCTCTCGGCCCAGGTAGCGGCGAGTCCGGTCTGCGTCAGGCTCGACACCGAAGTCGACGAGGCCTTTATCGAGGCAGTACAGCCCGACGCCGTGATCCTGGCGACCGGAGGCGAACCGATCGCTCTGCCTCTCCCCGGAGCCGATCTCCCCCACGTCGTCCAGGCCTGGGACGTCCTTTCAGGGAAGGTTCGCGCCGGGCGCCGGGTGGCCATTATCGGCGGCGGCGCCGTCGGGGTCGAGACGGCTCTGGCCCTGGCCGAGGAAGGGACCCTGTCGGCGGAGGCCCTCAAATTTCTCCTTATCCACGGAGCCGAGAGCGCCGAGGATCTGTTGGAACTGGCCACGCACGGCCGGTGCGAGGTCGTTCTGGTGGAGATGCTCAAGGAACTGGGAACCAATTTCGGCAAGACCACCCGCTGGGGGATGCTGCAGGACCTCAAGCGTTTCGGCGTACAGTCCCATGTCGCCAGCAGGGTGATTGAAATCATTCCTGAGGGGATCTGCATCGAAAAGGACGGCGAAAGGATGAAGATTGCCGCCGATACCGTCGTCATGGCCGTCGGAACCCGATCCTCCTCCGCTCTCAAGGAGGTCCTCCGGAAGCGGGGGATCGTCGGTCAGGTCGTCGGGGATGCGGATAAGCCGGGGATGATCATCGATGCCGTTCACCGGGGATTTGCGGCGGGGCGAAGCGTTGTCTGAGTCGTCTTGAATTTTTAACAAGTTCGGGCGCAGTGCCCGGAGGGAGGATGAAAATGAAACGGATTTTGCTCGCGGCTCTGGTGCTGATGTTGATGGCGGGAGACCTCTGGGCCCTGGAAGTGAAGGGAGTGCCGATCGATCCAGCGGTTACCCTTCAGGGGCAGACTCTGGAACTCAACGGCGTCGGGACCAGAAAGAAGTTCTTCATGGCGATCTACGTCGGCTCTCTTTACACGGCCAAAAAGGTGTCGAGCGGAGAGGAGGCTGCGATGGATGCCGGCGGAAAGCTCATCCGCATGAACTTCCTCTACGACAAACTCGACCGGCAGAAGATCGTGGAATCCTTTGCCGAGGGGCTTGCCGCCAACTCCCCCGACCTTCAGGGGTCGGAGGACGTCACCCGGTTCCTCTCCTGGTTCAGCAAGGATTTCGTCCGCGGGGACGTGGTCGACCTGGAACTGGACGGCGACGGAACGGTCAGCGCCCGGCACAATGGGGCTCTCCTGGGACGCTTGAAATCCCCGGCTCTGGCCCGGGGGGTCCTCCTTATCTATCTGGGGAAAAAGCCGGCCGACGACGACCTGAAGTCTGGTATGCTCGGGCAGGACTGAATCCCGAAGGTCGCATCGCGCAGGGAAACTCCTGGAGGCAAACCGAAGCAAGGGGAGAGGAGGAAAGGGAGGACATGGGACACCATATCGGCTCCAAAGAGAGTATCGTGCCGCTGATCGATCGCCTCAACAGGTACCCCGTCGGGCTGCCGGACAGCGAGAAGTTGCGCGAGATCCTCGGTCTCCTTTTTGAGGAACGGGAGGCCTACGTCGCGTCGCGCTTCCCCCTCGAGGAGGCCACCCTCTCCGAGCTCTGCCGCCTGACGAAGATCGATCAAGAGGCGTTGCTGCCGATCCTCGAGACGATGGCCGACAAGGGACTGGTCATGGATCTCCCCTATGGCGGAAAGACCTACTATCTGCTGATGCCGGGGCTGATCGGTTTTTTCGAATTCACCTTCATGAAGAATCGCACCGATCTGCCGCTGGAAAAAATCGCCCGGCTGATGACGGAGTACCTGTTCGAAAACCCTCACCAGGGGATGGCCAGGGAGTTCTTCGGCAGCAGGACGCCCTTGACCCGCTCCCTCGTCTACGAGGAGCACATCCCGGTGAGTTCCGAGATCACCACCTACGAAAACGCCCGGGAGATCATCCGGCAGGCGGGTTTCGGAGCGGTCGGTCTCTGCTACTGCCGCCACAAGAAGGAGCATCTCGGCGAGACCTGCCGCAAGGGGGCGCCGGTGGAGGAGATCTGCATCTCCCTGGGGACGGCGGCCAAGTTCATGGTGCGCAGGGGATTTGCCGAACCGAGGACGACCGAAGAGCTGCTGGCGGTCCTCGATTCGGCCAGGGAACAACACCTCACCCATGTCACCGACAACATCCGCCAGAAACCCTCCTTTATCTGCAACTGCTGTTCCTGTTGCTGCGAACTGCTGGCCGGCGTGCAGGCCGGATACCGCGAGGGGATCGCCAAAACGCCCTATGTCGCCGTCCTCGACGCCGGTTCATGCAGCGCTTGCGGCCTTTGCCTCGAAGCGTGCAACGTGGCTGCGATCGGGGATGTCGAAGGGGAGGGGGGACGCACGATGGTGATCGATGACACGATTTGTCTGGGGTGCGGGGCCTGCATCTCCTCCTGCCGCCGTCAGGCTCTCTCCCTTGGAAAACGGGAAAAGAGGCCCCTGCCGCCGAAGACGCGCCAAGACCTCTTTGTCCGTATCCTGAAGGAGAAACGCCGCCTTGTGCCCTACCTGGTCAGCGGTGTGAAGAAAAAGGTGCGAAGAATCTTTTTGCCGTAAGACGAGGCGTCAACTCGTCGCGGCCTGGTCCTTGAGGATATTGAGGATGCGACTGCGGTAGTCGACAATCTCCTTGCGCAAGGACGAGAGACTTGAGATCTTTTCGTCGACCTTGTGGATGTGCAGGTCGAGGATTTCCAGGAGCCGCGGAGTGATCCTGCCGAAGTTTTTGTAGCTGTCGTAACTTTCGTCGTAATTTTCGGCGAGTTCCTGCATCTCCTTGAGAGAAATGCCGAGGTCCTTCATCTTGAGAATGAACTTGAGGCGGAGAATATCCTCCCGGTTGTACATCCGCGTACCGCCACCGAGTCTCTCGGGTGGGCCCATGAGGCCGATTTCCTCGTAATAGCGGATCGTTCTGGTGGTGATGCCGAGCCTTTTGGCCAGCTCGCCGATTTGAACCAAATCCTCAGGGGTGGCGTTCATATTGTGTCCTTTACGTAAGGTTTTGTAAAAACAATTAGCACCATTCCAAATCGTTGTCAAAACAAATATCCTCTTTAAAAACAATTACATTTTACCCTTAAGCCGTCTTCATATAATAGCGTTATATTTTAACTTGACCTTTACGTAAAATAAAAATATAAAAGAACCACGGAGGTCCTCGATGGAATTCGCCAGGGAAATTTATTGGAACATCGGCCACGACGCAATCGTTCTGCTCCCCATGTATCTGCTGAGCCTGGCGGCCATGGCGGTCGCCGGCTGGGGCTTCTGGCAGCGCATCAGGGTTTACCGCCAGGGGAAGCCGGCGGATCGCACCACCGATCCGGCCGGGCGCCTTGCACTCCTCCTCCGGGATGCCCTCGGACAGGTCAAGGTTTTGCACGTCCCCGGCGCCGGGACCGCCCACGCCCTCTTCTTCTGGGGGTTCGCTCTCCTTTTCATCGGCACCCTCCTGATCATGGCCCAGGCCGACTTCACCGATCCCCTCTTCGGCCTTCGCTTCCTCAAGGGGAACTTCTACAAGGCCTTCTCCCTGACCCTTGATCTGGCCGGGGCCGTCTCCATTCTTATGCTCCTCGGACTGCTGGTGCGCCGCTTCATCGTGCGTCCGGCGGGACTGGAGACGAAGAGAGACGATGTTGTCATGCACGCCCTGTTGTTGCTGATCCTGGTGACGGGCTTTGTGATCGAAGGGGCGCGCATGGCCGTCACCGAACTCGGCACCCCCCTGGCGTCCTGGTCGCCGGTGGGGCTCATCTTCGCCCAATCTTTCGCCGGCTTCGGCGAGGAGGGGCTCAGGACCCTGCATGCCGGCACCTGGTGGCTGCACTTCGCCCTGGTTCTCGGTTTCATCGGTCTGATCCCCTTCACCAAGTTCCGCCATATCTTCACCACTCCGGCCAACTATTTCCTGCTCGATAACGGCCCCAAGGGGAGGCTTTCGACCCTCGATCTGGAAGACGAGGCGGCCGAGAGTTTCGGTGCCGCGCATGTCAGCAATCTGAGCTGGAAGGATATCTTCGACGCCGATGCCTGCACCCAGTGCAAGAGGTGCCAGGACCGCTGTCCGGCCCATAACACCGACAAGCCCCTCTCCCCCATGAAGATCGTCAACCAGATCGGCGAACTGGCCTTCGCTCGCCCGCAGGATTCGCTCATCGATACCTGCCAGAAGGAGGCCCTCTGGGCCTGCACCACCTGTCTGGCCTGCCAGGATATCTGTCCGGCGAGCATCGAGCACGTCAGCAAGATCGTCGACATGCGCCGCCACCTGGTGCTGATGGAAGGGGAGTTCCCCGGCGAAGAGGTGATGGGTGCAGTGGACGCTCTGGAGGTCAACGGCAATCCCCTGGGGATGGGGTACGCCTCCCGCGGCGACTGGGCCGCCGGTTTGCCGGTCGTCACCCTGGCCGAGGACGCCGAGGTCGATATCCTTTATTTCGTCGGCTGCTACGCCTCCTTCGACAAGCGCAATCAGGCCGTGGCCAGAAGTTTCGTCCAGCTCTGCGCCGCCGCCGGGGTCAAGGTCGGCATTCTCGGCAAGGAGGAGAAGTGCTGCGGCGAGCCGGTGCGCAAGCTCGGCAACGAGTACCTCTATCAGAGCCTGGCCGCAGGGAACATGGAGCAGATGCAGAACTACGGCGTGAAGAAAGTCGTGACGACCTGTCCGCACTGCTTCAATACCCTGGCCAGGGACTATCGCGATCTCGGTTTCGAACTTGAGGTGGAGCACTACACGGTCTTTCTCGAGGGTCTGGTGAAGAGCGGGCGGCTCAAGCTGAGGCCCGAACCGTTCAGCGCCACCTATCACGACAGCTGCACCCTGGGACGCTACAATGACATCTACGGCTCGCCCCGGGCCCTCCTCGAGATGGCCGGCTGTGAGCTTGTGGAAATGGACAAAAACCGGGCCGAGAGCTTCTGCTGCGGCGCCGGCGGCGGGCGGATTCTCGCCGAGGAAAAGCTCGGCAGCCGTATCAGTGTCAAGCGGGTGCAGATGGCGGCGGCAACGGCGGCCCCGATGCTGGTCTCCAACTGCCCCTTCTGTCTGACCATGTTCGAGGACGGGGTGAAAGGCGCCGAGCTCGATGGCCGGCTGATCGCCAGGGATCTGGCCGAGCTTCTCGCCGCGAGGATTCAGGCTTAAAAACATCCCTTTCCCCATCGATGAGTCCATTCCTGCCGTGGAGGTGAAATATGAAAATTCTCGTGTGCATCAAACAGGTTCCGGACATGGAATCGAAGTTCCGAATCAACGGCGCCGGCACCTGGTATGACGAGTCGGATCTGGCCTGGCGGATCAACGAATACGACGAGTACGCCGTCGAGCAGGGGGTGCGCCTCAAGGAGCAGGTCGCCGACGCCGAGCTGGTCGTTCTCTCCATCGGTCCCGACCGGGTGAAGGAGGTGATCAAAAAGGCGCTGGCCATGGGGGGAGATCGCGGCGTGCATGTCAAGGACGATGCCGCCTTCGCGAAGGATTCCTTCGAAATCGCCTCCATCGTTGCCGAGTACGCCCAAAAGGAGTCCTTCGACGTTATCTTTACCGGCATGCAGTCCCAGGACCGCGCCTCGGCGCAGGTCGGCGTTTATCTGGCCGAAATGCTCGGCCTCCCCAGCGTCAGCACCATCGTCGATTTTTCCTACGCCGACGGGACCGTCACCGCCAGCCGCGAGCTCGAAGGGGGCCTCAAGGCGGTGGTGAAGGTGGCGACGCCGGCCCTTTTCACCTGTCAGCTCGGGCTCAATACCCCGCGATATCCCACCCTACCCAACATCATGAAGGCCAAGAAGAAGGAGCTCCTGACCGTCGAGGTGGCGGAGCTTCTCAAGGTCGATGAGCGGGTCGAAACCTCCCGGGTCTATTTCCCCGAGAGGAAGGGGGGGGGACTCGTTCTCGAAGGGGACGTCGGCGAGATGGCCGACCGGCTCATCGCCCTCCTCAAGGAAAAGACGACGGTACTCTAAGGAGACGACTATGAAGACTCTACTGGTGGGTGAATATCGAAAAGGGCAATTGCGCGACAGCTGCTATGAACTGATCGCCTTTGCCGAAAAACTCGGCGCCGATTCGACCCTCTTCCTGGTCGGCTCCCCGACGGACCTCCCTCGCACCGACGGCACGCTCTATCTGGCAGATGTGGCAAAATACGGGGAATTCAATCCCGAGGCCCATAAACAGCTCCTCCTCGACGTGGTGGCCCGGGAGCAGCCCGACGCCGTCGTCTTCTCCCACTCCTCCTACGGCTGGGATCTGGCGCCGCGCCTCGCCCTGGCGCTCAAGGCCGCCCAGATCTCCGAGGTGGTCGATGTGGTCGACGGCTCCTTCGTGGTTCCTTCCTGCAATTCCAAGCTCCGCCGGGAGGTGAAGGCCAAAACTGCCGTGAGCGTGATCACCGTGCAGGTCGGGGCCTTCAATCCCGGAGAGCCGTCCGGCACCCCGACGGTGGTGGCGCTGGACACGGACGCTGTCGGTTCTCTGGAGTTCGTCGGCTACGAAACGGCCGAAAAGGGCGGTGTCGATCTGACCAAGGCGGAGATCATCGTCAGCGCCGGGCGCGGCATCGGCAAAAAGGACAACGTGGAACTGATTGCCCGGCTGGCCGAGGCCCTGGGCGGAGAGTATGCCGCCAGTCGCCCGGTGGTCGATGCCGAATGGGTCGAGCACAACCGACAGGTGGGGAGCACCGGCCAGTCCGTTTCGCCGAAGCTCTACCTGGCCTGCGGCATTTCCGGGGCGGTTCAGCACCTGGCGGGGATGAAGCGATCGGAGTATGTGGTGGCGATCAATACCGACCGGGACGCTCCCATCGGCGAGGTGGCCGATGTCCTGGTCGTCGCCGACCTTCTCCAGTTCGTCCCCGTGCTGACGGAGAAAATCAAGGCCCTTTGAGGACTGGATCGTCTAACATTCGACTTTTCCAGTGGATATGACCTCGGAGAAGAGGTTGCAGAAGGAGTCTGGCGGCGCGATTGTTTCTTGTCAGGCTCCTTCTCTTCTGTTAGAGTCCGACCCCATGAATATTGCGACCATCATCAAAACCTGCCCCCTTTTTGCCGGCGTCACCGAAGAGGACCTGGAATTTCTTTCCCAGGTCTGCAAATGCCGCAGCCACGAAAAGGGGGAAGTCCTCTTCTCGGAAGGGGAGAAGGCCCTCGGCTTTTACGTCGTCGGCAGCGGCAAGGTGAAGATCTACAAGCTCTCCCCCGAGGGGAAGGAGCGCATACTCCATATCGTCCAGCCGGGGATGACTTTTGCCGAGGCCGCCATCTTCGGCAACGGACTCTATCCCGCCTATGCCGAGCCTCTGCAGAGAAGCGATCTCCTCTTTTTTCCCAAGAGGGAATTCCTGCAGCTCCTCCACGACCACTCGCAGATCGCCATCAACATGATCGGCGGCCTCTCCCGCTTCCTCCGCCAGTTCGCCACCCAGGTCGAGGAACTGACCTTCAAGGACGTCCCCGCCCGTCTCGCCGGCTATCTCCTCGATCTCGCCGGAGACGAGGGGATGCGCGTCGAACTCCCCATTTCCAAGTCCCAGCTCGCCTCCAATCTCGGCACCGTCAGCGAGACCCTCTCCCGCACCCTGCGCAAGCTCTCCGACGATGCTTTGATCCAGGTGCAGGGGAAGGTCATCGACATTCTCGATCGCGACCGCATGGAAGATCTGGCTTCGAGCACCAAAGAATTCTGATCCCCTTCCCCGCCTTTCCCTCCATTTCCATCCATTTCCATCCATTTCCATCCATTTCCATCCACCCCTGATCAATTCCTTCGTCCTTGGTACGAATCGTGTAAATCCATCCCTGTCGATGATCTGTTGTCGAACGAGTTCTCATGTCTTCAGTGTTTTTCCTCACTTGAATCGCAGTCAGGGTCAAAACAATGACTCTTCTGTGTCAATTTGCCGGGAGAGGGGAGCCGTGCTAACGACGGGTCAAAACGGTAGGGTTTGCTTCAAGGGGAGAGCTCGAAGATGAAAAAACATGGGCTGCTGATTTTCCTGCTCCTGCTGGTTCTTGCCTTTCCCAGGGAAGGCTCTGCCGAAAAAATCGTGGTTGCCGGAACCGGCGACAGCCAGGAGCTTCTTCGCCTGTTGGCCGCGGCCTACGAAAAAAGTCATCCCGACTCCACCATCGAGGTCCCGGAGAGTATCGGCAGCAGCGGAGGGATCAAGGCCGTGGCCAGGGGAGTCTGCGATCTGGCGCGGGTCGCCCGGCCGCTCAATAACAAGGAGACCCTTTTAGGGCTCAAGGGCCGTGTCTTTGCCGTCTCTCCGGTGGTGATCGCCGCAAACCTGAGCTCTTCGGCGGTGGAAAACATCAGCTCTGCCCAACTCGTCGAAATCTACTCCGGGGCGATGACCGACTGGAGCGAGATCGGCGGCACACCGGGAAAGATTCTCGTTGCCAACCGGGAGGCCGGTGATTCCTCCCGTTCGGCGTTGGAAAAACACGTCGCCGGTTTCGCCGAGATCAGGGAATTTGCCGGCCGCATTCTCTACAACACCCCGGAGGCGATGGAAATCCTCGCCCGGCATGGCAATACCATCGGTTACGGTCCCCTGGCGATGGTTCGCCACACCAATATCCGGGTTTTGAAGCTCGACGGCAATTCTCCCACCGAGGAAAACGTTCTTTCCGGCAAATACCCCCTCTCCACAGCATTTTCCCTGGTGTGGAAGGGGGAGTTGACCGGGCTGGCCAGGGAATTTGTCCGCTACCTCGAAGGCGCAGAAGCCCGGAAGATTATTGTCGACCAGGGTGCCTATCCTTCTGCGGGAGGGCGTCACTGACATGTTCCTCTCGATCCGCACCAAGCTCATCCTTTCCCACTTCACCCTGATCCTGCTGGGGACCCTCGCCTTTGGGGCCGCCGGCTATCTGTTGCTGCAGAAGGGACTCGAATCGGCAGCAACGGAAAAACTGCAGGTGCTCACCTTCATGGCCGCACGGGAGACGGAAGGATTTCTTCAGGGCAAGCAGCAGATGCTGCTGCGGATATCCGAGGGGCGCGAGGTGCAGGACTTTCCCGTCAATTACCGTGTCCCGGCGCTCTCCAGCTACCTGGCCAAATTCAAGGATGAATTTTCTGTCCTGTCTTACCTGAATGCCGAAGAAGAGGTCGACGTCGCCGTTCTGAAGGGCGACGTCGCCCGGGTTCCACAGATCGACCCCGATCTGTCCCTGTCGCATCTGGCCCGACAGCAACCAGGTTTGGTTCATGTGGGCCAGGTGTCCTACGGGGAGTACGGGGATGACCTTTCCGGTTCCACTATCCCCATGGTCCTGGGAATTCATGAGTATTTCGGCGATAAGTACGTGGGAATGCTCCGCGGCGAGGTCCCCCTCGCGGGGCTGACGGCGCGTCTCAAGGAGATTCCCGTCGGACGCAGTGGCCATGTCCTTCTGATCGACGGCGAGGGGACCGTTCTCATGGTTTCACACGCCGGTTCCATTCTTTCAGAAGAAGAAGAGGATGTTCAGGTGTTGTCGGCCCAACTCGCCGGGTTCAAAACGGGCTCGGGACGCACAGTCCTGAGGGGGAGGGATTTTCTCGCCGCCCGCACTCCTGTGGATATGAACGGATGGTCCGTCATTGCTCTTCTCCCCTATGAAGAATTCATCCTCGGCCCGAATCGGCTGAGGAGCCAATACCTTCTTATCTTCCTGGTGGTCGGTAGTATCGGGGCGCTCCTGGCCTTTCTCCTGTCGAACAGGATCACCGGTCCTCTGCTGAAAATGGCCGCCGGTGCAAGGGCGGTTGCCCGGGGCAAACTCGAACCGATTGCCAAGGCGCGCACCAGGGATGAAATCGGCCAGTTGATTGAATCTTTCAACAGCATGATCCTCGATCTGCAGGCGACCACCGTCAGCCGCGATCAGCTCGACAATATTTTCGGCTCCATGCACGATGCCATCTTCGTCGTCGGCTCCGACGGAAGAGTGCGCATGGTCAATCGCGCCTCTTGTGACCTCCTCGGCCTCCCCATGGAAGTCATTGTCGGCCAGACCTATGATGACCTCTTCGGCTGCAGTCTCGACGACTATCACTCCTTTTCCGCCCTGCGGCAGCTCGAAGATCAGGACTGTTTCGAAACCCTTCTCTTCGATGCCGACAGAAGAAAAATCCCCGTGGCCATTTCCGTCGGTGCCATGCGCGACGCCGAAGGCGCGCCCCATGAAATTGTCTGTCTCGTGCAGGACATCACCGAACGCAAGACGGCCGAAGAAAAAATTCGTAATTCCCGAAATTTTCTCGAAACGGTCCTCAACAGCATTGGGGATGCCATCTCCATCATTGACGTGGAAACTTTTGCCATCATCGGTACCAACCGGGTGTTCCTCGAGCGTTGCGGCCTCAGTGAGAGCGAGGTTCTCGGGAAGAAATGTTATGACCTCTCCAGCCACGACTGCCAGGGCCATAACCTGACGCCGGAAATCTGTCCTGTTCTGCGCACCGTCGCCAGCGGCGAGAGCGCCTCCGGGGAACATCAACATCACGATTCGGCGGGGAACCGGGCCTTTGTCGAGGTCAAGACCTCTCCCCTGAAGAACTCCGGCGGCGAACTCTCCCATGTGGTGCACGTGGCCCGCGACATTTCCGAGCGCAAGCGTACCGAAATAGAACTGCAGCTCTTTGCCAAAAAGCTCGAGCTCAGCAATCGCGAGCTTACCGATTTTGCCTATGTCGCTTCCCACGATCTGCAGGAACCCCTGCGCAAGGTCACGGCCTTCGGTGACCGCCTCAAAAGCAAATATCAGGATGTCCTCGGCGAGCAGGGACTCGATTATCTGGAGCGCATGCGCCACGCCGCCGTGCGCATGCAGACCCTCATCGAAGATCTCCTGAGTTTCTCCCGAGTGTCCACCCAGGCGCAGCCCTTTTCGCCGGTGGAGATGTCTGAAATCATCGGCGAGGTTCTGGACGATCTCGAGATCCGGATTCAGGAACTGAAGGGAACCATCGAGGTCGGCAATTTGCCGGCCATCGAGGCTGACCCCTTGCAGATGCGGCAGATCATGCAGAACCTCCTCGGCAATGCCCTCAAATTTCACCGTCCCGGGGTGGCACCGCTCATCCGGGTGCAGGGAGAACTGGTCGATGGCGGGAAAAACTGCCGCATCACCGTCGCCGACAACGGCATAGGCTTTGAAGAAAAATACCTCGAGCGAATCTTCGGAGTCTTTCAGCGGCTGCACGGGCGCAACGAATATGCCGGTTCCGGCGTCGGTCTGGCGATCTGCCGCAAGATCACCGAGCGCCATCACGGCAGCGTCACGGCGATGAGCAGGGCAGGGGAGGGGGCGACTTTTATTCTGACCCTGCCGGTGTCCCAGAAGGAAAAAAGGAGCGCACCATGATCCGCAGGGAGAGATCGATCACCATTCTCATGGCCGACGACGATGCCGATGACCGGTTGATGGCTCGGGAAGCTCTGGAAGAGGCCGGCCTGAACAACGTCCTGAAATTTGTCGAGGACGGCGAGGAGCTGCTCGATTACCTGCGGCAGAGCGGCGCCTATGCCGACAAGTATTCGGCGCCACGGCCGGGGCTGATCCTTCTCGACCTCAACATGCCGCGCATGGACGGGCGCGAAGCCCTTCGGGAGATCAAGGCCGACCCCGAGCTGCGGCGTATTCCGGTGGTGGTCCTCACCACCTCCAAGGCCGAAGAGGACATCCTGCGCACCTACGATCTCGGCGTCAATTCCTTCATCACCAAGCCGGTCACCTTCGAGGGGCTGGTCGAGGTGATGAAGCAGCTGGCGCATTACTGGTTCGAACTCGTTCAGGTGGCACGGTAAGGCGAAGGGAAACTTGAAGTGAAAATCCGTTGCAAACTGACCCTTTCTTTTGTCGCCATCTCCCTCCTGACCCTGGTGGTCGGCGTTCTTGCGACCCGAATGAATTCCACCATTGCCGACGAGTACGACAAGATCGTCGACCAGACACTGCCGGTCATTGAGGCCCTTGATGACCTGAAGTTCGCCGGATTGCGCATCGTCTCGTCAACCAGCGAATATCTGATGATCTCAATGAAAAAAGATAAGGCCTCCGGCGAGATGACGGTCGGGCAGCTCAATGAAGAGCAGGAGTTGATAACCGACGGCAGGACCGCCTACGATCGTGCCTATTCCCGCTACGAATCCTTGATCGAGTGTTATTTTGCCGGAAAGTCCGAGTACCTCGAAAGGATTCGGACCCTGGGAGGGTCACTCGGCGACCTCAGTGTCCGGATTATTCGGAGGAGCAAGGCGGGGGCGGACAACGAAGAGATCCTGGAAATAAAAGAAGTCTTCGAAACCGCCGAAAATGCCTATCTCGAAGCCGTCGACGCCCTCATCCTGCTGGAAGAGGATGAGCTCGCCGTCCGGAAAGACCGGATGCAGGGGACCATCGAGACCGCGAACCGAACCATCGCCGTCGCCAGTATGATCACCCTGTTATTGGCTCTTCTCGGTGGAGTGTCAATCGCCCGTAGTCTTTCGCAGCCTATTGTACTTTTGCGCAATGCCGCCATCGAGGTCGGCAGGGGGAATCTCGACCAGTCGGTGGAGATCGGGGGGAGAGATGAACTCTCCGACCTCGGACGCTCCTTCAACACCATGACCGGTGAGCTGCGCAACTACAGCCAGTCGGTGTTGCAGATGAAGGAATATACTGAAAACATCCTTCAGGGGATGTTCAACGCCCTGGCCGTCGTCGACACTTCCGGGACCATTATCAGGGTCAATGACGCCTTTTGTCGCCTGGTGGGGTCCTCCGAAGAAGATTTGATGGGGTCGGCCTTTTCCGAGATCGCCCCCTCCTGCCGTCTCGATAGGGAGACGGGCGACGGGGGCGACGCCCAGATAAAAAACCTCGAAACCGCGTATATGAGCCGTCTCGGCAAGACGATCCCGGTGATCTTCTCCTGTTCGGTGCTGCGCAATTCTCAAGGCGTCGTTGAGGCCAGGGTCTGTGTTGCCCAGGATATCTCCTCCCTGAAAAAGGTCGAAGACGATCTCAAATTGAGCGCCGCTTTTTTGGAAAAGAGCCATCAAGAACTGCAGGAGTTTATCCACATTGCTTCCCATGACCTTCAGGAGCCGCTGCGCAAGATCATGACCTTCGGCAGCCGGCTGGCGGAAAAATACGGCCAGGCTCTCGGGGAGCAGGGGGGGGACTACCTGGCGCGCCAGCAGAGTGCCGCGGAACGGATGCAGACCCAGATCCTCGACCTGCTGACCTTCTCCCGGGTCAGCAGCAAGGTCGAAACCTTCGTTTCCGTCGATCTCGACAGCATCCTGGCCGTCGTCGCCAGGGAACTCAAGCCCCGCCTTGAAGTGATGGCGGGGGAACTGCGGGCCGAGGGGCTCGGGACGATCACGGGAGACCCGGAGCAGATCCGGCAACTCTTCCAGCATCTGGTGGAAAATGCCCTCAAGTTCCGCAGGCCGGAGGTGCCGCCGCGGATCGATATCGTCCGGGAAATCGACGACGACGGGCGTTTCTTCCGGATTGTCGTCTCGGATAACGGCCTCGGTTTTGAATCGAGGCATGCCGAGCGCATCTTCGGCGTCTTTCAGCAGCTTCACGGCCGCGGCCTGTACGCCGGATCGGGGGTCGGCCTCGCCATCTGCCGCCGGATCGCCGAGCGCCACGGCGGCTCGTTGACCGCTCAGGGCACCCCCGGTGCCGGTGCCGTCTTTACCCTGATCCTCCCCCTGACCTCCTCCCTTGAAAGGGTCGCCTGATGAGAGATCTCCGCACGCCCTTGACGATCCTCATTGCCGATGAAGACGCCGATGGCCGCCTGATGATCCGGCAGGTCTTCGAGGAGGCCCGGCTGATCAATTCCCTGCGCTTCGTCGAAGGCGGAGAGGATCTCCTGGACTATCTGTACTGCCGGGGAGCCTATGCCGCGGCCGGCAGCGCACCTCGCCCCGGCCTGATCCTGGTCGATTTGAACATTCCGGACACGAAGGTTCGCGAGGCGTTGCAGGCGATCAAGGGTCACACCCACCTCAAGGAGATTCCGGTGGTGGTGGCGACCAACTCCCGGGCCGAAGAGGACCTCCTCCGCACCTGCGATCTCGGGGTCCATTGCTTCATCGCCAAACCGATCTCTTTTTCGGCCCTGGTGGATACCGTCAAGTCCCTGCACAATTACTGGTTCGAGATTGTCGCCGCACCTGGCGTGGAATGTGGAGGCATTGATGACTGATTTGCACCTGAAAATTCTTCTGGTGGACGACGACGAGGATGATTTCCTCATTACCCGCGATCTTCTCGAAGAGATCGAAGGGGTCCGTTTCGACCTGGAATGGGTCAGCACCTACGATGAGGGTGTGCAGCGGGCCGAGGCCGGAGAGCACCAGGTCTATCTCTGCGATTACCGTCTCGGGGAGCGGGACGGCCTCGAACTCCTGCGCGAACTGATCGGCCGGGGATGCAAGGCACCGATCATCCTCCTCACCGGACAGGGGGACCGGGAGGTCGACGTCGAAGCGATGAAGGCCGGCGCCGCCGATTACCTCGTCAAGGGGCAGCTCACCGCGCCCCTTCTCGACCGCTCGATCCGTTATTCCCTTGAGCACTGCCGCAGTGAGCAGAAACTCGCCTATCTGGCCGAATTCGACACCCTGACCGGTTTGCCGAACCGGATGCTCTTCATGGACCGTCTCCATCAGGCCCTGGCCCAGGCGCACCGGGAAGACAAAATGCTCGGCCTGTTGTTTCTCGATCTCGACCGCTTCAAGATCATCAACGATACCCTCGGCCACTCCGTCGGTGACGCCCTGCTGAAAACCGTTGCCGAGCGCCTGTCGGAAGCGGTGCGGGCCAGCGACACCGTGGCCAGGCTCGGCGGCGACGAATTCGTTGCCATCCTCTCCGGCCTGGAAGATACCAAGGGGGCCTCGTTGGTGGCAGGGCGGATACTCAAGGCGATGGCCCGTCCCTTTCTCCTCGACCAGCACGAGGTCTTCATCTCGGCCAGCATCGGCATCGCCCTCTTCCCTTTTGATGCCGGCGACGTCGAGGGGCTGATCAAGCACGCCGATTCGGCCATGTATCAGGCCAAAAGCAGCGGTGGCAACACCTTTAAATTCTATTCCATGGAGATGAACGCCAAAGCGATGGAGCGTCTCACCCTCGAGAGCAGCCTGCATAGGGCGCAGGAGAGGGAGGAATTCGTCCTCCATTACCAGCCCCAGTTCGAGGTGGTGACGGGGAAACTGGTCGGCATGGAGGCGCTTCTGCGCTGGCAGCCGCCGGCGAAGGAGCTGGTGCCTCCGGGGGAGTTCATTTCTCTCCTCGAGGAAAACGGCCTGATCGTCTCCGTCGGCGAATGGGTCCTCCGAACGGCCTGCGAACAGATCAGGGATTGGGAGAAGGCCGGATTCCGGACGGTCCCCGTCGCCGTCAACCTCTCCGGACGCCAGTTGCGCCAGCCGGGGTTCTGCTCTGTTGTCGGTCGAATTCTGAAGGAAACGGGGGTTTCTGCCGGATCCCTGGTTCTGGAGCTCACCGAAAGCATCATGATGCAGTACATGAAAAAGAACATCGAGATCCTCCGGGAGTTCAAGGAAATGGGGATCGGCCTGGCCATCGACGATTTCGGTACCGGCTATTCGTCCCTGAGCTGTCTGAAGTACTTCCCCCTCGACTGGCTGAAGATCGACCGCTCCTTCATCGCCCAGCTGCACCTCAACCAGGGGGACGAGGCGATCTCCCGGGCGATCATCGCCATGGCTCACAGCCTCGGCATGAGAGTCATCGCCGAGGGGGTGGAGACGGAAGACCAGATGCAGTTTTTGCGGGACAACAGGTGCGATGAGGTGCAGGGTTTTTATCTCGGACGCCCCCTGCCCGCCGCAGGGGCCGAGAGCTTTCTGACAACCGTCGCTCACTGCGCCTGAGCAGGAAGAAGCGGTCCCCTTCCGGGAGTTGATCTTGGTCAAGGCCGGCGGGCTCGTCTTCGGCTAGATTAAAGGATAACCTTCTTGCCGGGACACTTTCCTCATGTCGACCACTCTTCGCCACGCCCTCTGCGCACTCCTCCTGGTCTTCCTTGTCGGGTGCGTTCGCTCCCCCCTCCTTCGCCCCCTGCCGCCTCCCCTGACCCTCGCCCCCTGACCCGGGTCGCCCCCCATTCCCCCGTCGCATGGCATCCGGGTGGGGTGCGCGTCGCCCTGGTGCGCGGCGCTCTGTTCGACTACGACCTCGCTTCGGGGAGAGAGCGGCTCCTCAGCCCCGGAAAACCCCTCGCCCTGGCCTGGTCCCCTGACGGCATGCGCCTGGCCGTCGCCGATCGGGATCTTGAAACTACCCGTCTGAGGCTCCTTTCCGAAAACGGAACCCTCCTCGCCGAGGCAACCGTGCCCGGGAATGTCGACCGTCTCTTTTGGGACGGCGACGACGCAATTCTGACGGTTGCCGTGACGATCCAGACCTACTCCTTCGGCGGCAACCTCAGCGCGACCCTGGTGCGCTGGGACGGGGAGGCCCCCCCGAGGTCCACCCCCCTCTTTGAGACCTCTCTCAAGCCGCTCACCCTGCGCACCTGGGGGAGTCGCCTCTATTCCCTGCCGCAACCGACCCTCTCACCCTGGGGGGATGAGCTTCTCTTCGCCCGCCTCCACGATCCCCCGGCTTTTGCCCCCTATCTCAAAATCGTGGCGCGCCACCGGCAAAGCGGCGCCGAGCGTGTCGTCGCCCGCGTCGCCCTCACCTCGGCGGCTACTGTCTATCTCGGCGACGGCGAGCGCATCCTCTATGGCGATGGTTCCCGGCGCACCCTTGACGCCCCGCTCTGGGGCGGGGACACCGCCGTCGAATACCCCTGGGAGGGGAGGGCCCTCGCCGCCTCTCCCGGCGGCCGCTACCGTCTGGTTGATGGCCATCTCCTCGATCAAGAGAAGGAAATCGCGATCATCTCCGGGGTGGAGCGAGCCGTCTTCAGCCCGTCAGGCAACCGGCTCCTCCTGGCGAAGGACGGTCGCCTCTGGGTTCTCGGTGGGCTTGGCGCCGATCCCCTCCCGGGATTCGACCCGGCTCTGGGGGAGCGGCTGAGACGGCTGCGCTCCTGGCGCGCCCGGGGGCTGATCACGGATGGGGATTATCGGGAGCAAAAAGCGAGGATGGTTGAGGGGACCAGGCGGCACTGAATCAGAAAAAGAACATCGGCGGGGCTCGCGTCTTGCCGCCGACTCTTGAGTCGCTTTACAAAAGAGCAGGGCGGCGTCGGGGGGCGCGACCCCCGGATCTTGACCTTAAAAAGAACCGAAGCCAAAAATCGATCCCATTCAAGGAAGAATAATGAAAAAGACTCTGAACTGCCTCGTCCTCTGCTTTCTCCTTCTCGCCCCTGCTCTCCTTCAGGCAGAGGATTGCCTCGAATGTCACCGGGAGAAAACTCCCGGAGCGGTGCGGATCTGGGAAAAGAGCGCCCATGCCAGAGCCGGGATCGGCTGCTCCGCCTGCCACGGCAACGATCACGGGAGAATCGACGCCGGAAAAGCGTCGGTGGACATGGAGATCTGCGGAACCTGCCACGAGGCGGCGCTCAAAGAACACCGCGGCAGCCGCCACGGCATGGGGCTCCACTCGGGGTGGGGGTGTACCCGCAACCTGCCGCAGCGGGACAAGAGCGAGTGCCGCTTCTGCCACCAGGAGGGGAGCACCCGGCCGGTGACCCAGGTCGAGTGCAGCCGCTTTCTTAAACAGAGCTCGGAGATGGCAGAGCTCGGTTGCAACCGCTGCCACCAGGTGGAGTCCTCCTGCGCCTCCTGCCACAGCAGCCACGCTACCGACCTGGCCATCGTCCGCGACCCCGGTGTTTGCGCCAAGTGCCACATGGGTCCCGACCACCCTCAGTGGGAGATGTGGCAGACCTCCGTGCACGGCACATTGCGCGCCTCCGCCGGTCCGGAGATGGGCCCTTCCTGCCAGGACTGCCACATGGCCAAGGGGAGTCACGACGTCTCGGTCGGCCTGACCATGACCCCCGGCGGCGCCCTCTATCCCGAAGCCGAAATTCCGGGGCGGCGGGCGGCGATGCTGAGCATCTGCACGGAGTGCCACAGCGAACGCTTCGCCACAGACGACCTTGCCGCCGCCGATGCCGTGCGCATCCAGAGTCAGGCGTTGGTCAAGAAGGCCGAAGCAATCATCTGGGATCTCGCCGACCGCGGTCTTCTCGACCCGATGCCGACGGAGCGTCCGCCCCATCCCCTGCGGGGGGAGGTACTGGTTACCGACAGCCAAATGCTTTACGAGGAGACCTCCCACATCGAGCGCCTCTTCTTCAAGATGAAGAAATACGATCTGGCGAAAACGGTCAAGGGCGCCTATCATCAGAACCCCGCCTACACCCACTGGTACGGCAACGCCGAGCTGAAGATGGACCTGATCGACATCGAGGCCGAGGCGACCCGCCTCAGGGAGCGGAACCCGTCCCCGGCTGCAGTCGTTGCGCCCATGGGTGTGGAGGATGAGTCGATCGAGAAGGCTCTCGAGGTCCTTAAAAACAAGTTCGACCGCGGAGCCCTCTCCGCCGAGGATTACGCCCGGGAGAAGGGGGACCTCCTGGAACGTTTTTCTGCCGGCGGACAGTAAGGGCATTCTTTGCCACTAAGGCACCAGGACACGATGGAAACCAGGCAGTATTGTTGGTCCTTCTTGGTGTCTCCGTGCCTGGTTGCAATTCCTTTGGTTTGACTGATGTTTTTTTACCTCTTGACTTGTGTCAATGAGCCCCCTGAGACCCCGTGGTAAAAAAGAAACCATGAACGACGCCGCCGACAAGACAGCCGCCCTGAACCCGAAGGAACTCTCCGATCTCAGGGTGCTGACCCTCTTCACCGCCGTCTACTGCGCCGGGCACAGGCACCCGGGGCGCGAGCCGCTGGAAGGGGGGAGGGGGGAGGCCGTCTGCCCCGAGTGCCGCGACCTTCTTGCCTACGCTCTCGAGCGCCGCCGCCGTTGCCCCCTCGATCCCAAACCGACCTGCAAGCACTGTCCGGTGCACTGCTATCGCCCCGGATCCCGTGAGCGGGTGAAGGAGATCATGCGCTACTCGGGCAAACGTCTCATTCTCCGCGGCCGTATCGATCTTCTCTGGCATTACTTCTTCTGACGGGAGGTTCCCCATGTTTCTCACAATCTTTTGCGCCCTTCTCGCCTCCCTGTGGCTGACTGTCACCATGACCGCCCTCTGCCCGATGCGCGCCATTCAAAAGCGCCGCCAGGCGCGGGAGCTTGAGGATGAGGGGGTCTGAAAGGCTCTCACCACAGAGACATAGAGACACAGAGAAAATCTTAAGTCTTTTCTCTCTTTTTCATGCTTCTCCTCCGTGTCTCTGTGGCTCTGTGGTAAAGACATCTTTTGCTTTAAAGATCGAAGACATCGACACAATCCTTCATGATTGACCTGAACCAGAAAACCCATAGGAGCACCCCATGAATCGCGACATCGTAAAAATCGACGAAGACAAGTGCAACGGCTGCGGCCTCTGCGTTCCCGCCTGCGCCGAAGGGGCGATCCAGATCATCGACGGCAAGGCCCGACTTCTGGCCGACAACCTCTGCGACGGTCTCGGCGCCTGCCTCGGCCACTGTCCCCAGGACGCCATCCTCATCGAGAAGCGCCCCGCCGCCGAATTCGACGAGGAGGCCGTGGAAAAGCACCTCGGCGTTTCCGGGGCCCAGCCTGCCGCCCATGCCGCTCCGGCCCACCAGTGCCAGGGGCACGGCAAGGGTAGTGGTCACGGGCACGGTCAGGGTCATGACGGCGGTCACGGACACGGCGGTGGGCACGGGCACGGTGGCGGCGGCTGCCCCTCGGCGCGGCTGATGTCCTTTGCCGAGCCGAAAAAAGCCGAGGGAGAAGAGGGCGGCACCCGCGCGTCCCAGCTTCGCCAGTGGCCGGTGCAGATGCATCTCGTGCCGGCGAGCGCGCCCTTTCTTAAAGACGCCGATCTCCTCCTGGCCGCCGACTGCGTCCCCTTCGCCTACGCCGACTTCCATAAGGACTTTCTTCAGGATCGGGCGCTCCTCATCGGCTGCCCGAAGCTCGACGACGGCCAGGCCTATCTGCAGAAACTTACGGCGATCCTGACCCAGAACGACATCCGCTCCCTGACCGTTGCCCACATGGAGGTCCCCTGCTGCTCGGGCCTCATCGCCATCGCCAAACAGGCCCTTGCCGCCTGCGGCAAGGAAATCCCGCTGACGACTGTGAAGATCGGGGTTCAGGGTGGGGTTTTGTAGGGAGAGGAAAGAAGGCAGAATATAGAAAACAGAATATAGAATATAGAATGTAGAAAACAGAAAACAGAAGGTGGGGGGAGGTTTTCTCTGCGCCCTCCTGTCTTCTCCGCGCCCTCGGCGTTGAAAGATTTTGAAAAGGGGAACAGATGAACCTATTTCTCGACCGGGTGCGGTTGGCGATGGAGGAGTATTTCGGCAGCGACGTTCGGCGTATCGCCCATGCACACGCCGTGACGGGGTATGCCGCCGAGCTTCTGGCTTACATCGATGCCGACGAGGTCCTGACCATCGCCGCCGCGTATCTCCACGACATCGGCATCCCCGAGGCCGAGCGCAAGTTCGGCTCCTGTAACGGCGCCCTGCAGGAGCAGGAGGGTCCTCCCGTGGCCCGCGCTCTTCTCGAAAAGCTTGCGGCCCCGGCCGATTTCACCGAGCAGGTCTGCGCCCTGGTCGGCGCCCACCACACCCCGAAGGGGGTCGACTCCCCCGAGTTCCGCATCCTCTGGGACGCCGACGCCCTGGTCAACCTCGCCGAAGTCGTCCCCGGCAAGACGGCCGAGGAGATCGAGGCGATCCTCCACCGGGCGCTGGTCACCGAGGCGGGGTACCGGCGGGCGCGGGCGATCTTTTTGTAGTTGCGGGGAAGGGCTTTTACCACAGAGACACAGAGGCACAGAGAATTCGGAGAAGGTCTTGGCTTGGCTATTAACCCTGCGCTCTCTGCGGTGAGCCTCTTTTCCTCAAAAACTGAACTCCCCAGGGCTATTCTCCAGGAAAGGTACGGATAACACCAAAAAGACTCTAACTCTGGCCTTTCAACTCTGTGTCTCTGTGCCTCTGTGGTATACCGGCCTTTTTTCCGCAAGACATCCCCTCCCCGATACGCTACCATTCCCCTGTCCCATCCCATTCCACATACCGAGGACCGCCATGATCACCACCGCCTACACTCTCACCGTGCGCTACGTCGAGACCGACGCCCAGGGGATCGTTCATCATTCCAACCACCTGGTGTGGTTCGAAGAGGGGCGCTCCGATCTGCTGCGCCAGCAGGGGATGAACTACACCGACTTCGAAAAGGCCGGCTTCTTCGTCGTCGTCGTCGAGGCCAACCTCAAGTACAAGGCCCCGGCCTACTACGAAGACGAGGTGCGCATCGAGACGACCCTGGAAAAAGCCAAGGGGAAGGTCCTTGAATTTTCCTACCGGGCTCTCAACGCCGCCGGCGTCCTCCTCGCCGAAGGGCGCACCGTGCACGTGGTGATCGGTACCGACCGCCGGCCGACCCCCCTGCCGGAGGAGATTCTCGCCCGTTTAACGGGCAGGGGAGCCGGAGAAGGCGGATGATTTTCGTTGACAAGTCGTGGGGGGAATTGCTATAAAACGACTCCCATCGCAAGGATAAAGGGCGTTTAGCTCAGTGGGAGAGCACTGCCTTCACACGGCAGGGGTCGTAGGTTCAATCCCTACAACGCCCACCAGATAAAAAAGGGTCAGCCGGAAACGGTTGGCCCTTTTTGCGTTGTCGGCGGGGGACATTTTGGGGACTTTTGTGGATTAGAAGGTTTGACATGAGAGCGCCAGGGGCGTATTTTAAAGCACTGTTTTTCTCTGTAGTTATGGGAATTTGGCTTGGGACTTCGGGTGGGGGATAAGGGGATGGATTTTGGCCGCTTGTGTTCAGGTAACGACTGACGAGCGGCCTTTTGTTTTCTGGGGGATCTCGGGGCGTTTATTCGGGTCTTCTGGATTGTGCGGATAGAAATCAACGGGAGGCGACATGACCCCTGCACCAGAGGCAGAGGCCAGACAACAGATCGACAGGCTCCTGGAACAGGCCGGATGGCAGGTTCAGGATGCCGGTGCGGCGCATATCCATGCGGCGTGCGGCGTGGCGATCCGTGAATTCTCTCTCCCCGGTTTCGGCTTCGCCGACTATCTTCTCTATATCGACGGACGCGCCGCCGGAGTGATCGAGGCGAAGAAGGTCGGCACCACCCTCACCGGCGTCGAGGTGCAGTCGGCCCGATACACCCAGGGGCTCCCCTTCGGCCTGCCGCGCTGGCACAATCCGCTCCCTTTCTGCTATGAATCGACCGGCGTCGAGACCTGCTTCACCAACGGCCTCGACCCCGAACCGCGTTCGCGCAACGTCTTCGCCTTTCATCGCCCGGAGAATCTGGCCAGATGGCTCGATGCCGCTCTTGCCTCCGACGGTGTTGCCTCCGATCTCGGCGGTGCCTCCCTGGCAGCCGAAACCCTGCCGCAGACCTTTCTCGCCCGCCTGCAAAAGATGCCTGAGCTGAAAATCGAAGGGCTCTGGCCGGCGCAGATTACTGCCATCGCCAATCTCGAAGGCTCACTCAAGAAGAACCGCCCTCGCTCCCTGATTCAGATGGCGACCGGCTCGGGGAAAACCTTCACCTCAATCAGCGCCATTTACCGGCTGATCAAGTTCGGTGGCGCCCGCCGCGTCCTCTTCCTCGTCGACCGTGCCAACCTCGGCCGCCAGACCTTGAAGGAGTTCCAGCAGTACGTCTCCCCCTACAACAACTTCAAATTCACCGAGGAGTACATCGTCCAGCATCTCTCCTCCAACCGCATGGACCGCACGGCGCGGGTCTGCATCTGCACCATCCAGCGCCTCTACTCCATGCTCAAGGGGCGCGAGCTCCCCGACGATCTCGACGAAGAATCGGTGGCCGAACTGGGCGCAGCATGCTGCGCCCCTACAGGTGGTATTTTTGGGGAGCCGGAGCCGATCGAGTACAACCCCGATTTCCCCATCGAGGATTTCGACATTATCGTCACCGACGAGTGCCACCGCTCGATCTACAACCTCTGGCGTCAGGTCCTCGAATACTTCGACGCCTACCTCATCGGCCTCACAGCCACCCCCTCCAAGCAGACCTTCGGCTTCTTTCACAAGAATCTGGTCATGGAGTACGGTCATCCGCAGGCCGTCGCCGACGGGGTCAACGTCAACTACGACGTCTACCGCATCCGCACCGCCATTGGTGAGCAGGGGGGCAAGGTCGAGGCCGGCTACTACGTCGACAAGCGCGACCGTGAAACCCGGGCCGTGCGCTGGGAACAGCTTGACGACGATTTTCAATACGACGCCAAACAGCTCGATCGCGACGTGGTTGCCGTCGACCAGATCCGCACCGTAATCCGCGCCTTTCGCGACAAGCTCTTCACCGAGATCTTCCCCGGCCGCAGCTGGGTGCCGAAGACGCTGATCTTCGCCAAGGACGATTCCCACGCCGAGGATATCGTCAAGATCGTCCGCGAGGAGTTCGGCAAGGGGAACGACTTCGCCCAGAAGATCACCTACCGCACCACCGGCGATACGCCGGAGAATCTGATCAAGGCCTTCCGCACCAGCCCGATGCCGCGCATCGTCGTCACCGTCGACATGATCGCCACCGGCACCGACATCAAGGCGGTGGAGTGCGTTTTCTTCATGCGCATGGTCAAGTCGCGCGCCTACTTCGAGCAAATGAAGGGGCGCGGAGTGCGCATCATCAATGACAACGACCTGCAGGCGGTCACCCCCGACGCCATCAGCAAGGACCACTTCGTCATTGTCGATGCCATCGGCGTCTGCGAGCAGGATCAGACCGACTCGCTCCCCATGGAGCGCAAGAAGAACGTCGGCTTCGAGAAGTTGCTGCAGGCCGTCGCCTTCGGCAACTGCGAGATCGACGTCATCTCCTCGGTGGCGGCGCGGCTCTCAAGGATGGAGAAGAAGCTCACCCCGCAGGAGCAGAAACAGGTGATGGAGCTGACCGGCGGCAAGTCGCTCAAGGCGCTGACGGTTGACCTGGTCGCCGCCCTGGAGCCGGATCAGCACATCGCCGCCGCGCAGAAGGCTTCCGGGCAGCAGGAGCCCGACGCCAAGCAGATTCGCCAGGCTGCGGCGCAGATTCTCGGAGCGGCGGCCCGGCCGCTGTGCAACCCGGACCTGCGCGCGCTCCTCTTTGCCATCAAGCAGAGAAACGAGCAGATCATCGACACGGTCAGCCTCGATGCGGTAATCTTCTCCGGCTTCACCGAGGAGAAGGCCAAGAACGTGGTCGAGTCCTTCGAGCAGTTCATCGAAGCGAACAAGGACGAGATCACAGCCTTGCAGGTGCTCTATTCCAGGCCCTACCAGCAACGGCTTCGCTTTGCCGATGTGCAGGAGCTGGCCGAGAAGCTGGTCGCCCAGGTCGAGCAGCTGCGCATCTACCAGACCCATCCGCTAGGGTGGGAGAAGCGGGTGCCCGATGAGCTGTGGGCGGCCTACCGTAAGCTTGAGGCTGGCAAGGTGCGCGGTGCTGCGGCCAATCATATTCTGACTGATCTGGTGTCGCTGGTGCGCTTTGCCATGCATCAGGAGAACGAGCTGGTGCCGTTTCCGGAGAAGGTGCAGGTGAACTTCCGCGCCTGGGTCGAGCAGCAGCAGGCCAGCGGGCGGCGCTTTACCGCCGAGCAGCGCAAGTGGCTGGAGATGATTCGGGATCATATCGCGGCGAATCTGCAGATTGAGACGGATGATTTTGATTATGCGCCATTTGCGCAGGAGGGCGGGATTGGCCGAGTCTGGCAGGTATTCGGCGATGACCTGAACCGCATTCTGGATGAATTGAACCAGACGTTGGCGGCATGACCCGTAGGGGCGCGATTCATCGCGCCCGGTTGGTCCAAGGACACCGGGGCGGTATGACCCGTAGGGGCGCGATTCATCGCGCCCGTCTGGTCCATGGACACCGGGGCGGTATGACCCGTAGGGGCGCGATTCATCGCGCCCGGTTGGTCCCAAAACACCGGAGCGGGATGAATCAGGGCGCGATGAATCAGGGCGGATGATCAGGGCGCGATGAATCGCGCCCCTACGGAGGGGGGATGGTATTCAATCCGGAGATCCATCATCGGCGGTCAATCCGGTTGCGGGATTACGATTATTCCCGCGCCGGGGCGTATTTCGTGACGATATGCGCATGGCAGCGGGAGTGCCTGTTCGCGGATATTGTCGACGGGACGGTGCGGTTGAACGATATGGGGCGGATCGTTCTGGAATGTTGGGATGGTTTGCCTGGACATTATCCACCGGTTGAATTGGATGTTTTCGTGGCCATGCCGAACCACATCCACAGTATCATCGTGATCAATGACCCCGGTTTTGGTCAGGGCGTAGGGGCGCGATTCATCGCGCCCGGTCCTGTCACACCGGATAATCAGGCAAAACCCGACAATCAGGGCGCGATGAATCAGGGCGCGATGAATCAGGGCGCGATGAATCAGGGCGCGATGAATCGCGCCCCTACGGTTGGTGAAATCGTGCGGGCGTTTAAGGCGCGTTGCACCCATGCCATCAATATATCCCGCAACACCCCCGGCGTACCGGTCTGGCAGCGCAATTATTACGAGCGGGTGATTCGCGACGAACGGGAATTGGCCGCGATTCGGCAATACATCGCCGACAACCCGGCAAAATGGGCCGAAGACGAAAACCACCCGTCACGGGTGTAGGGGCGCGATTTATCGCGCCCTGATTATCGAATCAAACAATCGGGCGCGATGAATCGCGCCCCTACGAAATCGTTGTTGGAATGAGGTGTTGAAGGCGTGAGAAATTTAAAAAATGAAGAGATTTGCCTGATTCCCCTGAAAGACCTTGGTGTTTGGTGTGGCGGTGGCACTCCTTCAAAGCAGGTATCGACCTATTGGAAAAATGGGACGATCCCCTGGGTTTCGCCGAAGGATATGAAGGTGGAACACATCAGCGGGGCTGAAGATACCATTACCGAAAAAGCAATTAAGGAATCGGCCACCAACCTTCTCCCGCCTGGCTCAGTGCTTGTCGTTACCCGAAGCGGAATTTTGCGGCATACCTTCCCGGTGGCAGTCACGGATGTGCCTGTCACGATCAATCAAGACCTAAAGGCACTTGTGCCGAGCGAGGGTGTTGACCCTAGGTTTGTTGCCTTTGCTCTACGGTCTTTTAGCCGTGAAATCCTGCACCAATGCAGCAAGCAGGGAACGACCGTCAACAGCATTGAGACCAAAGAACTGTTGAGGTTCCAGATTCCCCTTTTCTCAACCGAAGTTCAAACCCGCATCGTCGCGGAGATCGAAAAGCAATTCTCCCGCCTCGACGAAGCCGTCGCCAACCTCAAGCGCGTCAAGTCCAACCTCAAGCGCTACAAAGCTGCCGTCCTCAAGGCCGCCGTCGAAGGAAAATTGACGGAAGAATGGCGTAGGGGCGCGATTCATCGCGCCCAATCATTGGCAGAATACGACAATCAGGGCGCGAAGAATCAGGGCGCGATGAATCGCGCCCCTACGAAACCAATCGAAACCGGGGCCGAACTGCTGGAGCGGATTCTGGCCGAGCGGCGCAAGGCGGCGGGGAAGGGGAAGTACAAGGAGCCGGTCGGGCCGGATACGAGCGGGTTGCCGGAATTGCCGGCGGGGTGGGTGTGGGCGACGTTGGATCAACTATGTCCACTTTTTGTTGATAGTGCGCATCGAACGCCCAAATATTCCGATGCTGGTTATCCTGCACTTCGACCAAGAGATGTTGTTAATGGAAAATTAAATTTGGAGAGCGCTGCCTTAGTTCCAGACGCTGAGTTTGTTATTCAGAGCGTAAGACATGAACCGCAGGCTGGCGATATTGTCTATAGCAGGGAGTTGAGCTTTGGCTGGGGAGTTGAATTGCCTGCCACGGTAAAACTATGCCTCTCCCAGGGGATGTGCCTGTTTCGCCCAGATAAACGTGTTTCTAGTAAATATTTCCTCCATGTACTGAATGGCTCATTTGTGCGCACGCAAGCCGAGAGGGCTGCAACTGGTTCAGCACATCCACATATCAATTTAGGCGATATCAAATCCTATGTATTTCCTTTAGCTCCATCGGCTGAACTTGAGGTCATTGTTTTCAAAATAGAGCAACAATTATCGGTTGTCGAAGTAGCTGAAAATCAATTAGAGGCACAATTGACTCGTGCTGTCCGCCTGCGCCAATCAATCCTCAAACAAGCCTTCTCCGGACAACTCGTCCCCCAGGACCCCAACGATGAACCGGCCAGCGTGCTGCTCGAACGCATACGGAACGCCGTAGGGGCGCGATTCATCGCGCCCAAAACAGCGCCTGTACAATCGCGTAAAACCGAACCCGAACCATCAGGGCGGGCGCAATCAATTGCGCCCCTACATCAATCCGACGCTTTCACCTGCCTCGACGATGTCACCGCCGCCATCCTCGCCCGCATGCAACCGGGCCGCGAATATGCCCGCGTCGAGCTTGCCGATCCCCTTGGTCTTTCCGCCGGTCGCTGGAATGCGGCGATTCAGGATCTGAAACGGACTGGAAAGGTCCGGCAGACGGGGGAGAAGCGCGGGGCGCGGTATGTTCTAGTCGGAACTGGGAGGGGAGGATGAAATCAGAAGAGCATGGCGGCGGTGAATTTGTTCTATTCCAGGCCGAGGATGGCAAAACCCGTTTGGAAGTTCAGCTTGACCACGAGACCGTCTGGTTGACTCAGGATCAGATGGCCAAGCTCTTTGAGCGTGAACGATCGGTCGTCACCAAGCATCTACGCAATGTTTTTCGCGAAGGAGAATTGGACGAAATGGCAGTATGTGCAAAACATGCACATACTGCCGGTGACGGGAAGACCTACCAGACACAATATTACAATCTCGATGTCATCATCTCCGTCGGCTACCGGGTCAAATCGAAGCGCGGCACTCAATTCCGCCAATGGGCCACACGCGTGCTGCGCGACCATCTGGTCAAGGGCTACACCATCCACGAGCAGCGTCTGCGCGAGGAGACGGCGAAGCTTCGGGAGATGCAGCAGACCGTCGACCTGCTGGCCCGCACCCTGACCACACAGGAACTATTGACCGAGACCGGCAAGGACGTGCTGCGGGTGATCAATGATTACGCCTACGCCCTGGCCACCCTTGACCGTTACGACCACGGCACACTGACCATCGAGGAGACGACCCGCAGAGCGTTGCGCGTCATCGGCTATGAGGAGGCGATTGGACTCGTTCAGGCGATGAAGGGGGAGTTCGACGGGCTGTTCGGTATCGAGAAGGATCAGGGTTTCAAGAGCGCCCTCGGCACCATCTACCAGACCTTCGACGGCAAAGAGCTCTACCCCAGTGTCGAAGAGAAGGCGGCCAATCTACTCTATTTCGTCGTCAAGAATCACGCCTTCAGCGACGGCAACAAGCGCATCGCCGCCGCGCTGTTCATCTACTTTCTCGCCGGCAACGCCATCCTCTATCGCCCCGATGGTTCCAAGCGCCTCGCCGACAACGCCCTGGTGGCGCTCACTCTTTTGATTGCCGAGAGTCGCCCCGAAGAGAAAGAAACCATTGTCAAAGTCATCGTCAACCTGATCAACCGGAGCAACGACTAACCATCATGACCCCAGCCGCAATTGTCAGCAAACTCTGGAACTTCTGCAACGTCCTCCGCGACGACGGCATGAGCTACGGCGACTACGTCGAACAGCTCACCTATCTCCTCTTCCTCAAGATGGCCGACGAGCGCACCAAGCCGCCCTACAGCCAGCCGAGCACCGTCCCGGGCGCCTATAGCTGGCCGACGCTGGTGAAGAAAGATGGCGACGAGCTCTTCGATCACTACCGCCACACCCTGGAGAACCTCGGCAACGAGAAAGGACTGCTCGGGCTGATCTTCAGCAAGTCGCAGAACAAGTTCCAGGACCCGGCCAAGCTGCGCCGCCTGATTGTTGATCTCATCGACAAGGAAAACTGGTCGGTGATGAGCGCCGACGTCAAGGGGGACGCCTACGAGGGGCTGCTGGAGAAGAACGCCCAGGACACCAAGAGCGGCGCCGGGCAGTACTTCACTCCGCGGCCGCTGATCCAGGCGATCGTCGATGTAATTGCCCCCAAGCCGGGGGAAAATATCTGCGACCCGGCCTGCGGCACCGGCGGATTTCTCCTTGCCGCCCACGACTCTTTGATCAAAAACCATCCGCACATGACCAAGGTCGAGCTCAAGGCCCTCAAAGAAGGGACGTTCAAGGGGTGGGAACTGGTGCAGGCGACGGCGCGACTCTGTGCCATGAACCTGATGCTGCACGGTATCAGTGGTCTCGAAAGCGACCTGCCGCTCACGGTCGCCGATTCGCTGGCCGCCGATCCGGGCGAGCGATTCGACATCATCCTCACCAATCCCCCCTTCGGCAAGAAGAGCAGCACCACCATCGTCGCCGAAGACGGCAAGATCGCCCGCGAAACCGAGACCATCGAGCGTGACGACTTCTGGGCCACCACCTCGAACAAGCAGCTCAACTTCATGCAGCACGTCAAGACGTTGCTCAAGCAGAATGGCCGCGCCGCTGTGGTCGTGCCGGACAACGTCCTCTTCGAAGGCGGGGCAGGGGAGACCATCCGCCGCAAACTGCTGCACGATTGCGACGTCCACACCCTGCTGCGCCTGCCCACCGGCCTCTTCTACGCCCAGGGGGTGAAGGCGAATGTGCTCTTCTTCGAGCGCAAGCCGGCCAGCGAAACACCATGGACCCGCAGGCTCTGGATCTACGACCTGCGCACCAACGTCCATTTCACCCTAAAAACCAACCCGCTCAAACGCAGCGATCTCGACGAATTCGTCCAGCTCTACGCCAAGCCCCGCACCTCCACCTGGAGCGCCGAAAACCCCGCCGGCCGCTGGCGCGGCTACGACTACGCCGACCTCGTCGCCCGCGACAAGGCCAGCCTCGACATCTTCTGGCTCAAGGACGACTCGCTGGAGGATTCGGACAATCTGCCGGCACCGGGCATCCTGGCGGCGGAGATCGTCGAGGATTTACAGGCGGCGTTGGAGCAGTTTCGGTTGATTGCGGAGGATTTGGGGGAAGAAATTGTGGAGGAAGGTTGAGCGCCGGTCTCATCGGTTTTTTATGACAGTTTGTGTTTGGCATATCAGAGTTAGGCTGGCCCGCCCCCAGATTTCTTTTCTGCTTTCGTTTCAAAAGGAATAACCATCATGCATAAACTACTGAAAATCGTCATCTTTGCCGGGATCGGCGCAATTGCCGGTGCCGGCCTCGGTTATCTGGGCCAGTGCGTGGGCGGGACCTGAGGCGCGTTGGCCGGTCCCTGGTCAGGGGCCTTGTTTGGTTGTCTTGTCGGGCTGGTGCTTGGTGCCATGCCGGGGGAGTCGCCGCCAGGTTCGTGAGGAGGACAGGCAACTTTTAATGTTTGATTGGCTGTTGGTGGGAGAGGGACAGGCAACTTGGTGGGAGAGGGACAGGCAACTTTTTAAACTGCAAAAAGTAGCCAGTCCCTAAGGAACGTTCTATGATGTTCGGGGCAGGACATTGCTAAGTGTCTTAAATTAAAAAACAAAGTGCCTGTTTTGCCCACCTAAAAACGGGCCTGTAAATCGAAGGTTTGGCTCGTGCTGAACCAACACGCATCGTCCGGTGACTATGATCATCCACTGCACCCAAAAACTGGCGGCTAAATTACCCGATGTTTCGGCTGCGCCGCTTGCCGAAAACAGTCCTCTGGGGAGCTGGCATGCCCACCTCTACACCTATGACCGTCGACAGTGCGTGATGTTCTGCCACGATGCCAGCCGCTACTGCCTCTTCCTGGCGGGACTGGTCAAGGCCGATTTCGCCGAATTGGGCCGGTTGCACCGCGAACTGTTCCTGGCGACGCTGATCGCATTGAATGTACCGCCAACGCTTCTCGGGCGGCTGACCCTGGCCCTGGGGCCGGTTCAGTTTGACCGAAATACGAATCGCTCCGTTCTCGGTTCGCTGCGAACGGCTGATATTGACCTGAGCTGGCTGATTCAAGATCTGCATGTTCTGGACTGCAACCCGGTGGCCGTTGCCCTCGAACTGAACGAGCGTCTGACATCGGTGAAGGGGAAATACTTTTTCCCTGCGAAGGAGATGCTTGGGCGCATTCATGATCTCGGTGGCAAGGACCGATGATTGACCGTTATGATACTTCGCAACTTCAAGAAGACCAGTACGAGTCCGGCTCTGGCGGCACGGTCCTGTCGGGAAGGCAACGGAAGGATTGCGCGGCTGGCGGCGGTACTGATGGCGCTTCAGGCGGGGCTGCCGCCCCTCGATTTTTCGGACTTGGGGGGCGAAAAAAGGGAGGAATATTTCGTTGCAGTACAAGAGGGGATGGACCGGAATTACAAACCGATGGAAAGGATATTCAGCGGGGTTATCGAGAGAACGTTGAGCGCTTGCCGCCAGTAAAGTCTGGCGCTGTTTCTTTCACGGAGCCAGCCCCTTCTTCCTTAAGATCTATCCCCTCGATAGCAAAGGAGGAAACCAGAGAACGTCGTAGCAGACGCTTGCGCTGCTCCGGGTCTTTCAGGTAGGAATTTGTTTCGAGAAGTGATTTTTTCATTGGGTTAAGTATACCTCGAATTGCGATGAAACGGTAGTGGAAACAAGGCTGGGGTCGAGGTAGGAATGCCGGGTTCCGGGGACAGTATATTCAATTTGAGTCTGGGCAGTTTCATATTCTCCCGGGGCTCGACTGTCTCGACGGCACACCCCTGATCGATATCAAACCGGCCATGGGGCGGGAGTGAAATTTGCATGGAAAACTGGAGACATGATGTCAATACCGGGGAATTCGGATTATGTCTCCGGATTGAAATTTTGGGGCTGGAAAATAGGGGGCGGTCGTTGCCGGTGCCGTGATGGTTTGAAAATGCAGAATTCAGACGAGATCGCATGCGGCGTCTAGCCAGCTGTGAAGCCCGACTTGATCCTATCTAATACATATAATTCAGGCGGTTAATTTCGTATGCATATATCCCGATGGTCGATAAAACACATACTCTTCCTGATTGTTGGCATCATTGCCTTGCCGGCTATTTGTATTATAGTCAACTCGGGAATCGAACAGAGAAAAAACGCTGTTCATAATGCAAAAGCTGAGACTAAAAAACTCGCCGAAACGATCATTAATGAACAAAAAAACCTCATCGCCTCCACCCATCAACTCTTTATCGCCCTGTCGCAATCGCCGGAAGTAAAGAATCATAAACGTTCTGAATTGCAGGCGATATTAATAGACATCCTGGGTCTGAGTCCGCAGTTTTCAAACCTCTTTATTGCCGAGCCTTCGGGGGAGGTCTGGGCTTCCGCCGTCCCGGAAAATGAGAATCTTTCCGTTGCGGACAGGAGGTATTTCAAAAACGCCCTGGCCAGCGGAAAGCTGTCATCGGGCGAGTACCATGTCGAGAGCAATTCAAATGCGCCGTCCCTGAATTTCGGTTACCCCTTAACGGACGGATCGGGGCGGGTGACGGCCGTTCTCTGTGCCGATTTATCCCTGGCTTACTACCGCAAGATGTTTGACCGTTACAACCTCCCCAAGGGTGCCAGTGTGGCCCTCCTCGACCATAACGGGATTATCCTCGGCAGGGCCGTCGAGCCGGAAATATACGTTGGAAAACAGGCCAATCTGGACATATTACGGCATATGCTGGAGGGACCGGAGGAAGAGACGTCCATCGGAACCAGCAGTGTTGTCGGTGACAGTCGCATTCAAACCTATCGGAAATTGACTCTGGACGGGGAGTCGGAACCCTACATGTACGTTCGCGCCGGCATTCCGACCGACATTGTCATGTCCGAGTCCAATTCGGCTCTTTTCAAGAACCTGGTTGTCTATTCCCTGGCTCTGCTTGTCGGCTTCTTCTTGTCGTGGAGAATCGGAAAAACCTTTATCATCGACAGGATTCTTCTCCTGCAACGCTCCTCCCAGCGCCTGGCCGACGGGGAGTTGAGTACCCGGGTTGCTTCTGAGTCCGGGGGAGGAGAAATCGGTGAGCTTGGTCAGGCTTTCGACGATATGGCGAAAAAGCTTGCGTCGCGGGAAGAAGCTCTGCGGGCCAGCGAAAAAAACTATCGGGACATCTTCAACACAACGCACGATGCCCTTGTGGTCAATGAGGCATCGGGTCGGATAACAGAGGTCAACAAGACCTCGGAAGTTATGTTCGGCTATAGCCGCGACCAGCTTCTGCAGATGTCCATTGAGAAATTAATTGCCGGGCGTCCTCCCTATTCCTTTTCCAAGGCCTTGCAGCTGATCGAAAAATCGTTGAAGGAAGGAACCCAGGCCTTCGAATGGCTCTGTAAAAGAGGCAATGGCGAAGTGTTCTGGACCGAAATCGCCATCACGCCGACAAGCGAGGTCGAAGAAGGACAGGTTCTGGCGGTGATTCGTGATATAAGCGATCGCAAAGAGATAGAGAAAATGCGGGAAGCCATGTTGTCAAACATCAGCCATGAGATGCGGACACCGCTCACGGCCATGCTCGGGTTTCTTGAATTTGTCATTGAAAACCCGGTGGGCGAAACCGAGCTGCGGGAATACCACACGATCATGCATAGAGAAGCAGAGCGTCTCAACGAGATGATTACCAATTTTCTCGATATGCAGCGATTGAAGGCAAAGCTGTTCGAGAACCACTTCAAGCCTGTCGATCTGAGGTCCTTGGTCGAAGGGGTTGTGGCTCTCTTTGCCGGTCCGGCGGCCATACATTCCATTGTCGTCGACGTCCCCGCAACCCTCCCTCCGGTCCTGGGTGATGCGGAGTTGCTCCATCAGGCTATCGCCAATCTTCTCTCCAACGCCGTCAAATATTCCCCCCGAGGGAGCGAGATCACCCTCGATGCCCGAATGGAGGGCGAAAGGGCGATTCTGTCCGTCAAGGACAGGGGGATAGGAATTCCCCGGGAATCTCTGGAGAAGGTCTTTGACATGTTTTATCGGGTACAAATTACCTCCAAACATCACGCCACCGGAACAGGCCTCGGCCTGGCGCTGGTCAAAGAGATTGCCGAGACCCATAAGGGCCAGGTCTGGGCAGAAAGTACCCTGGGCCAGGGGAGCACCTTTTATGTCTCCTTGCCGGTTGTGGGGAATGATCAGAAACAGACTGGGGATCAGGCCTGACCCGGTACTTTGAATTTTAAACACGGCATTCAATCGATTCGAGGAGGGTAGACCATGAAATGTTTCAATCTCTTTGTTGTTCTGGCGCTTCTGTTTCTTTCCGGCTGCGGGATCACAAATTTCCCTGCCTATGAGGCGGGGACGGCCATCTCCCCCGGGAAAGTCCTGGTTATCGCCCAAGTGGACCTGCAACCCGGGGTCGAGAAGGACAAGAGTCTCAAAGGCGTCGTCATGATCAACGAGTCAAAGGACGACGAGGTGCGGCTATTCATGAGCCCTCTGGCCGAGGTGCCGGTCAAGAAGGGGAGCTTTTTCCCCTTCAGCCCAAAGGGTGGAAGTACCATGGATCTGAGCTTTATTCATCCGTCCCTGATTCTTATGGATCCGGGGGAGCGCTTTGTTCGCATGGGGCTTTATACCTTGAGTGCCAGCACCAGTTGGCGACCAAGTTCAAGCGGCCAGATGCGCGGTAGTGTCGAATTCAAGGAACTGCATCTCTGGGGCGATCTCAAGCTGGAAATCCCGGCCGGGGCCAAGGCGGTTTATATCGGCACGCTGCGCTACAGCCACAACGGCGTTGAGTCGCAAAAGGTGAGCGTGGTCGATGACTACAAAAAGGCCATGGTCGAACTGAACAAGATGAACCTCGAAATCACATCGAAGGATGTGGTCAAGCGCCTGGCGCAGGTGGTCAGGGAGAACTGATTTAGTCCAAATTCGCAGGAGGATGCATGGAAACTGTCAATTGGAATCCGGGCGAACTACTCAAACTCTCGGGGAGTTACTGGAGCACCTGCGCCCTGCACGCCGGGGTGAAACTCGACCTCTTTACCCCCCTGGCGACCGGGTCGCTCACGGCCGCCGAGCTGGCCGCAAAGCTGGCCGTTCCCGTGCGCGGCCTGGCCATGCTCCTCGATGCCCTGGCGGCGCTGGATCTTCTCAGCAAAAAAGCTGATCGCTACGATGCGACTCCCTTTGCCGGCCAGTTTCTCAGCCGGTCGGCCCCCGGCTATCTTGGCCACATCATCCTGCATCATCACCATCTGATGGAGAGCTGGAGCCGGCTCGACGAGGCGGTGCGCGAAGATGCTCCGGTGCGCAGCCGGGTCTCCCATGAACCCTCGGCCGAGGAGCGCGAGAGCTTTCTGATGGGGATGTTCAATCTGGCGATGCTCAATGCGCCCAAGGTGGCCGCGCAGGTCGACCTGTCGGGGCGTCGTCGCCTCCTCGACCTCGGCGGCGGCCCCGGCACCTACGCCATTCATTTCTGCCAGCAGAACCCGCAGCTGCAGGGGGTGATTTTCGACCTGCCGACCACGCGCCCCTTCGCCGAGGCGACCCTGCAGCGTTTCGACATGGCCGGGCGGATCAGCTTTGCCGCCGGAGATTTTCTCGCCGGTCCGATTCCCGGCGGGTTCGACGTCGCCTGGCTCTCCCACGTCCTGCACGGTGAAGGACCGGAGGGGTGCGCGCAGCTGCTGGCCAACGCCGTCAGCGCCCTGGAGCCGGGAGGGCTGCTGCTGGTGCAGGAGTTCATCCTCGATGCCGATCGCGCCGCTCCGCTCTTTCCGGCGCTCTTCTCCCTGAACATGCTCCTCGGAACGCCGAAGGGGAAGGCGTACAGCGAGCCGGAGTTGAAAGAGCTGCTGCAGCAGGCCGGATTGGTGGAGGTTCAGCGCCTGGCGGCCGATCTGCCGAATGGGGCAGGGATCATGACTGGCCGGAAGATCTGACCGGGACAATTTGCATCATTCCAAAAAGGAGCACCTGCCATGAGTCACCCCATCGCCGCCGGCAAGAGCAGCTTCGACCTGGTCGATGCCGAGCTGGTTCTCAACGAATTGCGCCTGCAGCCCGACACCGTCCTCCTGGATCTTGCCTGCGGAGTCGGCAACTACGCCCTGGCGAGCGCCCCCTTCATCGGTCCGGCGGGGGCAATCCATGCCTTCGATCTGTGGCCGGAAGGGATTGCCGCGCTGCAGGAGAGCGCCCGGTCCCTGGGGCTGGAGCAGGTCCAGGCAAGGGTGGCCGATGTGAGCAAGCGGCTGCCGCTGGCCGACGGAAGCGTCGATGTCGCCCTGCTGGCGACGGTGCTCCACGACCTGGTCGAAGTGGGCGTCGCCGAGGGCGCGCTGCGCGAGGCGGCCAGGGTGCTGCGCTCCGGCGGACGCCTGGTGGTCATCGAGTTCGACAAGGTCGAGAGCCGGCCCGGTCCGCCGGCGGACATCCGTCTCTCTCCCGAAGAGGTGGAAACACTGACGGCTCCTTTCGGCTTTCACCCGGAGCGGAGGATCAAGGTCGGCGACCACCTCTATCTCCTGATACTGGTCCGGCAATCCTGAAAAATTAAACGACAGGATGAGGTGGCCGGCAACTGTTTCCCGTTTACGACTTTTTTGAGACCTGAAATGCGGAGTATCTGATTTTTATGGCGTTTCTGAAGACCCTTTTCCAGCGTCTGGTCGAGCTCTTCGAGCGCCATGCCGGCCTGATGGCGGTGTTCGGGTTTGTCTCCGGCGTCGCCAGTTATTGGCTGGTCGAAAGGCGTGAATCCTACGCCCAGATGATTGCCCTGCTGATGCTGTCGAGCTGGGTCTGGCTGGTGCTTGAGAACTGGCTTCGAGCCGGGATCCTGCGGCGCTTCGGCTTCGATCTCCCTCCCGCCCTGCTCCGTTACGCCACCCAGATGGTGCAGCAGGAAAGTCTCTTTTTCGTCCTGCCATTTTTTCTTGTCGTCACCAGCTGGGACCACGGCCAGGCGGTCTTTACCGTCCTCTTGCTGCTGTGCGCGCTGATCTCCGTGATCGATCCGCTCTACTACAAACACCTCGCGCCCCGGCGCTCGCTCTTTATCATCTTCCACACCCTCTCCCTCTTTGCCGTACTGCTGGTGGCACTGCCGCTGATCCTGCATCTCACCACCAGGCAAAGTCTGGCACTTGCCTTGCTGATGGCGCTGCTGTTCAGCCTCCCCAGTCTCGGCAAACTCTTGCGGAGCGACGTCTGGTGGCGACGACCTTTGCTGATTCTGATGCTCGTGGCGCTGGCCGGGGGCCTCTGGCAGGGGCGCCGCTGGGTCCCTCCGGCCACGCTGCGACTCGTCGAGATTTCCCTGTCCCAGCAGATCGATCCCGAGGAGCGCACCGCCGGCGCCAGACTCGACAGGATCGATGCCGTCTCCCTTCATCGGGATGGCCTCTATGCCCTGACGGCCGTCGCCGCCCCACGCGGCCTTCAGGAGCAGATCCATCATATCTGGCTGCACAGGGGCGTCGAGGTGGATCGCATCACCCTCGACATTGCCGGCGGCCGCAAAGAGGGGTATCGCGCCTGGACCCACAAGCGCAACTTTCCGGCGGACTCCGTCGGCCGCTGGCAGGTGCAGGTGGTCACAGATTCCGGGCAGCTCATCGGCCTGACACGATTCACCGTAGGCGAAGGCCCGGCTCGACTCCCCGTCCCACCACCGCCGGAAGAGGCACCGGCGGATGAGGCACCGACGGAAGAGGCACCGGCGGATGAGATGCAGCCGACCGTTCCGGAGTCGGTTGAGCCGCTCCCGGCACCGGTCCCGGGAGAAGTCCAGCCAACGGATAAAAATGACAACTAAAGGGGAGGCGGGTCGGAGGGTTGTCTGAACGGGGAGTTCAACAGGAGGATTGAGACCGCGCGGCGCCGAGGAGGCGCCGGCGGTTTTTCATTTTTTGCCGGTCAAAAGAGAGGGGGGCGTCCCTCTAGTCAAGACCTTCAATCCAGCATCTTCGTACGGCGCCGTCTGTCGGCATAATCGTATTCGTGACTCATTTTCCAGTAGTGGAGGAGTCTGCGCCGCGTCGCCGGCAGGCGGAGGAGAACCAGCGCTCCGGAGGCCAGAAAAAAGGGGAGGGCGCCGCTTCCGGCATAGCCGGAGCGCAGTCGGTGACAGGCGAGGTCGTCTCCGAAGCGCAGCAGTGCGGCGAAGACCAGCGTGTAAAGGGTGAGCCTGAGCAGCAGGCTCAAGATGATTTCGGGTTTGGCCACCCCCGTGGCCACCGTGCTTGCCAGACGTTTCCAGCGCCAGAGGAGAAGACCGTGCAGGCAGAACCCGATGCCGAGAAGGCTGTCGAAAAGACGGAGCGCCAGGTATCCGAAAAACCCTCCCCAGGCGAGGGATGTGGCGACCAGGAGAGGAGTCATGGGGCGACTATTTTCCCGCCGCGGACGCAAGCTCTGTTGCCAGCGATTCCACGACCTGGATGTCCTCTTCCTTGAACTCCTCCACCCAGAGCGCCGTCGCCAGATAGAGTTTAATGTAGGGCGAATCCTTGTGGCTGTGCGCAAGGGTCGCATAAATCTTCAACTTCGTTTCCGCATCTTCCTTTTCGGCCTTTTCCAGCATTTCGAGATACTCATTATTGATTTTCGGTGCCAGTTCGGTGAAGTAGGCGACCAGCAGGTCCTTGGCCAGCTGACCTTCATCGGCCCGGAAGAGGGCCGCATCGAGGCGCGGCGCCGATCCCCCCTTGCGGTTGACCAGGGAGTCGTGGCGAAATTTTTTCAGGCCGGCTGCATCGACCCAGCGCGAGAAGACGAGGGGTTGCCTCTTGGCACAGGAGCGGCAAATGACGGTTTTTTGGGATTCCTGAAGGTTTTCCCAGGCCTGACGGACGGAGATCGGAACCATGGCTTTGTACCTTTCCTTTGGGCATCGGCGGAAACAGGGGTGAACCGTGAGTCGGCGTTTGCGGCTTTGGGCGTCAACCCCCATGAAATTTGCCGCACTATGACATTATCGGAGCGGGAGGACAAGCCAGATGGTGCGGATCGCCGATCTGCCGTCGGATTTCCACTTTTGGGGGGGCGGAGAGGGAGTCGCCAATGTTTGCCTTGAGAGAATAATTACTTCCGCCGTTTTTTTGGCGTAAGATGGGGGGCAATTTTTATAGCCTTTATGGAGACAGAGATGTTTGCGACAAAACCTGAATTGAAGTCGGCCCACGGCATGCGGGTCCTCCTGGCACTGGCCGCCGCTGTCGTCGTCATTGCCGGAATGAGGGAAGCCCAGCAGATCCTGGTTCCCTTCGTCCTGTCGGCGTTTATTTCCGTCACCTTCGTCCCTCCCGTTTTCTGGCTGCGGCGACGAGGAGTACCGATGGCAGCGGCCATCGTCCTCATGATCGTTTCGATGCTGGCGATCGATTTTTTGCTGGTGGTCCTGATCGGTACCTCCATCAACGATTTCTCCCGGGCCCTCCCCGAATACCAGGTCCGGTTTCAGGATCTGTCCGTCCGCTTCTTTTCCTGGATGAGGAGCAATGGACTGGATGTCCCCAGGCAGCTTTTGGTCGATCAGTTCGATCCCGGTGCGGCCATGAGTCTGGCGGCCAATCTGGTGGCCGGCTTCGGGGGTCTCCTGACCAATGCCTTTCTCATCGGCCTGACGGTGATCTTCATGCTGGCCGAGGCTTCGACCTTTCCGGGGAAATTTCGCAGCGCCTTTGGCGATATGGAAAATACCATCGGCCGTTTCGGGAGATTCACGGACAACCTTCTGCGCTACGTCCTCATCAAGACACTGATGAGTCTTGTGACCGGCATTACCGTCGGTCTTCTGTTATGGCTTTTGGGAATCGACTTTCCCGTACTTTGGGGGCTTCTGGCCTTCGTCCTCAATTATATTCCCAATATCGGTTCCATCATCGCCGCGGTTCCGGCTATCCTCATGGCGCTGGTTCAATTCGGCACCGGAAGGGCCATGCTGGTCGGTTTGGCGTATCTGGTGATCAACACCCTCTACGGGAATATCATCGAGACCCGTCTCATGGGGAGGGGGCTGGGGTTGTCCTCTCTGGTCGTCCTGGTATCCCTCTTTTTCTGGGGGTGGCTCTGGGGACCGGTGGGGATGCTGCTGTCGGTGCCGCTGACAATGACCCTGAAGATTGCCCTGGAGACCGGCGAAGACACCCGCTGGCTGGCGATTCTGCTCGCCCCCGAGTCCCTCGTCAACAAAGGACGCAGGAAAACTCCAAGGGTGTAGCGGTCGGGAAATTAGCCTCCCGGCTCCTATGTTCAATCTTTTCCAAGGTAGTACTTGCTCATGCCGTACCCTCCCTTCACGACCTTCGGCAGGTCGAACCGGCGCCTGATCCTTGGGCTGATCGCCGCCCACCTCCTGTGGAGCGGCGCACTCCTCGGCCTCTGTGCCGCCGGACGCCTGATGGAGGCGCCAGGGCTCTGGTGGGCCGCAGGCTTCCTCGCCCTGCAGCTTTATGCCGCAGGGCAGCTGATCCTCCCCGTTCTGCGGCTGCACCCCTTCGACCGCAGCCGCCTCTTTTACCTCTTCTGGGGACTGGTCCTGGCGATGAGCATCTGGCTGATCAACCAGGTTTCACCCGGCGAGGCCTGGTCGCCGCTGCTGACGGTACTCAAGTCGGGTCTGCTCCTTCTCGTTGCAACCCTGACCGGAACCGTCCTGGCCCGACATATCACCCGCCTGTGGGAAATCCTGCCGATCTGCCTGGTGATGACCCTAGCCGATCTGGTCAGCTTCTTCCACGGTCCGACCGCCGGTTTCGCCCGGGAAATCGAACAATATTACCGGCGGCCGGAGGGTCCCGTGCCCCTCATAGACATGGTGCTGGTCAAGCTTGTCTTTCCCGGTACTGTGGGGCTGGCGCCTGTTTTCGGCATTTCCGACTGGATCATGGTGGTCTTTTTCGCCGTAGTCGCCAGTCGCCACGGGGTCAATGACAACCTCTTCGGGACCCCGGGTGAGACGCTGGCCCGCCAGGGACGGATCGGATCCTACCTGCCGGTCTCGGTGGCCGCCCTCTTCGCCGGGACCGTTCTGGCGCAGGCGACCGGTCTCTTTATCCCGGCCTTGCCGCTGATCGCCCTGATCGTCCTCCTCTGGTACGCCGGCCGTTTCCTGCTGCGGCGGCGCGCCGGATGAATAAAGGGGTTGAATCCCCCATATACTCCAGGAGATTTTTCCATGCCCGACAAGGATGTTGCCCCGCTCATGAATGAACAACAAACGCGCGAACCGCTGCATGGCGTGACCCTGGAGCAGATCGTAAAGAGCCTGGTGGAATTTTATGGCTGGGAGGAGCTGGGCAAATGCCTCGACATCAAGTGCTTCACCCTCAACCCCTCGGTGAAGTCGAGCCTCAAATTCCTGCGGAAGACCCCCTGGGCAAGGAGGAAGGTCGAGCACCTCTACCTCGCTTCGAAAAAGAGTGATGTATGAACGAGAGCCGGAAATGAAACGTTTCCGCCCTGAAGTCCTTGAACTTTCGCATTTTTTCCACTGTCCCCTCCGGGAAGAATGAGTTATCATTACCCGTATGGACAAAGCTCGGAAGCTAACGCCATCGCTCGTCCCCCGGACCCTGCTGTGGGTCTCGGTTCTCGGCCTCCTCGCCGCCTGCGGCGACGCAGGCTATTACGCCCAGTGCGTCCGTGGACAGCTGTCGTTGATGGCCAAGCGGGAGCCGATCAACAGGATTCTGGAGGCGCCGAACACTGCCCCGGAACTCAGGAGTCACCTTGGGAAGGTGCTGGCCATGCGCGACTTTGCCAGCAGCGAACTCCTCCTTCCCGACAACGGCAGCTATCGCAGTTACGCCGACCTGGGGCGTCCCTACGCGGTGTGGAACGTGGTCGCAACGCCGGAATTTTCCCTGACCCCCCAACAGTGGTGCTTCCCGGTGGCCGGCTGCGTCAGCTATCGCGGCTATTTTTCCCTGAAGGGGGCAAAGCGTTTCGCCGAGAAGCTCAAGGGGGAGGGGGGGGACGTCTATCTCTACGGCGTCGATGCCTACTCCACTCTCAACTGGTTCGATGACCCGGTTCTCAATACCTTCAGCCGTCGGCCGGAGGCGAATCTGGCCGGACTGATCTTTCACGAACTGGCACATCAGCAACTCTACGTGCGGGGCGATTCCTCCTTCAACGAGGCCTTTGCCAAAACCGTGGAGCTTGAAGGGGTGGAGCGCTGGCTGCGCCGGAACGGCGACGAGGAAGCGCAGCGGCTCTACGGAGAAGCTTACCGGCGCGAAGAGGAATTCATCCATCTTCTGCAGCAGGTTCGCGACCGCCTCCTCGCCCTTTATGCTTCGCCCCTGGACCGGGAGGCGATGCAGTCCGGCAAGGAAAAACTCTTTGCCCAGCTGCGGGAAGAATACGGGGAGCTCAAGGAAAGTTGGGGGGGATTCGCCGGATATGATCCCTGGTTCAAGGGAGACCTCAATAACGCCCGCCTGGTTTCCGTCGGCACTTATCGTGACCTGGTCCCGGTCTTCCGCCTTCTGTTGCGCCAGGAAGGGGGAGACCTGGCGGCTTTTTACCGGCGGGCCGCCGCCATTGGCCGGCTGGCACCGCCGCAGCGCACGGCGCTGCTGGGAAAACTCCTGGCCGGAGCCCGGAAGGAAAAGGTCGCTGCAGCAGGCAAAAAAATAGTCCAGTCCTACTGAAATCACTTGACAATGTTTCGGCTCTTTTGTTACAAGTACGGCGTTTCGAATGTAGGCACGTAGCTCAGTGGGAGAGCACTACCCTGACACGGTAGGGGTCCCCGGTTCAATCCCGGGCGTGCCTACCAAAAAAAACTTGCAACCGTTGATTGAGGCATCCCCGGATGCCTCTTTTCATTCGCGGAGAACAGGAGTGGCGAACATGGTGCGTATTGAGTTGCCCGACGGCTCCATTAAAGAACTCCCCGCGGGGAGCACCTCCCTCGATGTCGCCCGGACCATCGGCGAGCGTCTCGCCCAGCAGGCCGTCGCCGCCAGGGTCGACGGTCAGCTGGTCGACGTCGGTGCCCCCCTGGATAAGGACGCCCGCGTCGAACTGGTCACCCTTACCTCCCGTGACGGACTTGAAGTCTATCGCCACTCCACCGCGCACCTCATGGCCCACGCCGTCAAGGATATTTTCGGCGACAAGGTCCAGGTGACGATCGGCCCCTCCATCGAAAACGGCTTTTACTACGATTTCTTCAGCCCCGAGCATATTTTCACCCCCGAGGATTTCGAGCGCATCGAGGCGCGGATGGACGAGCTGGCCAAGGCCAATCTCGCCATCACCCGCGAGGAGGTCAGTCGCGACAGCGCCATCGCCATGTTCCGCGATATGGGGGAGGCCTACAAGGTCAAGCTGATCGAGGATCTCCCCAACGAGACCGTGTCCCTCTACCGCCAGGGAGACTTCGTCGACCTCTGCCGCGGTCCCCATCTCCCCTCCACCGGCCACATCAAGGCCTTCAAGCTGACCAGCGTCGCCGGCGCCTATTGGCGGGGTGACGAAAAGAACGCCATGCTGCAGCGCCTCTATGCCACGGCGTTTCCGGACAAGAAGGAGCTGAGGACCTATCTGGCCCGGCTCGAGGAGGCGCGCAAGCGCGATCACCGCAAGCTCGGCCGCGAGCTCGATCTCTTCTCCTTCAGCGAGGAAGCCGGCGCCGGCCTGGTGATCTGGCATCCCAAGGGGGCGATGCTGCGCACCCTGCTCGAGGATTTCGAGCGCAAGGAGCATCTGCGCCGCGGGTACGACATCGTCATGGGTCCGCAGATCCTGAAGACCGAGCTGTGGAAGATTTCCGGACACTACGAAAACTACCGCGAGAACATGTATTTCACCGAGATCGATGAGCAGAGTTACGGCATCAAGCCGATGAACTGCCTCGCTCACATGCTGATCTACAAGTCGAAGATGCGCTCCTACCGTGACCTGCCGCTGCGCTATTTCGAACTCGGCACGGTGCACCGCCATGAGAAGTCCGGGGTGCTCCACGGCCTTCTGCGGGTGCGGGGATTCACCCAGGATGACGCCCATATCCTCTGTGCCCCCGAGCAGCTCGACGGCGAGATCAAAGGGGTATTGCGCTTTGTTCAGGACGTGATGGCGATCTTCGGTTTCGAATACGAAATGGAGATTTCCACCCGTCCCGAGAAGTCCATCGGCAGCGACGCGGACTGGGCGCGGGCCACGGCCGCCTTGATGGGCGCTCTCAAGGACTCCGGCGTTCCCTTCGAGATCAACGAGGGGGACGGGGCATTTTACGGTCCCAAGATCGACATCAAGCTCAAGGACGCTCTTGACAGGCGTTGGCAATGTGCTACAATCCAATGCGATTTCACGCTTCCGGACCGTTTTGATCTCACCTATGTTGGGAGTGACGGCGAAAAACACCGTCCGGTCATGGTCCATCGGGTCATCCTTGGAGCCATCGAGCGGTTCATCGGTGTGTTGATCGAGCATTTTGCCGGCAACTTCCCCCTCTGGATCTCTCCCGTACAGGCCGTTGTCGTCAACGTGACCGATGCCCAGGCCGAATATTCCGAGGAGGTCTTCGCAACCTTGCGTGCCCAGGGGGTGCGGGTGCAGAAGGATCTTCGCAACGAGAAACTCGGCTTCAAGATCCGCGAAGCGCAGTTGGAAAAAATCCCTTACATGCTTGTGATCGGGGACAAGGAAAAAGAAACCGGAACCCTGGCACCCCGCCACCGTTCGGGCAAGAATCTTGACCCCATGACGCCTGACGAGTTCATCCGCTTCGTCCAGGATGAGTGCAGGCAATACCACTAGGAGGTGGCACCATAGCTAAGCAAGAGACCAACATCAATCGCGCGATTCGCGCTAAGGAAGTCCGTGTCGTCGATGACGAGGGTGGACAGCTCGGTATCCTGACTCTGGCCGACGCTCTTGCCGCCGCTGCGGAGCGGGGCCTCGATCTTGTAGAGGTTTCGCCGAGCGCGGAGCCGCCGGTCTGCCGGATCATGGATTACGGCAAATACAAGTATCAGGCGAGCAAGCGGGCAGCCGAAGCGAAGAAGAAGGTCGCCCGGGTCGAGCTCAAGGAAGTCAAGATGCGGCCCAAGACCGAGGAGCACGATTTTCAGTTCAAGCTGAAAAACGCCCGCCGATTCCTCGAGGAAGGCAACAAGGTCAAGGCGACCGTGATGTTCCGCGGCCGGGAAGTGACCCATCCGGAATTCGGACGCAGACTTCTGATCAGGATGGCCGAAGAGGTCAAGGATATTGGCGTGGTCGAGTCCCATGCCAGCATGTCCGGCCGTTTCATGACCATGGTTATCGGTCCGTTGAAGAAGTAGTTGGCAGCGCGGGTCTTTCAAACCGGTCCATCAGCGGGCCGAACGACCTGACTGACATCCAAATAATGCAGATAAAGGAGATGGGGCATGCCCAAAATCAAAACCAATCGCGGTGCGGCCAAGCGCTTTCGCAAGACCGGAACCGGCAAGATCCGTCGCAACAAGGCCTTCACCAGCCACATTCTGACCAAGAAGACCACCAAGCGCAAGCGTGAGCTTCGTCAGGGGTCCATCGTCAGCGCCGTCGATCACAAGAATATCAGCCGTCTGATCCCCTACATGTAAGGAAGATCGGAAGGCTCGGCTTTAAGTCCGAGAACTGAGGGGAATAGTCTCCCCCTTCAGATCCGGCAGCGGGACATCCCGCTTGTATGTCACCCTGAAGGAGTAGAAAATGCCGAGAGTAAAAAGAGGATTCAAAGCGAGACGCAGAAGAAACAAGGTCCTGAATCTGGCCAAGGGCTACCGTGGTGCCCGGAGCAAGCTGTTCCGCAGCGCCGCCGAGGCGGTCGACCGCGCGCTCAACTACGCTTTCCGCGACCGCAAGGTCAAGAAGCGTGATTTCCGCGCTCTGTGGATTGCCCGGATCAACGCGGCTTCCCGGGACAATGGACTGTCCTACAGCCGCCTGGTCTTCGGTCTGAAAAAGGCCGAGATCGGTCTGGATCGTAAGATTCTGGCCCAGCTCGCCGTCGTCGACCCCAAGGGGTTCAGCGCCGTCGTCGAGAAAGCCAAGGCCCAGCTTCCGTAGGACTCTGGAAAAAAAGAGATGAGGGGGGCTTCCCCCTCATCTCTTTTTCTTTATGGGGATTCGATGTTCGATGATGGAAGCCGCTTGGCTTCCTTTCTTCTTTATTGTCCAGGGATTCGGTGGCGTTTATGAAGGCAAGACTTGAAGAAATGTTGGTAGCGGCCCGCTCGGCTCTCTCTGCAGCCGGAGTTGAATCGGAGCTGCAGGAGGGACGGGTTCGCTTTCTCGGCAAGAAGGGGGAGCTGACGGCCATCATGAAGGGTATGGGGGGGCTTTCCGCCGAGGAGCGTCCGGTGGTAGGGGCCCTGGCCAATACCGTCAAGGAAGAGATCGAGGCTCTCTTCGAAAGCCGCCTCCTTGAATTGCGGGAGGTGGAGATCGCCCGTCGTCTGGCCAGTGAGCGCATCGACGTCTCCCTCCCGGGACGCCGCCTCTATGCCGGATCGAAGCATCCGATCACCCTGGTGACGGAGGAGATCGTCGAAATCTTTTCCTCCCTCGGTTTCGGCGTCGAAGAGGGCCCGGAAATCGAAAAAGATTTCTACAACTTTGAAGCACTCAACATGCCGAAGGATCATCCCGCCCGCGACATGCAGGACACCTTCTACATCTCCGACGACGTCGTGTTGCGCACCCACACCTCGCCGGTGCAGATCCGCACCATGCTCAAACAGGCTCCGCCCGTGCGCGTCATCGCCCCGGGGACCGTCTATCGTCGCGATTCGGACATCACTCACAGTCCGATGTTCCACCAGGTCGAGGGGTTTCTCGTCGATCGCAACGTCAGTTTCGGCGACCTGAAGGGGATCCTGACCACCTTTCTGGCGCAATTTTTCGGCAAGGGGATCGATGTCCGTTTCCGGCCGTCCTTTTTCCCCTTCACCGAGCCGAGCGCCGAGGTCGACATTCAGTGCGTGATCTGCGGCGGCAAGGGGTGCCGGGTCTGCAAAAATTCCGGATGGCTGGAAATCCTCGGCAGCGGCATGATCGACCCCGAGGTCTTCAAATCGGTGGATTACGACGCCAAAGCCTACAGCGGGTTCGCCTTCGGGATGGGACTCGAGCGCCTCGCCATGCTCAAATACGGGGTCAACGACCTGCGGTTGTTCTTCGAAAACGACCTGCGCTTCCTGAAGCAATTCTAGGTCCGCCGTCGGTTCGCTCGCTAACTTTCCACAGGTCGGCCCCGACCTTTGCTCGTGTCCCGTTTGGTGAGTCCATTCAGATAATTGGACACTTAAGGATGTATTGAAATGATCGTAACCTACAACTGGCTGAAAGAATTTGTCGATTTTGACCTGGCTCCCGAGGAACTCTCCCACCGCCTGACCATGGCCGGTCTCGAAGTCGACGCCATGGAAGTCATCGGCGGAGGGCTCGACAGTGTCATTGTCGCCCGTCTGGCCTCCGTGGAAGCGCACCCGGAAGCCGACCGCCTGACCCTGTGCCAGGTCGAAACGGGAAGCGGCACAGTCCAGGTGGTTTGCGGCGCCCGCAACCACAGGGCCGGAGACCTCATCGCCCTCGCCCAGGTCGGGTCGGTTCTCCCCGGGGATTTCAAGATCAAAAAATCCAAAATCCGCGGCGTCGAGTCGCTGGGAATGCTCTGCAGCGAAAAGGAACTCGGTCTGGCCGAAGAGTCGGAGGGGATCCTCATCCTCCCCGCCGGTCTCCCTCTCGGCAAGCCGGTCTTCGAAGCCCTGGGTCTCAAGGATGTCCGTTTTGAACTGGGGCTGACTCCCAACCGCGCCGATTGCCTGAGCGTCGTCGGCGTGGCGCGCGAAGTCGCCGCGATGGTCGGCCGCCCCCTGCATTTGCCGGTGGCCGAACTGCAGGAGACCGGACCGGCCATCGGTTCGCTGACCTCGGTCACCGTGGATGAGCCCGCACTCTGTCCGCGCTACGCCGCCCGTCTCATCCGCGGAGTGACCGTCGGTCCCTCTCCCGACTGGCTGGTACGCCGTCTCGATGCCGTCGGCCAGCGGTCCATCAACAACGTGGTCGATGTGACCAATTTGCTGCTGATGGAACTCGGCCATCCCCTCCATGCCTTTGACTTCAACCTGCTGCGCGGGAAGAAAATCGTCGTCCGGCAGGCCGGGGACGGGGAGGTCTTCACCACCCTCGACAGTCAGGAGCGCACCCTTAAAAAGGGGGACCTGACCATCTGCGACGGGATCGGTCCCGTCGCCCTGGCGGGGATCATGGGGGGAGAGAACTCGGAAATCCAGCCCGACACCCGGGATATCCTCCTTGAAAGCGCCTATTTCAACCCGCCGACGATCCGCCGCACCAGCAAGCGCCTCGGCATCCACACCGAATCCTCCCACCGCTTCGAGCGCGGCGCCGACGTCGACATCGTCCCCCTGGCTCTGGACCGCGCCGCGGCCCTGATTCTCCAGGTGGCCGGCGGCGAGATCGCTTCCGGCCGGATCGACAACTATCCCCAGAAGATGGGGGAGCGCAAGCTGCGGATCGAAGGACGGCTCACCAACGAGATTCTCGGGCTCAAGCTCGAGCTTTCGGAAATCCAGCGTCTGCTGCGTTCCATCGGGCTCGATGCCGAGCCCGCACCCGATGCGCCGGAGGAGGCGCTGCAGGTCATCGTCCCCTTCTCCCGCCACGACCTGGAGCGGGAAATCGATCTGGTCGAGGAGGTCGCCCGCCTTAACGGCTACGATCGGATTCCCGTGACCATGCCCGTCAGCCGGATGATCTGCCACCTCTCCGGGGGGCGCCAGCGGGGGGTGGCCAGGATTCGCGATGCCGTGGTGGCCAGGGGATTCTCGGAAGTCATCAACTACTCCTTCGTCTCCCCTACGGCCTGGGACCGCATCGCCCTGGAGGCCGGGGATGCCCGGCGCCGGACGGTGAAGATCCTCAACCCTCTCAACGAGGAACAGTCCGTCATGCGCACCTCCCTGGTGCCGAGCCTCCTCGAGACGGTGTCGCGCAATCTCGCCTACCGCACCCGGGACCTGCAGCTCTTTGAACTGCGCCCGGTATTCCTCCCCCGCGACGGCGAAGAGCTTCCGGACGAGCGGCGCCGCCTCGTCATGGCCCTCTGCGGCCGGCGTGCCCCCGAAGGATGGACGCAAGGGGGGGCGATGGTCGATTTCTACGATCTCAAGGGGGTGGTCGAGGACCTCCTCGATTATTTCCGGGTCGACAAGGTCCTCTGGCCGGTCGATGCCCGGGAGCCGTATCTCCATCCGGGGAAGTCATGCCGGATCGAGTCCGCCGGGGCGCTTCTCGGGACCCTCGGGGAGGTTCATCCCGTCGTGCTCCAGAACTACGACATCGACACCCCGGTCTACCTGCTCGACCTGGACATCGAGGCGTTTCTCTCCGTGAGTCGTGAATCGGAAGGTTTCCGGCCGCTCTCCCGATTCCCCGACGTCTCTCGAGACAGCGCTCTTTTGGTCGACGAATCGGTGACGGCCCAGATGCTCTTTGATGCCGTTGCCGCCGTCCGCGGGAAGCTGGTGGAGGATTTTGTTCTCTTCGACCTCTATCGCGGCAAGGGGGTCCCGGAAGGAAAGAAGAGTCTGGCCATCAGGGTCCGTTACCGCAGTCTGGAAAAGACCCTCACCGAGGAGGAAATCGCCAAGGCCCATGGCAAAATCATTCGGGCTCTCGAGGAAAAACTGGGGGCTGAAGTCCGCTGAGGACCCCTCGTTCCCGGGGGAGAATCCCTGGAACGAGGAGTTCCGAACCTGCAGGAAACCGCCATTTCCTAAAAAAGCGCATGCTCTTTCGCCCTTGTTGTTAAAAAGCGGTTGCTCCCTGCCGAATCGTATGATATAAAAACCCGTAAATTCAGGTATCTGTACTATTCGGGAGGTGGATGGATTATGACTAAGGCGGACCTTATTGAAAGTGTTTATCTGAAAACCGGTTTTTCCAAGAAGGAATCCGCCGAAATCGTCGAGATGGTTTTCGACCTGATGAAGAACACTTTGGAAGACGGCGACAAAATCAAGATCGCCGGTTTCGGCAATTTCGTAGTCAAGGACAAGGCGACCCGCCGCGGCCGCAATCCGCAGACCGGTGACGAAATCGAAATTTCCTCCCGGAGAATTCTCACCTTCAAACCCAGCCAGGTGCTGAAAAGCGCCATCAACGGGGAAGAGTAGTCGGTTTCCCGTTGTCTTCCCCTTCGTCGATGGACGACAAGATTCCGGACAAGCTTTTTTTCAAGATCGGCGAGGTGGCCGCCCTTACCGGGGTCAAGGCACACGTGCTGCGCTACTGGGAGTCGGAGTTCGTTCAATTCCGGCTCAAAAAAAGTACCAGCAACCAGAGACTCTATCGCCGCAAGGACATCGACCTCGTTCTGCTGCTCAAGGACCTCCTCTACGAGCAGGGTTTCACCCTCGCCGGCGCCAAAAAAAAGCTCGACGAAGGCGGCGCAGACGATGCGGAGCCGGAAACCGAAGCTTTTTCCGGCAAGGTGTGCCGCGACCTTCTGCTGGAAATCCGCGAAGAACTCCGCGCCTTGAGGAACTCCATCCAAACCTCCCCCTGAATCCGGGTCACCTTTTTTCTCTGCTCGCGGTCATCTTCCGTTTTCTTCGAGGCGCCCTTGCTGATTCTGGTTACCAACGACGATGGCGTTCACTCCCCCGGAATCATCAGTCTGGCCACTCACCTGTCGGCACTCGGCCGGGTGGTCGTCGTGGCCCCGGACCGCGAGAGAAGCGCCGTCGGCCACGCCCTGACCCTTCACTCCCCCCTGCGCGCCGAACTGATCCGCCCCGACGTCTTCGCCGTCGACGGCACCCCCACCGACTGCGTTCATCTCGGCATCCATGGTCTCCTCGACGAGCGTCCCGACCTGGTGGTGTCGGGGATCAATCGCGGCGCGAACCTCGGCGACGACATCACCTATTCGGGGACGGTTTCTGCGGCGATGGAGGCAACTCTGATGGGGGTCCCCGCCTTCGCCGTCTCCCTGGCGGGGGATTCCTATACGCTGGACGATTTCGACGGCGCCGGAGCCTTTGCCGTCAGGCTCGCTAGAATGATTCTCGATCAGGGACTCCCTCCGGACACCTTTTTCAACGTCAATGTCCCCCCCGGCGTCGCCGAAGGGATTCGACTCACCCGGCAGGGGAAGCGGATTTACGGCGATGTGGTCGTGGAGAAGATCGATCCGCGGGGGAAAAAATACTACTGGATAGGGGCCGGCGAACTCGGTTTTCAGAACGAGGAGGGCACGGACTTCCATGCCATTTTTGAAAGGTGCATCTCCGTGACGCCGCTGCATCTCGATCTGACGAATTATCGATCCTTTGAAAGTCTGGCCTGCTGGGGGTTGGAAAATATCAACGATGCAGATCCCTGTCTCTTTTGAATAGAGGAAGTGCTGGCCGATGAATTTTTCCATTGCGCGGCGCCGGATGGTGGAGCGGCAGGTCCAGGGGCAGGGAGTCAAAGATCCCAGGGTGATCGAGGCCATGCTGCAGATCCCCCGTCACCTTTTTGTCGAAGAGGCGTTTCAAAGTCAGGCCTACGGCGATTTTTCCCTCCCGATCGGGGACCGGCAGACCATCTCCCAGCCATCGACGGTCGGCGTGATGACCGAAGCCCTGCTGCTGCAGGGGGGGGAGAGGGTCCTTGAAATCGGCACCGGATCGGGGTACCAGGCGGCAATCCTGTCGCGAATCGCCGGCAAGGTCTATACCCTGGAGAGGATCGCCCTCCTGGCCCGCCGGGCCCGCCGCGTCATCGACAGCCTCGGCTGTGTCAACGTCAATATCCGGGTGACCGACGGAACCCAGGGGTGGGACGAGGAGGCGCCCTTCGACGCCATCATCGTGACCGCCGGAGCCCCTTCGGTCCCTGACCAATATCGGGACCAACTGGCCATCGGCGGCCGGCTGGTGATTCCCGTCGGCAACCGGGGAGATCAGGTTCTGATGCGGATCACCAAGGTCGCCGAGGGACAGTTCACCGAAGAGCGTCTCATCGATTGCCGCTTTGTCCCGCTCATTGGCCGTCACGGCTGGCAGGAAGGGGAGAGCTGAACCGATGTGGGTGATCCGGAGACTCTATGACTGGGTTCTGCATTGGGCCAACACCCCCTACGGCGCCCCGGCTCTTTTTCTGCTGGCGGTGGCCGAATCGTCTTTCTTTCCCATCCCCCCCGATGTCCTGCTGCTGGCCCTGTGCATCAGCGTCCCGGCCCGCTCTTTCCGTTTTGCGCTCCTGGCCTCCGTCGGGTCGGTCCTCGGGGGGATTCTCGGGTACGGCATCGGTCTCTGGTTGTGGGAAGGGCTGGCGAGTTATTTCTACAACTATGTCCCCGGCTTTACCGAGCAGGTTTTCGCCAGCGTACAGAATCTTTTTTCCACCTACGATTTCTGGACCGTCTTTGCCGCCGGGTTCACCCCGATTCCCTACAAGGTCATCACCATCGGCGCCGGGGTGTTCCAGATCAACTTTCCCGTCTTCGTGCTGGCGTCGGCCATCAGCCGCAGCCTTCGATTTTTTCTCGTTGCCTGGCTGATCTACCGCTACGGCACGACGATGCGCGGCTTCGTCGAGAAGTACTTCAATCTCCTGAGCATTCTTTTTGTGGTCCTGCTGATCGGCGGATTCGTGGTCATTCGCCACTTCCTTCACTGAGCAGGGATCCGACTGCAGGGAAAGCAACCGTGTTCCGGTCCCTTGACGCACGGGGTGAAACTCCGCTACCTTGTCAGATATTTGCAAAAACCCCGAACCCCGACGGCGGATGTCTTTTTATGCCGATTCGCTTAATTCTCACCCTCCTTGCAGCCCTCGTGCTGCTCAGCTGTGCCGCCCAGGGGGGGGTATATCACACCGTGCAGCCCGGCCAGACCCTTTACCGGATCAGCAAGACCTACGGTGTCGATGAGCTTTATCTTGCCCGGATCAACCGGGTGGACGACCCGACCCAGCTCAAGATCGGCCAACAGATATTCATTCCCGACGCCCCGCGTCTTCTGGACGTTCCGGTCATCGTCACCAGACCGGTAACGCCCCCTAAACCTGCTCCCCGTCCGGTCCCTTCCCCCCCGAAAAAAGCCGTATCCAGACAATCTCTCCCGGCCGACCGGTCGACGCGACCGACTGTAGCGACAAAACCTCCCACCGTTGAGGCGCTACCACCGGCGGTCAAGGGGAAATTCCTCTGGCCCCTCCGGGGGAAAGTCGTGCGCAATTTCGGTCAGAAGGCCGGCAAGCCCAGCAAGGGACTGGAAATTGCCGCCGAACCGAACACGCCGGTCGTCTCCGCCGCTGCCGGTCGCGTCATTTACAGCGGGGACGGAATCCGGGGGTTCGGCAATCTCATTATTCTCAAACACGACGATTCCTTTTTTACCGTTTACGGATACAACCGGAAAAATCTCGTCGAGGCCGGAGCCTTTGTCAGCAGGGGGCAGAAGATCGCCGCTTCGGGAACCCCCCCCGGCGGCGGTGCGGCGCGTCTCTATTTTGAAATCCGTCATGGCAAGGCAGCGGTCAATCCGATTTTTTACTTGCCTTAACCTGAACCATCTCTTAGACTTTTCGGGCCCTTTTAAACTTTGGTGAGGAGTTCCTGCTGATGGACGAAATGACGGACGAGTTCGAAAATTTTGGCTTTGAGGTTGATTCCGCCGAAGAAGAAGTCGACCTGGATCCTGTCGAGGGGGAAGAGGACCTTGAAGAGGAGGAGGCGGACGAGGAAGAAGAAGAGGAAAAAAAGCCGAGGCTGCCGCCGGTTACGATGATCACTCCGATGACGCCATCAAAATATATCTCAAGGAAATTCAGAAGACCACCCTGCTGACGGCCGAAGACGAGCGCAACCTCGCTCTCCGCATCTCCCAGGGGGACATGGCCGCCCGCGACCGGATGATCGAATCGAACCTGCGCCTGGTGGTGAAGATCGCCAAGCGCTACATGAACCGGGGGCTCCCCTTTCTCGATCTCATCGAGGAGGGAAACATGGGGTTGATCAAAGCCGTTGAGCGCTTCAAACTGAGCAAAGAATGCCGGTTTTCGACCTATGCCACCTGGTGGATCCGCCAGTCCATCGAACGCGCCCTCGTCAACCAGAGCCGCACCATCCGCCTGCCCGTTCACGTCTCGGACGACATCAATAAATTCATCAAGATCAGCCGGGAGCTGGTGCATAAATTTAACCGCGAACCAAGCGTCGCCGAAATCGCCGAGGCGATGGGGGTCGATCCGTCCTATATCCGGCGGCTGATGGTTCTGGTCAAAAAGACCTACTCCATCGAGCATCCGATGGGAGAGAACAGCGATTACAGCCTCATCGACACCATCGAGGACACCAGTTCCGTCGACCCCTCGGGACTCATCGAAGATCTCGACAAATTCGCCCACGTGACCGAATGGCTCGAATCCCTGGGGGACAACGAACGGGAGATCCTCACCCTCCGTTTCGGCCTCGAGGACCGCGAACCTCAGACCCTCGATACCATCGGGCGTCGATTCGGTGTGACGCGGGAGCGGATCCGCCAGATCGAGGCCAAGAGCCTGGAGAAGCTCCGCAAGATCATGGAGGAGAAGGAGCTTTCCGGTCCCAGCGATGCGGAACTGGGCCTCCGGTCATAGTCTCGGCCTCAGCTCTTTGGGGCATTGAATTCAATTGAAAGAGGAATACCGATGGAAGACCTGAAAAATATCATTCGCGACATCAATGACTTTCCCAAAAAAGGGATTGTTTTCAAAGACATAACCACCCTTCTGTCCGATGGCAAAAGCTTTCACCGCATGATCGATCTCATCGCCCATCGCTACATCGGCATGAAAATCGACCAGGTCGTCGGGGTCGAGGCCCGGGGTTTCATCCTCGGTTCGGCCCTGGCCTACAAGCTCGGGACCGGGATCACCCTGGTGCGCAAGCCCGGCAAGCTCCCCTTCCGGACGTTGCGCAAGACCTACGATCTGGAGTACGGCACTGATACGCTCGAAATCCATGAGGATGCCTTCGTTGCCGGGAGCAGGGTAATCATCGCCGACGACCTCCTGGCCACAGGCGGGACGATGGCTGCGGTCGTCGATCTGGTCCGGGAGTGCGGCGCCGAGGTTGTCGAGTGCACCTTCATGGCTGAACTGGAATTTCTCGAAGGACGCAAGCGTCTCCCTGACGGTAAGGTCTACAGCCTGCTTAAATTCTAGGTCGCGGGGCAAAGGGGAGGGGGGAAAACCCTTGCATAAAGGCCCGCCCTACGGTATAAGGTAAACCCTTTTAGGCTCCGTAGCTCAGCCGGATAGAGCAACCGCCTCCTAAGCGGTAGGTCATGCGTTCGAATCGCGTCGGGGCCACCAATATTGAAAAAAGGACTTGCGCCGGTCGCAGGTCCTTTTTGTTTTCGTAGACATATATCTGGTGATGGCCCGTGCCGAGGAGGTGAACCCATGATCATCGAAGAAATGACCATGCCCGAGTTCGAAGCCGGGCTTGTCAGGACCAAAACGGTCCTTATCCCCTTCGGGGCGACGGAAGAGCACGGGCCGCATCTCCCCCTGGCCACCGACACCCTGCACGCCACCGAAGTCGGACGCCGCCTGGCGGAAAGGCGGGCCATTTTTATCGCCCCTCCCGTCCCCTACGGGGTCTGCCGTTCCACCTCCGGGCATCCGGGGACCCTCTCCATTTCCACGGCGACCCTGCGGCTTTTGGCCCTCGACATCGTCTCAGCTCTTTATGCCCAGGGCCTGCGCAACTTCATCCTCCTGACCGGCCATGCCGGCGGCACCCATACCTCGACCCTCATCGATGCCGGAGAAGAGTTGCTCGGACGCTTTGCCGATGCCAAAATCGCCGTGCTCACCGAGTACATGCTGGCGGCCAGGGAAGGGAAGGCGATCATCGAAACCGCCGGCGACTCCCATGCCGGAGAGATCGAGACCTCGCGGATCCTCCATTCCCATCCGCATCTGGTCAGGGGGAGTGCCGCGCGGGAGTTCCCCAGTTTTCCCGTGGGGATTCTGGTGCGCAACAAGCGCAAGTTCTGGCCGGGGGGGGTCTGGGGGGATCCGACGCTGGCGACAGCGGACAAGGGACGACGGCTCGAGGAGCTGGTCGTCGATGCCCTGGAGCGGCTGGTGGAAAATTTGGAGGGGTGGGTCGAATAGAGGCAGGGGAGGGGGGGTATCAGCCCTTGCTGAATTTTCTTTCCAAGGCTGCCTTGACCGGAGCCGGCACGAAGGAGTCGATCGGCCCTTTGAGGGAGGCGACTTCCTTGACGATGGAGGAACTCAGGTAGCCGAAGGGGACCGAGGTCATCATGAAAAGGGTTTCGACCTCTTCCCGGACGGTGTGGTTCATCTGGGCGATCTGGAACTCGTATTCGAAGTCGGACACGGCCCGCAGGCCGCGGAGGATGACCCGGGAGCCCATGGCGACCACGTAGTCGACCAGCAGGCCTTCAAAGGTGTCGACCCGGAGGCGGGGATTGTCGCCGACGGTCTGGCGGATCATGTCGAGACGCTCCGCGACGGTGAACAACCCCTTTTTTTCCGAGTTGCTGGCGACGGCGACAATCAGTTCGTCGAAGACTTCGAGGCCGCGGTGAATAATGTCGAGATGGCCGTAGGTGATCGGGTCGAAAGAGCCGGGATAGACAGCGATATGTGTCTTCATGTCAGACGGCCTCGCAGTGGGTGAACAGGTGAAGGACGGTCGAACCGTAGCGGCGCTCTTCGATTCGCCGGAAACGGCCGATGGTTTCCGGGACAGGGTCGTCTTGAGCTGCCTCGGCGCAGATCATCCCGTCGGCGCCCAGGAGGTCGAACTCCGAGAGTGCTTCGATGGTCTGCGGCACAAGCCCTTTGCCGTAGGGGGGGTCGAGGAAGATCAGATCGGAAGGGGAGAGGGCGGGGAGGGCCTTGAGGACTCCGCTGCGGATCAGGGTCGCCCGCGAGGCGAGACCGCTGGTCTTGAGGTTGGACGGAATGATTTTTGCCGACTGCTCTCCCTGGTCGACCAGGGTCGCCAGGGCGGCACCGCGGCTCAGGGCCTCGATGGCCATGGCCCCCGTTCCGGCGTAGAGATCGAGAACCCGCTTTCCTTCCAGGCTGCCGTAGCGGCTGTTGAGGATGCTGAACAGGGCTTCGCGCACCCGGTCGGATGTCGGCCTGATCTCGAGGCCGGAAAACCCGGTCAGCCTCTTCCCTTTGGCAATGCCGCTGATGATGCGCAAGGCGATTTGACCTCTGCTGGCAGATGGGGGGATCCCCCCTTGTTCGGGCGAAAGTGCCCGGAAAAACTAGCACACCAGGGGGGGAGCGTCAAGGGTTCCCTTGACAAGTCTCCGCCGTGAGGCTTTAATAACCCGTCCTTTCGACCGTAAATTTCGCGGCCAATTTTCCTCTTGTCCGTTTGCCGGAGATCCGCCCATGGAACGTTCAGACCTCGCACCCTATGCCTCCCGGAGTCACCAATCCCGCGGTCGAGCCCATAAGGAGACTTTCAAGGATCAGCGGCCGGCCTTCGAGCGGGACCGCGACCGCATTATCCACTGCGCCGCCTTTCGCCGTCTCGAATACAAGACCCAGGTCTTCGTCAACCATGAAGGGGATTACTACCGCACCCGCCTGACCCATTCCCTCGAAGTGGCCCAGATCGCCCGGGGGATCGCCCGGCGGCTGCGGCTCAACGAGGACCTGGTGGAGGCCCTCTCCCTGGCCCACGACCTGGGGCATACCCCCTTCGGGCACACCGGCGAGGAGGTGCTCAACGGACTGATGGCCGGGTTCGGCGGTTTTGAGCACAACCGCCAGTCGTTGCGCATTGTCGAGGAGCTCGAAGAGCGCTATCCCGGATTCAACGGCCTCAACCTCAGCTGGGAAACCCGGGAAGGGATCATCAAGCACTCCTCCGACTATGACCGCCCGGGGTCCGGGGCTGCCGCGGCCTACGAGCCGAACCTGCGCCCGACCCTGGAGGCCCAGATCATCGACCTTGCCGACGAGATCGCCTACAACAACCACGACATCGACGACGGCCTCACGGCCGGTTACATCACCCTTGAGGAGTTGGCGTCCCTGGAGTTATGGCAGGAGACCTTCGCCCTCGTCGGCGGCAAATACCCGGGGATCGATCGCACCCGCCACATTTATCAGACCATCAGCCATCTGATCGGCGTGTTGATCGATGACCTGGTGACGACCACTTCGGCGAACCTGAAGGGTCACGGCATCTCCAACCTCGCATCGGTCCGGGAGCACCCTGGTGGCCTGGTGGCCTTCAGCCTTGGAATGACGCACAAAAACAAGGCGTTAAAGCTGTTTCTCCGGAAACAGCTTTACCGTCACTACAAGGTCGAACGGATGCGGACCAAGGCCGAGCGCTTCCTGCGTCTCCTTTTCGAGAGCTATACCCGGACCCCGACCCTTCTCCCCTTCGAACAGCAGAAGAAGTTCGATCTCTTCGGACAGGAGCGGGTCATCTGCGACTATCTCGCCAGCATGACCGACCGCTTCGCCCTGGATGAATACAAGCGTCTCTTCGAACCGTACGAGCGCGTTTGACGGCAATCAGGGGAGGTTGATTTTCGCCTGGTCGCTGGCACGGTAGAGAAGGATGGTCTTGCCCAGAACCTGCGCCACCTGGGAGGAGGTCTTCTCGGCGAGTAGGCTTGCGACCTCGCGACGGTCCAGCAGGCAGCCTTCCTGAAGCTTGACCTTGATCAGCTCGTGAATGCCGAGGGCCTCCTCGACAGACGCCAGAAGACGGTCGCTGATCTCCTCCCGTCCGACCATGACGATCGGTTGCAGGTGGTGCCCGAGTCCGCGCAGGTAACGGGCCTGTTTTCCGCTCAATTTATCCATCGATTTTCCATTCCCTTTCATTTCCGGTTATTTTTCAGCCGACTTCGTTGTATTCCCGCTCCCTGAACTCCACGCCCAGCTCGGTTGCCACACGGCGACAGGCCTCGATGTCGATTCCCGGCATGGCGACCGCACTCGCCGTCACCGTCGGGATCGTCTTGACGGCCTGGCGGAGAAAATCCTTGACCCCATCATAACCGGCCAGATCGAATCGGGATTGGCAGATCCTCTGGTAGGTCTGGGCATCCGGCGCGTTGAGGGAGACGGAGATCGCATCGACGAGCCCGGCCAGCTCCGGCAGGACGTTGCGGCCGTGGATCAGGTTGGCCTGGCCGTCCGTGTTGATGCGCACCCGTACCCCCTTTTCCTTGAGCCAGGCGGAGATTTCCTTCACCAGGTCGAGGCGGATCAGCGGTTCGCCGTAGCCGCAGAAAACCACCTCCTGGTAATCCTTCGGATCGCCGATGGCGGCTTTCACCTCGGAGACGGTCGGCTCATGGTCCAGGCGCAGATGGTGCCCCTTGACCTGAAAATCCTTGAACTTTGCGCAGAAGATGCAGGCATTCGTGCAGCGGTTGGTGACGTTGAGATAGAGGGCGTTGCGAATCCTGTAGGCGATTTTGCTGGTCTGGTCCACCTCGCCGATGCCGAAGAGGGCATGGGTGTTGAGGGCGGTAATGCGCGAAACGTCCGCGACTGTCAGCCCCTTGATGTCGGCGATCGTCTCGGCGGTGTGGCGCACCAGGGCCGGTTCATTGCGTTTGCCGCGCATCGGCTGCGGCGCCAGGTACGGGCAATCCGTTTCGATCAGCAGATGTTCCGTGGGAATGAATCGGACCACGTCCCGCATGGCCTCGTTTTTCGGGTAGGTGAGGGTCCCGGGGAAGGAGAGGAAAAAACCGAGATCGATACAGGCCTTCGCCATGGCGATGTCGCCGCTGAAACAGTGGAGGACGCCGCCGACCTCCCGGGCGTTCTCTTCGACCAGGATCTGCAGGACGTCTTCGTGGGCGTCGCGGTCGTGGACGATGATCGGCAGCCCCACGCTCCTGGCCAGGCCGATCTGGCGCCGGAAGGCCTCGCGCTGCGTCTGGCGCGGCGCCCGGTCGCGGTAATAGTCGAGGCCGGTTTCGCCGACAGCCACCACCCGGGGTTCCTCGCTGATGAGCCGTGCCAGTTCGGCCATCCCCTCGTCGGTGGCCTGGGGTGCGTCGTGGGGGTGAATGCCGACCGCCGCATAGATCTCCGGGTGGGCGCGGGCGATGGCCACCGATTGCCTGGAACTTTCCAGGTCGCAGCCGACGGTGAGGATGTAACTGATCCCTGCCGCCCGGGCCCGGGCGATGACGTCCTCGCGGTCGGCGGCAAACTGCTGGTGGTCGAGGTGGGCGTGGGTGTCGATGAGTGGCGGAAGCTGAACGCTCATGGCCTTCTCCAATAAAAAGGGGCGCCACAGCGCCCCTTTCGTTTGCAAGGAATCGCTGCCGGATGCTATTCGGTTTCGATGCGGGGGAAGAGGGGCGCGGCCTTCTCGACCGTGGTTCCCGGTTTGAGCCCCCCCCAGCCGTCGTGCCCATCCAGGGTCAGTTCCCGGTTGTCGTTTCCGAGGGTGGCCATGATGCTTACGGCCGTTTCGGGCATGTATGGCCCCACCAGGAGGGCGATCAGGCGCACCCCTTCGAGAAGGTTGTACATGACCGTTCCCAGCCGGGGGCGCAGCGCCTCATCCTTGGCCAGGGTCCAGGGAGCCACCTCATCGATGTATTTGTTGGCGGCGCTCACCAGTTCCCATATGGTCTGCAGAGCCTTGTTGAAGGCCAGCTCGCTCATCTGCTGATCCACCGTTTGCGTCGCCGCGGAAAACCGGGCAATGAACGCTCTGTCGGCATCGTCCAGGTTCGCAGCACTCGGAAGGGTACCGCCGAAATATTTGTTGACCATGGCCGTCGAGCGGCTGACCAAGTTCCCCAGGTCATTGGCGAGGTCCGAATTGATCCGGTGGACCAGGGCCGAATGAGAGAAGTCGCCGTCGAGGCCGAAGGGGACCTCGCGAAGGAGGAAGTAGCGGATGGCATCGACCCCGTATTTGTCAATGAGCATGTTGGGCTCGACGACGTTGGCCAGGCTCTTGCTCATCTTCTGCCCCTCGACGGTCCACCAGCCGTGGGCGAAGACTTTTTTCGGCAGCGGGATGCCGGCGGCGAGGAGGAAGGTCGGCCAGTAGACGGAGTGGAAACGCAGAATGTCCTTGCCGATGACGTGGACGTCGGCCGGCCAGTAATCGGCGAAATTCCCCTCGGCGTCGTCGGGATAGCCGAGAGCGGTGATGTAGTTGCTCAGGGCGTCGAACCAGACGTAGATGACGTGCCGTTCGTTGCCGGGGACGGGGATCCCCCAGGAGAAGGAGGTGCGGGAGATGGAGAGATCCCGCAGCCCCTCGCGAACAAAGCTCAAGACCTCGTTGCGGCGGCTTCGCGGCTGGATGAAGTCGGGGTTTTCCTCGATGTGGCGCAGGAGCGCTTCCTGATACTGGCTCATCCGGAAGAAATAGGATTCTTCCTTGAGCTTGTCCGTCGGTCGCCCGCAGTCGGGGCAGCAGCCGTCCATCAGCTGGGTTTCCGTCCAGAACGTTTCGCAGGGGGTGCAGTACCAGTCCTCGTATTCGCCGAGGTAGATATCCCCCTTGGCCTGGAGGTCCTTGAAAAGGCGCTGCACGCCGATCTTGTGGCGCTCCTGGGAGGTGCGGATGAAGTCGGTGTTGCTGATGTTGAGCTTTTCCCACAGGGCCTGAAAGCGCTTCATGACGCGGTCGGCGAGTTCGAGGGGGGTCTCGCCGCGGGTCAGGGCGGCTTTTTCCACCTTCTGGCCGTGCTCGTCGGTGCCGGTCAGGAAGAAAACCTCGAAGCCGCGGGCCTTTTTATATCGGGCCAGCACGTCGCAGGCGAGTGTTGTATAGGCGTGGCCGATATGGGGCACGTCGTTGACATAATAGATGGGCGTGGTGAGGTAGAAGTGCTTGGCCATCACTGGTCTCCTGAGGGCGGATTGCGGCGCGGTCGGCGACGGTTTCTGCTTTTTCTCTTGCCGGTCTTCGGGGTTCCCTCGACGCCGGTCGCAGGCGGCGGCGCTTCCTCCCGCGGGGGCTGGGGTTGCCTCCCACTTTCGGCACGGGGTTCGCCGGATTTTTCCTTGGGCGGGGTTCCCTTCGGCTGGCGCGTGCGTTCCCTGCCCTGTCGTTCCCGGCGGGGTTGAGGGGGAGCGGCAGCGGCCGGGGCCGGGGGGGACGCCGTCGGGGGCGTGACCGTGACCGGACCCTTGTCGATCTCGTCGACGGGAACCTCGATCCGCTTGCCGTCTCCCATCCTGACCGTGACCTTCGACGCCAGGATATTCTGGTCGACGACTTCCCCTTCGCTGCCGTTGACCACCACCTTCCGGCCGCACTTGGGGAGCATCTTGCGCATGGCGCAGTAGGTTTCGAATTCGTAGCCGAGGCAGCAGAGGAGGCGGCCGCATTGGCCGGAAATCTTGTTCGGATTCAGGGCCAACCCCTGCTCCTTGGCCATTTTCACCGAAACCGGCGCGAAATCGGTGAGAAAGGAGCAGCAGCAGAGTTCGCGGCCGCAGATACCGATCCCCCCCGTTAGCTTGGCCTCGTCGCGAACGCCGATCTGGCGCATCTCGATGCGGGTGTGGAAATGGTGGGCAAGATCCTTGACCAGTTCGCGGAAATCGACCCGTCCGTCGGCGGTGAAGTAGAAAATGATTTTGGAGCCGTCGAAGAGATATTCGGCTCGAACCAGCTTCATCTCCATCTTCCGTTCCTTGATGCGCCGCTGGCAAAAGCGGAAGGAATCCTGCTCCCGGCTGGTGTTGGCCCTGGCCAGGGAGAGGTCCTCTTCGGTGGCCAGGCGCTGGATGATTTTGATGTCTGGCGGCGCCTGGGCGGCGGGTACTTCCCGCGGCGGGGCCACAACGATCCCGAGGGCGCGCCCACGTTCCGTTTCGATCACCACCTGGTCCCCCCTCTTAAGTTCGAGGGCCTGGGCGTTGAAGTCGTACTGTTTGCCGGCATCCCGGAATTTTATGGTCACAATTCGGATCATAAGTCTCTGTCTGTTTCCTGTTGGAGGTCCGCGATGTGGCAGCGGTTCATCGATAGGCCGCAGGGGCCGGGGGCACTCAGGCCACCAGGCGCATCAGCAGGACCTCGATGGCCAGTTGTCGGTTGACGTTGCGCCCGAGGTGGAGTTGGGACGCGGCGATGGCGTCGAGCTTGCGCAGCAGGGACGGTACCGTTTCCCGGGAGACGACCCGTCGTATCTTCTCCGCAAGGTCGAGATTGACCATTTCCTCCTCAGGGGCGCCATGGGCATGAAGGAGGAGGTCCCGGTAGAAGACCTGGATGATCTCGAGAATTTCCGGAAGATGGTCCTTGTCTTCGGCCAGTTCCTGGGCCAGGTCGAAGAGGGGGCCGATGCTCCCGGGGGAAAGGGCCGTAAGGGACTTGAGAATCGCCTTACGTCGTTCCAGGTAAAGTTCCCGGTCCCTCCCCAGGGCCTTTTTGAAGCTCCCTTCGGAGAGGGCCGTCAGGATGTGCCCTTCGACCTCATTCATCCCCTCCTGCTGCAGCAGAACCGTCAACAGCTCCTGGCGGGGGAGGCGGGAAAAGGGGAGGCGCTGGCAGCGGGAGCGAATCGTCCCGAGAACCTTCTCCGGGTGCGGGGTCAGCAGAAGGAGCAGGGCCTCACCGTTCGGCTCCTCCAGTGTTTTGAGGAGGGCGTTGCCGGCCGCCGCATTCATTTTTTCGGCGCCATCGATGAGGACGACTTTTTTTTGGGCCTCCAGCGGGCGATAGGAGAGTTCTTTCTGGATGCGGCGGATCTGTTCGATCTTGATCATCGCCCCGTCCGGCTCGAGAATGTGCAGGTCGGGATGGTTGTTGTGGTCGATCTTTCGGCAGGCGCTGCAGATGCCGCACCCGGAGCCGTCCGCACAGAAGACGAGCCTGACGAGCGCCAGGGCCATGAGGCGCTTGCCGACCCCCTCGGGTCCTTCGAAGAGGTAGGCATGGGCCAGGCGTCCCGAGGCGAAGGCTCGCTGCAAGATCTCCTTTTGTCTCCGGTGACCGAGGATTTGAGCGAAGGTCATGAAGAATGCTGCTCCAGAAAAGGATCGACCACGGCGGCGATTCGCCTTGCCACTTCTTCTGCGCTTCCTTCGGCATCGATACGGCGGAAGCGATCTTGCCCTTCGGCCAGAAAGAGGTATCCCTGGCGAACCCGGCTGTGAAAAGCCAGGGACTCCTGTTCGAAGCGATCCTCGTTCCCCAGGTTCTGGTCTTCGTTGCGCTGCCGTGCCCGGCGCAGACCCTTCTCGGCGGGCATGTCGAGAAGGAGGGTGAGGTCCGGGGAGAGCCCACCGGTAGCCAGCTGGTTCAGGCGGTCGATGAGTGAGGCGTCGAGGCGGCGGCCGTGTCCCTGGTAGGCGAGGGTGGCGTCGATGAAGCGGTCACAAAGGACGATCTTTCCCTCTTTCAGGGCCGGGATTATGACCTCGTCGACATGCTGTGCCCGGGCTGCGGCGTAAAGAAGGAGCTCGGCCCGGGGAACCAGCGCGGCGCTGCCGGGAGACAAGAGGATCTGGCGGACCATGTCGGCAATGGGGCAACCCCCGGGTTCCCGGGTCGCCACCACGGCTTTGCCGGCCTTGCCGAGTCGTTCGGCGAGCAACCGGATCTGCGTCGTCTTGCCGCTCCCCTCGATCCCTTCAAAGGTTATGAATAGTGCCATCGGACCCGTGACAGGTAAAAGTCGGTTAAGAACTGGTAAAGCATGCTATTATAGGAGCGCTCTCCCGGATAGGCAAGGAAAAACCGGGCGGCGACGGGACTTGCCTCGTCATGAACGGGCGATTTTAGTATACTAAAAGGCGATTTTTTGTTAATCCTTGGACCGCCCGTCGGCTCTTTTGTGGAGAAGCTTTTGGAACGCCAGGATCTCGAAAAACAGCTGGAAAAAAAGGTCGGATATTTCTTCAAAGACCGGGATCTGCTGCGTGAATCGCTCACCCACCGCTCCTTTGCCAATGAGCAGGTCGGCAGAGTCTGGCCCCACAATGAACGGCTGGAGTTCCTCGGCGACGCTGTTCTCGACCTGGTCATAAGTCAGATTATTTTCAGTGATTACGAAACCTTCGCCGAGGGAGACCTGACGCGGGTCCGGGCCGAGGTCGTCAACGAAAAAACCCTGGCCGTCCTGGGACGGCAATGCGATCTCGGCGATTGCCTTCTCCTCGGCCGTGGCGAACAGCGCAGCGGAGGGGGGGACAAGGACAGCCTGCTGGCCGACGCCCTGGAGGCGTTGCTCGGTGCCATCTTCTGCGACGGCGGCTTCGAAGCTGTTCGTCCGGTGGTTGAGGCCCTGTTTGCCGACGAGATCGAATGCGCCGCCCGGCGCAAGGTCGGGGTCGACCATAAGACCCGCCTTCAGGAAGTCCTGCAGGCCCGGCACGGACTCCCCCCCACCTACCGGGTGGTGAACGTCGAGGGGCCCGATCACCTGCGCAGCTACACCATTGAGGTGCAATCCGAGGGGGAGGCGATCGGTTCCGGGCAGGGCCGGACCAAAAAGGGGGCCGAGCAGGAGGCGGCCCGGCAGGCCCTGGCAAGGCTGGAAGGTTGATCGATGCGGATCTATCCTGTTTTCATCCCCCATGCCGGTTGCCCCTATCGCTGTGTTTACTGCCGCCAGCAGGCTCTCTGCGGCCAGGCCGTCCCCGCGAACCCCGATGAGGTCGCTGCCTTCCTCGACGGCGTTCTGCCGGTCCGGGGGGACGGCGAAATCGCCTTTTACGGCGGAACATTTACCCTTCTCGACAAAGAGCTTTCCAGGGCCTATCTGGCCGTGGCGGCCTTCTTCGTCGACCGGGGACGGGTTTCGGGGGTTCGTGTTTCGACCCGTCCCGATGCCCTCGAGGATACCGCGGTGGCCGCCCTGCAGGTCGGCGGGGTGACGACGGTGGAAATAGGGTGCCAGTCCTTTTCTGACGCCGTTTTGCTCCGCGCCGGTCGCGGACACGGAGCCACGGAGGCCGAAGGGGCCGTCCGTCGCCTTCGCGGCGCCGGCCTGAACGTCGGTCTCCAGTTGATGCCCGGCCTGCCGGGGGGAGACCGAAAGGAAGCCCTCTTCTCCCTGGACAGGGCCCTGGCGCTTGCACCTGATTTTGTCCGGATCTATCCGACCGTTGTCCTCTCCGAAACCCCGCTCGAGGCCGCCTTCCGGGCAGGGACCTACCGGCCGATGGACCTCGATGAGGCCGTGGATCTCGGCGCCGACATGCTCTGGCGGTGCCATCGTGCCGGCGTTGCGGTGATCCGTCATGGCCTGCAGGCCTCCCCCGAACTCGATGACGGTTCGGCCCGGGTCGCCGGCCCCTACCATCCGGCCTTTGGCCAGCTGGTCCGTTCGCGCCTCTGGCTCCGGGCCCTTGAGCGCTGCGCTGCCACCGGAAAAGACCGCCGCGCCCTGGTGCACCCCGCAGATTTCTCCGATGCGCGCGGACACGGCAACGGCAATCTGGCCCTGCTGACAAAAGAGTTCGGCAGTTTTGATATCGTATCCCACCGGGAGGTTCCCCGGCAGCAACTCCTAACCAACGGGCGCCTTCTTTCCCTGATGGATGCCGCCCAGTGATCAGAGGACACCGCACACCTTGAATACTACAGACTCGAACTTTCGTTCCGGATTCGTCTCCATCATCGGCCGCCCCAATGTCGGAAAGTCGACGCTTCTCAACAAGATTCTCGGGCAGAAGATCGCCATCACCACCAGTAAACCCCAGACGACCCGCAACCGCATTCTCGGCATTCACAATCTCGAGAAGGGGCAGATCCTCTTTCTCGACACACCGGGGATTCACCGCGGCAAGGGGCGGTTAAACCGTTTCATGGTCGACCAGGCGATCTCGGCCTGTTCCGACGTCGACCTGATCCTCTTTCTGGTGGAGGCCAACGACCCCCTCGGCGGCGGGGATGATTTCATTCTCGACCTCATTTCCAAAGGGGGGTCGCCGGTTGTGCTCCTCATCAACAAGATCGATCTCGTCCCCCGTCCCGCACTCCTGGCCCTGATCGACGCCTACGCGAAAAAGTTCTCCTTCCGCGCCATCATACCCATCTCCGGTCTCAAGGGGGACGGGGTGGACACCCTCCCGGGGATCATCCTCGATCTCCTTCCCGAGGGGCCCCGCTACTATCCCGAGGACATGATCACCGACCTCCCCGAGCGCTTCATCGTCGGGGAGATGATCCGGGAGCAGGTATTGAAACAGACCCGCGACGAGGTCCCTTACGGAGTGGCGGTGACGGTCGAGAGCTTTGAGGAAAAACCCGAAAAGAATCTGATCGTCATCGGCGCGGTGATTCGCGTCGATCGCGACTCCCACAAGAGCATTCTCCTCGGCAAGGGGGGCGCGATGATTCGCTCCATCGGCAAGGCGGCGCGGATCGATATCGAGCGGCTGCTCGGCCACCGGGTCTTTCTGGAGTTATTCGTCAAGGTGGAAAAGAACTGGACCGATTCGGAGCGCTTGCTCAAGGAACTCGGTTACCAGTGATTTCGTGTAGAAATTCAGCAGAAATGGAAGAGTCAACATGATGCCAGTCGTCGCAATCGTCGGACGCCCCAATGTCGGGAAGTCGACGCTGTTCAACAGAATTCTCGGTCAACGCAAGGCCATCGTCGAAGATTTTCCCGGTGTGACCCGGGATCGCAACTATGCCGAAGTGACCCGTTACGAGAAGCCCTTTACCCTCATCGACACCGGCGGATTCGAACCGGTCACCGAAGAGCGGATGCTGGTGCAAATGCGGGAGCAGTCGCAGCTGGCCATCGAAGAGGCCGATATCATCCTCTTTGTCGCCGACGGCAAGGAAGGGCTGACCCCTTCCGACGTCGAAGTCGCGCAGATGTTGCGCCGGGTCGACAAGCCGATTCTCTACGTGGTGAACAAGGTCGATGGCGATGCCCAGGAGGTCGGAGCGACGGAATTCTACGCTCTCGGGGTGGAAACCATCCATACGATTTCAGCCGAGCATGGTCGCGGAGTCCCCGACCTGATCGACGACATCCTTGCCCTGCTGCCGGAGGCCGCCCCCCTTCGGGACAACGAGGGGGAGGTCCGTCTTGCGGTGATCGGTCGTCCCAATGTGGGCAAGTCCACCCTTGTCAACCGGCTTCTCGGTTTCGAACGGATGGTCGCCAATCCCACGGCGGGAACGACCCGCGACAGTGTCGATACCCCCTTCATCTACAACAAGAACAACTATCTGCTCATTGATACCGCAGGGATCCGGCGCAAGGGGAAGGTCAGTCAGAGACTGGAGAAATTCAGTGTCATTCAGGCGCTCAAGGCGATGGAGCGGGCTCATATCGTTCTGGTGGTGATCGATGCCGAGGAGGGGGTGACCGACCAGGACATGACGGTGGCCGGGTATGCCTATGAAAAGGGGAGGGCGGTGATCCTGGTGGTCAACAAGTGGGACCGTCTGGAAAAAAACAATCGCACCGTCAGTGAATATACCGAAACGCTTCGCTCGACCTTCAAGTTTCTCTCCTTTGCCCCGATCATCTTCATCTCCGCCCTGACGGGCCAGAGAGTCAACAAGATCATGGGCGAAGTCGAGAAAGTCTCGGCCGAATTCAATAAAAAGATATCGACCTCGCACCTGAACCAGTTGCTGGCCGACGCCGAAAGGGGACATCAGCCCCCCGTTTATCAGGGGAAGCGTCTCAAGCTCTTCTATATCACTCAAACCGCCGTGCGGCCTCCGACGTTTATCATTTTCGTCAACAAAGCCGAAGGCGTGCACTTTTCTTATCAGCGCTATCTCGGAAACAAAATCCGTGAAGCCTTCGGTTTTTCAGGGTGCCCCATACGCCTTCAGTTCAAGGATCGGGAGCGAAATGAGTAGGGGCAAAAAGCCTTTACATCTCCAGGTTCCTGGGATATATTTATTTTCGTTTAATTCCATACTGTTATGCTTCTTCGCTGATGGCTGCCCTCCTCTGAATACCGGAATATCATGAGTCTTGTCGGAAACCTCGAAGATCTGGGGCTGGGTGACATCCTTCAGATCGTCAGCCTAAGCCGGAAGTCCGGCGTGCTGGCGCTTCACAGTCGCAACCGTGAAGGGACGATTATTTTCCTCCATGGTCAGGTGACGCACGCGGCCTCGAGCGTGTTTCGTGAAAATCTTGGCGACATCCTGCTGCGCAAGGGGCTTGTCGACATGGAGACCCTCAGGGCGGCCCTGACCCTGCAGAAGGAGACGACTCCGCCCCTTCGTCTCGGGGCTATTCTGGCTGAGCGTTTCGGCGTTTCCAAAGAAGCGATCGAGACTCTGGTCAAGGAGCAGATCGAGCGGATCGTCTACAGTTACTTCGGCTGGAAGGAAGGGACCTTTGCTTTCGAACTCGGTGAACCGGCCGAGCTCGGGGCGACCAGCTTCAGTCCTCTTCAGTTCATGCTTGAGCAGGGGCTGAATCCCCAGTGGCTGGCCATGGAGGGGAGTCGGCTTCTCGATGAAAAGACCCATCGGGGAGAAAGTTTGGAAGAGGACGCTCCACCCTCCGTCGTCGATATGGAGACCCTCTTCGAGGAACACCAGGGGATACCGTCCGGCGGCGTTCCGACGACGGTGAAACCCTCGGCAGGCAATCCCGTCATCCTTTTTATCGATGACGACGAACCGACCCGCGAAGGGTTGGCCGATGCCTTCGGCAACCTCGGCTTCTTCGTCAAAGTCTTTGCCGACGGCAAGGAGTTTCTTGAAGCCGTCAAACAGGAATATCGGGAGGGGGGTGATCCGCTCCTCCTCGTCGATCTGATCATGCCCCGCATGGACGGCAGCGGAATCCTTGGCGGCGTCGAACTCCTCGAAAATATTAAAAAAATTGCCCCAGAAGCCCATACGGTGATGATTTCCGATCACCCGAACCCCGAAGCGGAGCGCCGGGTCCGCGATCTTGGCACCCCGGACGTTCTCTCCAAGCCGAAAAAGACCGAGGTCCGTGGCCCCCAGGGTCTCCAGGCCCTTCATGCCCTGGCCGAGACCATATCCGGCATGGTCAGGAGCGCTTCCCCCTCCGTGCCTTCCTCCTCGCCCGGCGGCCTGTTCAACCTCGGTGCAGAGCTCCTGAGCGAATTCGGAGACGAAGCGGACCAGGGGAGCGCCAGAGGGCCCGAATCCCCCGGTTTGCACCTTCTCAAGGGGATGCTGCAGGAACTCAGCAACCCCTCTCTCGGCGGGGGAGTGATCCTTCTGGTCCTGCGGTTTGCCAGTGAGTTGATGAACCGTGCCGTTATATTTCATGTCAAAAAGGAGGAGATCGTCGGTCTCGGCCAGTTCGGGATCGAACTCGAAGGGGAGATGGCCGACACCCGGGTGCGTCATATGCGCATTCCGGTCGATGAGCCCTCCATCTTCAAGGATGTCCTTCAGGCCCGGGTCCCCATGCGGGTTCAGCTTGGATCCGGCCCGTGGGACACCTACCTGCGCACCCAGCTCGGAGGGGGTCATCCCGCAGAGGTCTTTCTCGGCCCGGTGGTCAGCGAAGGGAAGGTTGTGGCCCTTATTTATGGAGACAATCTCCCCCAGTCATCGGTTATCGGCGATACTGAAGCTCTGGAGATCTTTCTCTCCCAAGCCGGGCTGGCCATGGAAAAGACTCTGCTGGAAACCCGACTGCGGGTAAAAAACGCCAACTGAGTTAGGAGTTAGGACGCGTGACGAAGAAAATCCTGATCGCCGAAGATTCGAGTACGATGCGGTCTCTCATTGTGTCAACTATTGCGGCGATGGGTGATTTCGATATTGTCGAGGCGGCCAACGGCTTCGAAGCCCTGCGTATTCTGCCGAGAGAGAAGGTCGATCTGGTGATCACCGATATCAATATGCCGGACATCAACGGTCTGGAACTGGTCAGCTTTATCAAGGGGAACGCCAACTATCGGTCGACCCCTCTTTTTATTATCAGCACCGAAGGGAGTGAGCGGGACCGTGAGAAGGGGCTGGCGCTCGGTGCGGATGCCTACCTCGTCAAGCCATTTTCTCCCCGGGAATTGCAGTCCCTCATCACCAAATTTCTCGGTTAGGAGGCTTTTTTGGCTGAGATCCCATCCTCTCGTGCCCTCAAGGATTTTCTCGGCGAAGCCGAAGAAATCATTGAAAAACTCAATCTTGATCTTGTGGGATTGGGTGATTGTGTCGACAGTGGCGATGTCGACCCCGAATTGTTGAACAGTATTTTTCGTGGCGCCCATTCCCTGAAGGGGATTTCCGGGATGTTCGGATTTGACGATATCTCCGAACTCTCCCATCACATGGAAAATCTTCTCGACAGCCTTCGCCTCGGCAAGCTCGAGCTCAGGCCCTCACTCCTCGATGTTCTCTTCGGTTCTCTCGATATTCTCAGCCAGTTGGTCGGTGCCAAGGGAGGCTCCGAAGACGTCACGGTCGATCTCTCTTCCATTCTGGCCCGAATCAACAATGAGCTCCACGGCGACGTCGGTACGGCGGAAAATCCGCTCAAAAAGCTGAATATCGATCCGGCCATCCTGAATGTCCTGACCGAATATGAAGAACACCGGCTTCTGGAAAACCTGAAAAAGAAACGCAATCTGTTGCGGGTCAAGGTCACCTTCAGCCTGGCCAGTTTCGATCAGGATCTTGCCGAGATCACCGACATCCTCAAGAAGCAGGGGGAAGTCATCAGTACACTCCCCTGTGCCGGCGACATCTCCGACCGGATCGCCTTCCAACTCCTCGTTGGTACGACGATTACGGTAGAAAAACTTCGCACCCTTCTCAACCAGGACGGGCTCCAGATCGAGTCTCTTTTTGCGGCACCGCAGAGCCCCCTCCCCGAACCTGTGGCGATCAGGGAGACTTCCGACGGGGCACTGCAGGAGGAGGGCGCCGAAGGTGGCGGAACGTCCCTGCGTTCCATCAGCCGCACCGTGCGTGTCGATATCGACAAGCTGGATGCATTGATGAACGTGGTCGGCGAACTCGTCCTTTCCAAGGGAGCCATCGTCAATATCTGCGATCAGCTTCGCCAGGAGGGGAACAACAAACATCTGGCGGAGCTGCACAAGGCGACGAGAACCCTCGAGCGACGCCTTGAAGAGTTGCAAAAAGGGGTCATGGAAGTGCGCATGGTCCCTGTAATCCAGCTCTTCGAAAAAATGACGCGCATCGTCCGGCGGGTGGCCAGCGAGCAGAACAAAAACGTCGGACTCGATATCCGTGGGGCCGATACCGAACTGGACAAGCTCATCATGGAGGATCTGGCCGATCCTCTCATGCACATCATCCGCAACGCCATCGATCACGGCATTGAAACCCCCGAGGAGAGAAGTGCCGCCGGTAAATCCCCGAGGGGGACCATCTGTTTGTGGGCCTCCCAGAAGGGGAATCATGTCGTTATCGAGGTACGCGACGACGGACGGGGTATCGACGGGGAGAGGGTGCGGAAAAAAGCCCTTGAACAGGGGCTGATTCAGGAGGGTGCGGAACTGACCCGCGATGATATTTTCGAGCTCCTCCTTACCCCCGGTTTTTCGACCCGTGATGAGGTGAGCGACCTTTCCGGACGCGGCGTCGGGATGGATGTGGTCAAGAACAATATCGCCTCCATGTCCGGCATGGTCGAGATGAACAGCGAACCCGGGGAGGGGACGGTCATGACGATCACTCTCCCCATCACCCTGGCCATCATCAAGGCGTTGATTGTCCGCGTCTGCAGCAAAACCTACGCGATTCCCATCAACTCGGTCATGGAAACCCTGATGATCGAACCGGGATCCATCCGCACCATTGAACGGCGGGAGGTCATCGAGCTCAGGCAAAGCACCCTCCCGTTGTTGCGACTGGGGAATGTCTTCGACCTTCCGGATAAAGCCCGCAAGAATGGACGTTCGTTTGTCGCCGTCATCGGTCTGGCGGAAAAGAAGGTCGGGTTTGTCGTCGATGAATTGCTCGGGCAGCAGGATGTGGTCATCAAATCTCTCGGCAGCACCCTCTCCTTCGTGCGCGGGGTGGCCGGCGCCGCCGATCTGGGGAATCAGAAAACCATCCTCGTCCTGGATGTCGGCGGCCTTATGAGCGAAGCCCTGCGGGGGGAGTCGAGCTTCTATGTATAAGGAGTTCTACGGATTTTCCGAAAAACCCTTCAGCAAGACACCCGACCCGCGCTTCCTGTTTCTCAGTCGCATGCACCAGGAAGCGCTCGTCCGCCTCATCTATGCGGTGGAAGAGCGCGACCTGATCCTTTTGACCGGCGAGATCGGCTGCGGAAAGACCACGCTGTCGAGAGCATTGATGGATGAAATGGATGAAACTTACAGGATCATCCTGATCATCAATCCGCGCCTGACCCCCATGGAGTTTCTTCGCCTGCTGGCTCTGCGGCTCGGCGTGGACGACCCGGCGCGGTTTAAGACCGATCTTCTTGAGCAGATCGGCGGCGAGCTTTACCGGCTCTACCAGGAGGGGATCTGTCCGGTGCTGATCATCGATGAGGCGCAGCTGGTCCCCCATCGCGACACCTTCGATGAGATCAGGCTTTTGACTAATTTTCAGCTCGATGACAGGAACCTGATCAGCGTCGTTCTGATGGGGCAGCCCGAACTCCGGAAGCGTCTGGCCCACCATGTTTACGAACCGCTGCGCCAGAGGATCGGAATGCAGTACGACCTGAAGCCTTTGTCCCTGGAGGAAACGGCCGAGTATCTCAATCACCGCCTGGAAGTTGCCGGAGGGTCCGCCGGACTTTTTCTCCCCGGTGCTGTGGAAAAGATCTATGGTTATGCCGGAGGAATTCCTCGAAAAATCAATCATGTCGCCTCGCTGGCGTTGCTTGAGGGGTTTGGCAGGGAGTCCTTGACCATCGGCACGGAAATTCTCGACGCTGTCATGTCCGAACTCGACCTTACTCTAGTCTAGTTTTCTGGGAAGCTCATAATGGATCTCGCCGAAATTCGCAAAAAGGCCAGGAGTCGAAAAAAAGGGGACGACCGACCCAAGGGGGATCTGTCCCCGGACAAGGGTCGAGGCTCCTCGTCGCTCCCAGGGGCGCCGGTCACCAAGCCCCCGGCAAACCGGGAACCGGCCACCGGTTCTGTTCCGCAGGCAAACAGCCCTCAGGCGGCAGCTCCCCCGGTGCAGGACGCCATCGACGCCCTTTTCGCCTGGCGCCCGGATCTCGAGCTGGCCACGGAAGAGAGCTATCACCAGGGTTTTTCGAAGGACCAGCAGGCTGTGGAGATATCCCGGCAACTCCTGACCTTCGCTCTCGGTGATGAAGAATATGCCCTTGATCTGGAGCATATTCGTGAAATCATTAAGCCGAGGGAGATCACGGACATTCCCCGGGTTCCGTCATTCATTCTCGGTATCGTTTCCCTGCGGGGGGTTGTCATCCCGGTCTTCGATCTCAGCTGTCGCCTGAGGCTGGAAGGTTCCGCGACCTCACTTGCCTCCCGGATCGTCGTCTGTCAGGATGGAGAACGCCTTGCCGGACTCCTGGTGGACCACATCAGTCAGGTTGTGCATCTTCCGACCAGCAAAATTGAACCACCGCCGAACATGCTCTCGGGAATTGATCGCGATATGGTCGAGGGTGTAGGGCGCCATCAGGGCAGGATGATGATCCTGCTTAACCTTCGCAGTGTTATGGATGTAACCCTCACCTGATGCATTAAGAAAGGAGCCTTCCGGTGTCCAAAAAAAAGATCCTGATTGTCGAAGACGAGGAGAGCCTTCTTAAACTTGAAAGTATCCTGCTGACTTCGAAGGGGTATGAGGTCAAGGGGGTTCCAAACGGTCAGGCGGCGCTGGATGCCCTGGGCGAAGATCTCCCCGACCTGGTGCTTTTGGACATCATGCTTCCTGAGATCGACGGTTTTGAGGTCTGTCGGAGGATCAAAGCCAACAGCCTTACCCGCCATATTCCCGTGATCATGCTCACGGCAAAAAAAAGCCGCGAGGATATGGCCCGGGGGGAAACCGTCGGTGCCGACTGGTATATAACCAAGCCCTTTAAATCGGCGATGGTGATTGAAACCATCCAGAGGTTTCTGGCCAAATGATCGACAAAGCAGTGAAGTTCATTGATGATGCCGGTGGGCAGCAGGAGGTGCAGTTGGCCTGTTTTCGGGTCGGCTCGGAAATGTACGCCCTCGACATCATGCGGATCAAGGAAATCATCCGGCCTCTGAAACTGACACCCGTTCCCAAATCTCCTCCCTTTATCGAAGGGGTTATCAACCTTCGGGGCGCGGTGATTCCCGTGGTCGATCTGCGCAAGCGTTTCGACCAGCAGGCCGTATCCGGTGATCGCAAGATGCGGGTGATCATTTGCGCGCTCTCCGGGCGCATCGTCGGCTTGACGGTCGATGAGGTGACCGAGGTGCGGAGCTACTCACGCAAGGAAGTTCAGCCGGCTCCCCAGTTCCTCAAGGGGCGGGGGTCGCAGTTTTTTCTTGCCGTCTGCCGCAGGGATGATGACCTGGTCATGCTCCTTGACCTGGAAAAGATTCTTTCCAGTGAAGAAAAGATCGATTTGCAGCGAATCGATGAGGTCCCTGCGGCTCCGCGGACCCATTGACCCCTCCTGCGAGCGGTTCCATTTTATTGGCATTTTAATCAGCTCAGGGGTAACAAATGGTTGTCAGCTGTCCCGCCTGTTCGACTCGATTCCGTCTGGATCCACAGCGGCTTCAAGGAAAGCGTCTGACCCTCAAATGCGCTAAATGCAGCACGACATTCAGTGTTCATCCACCGGCAGAGTCCACTGCGGGAGCTTCTCCCCGGGTTCTGGTGGGACACAGTGACGGTGCCTTCTGCGCGACCATCGAGGAACTGCTGAGCGGGTCGGGAATGACAGTACAGGTCTGTCATGACGGCCATAACGCTCTGAATGCCATGGAAAAAAGACCGCCTCAGGTGGCCATTATCGATGTGGCACTCCCCGGTCTCTTCGGTTTCGAGGTGGTGGACAAAATCCGGGCCCGTCCCGGCCTCAAGGATGTCAAGATTATCCTCCTCTCCTCGGTATACAACAAGGCCGCCTACAAACGGACGCCGTCCTCCCTCTACGGGGCTGACGATTACATCGAAAAACATCATATTCCCACCGACCTGGTTTCGAAGATCCGGGCGTTGCTGGCGATCCCCGAAAATCCCGTTTCGCCCCCGAAGCAACCCTCGCTGCCGCAGCCTCCCCCTGCGAAATCGATCCATTTTGTCGACGAAATGAATTCAAAAATCCAGCATGCCGAAGAAGGTGAGATTGTCGCCAAGGGCCCCGATGACGCGGCAGACAAGGCACGACGCCTGGCACGGATCATCATTTCGGACATCGCCCTGTACAATCAGGACAAGTTTGAGCAGGGGATACGCGGCGGCAACACATTGGAACTCCTCGCCGAAGAAATCCGGGAGGGGCGCAAACTCTTTAAAAAGCGGGTCGATGCCGAAGTCTGTCAAGGGGAGGACTTTTTGCAAACCGCCCTGGAAGCCTTTATCGAACGCCGAAAACGGGAACTCCAGCATTAAACAGCAGTCAGGACGGTTGGTGTGGTGAATAGACAATCCATTTTGGAAATGTTGCAGTCCGCTCAGGAAGAGGAGCGGCTTCAGGGTCTGAAGGCCGTGGGTCAGGAAGATCCGCAAGCCGCGATCGCCTGGATTCTCCGGGCCATGGGGGATGACAGTTGGCGTGTCCGCAAGGAGGCCGCCGATCTTTTTTTATCCCTTCCCGGCGCCGCCGATCTTGCCGGGGAGGTCGTCGAACTTCTCCATTCGACGGACAACGTCGGGTTAAGAAATACCGCCGCTGAAACCCTCATTCTTCTCGGACGTCGTGCCGTACCCTCTCTCCTCGAAGAGGTGGGGTGCAACGATCAGGATGTGCGCAAGTTTGTTCTGGATATCCTCGGGGAAATCGGCGATGAACAATCCATCGGCCCGATGATCAGGGCCTTGGCTGACCTCGATATCAATGTTCGGGCGGCGGCGGCGGAAAACCTCGGCAAACTCCGGGCGACCCAAGCCGTACCTGCCTTGCTGGCGGCTATGGCCGATCCGGACCTGCTGTTTCGATTCACAATTCTCGAGGCCCTGGGAAAGATCGGAGAACGTATTCCGATCGCTCGGCTTCTTGAATTTGAAGACGACAGGCTGTTGAGAAAAGCCCTCTTCGAGTGTCTCGGTCGTCTCGGTGGAAACGAGGCCGTCCCCGTTCTCGTTGGCGGTCTCTGCGACCAGATGCGCAACGTGCGGGAGGCTGCAGCCCTGGCGCTGCAGCGCATTGCAACAAGGCAGCAAGCCGATGTCGTGACCGCACTCGGCGGGATCGGGGGCCGCCCCGAGGCCGATGGCCTGATCGCCCTGCTGACGAGCGCCCGTGAGGAAGTGCGCAGGGCGGCCGTTGTTCTGCTGGGGTGGACGGACGATTCTCGGGCCGCCGCGCCCCTCCTGGCGTTGCTCGACGACGAAGCGCTTCGTGAGCCGGCGGTCGCAGCGCTCATTGCCATGGGTCCGGATGTCACGGGAACCCTCCTCGAGGGGTGGCTTGACGCCGGCAATCGCACTAGGGTCTATCTTGCCTATCTGGCGGGGGAGGTAGGTTGTGGCGCTGCCGTCCCGTATCTCGCTGAAGGAATGACTTCGGACGACGCCGAGTTGAAGCTGGTCTGCGCCCAGTCTCTGGGCAAACTTGCAGATGAAACCGCCATTCCGCTCCTCATCGACTGTCTCGGCGACGAGTCGTCCGATCTTCAGTCGGTGGCCGTGGGAGCCCTGAGTCTTATCGGCCGGGCCCACAGTCAAAAAACCAAAGAGGCGCTTTTGCCCATATTGGAGAGTGACAACCCCCAGGTCCGGATGTACGCCATCCAGATTCTCGGTCCCTTTGACGGCGCCGATGTCGTACGCAGTCTCTCCTTTGCCATGAAAGACGAATCGTCGCTCGTGCGTCGAGCCGCGGTCAGGGCGCTCGAGGAACAGCCCGGGGAGAGACGTCTCGAGTTCATGATGATCGCCCTGACCGACGAAGATTCGGAGGTCCGGCGCCTTGCAGCCGAATCCCTCGGTCTGACAGGGAGCCGGGAGGCCCTGAAGCCCCTGGAACTGGCCCTGCAGGATGAGGACATCTGGGTTCGCGCTGCGGCCGTGCGCTCTCTGGGAAACCTCGGTGGCGAAGAGGCGATCCGGATGGTGGGCCAGGCAATGAACGATCCCGTCGGGCTGGTGAGCATCGCCGCCCTGGAAACCCTTTCCCGCCTCGCTCCCGAGGCTTCCTACCCGATTCTGGTCGAAGCCCTTTCCCATCCCGACGAAGAGGTGGTGACCACGGCCCTCGACACCCTGACTGTCAGCGGTCAGAAGGGCTGGATTCCTCCGGTACGGGAGTTTCTCATCAACCATCGTCACTGGGAGGTGCGCACCTCCTTCATTCGTACCCTGGCCGAATTGGAAGGGGTCCACTGCCGCGACACCCTTGAAGCCCGTCTTCTGGTCGAAGGGGAGGAACTGGTCCGCCAGCAAATCCAGGAACTCCTGCGTCGTCTTTCCCATTCCCTGAGTCAGGGGTGAGCGGTCGATGATCTTTTTTTCCCCGGACATCAATATGACCGATGAGGAGTTCCGCCTTCTGCGGGATTTCGTCTATCAATATTGCGGCCTCCACTTCACTCCCGAGTCGAAATACCTTCTGGAAAAGCGTCTCAACAAACGACTGCAGCACCACCGGTTGAAAAACTTCAAAGATTACTACTATCTTTTACGTTACAGCCAGCACAAGGATCAGGAGCTGACCGAGGTTATCGATGCCCTGACCACCAATGAAACCTATTTTTTCAGGGAAGATTTTCAACTCAAGACATTCACCCAGGAGATTCTCCCAGAGATTCGCGCCAGAAAAGAAAAGACCGGCGACAAGCGACTGCGAATCTGGAGCGCCGGCTGTTCCAGTGGCGAGGAACCCTACACCATCGCCATGCTCCTCCTCGGGATGCCGGCGTTTCACGACTGGCAGATTGACATCATCGGCACCGATATCAGCCAGCGGGTGTTGCAAATTGCCCGCAAGGGGGTCTATGGAGCATCTTCTTTCCGGGCCACCGATTCAAACTATCAGCGCCGCTATTTTTCCGAGGTCGATGGCAAGCACCGGGTGGCCGACAATGTAAAGAGTCTGGTGACGATCAGCCACCTGAATCTCTTCGACGCGCCGCGGGTGACTCTCCTGGGAAAAATGGATGCCATTTTCTGTCGCAACGTCATCATATATTTTGATCAGGCCGCCAAAAAACGGGTGGTGGAGAGTTTCCACGACCGTCTCCGTCCCGAGGGATTTCTCCTGCTCGGCCATTCCGAGTCGCTGATGAACATCACCAACGCGTTTGTGCTGCGCCATTTTACCAACGACATGGTCTACCAGCGTCCGGCCCTCTCAGGCCTCAACGAGGACCGTCTATGAGCAAGGTGGTCAGAGTCCTGGTCGTTGATGATTCGGCCTACAATCGCCGCACGATTATCAAGATGCTCGAGTCGATCCCCGGGGTCGAGGTCGCCGGCTACGCCTGTGACGGCGAAGAGGGTCTGCGCAAGGTTTTCGACCTCAAGCCCGATCTGGTGACCCTCGACCTGGAGATGCCCCGCATGGACGGCTTCACTTTTCTGCGCATTGTCATGCAGAGCCGCCCCACACCGGTCATCGTCGTTTCCGCCCGTTCAGAAAATGAAAGCGTCTTTCGCGCTCTCGAATTTGGCGCCGTGGAGTTCGTGGCCAAACCCTCGGCGCGGATTACCCCCGAACTCTTCAATATTCGCGACGACCTGGTGCGCAAGGTTCGGGAGATTGCCGGAACGGACATGAGCAAGGTCGTCGACCGCGCCAAGGTCGTGGTTCACGGGAGTCCGGAACCGGGGTCGGCTGTGGTGCGGACACCTGTTCGAGAAAGTGCCCGGATTTCCCAGGTGGTGATCGGGTCGTCTACGGGGGGCCCGCCGGCCTTGCAGGCGATTTTCAGTGCCATTCAGCGCCCCTATCCCATCGGTTTTGCCATCTCACAGCATATGCCGTCGGGGTTTACCAAGGCCTTTGCGGATCGCCTCAATAAATTTTGCCACCTGGAGATCGTCGAAGCGAAAACCGGAGATATTATGGAACCCGGTCGGGTTCTGATTTCCCCCGGGGGGAAAAATCTGGTTTTCCGCAAGCGGGGGACTCAGGTGGTGGCCCATGTCGTCGATCCCCTCCCGGACCAGCGATACATTCCTTCGGTAGATGCCATGTTTTCCTCCGCCAGTGAAGTCTTCGGTGCCAATCTCCTCGGTGTCGTTTTGACCGGCATGGGGAACGATGGCGCCCGGGGGATTGTCGATGTTAAAGGGCGTGGGGGTGAAACGCTGGCGGAGTCCGAAGAATCGAGTGTCGTCTTCGGTATGCCCAAGGAGGCCATAGCCACTGGCAAGGTGGATCGCGTGCTGCCCTTGTCGCGCATGTGCGGGGAAATCCTGAGCCGCTGCGGTTATTAGTAAATTCTGTATAAAGAGTGGAAATTTTCCTTACATATTGCTAGGATGTTCTGCCTTATTCGATAAAGATAACTCTTGGGAGAATTACAATGACGGATCGGGAAGACGAGAGAGGACCAGCCAAGAGAGCCGAGGAGTTTCTTCAGGTTTTCAAGAAGGGGGCGGAATTCACTCAGGAAATTCTCAAGGACAACGAGCGCCTGCGGTATCAGATCCTGGAACTCGAGGAGCGTCTCAAGTTGCGGGAGGATATGGGAGGGACAGGCGACAGCGTTTCCGATAAGCTGCTTGAACGCATTCAGGTCCTCGAGAAGGAAAAGAAGGAGATTCTCGAGCGGATTCTGCATGTTGAAGCGGAAAATGTCGACTTTGCCAATCGCTATGTCGAAGTCGAGTCCGAAAACAACATGCTGGCCAACCTTTATATCGCTTCCTACCAGCTGCATTCGACCCTTGATTTCCGCGAGGTCCTTCAGGTCATAACGGAAATCATCATCAACCTGATCGGGGCCGAAGAGTTTGCCATCATGCTGCTCGACGAGAAGACCAATAAGCTGCAGGCCATGGCGGGGGAGGGGCTTGAACTGAAGGAACTCCCGACCATCGGGCTCGGTGAAGGGGTTATCGGCCAGATGGCCAAGACCGGAGAAAACTACTTCATCGACGATATGGAAAATTACGTTCGGGATTACGCTCACCCCATTGTCTGCATCCCTTTGAAAATCAAGGAACATGTCATCGGCGTCATCGTCATCTACAAGCTGCTGACCCAGAAGAGCCGTTTCGCCGAAGTGGACTATGAATTGTTTACCCTGCTGGCCGGCCACGCTGCAACGGCTATTTTCTCTTCGAAACTCTATTCGGAATCGGAGCGTAAACTGTCGACCATCCAGGGATTTATTGAACTTTTGACCAAATAGTCATCGGGGAGGATTCCATGTCCACATACAAGGTTCTCGTTGTAGAAGACTCACCAACCATGCGGCAATTGATTGTTTTTGCCCTCAAACGAATCCGGGGGTTCACCATCATCGAAGCCAACGATGGCGTCGACGGCCTGAAAAAGCTCTCTTCGGACAAATTTGACCTGATCTTTACCGACATCAATATGCCGATCATGGATGGCCTCAAGCTGGTGAGCCTGGTGCGCAACGATCCCGGTTACAAGAATGTTCCCATCGTTATCATCACCACCGAAGGAGCAAGCGAGGACCGGGAGCGCGCCCTGGCCCTTGGAGCAAACGATTACATCACCAAGCCGATTCAAACCATCAAGATCATCGATGCGGCAAAGCGATTGCTCAATCTCAGCTAGCAGTCGTCTGTTCGCGCGGGACCGGCGCACACTCATTTTACCCGGAGATTGACCTGCCAGAACTTGACAATCCCCGGGGTATCCATGTTAACTATAGCGGCTAAGCCGATGGGCTCGCACCACGCCGTATTCCAACATTATTGAGGAGTCGATTTTGTCAAAAGAAGAAGCGATCGAAGTTGAAGGTTCTGTTATAGAGCCCCTGCCCAATGCCATGTTTCGTGTCAAGTTGGACAATGGCCATGTTGTTCTTGCCCACATTTCCGGGAAAATGCGCAAGTTCTATATCCGTATTCTCCCCGGCGACCGCGTTACCGTGGAACTCTCCCCCTATGACCTGACCCGGGGACGGATTACCTACCGCGAAAAATAGTTCCGGGAGGTCCTTGCAGCGGGCGACCGCAAGAGTCGTTTCGCCCTCGGCCCGGCGAATTCATAGAACACCAGGGGAGAGCCGTCTTTCCCCTGGTTCCGTTAAACCATGCCGGCATATGCCGGTATTACTGTTTAAGAGCGGTCGTCATGGCTGTGGAGGACATATGCAGGAACGTTATGATGCCAGTGCCGTAGAGACAAGGTGGCAGCAGACTTGGGCCGACCAGAAGACCTTCAAGGTCTCGGAAATCTCCGACAAGGTGAAATATTATCTACTCGAGATGTTTCCCTACCCCTCGGGGCGGATTCACATGGGGCACGTCCGCAACTACTCCATCGGTGACGTTATCGCCCGATTCAAACGGTTGCAGGGTTACAACGTTCTGCATCCCATGGGTTGGGACGCCTTCGGCATGCCCGCCGAAAACGCTGCCATCCAGCATGGCACCCATCCCGCCAAGTGGACCCACGAAAATATTGCCAACATGCGGACTCAGCTCAAAAGAATGGGGTTTTCCTATGACTGGGACCGGGAACTGGCGACCTGCGATGTCGAGTATTACAAATGGGAGCAGCTGATCTTCCTCAAGATGTACGAGCGAGGGCTGGCCTACAAAAAGAGCTCCTTTGTCAACTGGTGCCCGGACTGCCAGACTGTTCTGGCCAACGAACAGGTGGAGGACGACTGCTGCTGGCGCTGCGACAGCGAGGTTCAGCAGAAAGAGCTGGAGCAATGGTTCTTCAAGATCACCGATTATGCCCAGGAACTTCTCGATGGGACGGATCGCTTGCCGGGATGGCCGGAACCGGTTTTGACCATGCAGCGCAACTGGATCGGTCGCAGTACCGGCTGTGAGATCGATTTCCCCCTCGAAGGATCGATGCAGAAAATCCGGGTATTCACCACCCGGCAGGATACCCTCTTCGGTGCGACCTTCATGAGCCTCGCCCCCGAGCATCCGCTGGCCCTTGAACTGACCACGGCGGCGCAGCGCGGAGCCGTCGAGGCCTTTCTCGCCAAGGTCGGCAAACAGGACAAACTCAGGCGCACCGCCGACGATTTGGAAAAGGAGGGGGTCTTTACCGGCTCCTTCTGTATCAACCCGGTCACCCGGAAGAGGATGCCGGTCTATCTCGCCAATTTCGTCCTGATGGATTACGGAACGGGCGCTGTCATGGCGGTACCCACCCACGACCAACGGGATTTCGAATTCGCCGGCAAATATGGTCTGGAAAAGGTCGTCGTCATCCAGCCTGAAGGGGAGGTGCTCGACCCCGGCTCCATGGAGGGGGCGTGGACAGGCTCAGGCATCATGGTCCATTCCGGAACTTTTGACGGACTGGACAACGAAGAGGCAAAAGAGAGAATTGCCGATTATCTCGCCGTGGAGGGGATCGGCAAAAAAACAGTCAATTACCGTCTTCGTGACTGGGGAGTCTCCCGCCAGCGCTACTGGGGGAACCCGATACCGATCATCTACTGTGATCTCTGCGGGGCCGTCCCCGTGCCGGAAAAGGATCTCCCGGTCGTTCTTCCCACCGATGTCTCCCTGACCGGTGAGGGGGGGAGCCCCCTGGCCAAGAGTTCTGACTTCGTCCATGTCTCCTGCCCGCAGTGCGGCGAGGCTGCCCGGCGCGAGACAGATACCTTCGACACCTTTGTGGAAAGTTCCTGGTATTTCGCCCGTTATGCCTGTCCCGATTTCCCCTCGGCTCCCATCGACCGGCAGGCGGCCGAATACTGGCTTCCCGTTGACCAGTATATCGGCGGCATCGAGCATGCCGTCATGCATCTTCTCTATGCGCGGTTTTTCACCAAGGTCTTGAGGGATCTCGGTCTGATGGAGGTGGACGAGCCCTTCTCCAACCTTCTGACCCAGGGGATGGTTTGCATGGAGACCCGCTCCTGTCCCGAACACGGATGGCTCTATCCGGAGCAGGTCCTTGACGGGAATTGCTCTTTCTGCGGGAAAGGGGCTGTGACCGGACGCAACGAGAAGATGAGCAAATCGAAGAAAAATGTGGTCGATCCCGACGGCCTCATCGACCGCTTCGGTGCCGATACCGCACGCCTCTTCTCCCTGTTTGCCGCTCCTCCGGAAAAAGACCTGGAGTGGAACGAACAGGGGGTGGAAGGTTGTTACCGCTTCCTCAACCGCGTCTGGCGAGCGGTTTTCGACAATCTGCCGATCATCCAGGAGACAAACGCCGACGGGGAGATCGGTGCCGAGGCGAAAGTCCTTCGGCGTCAGACTCATCGCACCATTAAAAAAGTTACCGAGGATATCGACGGTCGGTTCCACTTCAATACGGCAATCTCGGCAATCATGGAATTGGTCAACGCTATCTACTCCTTCAAGGACAAGGATGGTGCGCCCGCGGTTCTCCGGGAAGGGCTGGAAACCGTCGTTCGCCTTCTGGCCCCCTTCGTTCCCCACATTGCCGAAGAATTGTGGATCTCTCTGGGTCATGGAGCTCCCCTGGAAGAGTCCGGCTGGCCGAGCTGGGATGAGTCGGCGCTTATCGAGGATGAGATACTTATTGTCGTCCAGGTAAACGGCAAGGTGCGCGGGAAGATAACCGTCCCCGCCGACGCCGACGAGGAATTCGTCAGGACGGCGGCGCTCAATGATGAAAACGTCCAACGCTTCCTGGAGGGGAAGTCGGTTCGCAAGGTTGTCGTTGTTCCGGGACGTCTGGTCAGTGTGGTGGCAGGCTAATGGTCCTCCTTCGGGTTTTTCCTCTGCTTCTGCTGCTGTTGCCCGCAGCTTGCGGTTATCATTTCCCGGGGCACGGGGCGGGACCGTCGGCACAGGTGCAGACCCTTTACGTGGGGGGCATCGTCAACCGAACGACCGAACCCTTTATTGAAACCGCCGTTGCCAATGCCATCATCGAAGGCTTTTCCCGCCGCAAGGGGATTCGACCCATCGAAGATGAGGATCGGGCCGATGCTCTTCTGACAGGGGCAGTCACAGCTTATTCGTCCAAGCCGATCTCCTATGACCGCTTCGATCAAATCGTCGAATACCGCTCGAGCATGACCATAGAGGCGACTCTTCAGCAACAGAGCGACGGCAGGACACTGTGGAAGGGGTCGGTTTCCTGGTCGGAAGAGTATCTGGCAAACAGCGACAAGACCCTGCAGGAGGACAATGAGGCCCTGGCGATTGCCTCGATCTGCGATCGGTTGGCCGAAGAACTTCATGTGCGGGTTATGGACAATTTCTGAAACGGGGATACTCGGGTACAGCAATGACACTGGCAGAATTAAACCGGGCCCTCGATGAACGGAAGTTTCCGCAGCTCCTTTTCCTTTTCGGCGAAGAGACCTTTACTCTGGATCGCACAGCTGAGCGGATTCGCGATCGTGCCGTCCCGGTCGAATCCCGGGATTTCAATTACAACGTTTTTTACGGCAAGGAAGGGCGGGCCGAAGAAATTCTCGATGTCCTGCGGACCTTTCCTGCTTTTGCCGAGCATCGTCTCGTGCATGTCAAGGAGGCGCAGAATCTCTCCGCCGCCGAACTCGATGTATTTCTCTCCTATCTGAGAGATCCCGTCCCCGAGTCCATTCTCCTTTTTACCGCCGACAAGATCGACGGACGCAAGAAATTCTTTCAGGATTTCAAGAAACACGGAAATCTGATCGAGTTCAAAAAACCCTACGACAATCAGATCCCCGCCCTTGTCAAGGACATGGCCAGGGACGCAGGGCGCCTTTTTACCGAGTCGGCCCTCGCTCTTTTCTGCAGGAGGGGCGGCTCCAACCTGCAGGAATTGCATGGTGAGCTGACAAAGCTCTTTGCCTATGCGGGAGACCGTGATCTTATCGATGTGGATGATGTCGCGGCCATCGTATCCGACAGCCGGGTTGACAGTGTCTTCGACCTGGCCAACGCACTGGGGAAAGGGGACGCTGCCGAGGCGCTACGGCTCCTGCAGCGAATATTGGCCGAAGGCGTTGCTCCGCTGCTGATCCTCAACATGATGGTCCGCCATTTCCGTCAGCTATGGAAGACCCGCGAACTGCTCGACCAGGGAGTTGTCAGTCGGGAAATCCCCAAGCGCATCGGTATCAACCCCTATTTTCTCGACGGGTTGGTCGGGCAGGCCCGGCGCTTTCGGCCGGATCAGTTTCGGGCAGGGTTCGAACTCTTTCTCGGCGTCGATCTGGCTCTCAAGTCGAGCGGTGCCCATCCCGCGGCCCTTCTCGAAAAACTGATTCTCGACCTGGCCGGAACCAGGGCCAGGTAGAAAAAGGAAAAGGGGCCCTGGGGCCCCTTTTCGGTATGCTGCGATCTCTGTCCGGTTTTACTGGAGAGCGTTCACCAGTTTGCTCAGGCGGCCGATTTTGCGGCTGGCCGTGGCCTTGTGAATGACCCCCTTGGTGGCCGCCTTGTCGATGTAGGGAATAACCTTGCCGAGAGCGGTCTGGGCGGCGGCGGCATCGCCGGTTGCCACTGCTTCACGCACCTGTTTGACATAGGTTCTCATGGTCGAGCGGATATGGGTATTGCGGGCCGCCCGAACGGCGTTCTGCTTGTTTCGTTTGATTGCGGATTTGTGATTGGCCAAGATGATCTCCTTCAGCAGTTGATTTGGATACCCCGTTATTCATTTCGGAGAGATTTATAACATCCGATGCCGCAGGCGTCAAGTTAAAAAATTTCCAATTTTGCTAAATAACTCACATAGTATCTGGTACTTGCACCACCGACCACCGGAGTTAATGTAAAATAATCCTATATTTGCCCATCGAACAGCTCTGCGGAAGGGGTAAGGGTCAATTCAGCAGGCGGCAGTTCCATGGGGAGGCCTTGAATTCAGATGTCTGAAAACGTAAAAATTTCCAAGGCGACTGGCATCATGGGACTGGCCACCGGACTGAGCCGGGTCGCCGGTCTGGCGCGAGACATCGTCGTCGCCAGTCTCTTTGGCGCCGGGTTTGCCACCGATGCCTTCTTCATGGCCTTCACCATCCCCAATTTATTGCGTCGCTTCTTCGCCGAAGGATCCCTGACGGCCTCCTTCGTGCCGACCTATTCCGAGGTTTATCATCTGCAGGGGGAAGAGGAAGCGGACAGGATCGCCAATATCTGCTGGACTCTTCTGCTGCTGACCATGGCGGCCGTCACCCTCCTCGGGATCGTCGGTTCTCCGCTGCTGGTCGGGGGGATCGCGTCCGGCTTCGGAGCCGTCGAAGGAAAGCTCGCTCTGACCAACACCCTCAACATGGTCATGTTCCCCTATATCGCCCTCGTCAGTATGCTGTCTCTATTGACCGGGATTCTCAATGTCCGCGGGCATTTTTTCCTGCCGTCCCTCTCGCCGCTCTTTCTGAACCTCTCCATGATTCTCTGCGGCTGGTTTCTCTCTTCCCGCCTGGGGATTCCCATCCTGTCCCTGGCCATCGGCGTTCTGATCGGTGGGGTGCTCCAACTCCTGATTCAATATCCCGTTCTTCGCCGCATGGGGATCCGGCTGCGCCTCGACTTCAATTTCAGGGACGCGGCGGTGATGAAAATCGCCCGGCTCATGCTCCCCGGAATCGCCGGAGTGGCTATTTATCAAATCAATGTCGTCGTCACCCGTTTGCTGGCCTCCTATCTTCCTGAAGGGAGCGTCTCCTACCTTTATTACGGGCAGCGTCTCTTCGAATTTCCCCAGGGGATCTTCATCGTCTCCCTGGCGCAGGCCGTTCTTCCGTCCATGAGCCGTCAGGCCTCACGGGATGACATGGAGGGGCTCAGGAGCTCCCTGCGTTTTGCTCTCTCCCTGATCCTTCTCGTCACCTTGCCGGCGATGATCGGTTTGGTTTTGTGCGCCACCCCGATCTTTAGCCTCTTCTTCATGGGGGGGGCTTTCGGTGTTGAAGAAGTGGAAAAAACGGCGATGGCACTGGCGGCCTATGCACCGGGACTGTTGTTCGTCGGGATCAGCCGGGTCGTGGTTCCGACCTTTTATGCCTTGAAGAACACCCGCACCCCCGTCTGGATCGCTTTCTGGACCCTTCTGGTCAATGCCCTTCTCGGTATTCTTCTCATGGGTCCCTTCGCCCATCTGGGATTGGCCATGGCCCTGACCCTTTCTTCGGTGTTCAACAGCATTGCCCTGGTCTGGGCACTCCGCTCCAAAATCGGCCCACTGGGACTGACGGCGCTCCTTTCCTCCCTCGTCAAGCTCGTTCCTGCTGCTGTCCTGATGGCCCTCTTTGTTCAGGGGACCCTAGGTCTTATTGAATGGGACCTGGAAGGGCACAAAATTCTCAAGGGGATGGTGCTGGGGGGGGCTGTTCTGGGAGGAGGCGGAATTTACGCTCTGATCTGCTGGCTGCTGCGGGTTCCCGAAGCAACGGACGCTGCCGCGCTGGTGCGGAAAAAATTATTTCGCAGGAGGGAATAATGCTGAAAAGACCTCAAAAGGGAGGAAGTTTTGACCTCTGGTCCTCTCCGATCGGCTGGATCGGCGCGGTGGCCAGGGACGGTTTGCTTGTCGCTCTTTTTATCCATCCCGATTCCCATGAAATCAGAGAGCGTATTTCCCGCTATTTCCCCGGGGCCCTCCCCGGTGAGGACCGGATTCTCGGCGAGGTTCGGCACCAACTTGACGAATATTTTCACCACCAGCGAAGGGTCTTTGATCTCCCTCTCGATTTTACGGGGATCCCAACCTTTACTGCCCTGGTGTTGCGCAACCTTTCCCTGGTTCCCCATGGCGAAACCATCACCTATGGCGACCTGGCAAAAGAAATCGGCCGGCCGCTGGCCGCTCGGGCCGTGGGCGGGGCCCTGGCGGCCAATCCTTTTCCGATTGTCCTGCCGTGCCATAGGGTTGTTGGAGCGAAGGGGCGGTTGACGGGGTACTCGGGAGGGGAGGGGGTTGTGACCAAAAAGTGGCTGCTGGAGTTCGAAGGAAAACGGAGTTGAGCAAGGTATCGGGGGGTCAGAGGCCAGCCGATTCCTTATCACCTTCGAGAAGGGCGGCGATGGCAGCCATGACCCGTTCGACGATCAGCAGATGCGTTTCCTTGCAGTCTTCCAGGGAATAGAGATCGGAAAAATCGAGAGGTGCCCCGAACTGCACCCGGGCTTTTTGCCCGATCCCCGGAAAGTGCCAGTGGTTGAGTCCGGTCAAGGCCGTGGGAACAACTGTCGGCCGGGTGTCGTAGATGAGCTTGCCGACGCCGCGATTTCCCTTTCCCAGCACCCCATCCTTATTCCGGGTCCCCTCGGGGAAAAGCATGACTTTTTCACTTTTCAGCAGATCGTTAATGGTTTTGCCGGCTCGGACATCGCGCCCCCTTTTGACGGGGAAGGCTCCCCAGGAGCGGAACAGCCAGCCGAGAAGGAGGTTGTTGAACAGTTCCTCCTTGGCCGGCGCCCAGAGCATCTGCAGGGGGTAGCGCCTCATCACCGCCCAGGGGAGGAGGATGGTGTCGTAACCGGAGATGTGGTTGGATGTCAGCAGAACGCCGCCGCTGCGGGGAATATTCTCCGCGCCGCAAATTTTGAAGCGGTTGACCACCGACGCATAAAAGCCGATCATATAGGCGGCGAAGTTGGCCCAGATCCTGCGGAGAAGAAATGTTTTCAAGGGAACCTCGGGGAAGGGGGGTTTCAATTTTTTGGACTTATACCATTTCCCGGAAGTGACTGGCAATACCTAACCATTTCGGGTTGCGGCCGCACCGAAGGGAGAGGATTTGAAAATAATCAAGGAGATCAGCGTGGCAGGTCGAAAAAAGGAAACGACGATTCAAGTGACCGGGGGCAACGGCAAAGCTCTTTCGGTCTATATTCTGGCCACCGTTCTGTGGATGGTGGCCATAGCCTGGCTGTCACTGGTCCCGGCTCCCCCTGATCTCGGCGGAGTTTTCGGCTGGGACAAACTTCAACATGCCGTGGCCTATGCGGTGCTGACCTTTTTAACCGGCAGGGTTTTCTCTGCAATATCTCCCCGTCCCCTCCGTGCCTGGGGCGGGGCCCTGCTCTTTGCGATTACCCTGGGATTCGGCCTGGAAGTCGCCCAGGAACTCTTCACGATCGGACGCCGGGGAGACCCCGCCGATATTCTGGCTAACAGCCTCGGAGCCCTTGCCGGCTGCGTGAGCGGCCATTTCACGTTGCGACGGCGCCGTGGGGATGCCGGGGATCGATTAGACAGCGAGGTTTAAGGAATGCGTTTGCAGCAGCCTTCGCAGAGGCGACACCCTTCGCCTCGACGACGGCAGCAAATAACCTGAGGGAAGTCGAGCCATGTACAACGAATATTTCGGCCTGGAAGAGGCGCCTTTTTCCATCGCCCCTGACCCCCGGTACCTCTATATGAGTGACCAGCATCGGGAGGCTCTGGCCCACCTCCTCTATGGCATACGCTCCGCCGGCGGATTCGTCCTTTTGACCGGCGAGGTCGGGACCGGCAAGACCACTGTCTGCCGGTATCTTTTGGAGCAGCTCCCCGACCAGACCGACGTCGCCTTCATCTTCAACCCCAGGCTTTCGGCGCAGGAACTCCTGGCCACCGTCTGCGACGAGTTCGGGATCGTTTATCCCCGGGGGGAGACCGGCAGCAAAATCCTCGTCGACCGGCTCAACGCTTTTTTGCTGGAGGAGCATGCCCGGGGACGGAGAGCCGTTCTCATCATCGACGAAGCCCAGAACCTGAGCGTCGATGTTCTCGAACAACTGCGTCTTCTGACCAATCTGGAGACGAATCGCCACAAGCTCCTGCAGATTATCCTCCTGGGCCAGCCCGAGTTGCAGGCGTTGCTGGCAACATCGCAACTGCGCCAACTCTCCCAGCGCATCATCGCCCGCTACCACCTGAAGCCTCTGACCCCGGTTGATGTCGCCGCCTATGTCAGCCACCGCTTGTCCGTCGCCGGCCTGGAGCATGACCTTTTCTCCCGAAGGGCGATTCGGATGCTCTACCGACTGAGCCGTGGGGTCCCCCGGATTATCAACATTCTCTGCGATCGGGCCTTTCTTGGCGCCTACGCAACAGGTCAGCGCCAGATAACACCCCAGATTCTCCGCCGTGCCGCCCGGGAGGTCTCCGGCGTCGGGAGTCCGCAGCGCAAACGCCTCGCCTGGTCTCTTCTGATCCTTCTCTTTTTTCTTGTCGGAGGGGGCGCCCTGGCTGCCGGCCGCGTCGAATCCTGGTGGGCGGCCAAGCGAGCCCAGGTGGGCGATTCTTCCGTCCCCCTGATTTCCTCGTCGGATTGGCTGCCGGTTGGGTCTGCCGACAAACAACAGGCCTACCGCGACCTCTTTTTTATCTGGGGCAGGGATGTCTCCATGGCGGGGGATGCCCCCTGTCTCTCTGCAAAGGCTTTGGGTCTGGAGTGTTTCAATAAAAAGGGGAGCCTTCGGGACCTTCGTCACTTGAACCGCCCCGCGGTATTAACCCTTGTTGACAGAAGCGGCACCCCCTGCTTCGTCACCCTTGAGTCTCTTGAGGGGAATAGGGCACAGCTTCTGGTGGGTGGAAAGCGAATGGCTGTCCCTACTCCGGATCTCGAATCAAGGTGGACCGGCGACTATTCGCTGCTCTGGCGTTCTCCTCCCGAGAGTGACGGGGGGGTGCGTTTTGGTGACAAGGGAGCCGGCGTCTCCCATGTTGAACAACGGCTCGCTTCTGTCCAGGGGTGGAACCCGCGTCCCGGGACAGAACTTCTTTTCGACGAGACTCTTGCGATCAAGGTCCGCCAATTTCAACTTACCCGCGGCCTGGTGCCGGATGGCATTGTCGGAGCACAGACCCTGATCCATCTCAATACGGCCGCAGGAGACGATGTGCCGCTGTTGTTCCCTCCGAAGGAAGGTTTCTAGTCATGTCCTATATTCTTGAGGCCCTTAAAAAAGCCGAACAGAAAAGAGCCCGGGGAGAACTCCCCGACCTTCAGTCGGTGACCGGGGCACCGAGCACCGCCGCACCAAAGCCCGGCAAAATGGTATGGAAAAAACTCCTGGTCCTGGCGTTGCTGGGGAACATTCTTGTTTTTTTAATATACGGGGGTTTTCTACGCATCGAACAATCCCGCCCGGTCATTGCAGATGCTCCCGGGTCTGGAAGGGTTGAGACCAGGGGGGAGAGCGGGGAAGGGGAGGGCAGGGCGGACAAGGCTGTGCCGTCCACCGTGAAGGACCAGGGGTCCCCTTCAGCCAGCCCCCGAAACCCCGAGAAGGGGGAGGCCGGCGTTGAGGAACGAACGTCACCGAAGGAGCAGGAGCTCCCGAGGGTTGTGAAGGAGAAGCCGCCCGTGATCGCGCCCGCCTCCGGTCAGGTCAATCTTTACCCAAAACTGCCGTCAGAGGTTCAAGCGGGTATCCCGAAGATGACCATGACGCTGCATTTCTATGTTTCCGATGCAGCCGCCCGCATGGTCAGGATTAACGGGCGAAATTTGAGGGAGGGGGATGGGCTGAACGAAGGAGTAAAAATTGCTGAAATCACACCCCAGGGGGTCATCTTCGAATCGGCCGGATATCGTTTCGAGGTTCCTGGCCTGAGGGTGGCCCGCCGCTGAGTGCAGATTTTTTGATTTGAAACAGGAAAAGGCAGCCGATCGGCTGCCTTTTCCTGTTCGGGGCGAGGAGATAACACCTATTGGACAGGCACTTTTTTGGGGAGAAGCACCAGAATCTCTACCCGGCGGTTTTTGGCCTTGCCTTCCGCAGAATCGTTGGGTGCTATGGGTTTGCTTTCGCCGAAACCCTTGACAAAGAGCCGTGCCGGATCGAATCCATTATGGACCACCATGTTGGTTGCGATGGTAATCGAGCGCTGCAGGGAGAGCTTATCATTGTAGTTGTCGGACCCGAGGCTGTCGGTGTGTCCGTCCACCCGCAGCAGAAACTCCTTCTTCTCTTTGCGCAACTGTTCTGCAACCATCGCCAGGGCGGCCATCCCTTCCTGGGACACCTTCCACTGGTTGGTGCCGAAGGTCACTTCCTGCAGACGGAACTTGCGGTAGACGACCGCTTCGATCGACTGTTCAGTGACGGCAGGGGTGGCCTGAACCGTCGGGCCGGGCCCAACTTCCGGCGGTTCGGCCGCCGTGGGCATTCCGAGCCCCGGGGCGGGCGCCGTCGCGGAGATGGCCTCAAAGGGAACTCCGGAGACCTCTGTCCTTTCCGGGATGGAAAGAGCCGGCGCAGGGGAAGGAACGGCAGCGAGCTCGGTGGGAGGGGGCTCGATTCCGGCAGCGGGCGCCGTTGCAGGGAGAGGTGAGCTGGCAATCTGAATTTCGGGTGCTGACTGTGTTTCAACGACAGGATCGGCTGTCGGGACGGGTAAGTCGACAGCCACTGGGGGGACCGCTGCCATCGGTTCCGCGGCCGCTCCGGCCATGGGCTCCGGGGCAGCAGAGGTCTCTTCGACAAGGGGAGCGGGCGAAACAACAGGTTCGACCACGGCTGCCGGTGCGGCGATGACCGGAGCCGGAGCAAGGTTTGGGGTATTTACCGCCGCGCCGGGGGCTGCAACGACGGCCACTGGTGCGGAGACGACCGGGGCGGCAGCAACGGCAGCGGTTTCGATAGCGGCAGAAGCGATTTTGACCAGGGAAGTGGCCGCAGCTACAGATGAGCTTATCGCAGGGCTTTCGGAAGCAACGACACCCGGCACCACCTCGGCAACAGGAAGCGTTTCCACGGCAGGCGCCGGCTCTTGAGCCGGCTCGACAATCCCCTCCGGTGTGTCGGCGGCAATCGCGGCGGACTCCTCGGGGACGGCATCGATAGGAGCGACGGCCATCAGCGGCTGAATCGGAACGATCGGGGCGGCGAGGAGCCTGTTGGTCCCAGGGACCAGAAGGCGCTCTTCGAGGGGAAGTACGACCTCTTCGGCGGGGGATTCCACAGGGATTTCAAATTGACCGACGGGTTCGACCGGTTTCGGGGCCGTCCGGATAGCCAGAGGGGTCAGGGTTCTGACTTTGATCACCTTGACCGGTTCCTTGTCTTCATCTGCAACCGCTTCTTCGTCAACCGGCACAATAGTCGGGATCGGTTTCTGATAGGTGCCGATTCCCTGGCAGGTGGAGAACCCGACCAGTCCCCGATAGTCGGGACTGGCGTCGCTGAGCCCGATCCCCGCTCCGAGGTTGAATGTCAGGTGCGGAGAAACGAAGTATTGCACGCCCAGCATCGCTTCCTGTCGGCCCTCCATGGAATCGATCAGTTTGCTCTGCGATTCCATCTCGGCGATGACGCGAAACCTCTCGCTGGGATAAAGTTCGATCCCCCCTCCGAAAACGTACTGGTCGTTGTACCCGCCCGCCAGGATCGGAGGGTTTTCGTTGGTCACATATCCGCCGTTGGCGTGAATCCCGAACCTTCGGGATTTGAAGCTGGCAATCAGGCGGGTGCTGAGACTGTTGATGCCGTCCAGGGCCGGATTGTCCGATACCGATTTGCGCAGCTGACCGTCGATGGCCAGCTTGAAGGGGGCGGATCGTCCCCCCCACACCTTCATCTTGAGTCCGAGGTTGGCGAAACCCCGCCCGCTCTCCGACTCTTCGCCATTGGCGAGGAGATTGGGGTAGGATCCGTAGGCCTCAAGAAAGGTTCCGAGACCGAGGGTTATGGCCGTCGGAACGATGGTGGCGCCCTGATCGCTAAATTCGGCGTGATTGGCCCAGATTCCCACGCAGATATTGCCGGCCGAAAGGGTCTCGGCTGTTGGCTGGGTCAGGAGGCCCGTCTCCCCATAGGGAGTGGGAGTGGCCAGCGCACCGGAAGCCGAGCCGGTCAAAAGAATGAAAAGATAGATTATGGAAAAACCCCGGTGCATCGAAATCCCTTTCGCCAGAACGATCTTTTGAACCAGTCCATTGCATGCAAGTTAACGGCCAGCGGCAAAAAATAGCATCCTGGGCGCTGGAATTCAAATAAAAAGCCTGCGGTGGGAAGGGGAGGGGATCAGGGGGCGGTCACTTCGTCGATGACCGAAAAAGCAATATCAAGAAGCTCTTCGAGCACCTCGAAAGGGGTGGTCAGGGGGGGCATGAAATAGAGGACATTTCCAAGGGGGCGCAGCACTGCACCCTTGCCCAGAGCCTTCTGGTAGGCCTGATATCCCCGGCGTTCTTGCCATGGATAGGGTGTTTTGTCGGCCTTTTGGCGGACCATCTCCACGGCAGCCACCATGCCGCAGCGCCGGAATTCTCCGACGTGGGGGTGGGCCTCGAAACGGGGTGCGTAATCGTCAAAAAGTGTCATTTTTTCCGGAAGGGTTTGAAGGATTTTTTCGTCCTCGAAAATCTTCAACACCTCAACGGCGACGGCGCAGGCCAGGGGGTTCCCCGAATAGGAGTGGGAGTGGAGAAACGCTTTCTGGCTCTGGTAGTCGTCGTAAAAGGCGTCGTAGATCTCGTCGGTTGCCAGAACGACGGCCAGCGGCATGTAGCCCCCGGTGATCCCCTTGCTCAGGCACATGAGGTCGGGTGCGACGCCGGCGTGTTCGTTGGCAAACATCCGCCCGGTCCTCCCGAAGCCGACGGCAATTTCGTCGGCGATGTAATGGACCTGGTTTCGGTCGCACAGGGCCCGCAACTTCTTCAGATACAGTGGGGGGTAGATCCGCATCCCCGCGGCTCCCTGGATCAGGGGTTCGATGATGACGGCGGCAATATTCTGCGCCTCTTCAGTCAGTATGGCCTCGAGATGTTCGAAACACTGGGCCTGGCAGGTGGTGCGGTGGAGTCCGTAAGGGCAGCGGAAACAGTCCGGTCCCTGGGCCTGGAATCCCTCGAGAAGCATGGGGCGATAAATGGAGCGGTATTGGTCGCACCCGCCCACGGACAGGGCTCCGACCGTTTCGCCATGGTAGGCTTCGGTCAGGGAGAGAAATTTGGTTTTTTTGGGTTTGCCGACCTGCTGCCAGTACTGGAAGCTCATCTTCATCGCCGCTTCGACGGCCGAAGAACCGTTGTCGGTGAAGAAGACCTTGTTCAGTTTTCCCGGTGCCAGCTCGCAAAGGCGTCGGGACAGCTCGACGGCCGGTTCGTGGGTAAAACCGGCGAAGATGTGATGGGCGATCTTCTCCGACTGAGCGGCGAGGGCCCGGTTGAGTCGAGGATGACTGTGGCCGAAGAGGTTGACCCACCATGACGAAACACCGTCGATGTAGCGTTTCCCCGAGGCATCGATCAGATAGACCCCTTCGCCCCGTTCGATGGGGATCGGCGGGAGCGATTCGTGATCCTTCTGCTGGGAGCAGGGGTGCCAGACGTGCGCCCGGTCAAGTCGTAGAATTTCGGAAATTTCCATGGTGAGCGATCCGCTGTTTTTTTGGTATGGAATGAAATGTCAGGCCAGCAGCTCGCCGAGCCCGAGGTTCATCAGCAGCCAGGGGAGGGTGGGGAGGGCGCCGATCTCTGTGGCAAGCGCCTCAACCCGGGCATGGTCATCTCCGGGAATATGCCCCAGGACCCCCAGCAGGTCCGCCGAAGCGAGGGAGGCCAGGGTGTGGGGGGCCGCCGCTTCGGCCTCGCCGGGTGTTTGCGGCATGCCGTTGATGATAAATCCCGCCAGGGGAATTTCCATGGCGCGGGCGGCAAAAATGGTCAGAAGTGTGTGATTGATGGTTCCGAGGCCCGGTCGACTGATCACCAGCAGGGGGAATCCGAGGTCTCTGGCCAGGTCGGCGACCAGAAGCCCTCCGCTTAACGGGGTCATCAATCCGCCGGCGCCTTCGATAATCAGGAAATCGTGCTTGTCGGAAAGGAGTGCCGCGGTCTGCTTCAGATGGGCGAAATCGATGTGGACCTTTTCGTTGCGGGCGGCCAGGGACGGTGCCAGCGGTTGCCGCAATCGATAGGGAGAGATGAGGTCCCGGGGATCATCACTTCGGGCGGCCCACTGCAGCAGCCGGGCATCTTCGCCGAGTTCCCCGGGGTCTGCGACTCCGCTTTCCACCGGTTTCATGACCCCGACATCGACTCCCCGTCCCTGGAGGTAGCGGCTCAGGGCTGCCGACACCTGGGTTTTGCCGACCCCCGTGTCTGTTCCGGTGACAAAGACGCCCCGGGGATGTTTCGGCTCAGCAGCAGGCATCGATGACAACCTCCCCGTCGCTGAACATCTGCAGGTCTGCCTGGCGATCGCGACCGGTGGTGGTCAAATAGTTGCCGATCATGGTGCCGCTGGCTCCGGCCATGAAGATCCATGACTGGAAATCGCGCAGGTTCTTCTCTCGGCCGCCGCAGACGCTGATCCGCTTTTCCGGGAGGAGGTAGCGGAAGAGGGCGATGATGCGAAGACAATCGAGAGGAGCAAGGTCGTTCATGTCCTGCAGGGGGGTGCCGGCGACGGGATTGAGAAAATTCAAAGGGACCGAGTCGACATCGAGATCGCGAACGGTAAGGGCCAATTCCACCCGTTGCTCCAGCGATTCGCCGAGACCGAAGATCCCGCCGCAGCAGACCTTCATCCCGGCCTTCCTGGCAAGCCGGACCGTTCGGACATCGTCTTCGTAGTCGTGGGTGTTGCATATGTTCGGGAAAAACGAGCGTGCCGTCTCCAGGTTGTGGTGATAGGTCGCGCAACCGGCGCCGGCCAGGGCCCGGGCGGTCGGTTCGTCGAGGATCCCCAGGGAAGCCGACGGTTCGATGCTCGTGGTGGCCCTGATCTCGGCAATCGCCTCCAGAATGGTCGCCATCTCCTCGTTGCTGGAGATCCGGGTCCCGCTGGTGACAATGCCGTAGCAATGGGACCCCTCGATCTCCGCCCGTCGGGCGCCCTCGAGCATCTCCTTTCTCGACTTCAGGGGATAAACCGGAGCGGCGGTCTGGTGATGGGAAGACTGGGCGCAAAAGGCGCAGTTTTCGGCACAGCGCCCCGATTTGGCGCTGATGATGGAGCAGAGTTCAATCCTGCTGCCAAAGAAGTTTTCGCGGATCCGATGGGCCCCGGCCAGAAAGAGGGTGAGGTCGGAACCCCGCGCCTGCAGGATGGCCAGGGCCTCCTCCGGGGTCGGCGTTTCCCCTCCGAGAACCCGGTCGGCCAGATTTGTTGCCAGTTTATTCATGATCTGCTCCGAAAAAGTTGAAGATTCGCTCACCGATTATAGGGATAACGGCCGAGTTGTCAACCTCCTTGAATAACAGGTTGACAACTCGGCCCTCTCATGAATTACCATTTGGGGTCGGAAATTCTCATATTAGGTTGACAGGTCTCCCCGGCAATGATAGAACAGCATCTCATTTTAGCAAAAATAGCAAAAAGGCAGGTAACTGATGGTTAAGAAACTGATCGGCAAAAAGCTCAAGGCCACCCGTCTTAAAAACGATATGACCATTCAGGAACTTTCCGAAAGATCAAGGGTTTCCTCAAACATGATCTCCCGCATCGAACGGGGATTGACCATTCCGTCCGTCGAAATTCTCATGAAACTGGCGGATGCTTTCGGCATGAGCATCAATTACTTTGTCGAGGAGGCGGAGAAGGGGACAACGGTCATCCACACCCGCAAGGGGATGGGGGAACCGATCTTCTTTTTTGAGGACAAGCATCAGATCACCAGCCTGACCCAGGGGATCCGCGATCCCAGTTTTGCCGTCTTTTATGACACACTGGAAGAGGGATGCGACAGCGGGGAGGGGGGGATGGTTCATACCGGAGAGGAGTTCGCATTGATCCTCAAGGGGCGAATGGAGTTTGTCATCGAGGGCGAAGGGTATCTCCTTGAAGAAGGGGACTCCCTGACCTTCAAGGCCTCGCTGAAACACAGTTGGAAGAACCTGGCCCATGGACAGACGACGGTTATGTGGGTTGTTTCCCCGGCCCCCGATTTAGCCCAATAATCCAGGACGGCTGCTTCTATCCGGAGAGTTTTTGATGAAGATAAAAAAGATCGTGGGGAAAAAGCTCAAAAGCATTCGCCTCAAGACGGACATGACCATTCAGGCGCTGGCCGAGAAATCCCATGTCTCATCCAATATGATCTCCCGCATCGAACGGGGACTGACCATACCGTCCGTGGAAATTCTCATGAAACTTGCCGGCGTTTTCGGCAAGAGCATCAATTATTTCATCGAGGAAGTCAGTACCACCCACGAAGTGGTCTTTTCCTCCCCTGGGCATCGCGACAAAACCGTATACGACGATGACCGCAACATGCGGACGGAGTCCTTCACTTCGGGATTGCGGGATCCTCAGTTCACCTCTTTTTTCTGCACTGTGCAAAAGGGGGGAACTAGCGGTGAACAAAACATGTATCATCCGGGGGACGAGTTGATCTACGTTCTGGAAGGTCAAATCCGGGTGGAAATTGCCGGCGAGGTTCACATCCTCAATAACGGCGACAGCCTTTCCTTCAAGTCGCATCTTCCCCATCGCTGGGACAACACGGGCGACGGGAATGCCAAGGTCATCTGGACCCTCTCTCCCTTCACGATAATTTGAGATCAAAGCCATGAGTTTTTTAAGTCGAATCTTCGGAAAAACCGAACCCCTGTCCACCCTTCGTCGAGCTCTGGATCAGCGGCGCCTGGCCGATGCCCTGGCTATCGGCCACTCCCTGGACCGTGCCGGTTTCGGCGAATCAGAACTTGCCGAACTCGAACTCCTGCTGACCCAGGCCGGTGACGAACTGGCAGCCGTCAATCTGTCGGAGGGAGAGGCCTGCCTGAGGGCTGGCGACGGCGAACGCGCCGCCGAGCATTTTGCCCTGGCGAGCAGTCAGGCCCGCAGCGCCGACCTCGTCTTGCGAATCCGCCAAGCGGCCCTGCAAATGGACCCAACGGCCTCCGACCTCCCCCAGGCTGTACCGGCGCATCCCTGCACCTCAGGATGTTCTTCGACGGACTGTGCACCTACTCCTTCGGAGAGGGCCGGTCTCGTCAGCGATGCCTCCGTCCGCCTTGATCTGGTTCTCTGCGGATACCCTCCGGAACTGGCGGCGCGATACCAAAGGCTCTCCGGGTCGTTTCTTGACGCCTTCCTGGCGGCCCATGAAGGGGAGGATGACAGGGCCCTGGAGTTTTTCGAACTCGTACCCGCAGGGGCCAGGGACGATCTCTTTTATTTTGAACGGGGTTCCCTTCTCGGCAGACTTGGCAGGGGCGAAGAGGCCTGTGAGGATCTGAAACGGAGTATCGAACTTAATCCCGAGTTGACCCTGGCCAGGGAGGCACTTGTCGGGGTTCTTCTGGCCGGAGAGCAGGATCTGGAGGCTGAGAAAATACTTGCCGCCATGCTCGAAGGGGGAATCGCACCGGGTTTTAGCCATGGTCGAATGATGATTGTCTGCGCCCGGCGCGGCGACCTTGAGGCGGCATTGCAGCACGGCTTGAGCAGTGTGAACCATGGCTGCGAAGGGGATACGATTCTCGCCGTTGCTTCTCTTCTGGAGAAGAAAGGGCGTATTGCCGAGGTCGAAGCGCTTCTGGAGACGCTCCCCGCCGGAGGGTGTTCGGGGATCAATGTCCACCTGGCGGAGTTCTCCCTGCGTCATGGGATGAACATCGACAAGGCCCTGGAGTCCTTCAAGGGGGCTCTTCGCCAGGAACCTGGAAACCCTCGGTGGGCGCTACGCATTGCCCAGGCTTATCTGGCCAAGGGTTGGAAGAAGGAAGGGCTTTCTCTGTTGACAAAAACCCTCGCCGACCCCACCCTCGATGCAATTCTCAAGGAGGAAGGGTCCCGACTCCTCGACCGCCACCGAATTGCCTAACTTTCGTAAGTAGCCGAAAACTCATTGCCCCTCTATTGACACCTCGCTCACCCCAAGTATATTAGTCCTAGTGCCGAGTCGTTAATGGCACACTTTGCGGCCCCGTTGTCGGATGCCTGGCGAAGTCCGGAGATTTCGAGCGAGTTGAAACTTCCCTGGAGGACACATGAACAAATCGGAACTAGTAGAGGCCCTGGCCAACGAAAAGAACCTGACATTCAAAAAATCCGAGGAAATCGTCAATATTATCTTCGATTCCCTGAGCAGTGAACTGATCCGGGGCGGGCGCATCGAAATTCGTGGATTTGGCAGTTTTGTCGTCAAAGATTACAAGGCCTATATGGGCCGCAATCCGAAAACCGGGGAAGTCATTCAGGTCAATCCGAAAAAACTCCCCTTTTTCAAAGTCGGCAAGGAGTTGCGCGAGCGGGTCGACGCGAAAAATTAATTTCGTATTTTCCCTACCTTCCCTTGGCCATCCCCACCTTTCGGTTTTATTTGACGAACCGAAGGTGGTCCTTGTGCTTATTGCCCCCTTCCGAAATCTCGATCCTTCCGAGCTTCACTCGCCAGCCCTCTCTCGCTAATTTGGCACGTTAATTGATTGCAATAGGAAGAAAAGGCTCGGAGTCGCACCTGTCGCCCCGCATAACAGAGCTGCGCCCCGATATCCTGCCCGGATTTTCCCCGAATCTTCTCCAATGGACGCTGCCCAGGCAGTCAAATAACAGAGTTGGTTCGGTTCTTTTTGTTCAGCCGGGATCAATACCCCCTCGCTGATTGAACAAGTTCGTTGATTTTCCATGTCTTAGATGCTAATAGTCCCACCAAATCGGTCGATTTCCGCTTTTACTGCCACGCCGGGAAAATATCTTCCCTACCGGCAGGAAGGACGTTCATGAAACAGAGTCTGTCATTCATTTTGGCCTGGGGGCTTGTCCTGACCTGCGCCGGTGGTGTTTCCGCCGTTCCCACTCCCTATGGCGACACCGGCCTCTTCACCCAGCCAACAGCCGAAACGCTCAATGCCGGAAATATTTGTCTTGGAATATGGACGGATCATGCCGCAGTCGATTCGGGCGACAGTACGACCCTCCCTGTATCATTGACCCTTGGCCTCGGCAGTTTTCTTGAGGCTTACGGTTCCTATCCAAACCTTCTTTTTAACGGCGATGAGGATCAGGGCAACCGCGGTTTTGCCAATATCGGCATGAAATTGCGCCTTATTGGCAGACGTTCTGCCCCCTTCAAGCTCGCCATTGACGGGCAGGCCCGCAAAATCGTATCCGACGATCCTTCCGCCGACGGGCTCAACAGCCTTTCGACCCGACTGATCGCCAGCCTCAAGCCAGGGCGATTCGGCATTCACCTGAACGGCGGTGCTGTGTTCAATGAGCAGCCTTCCGCGAGTCTGACCCAGTTTGAAGACCAGTATGTTTTCGGAGGGGGGATAGAGTTTTCACCCACAGCGCGCCTCAGATTGGTCATTGAAGGGGAAGCGCTGACAGAAAAAGTCAAGGGCGCCCCTGACGCCCGGGAGGCTCTCGCCGGATTGCAGTATTTTATTTCCCCCCACCTGACCCTCAATGTCGGTGGTGGGATGGGGTTCAGCGACGGCAGTCCCGACTGGCGTGTCCTGGTCGGTTTTTCGACCTGTCAGGGAATCGGTACCTATCAGAAACCGATTCCGAAAATTGTCGAGGCCGTCGACTTGGCTGCCGAAGATGAAGCCAAGGAACCGGTCAGGGTGGTCAAGGTGAAAACCCTGACACCCCTCATCGCCAAGCAATCGCCCTTGATCCCGGTATCCATGAGCAAACTTGAGGTTCCCGTCGATCTCCCGGTTGCCGAGGTGATCCTCACACCGGAGGAAAGACTCGTCATTCCTGACAACGATTTGCATCAACCTGCCGCGATCGCCGGCCCCGGGCCGGGAACCGCAGAGGAACCGATCCGTACCGTTGTTTACCGCAAATTCCGTCTTTCCGAGCTGACCTACGGCTACGATCAGTGGAGTCTTTCCGAAGAGGGGAAACGGGCCATCTCCGAAGTGGCCGAACAGTTGCGCAACGAAAACAAGTGGTTTGTCATCAGGATCGATGGACACACCGACAGCATCGCCTCCGAATCCTACAACGAGAAACTCTCCCTGAAACGGGCCATTTCCCTCGGAACCTACCTGGTGGTTCACAACGGATTCGATCCCTCAAGGGTTTTTGTCAAGGGGTTTGGAGAACGCGAACCCATGTCCAGCAATGCCACCCCGGAGGGGCGCATTGCCAATCGCCGGGTAGAAGTTCTCATCCTCCTGCCCAAAGAGGAGCCTTAACGTGAAGCTTGTCGCTATCTTTTTTGTGGTATTCTCTCTGACAACCGCCTCAGGACTCCAGGCGGAGTCCGTTTCGGGCCAGGCAGAGAATTTTCTTGCCAGCCGCGATGTTGTCGGGGTGGTTTATTTTGATATCGGCTCCGCAGCCTTGAAAGAATCCGCCAGGAGTGCCATCGACAAGCTGGTTCCGCAATTGCGCCAGGTCGATCTTTACAAATTCCTGGTGCGCCTGGAGGGTTTTGCCAGTCCGGACGGGGAGATGGAAACCAATGTTGAAATTTCCATGATGCGGGCCAAGGCTGTAGCCGATTACCTGCAGGAGCGCTATCAAATGGGATTGGACTACTACCTCATCGGGTTCGGGGCCGGGGACGTTCCCGGGGGAAATCAGCCCGTTGAGAAGCTCCGGAGAGTTGAGCTCGCTCTCTACGAAAACCCCTGGGAAACAGAGACACTCCCCCTTAAAATGGACCAGGACTACCGATGACCAACGCATCCAAGGTCAATTTCGAATCCTTGACCGGCTCTTCCTTGTTTCGGGATATGGAGCCAGGCGAAATTGCCGTATTGTCGGCCATCTTCAAGGAAAGAAAGATGGCCGAAGGAACAACGGTCTTTCTGGAGAACATGTCCGGGGAATCTCTTTTTCTCGTCAAGCAGGGGACGGTGCAGATCTCCAAAATGATTGCCGAAGGGGAGGAAAAAACCCTGGTGATCCTCGGACCGGAAGATGTCTTCGGCGAGATGGCTGTCCTCGATAGTGCTCCCCGCTCGGCGACGGCCCGAGTCGCCGAAGATGCCCAGTTGCTGGGGATCAAAAAGGCTGATTTCGATGCCCTTTGCGAAAGCCATCCGAAACTCGCTCTCAAGCTCATGCGTAACATCATCCGGATCTTCAGTCAGAGAATCCGGGAAAACAGCGACGAATACCGCAAGATGATTCTCTGGGCTTCCGAAAAGAAGACCTGAATGATTGCCAACCGGCATAAGGAGGGATCCAATGGTTAAACTGCTCGCGGTTGTTTGTGCATCCATCGTATTGGGCGGGTGCGGCATTGCCATCATTCCCCAGGCTACCGGTACAGCAAAAATAAATTCAGCGGACAATTCCCTCACCGAAACCCGGGACGGCATTTCCGTTACCGCCCGGGTGGAGGATCTGGAAGTTGCTCCTTATCGTACGGCAGACAACATTACTTCCTTTAACTTCGTCATTGAAAATCGCAGCAGCCGGGAAATCACCCTTCCCCTCTCGTCGTTTGTCCTTGTCGACGACAAGGGGAACCAATACCGCCCGATGACGGTTGCCGAAGTCGGTACGGCCGTCGCCAGGGACTCGGAATATCTTATTCCTTACCCGTATGTTGGCTTCTACTACCTTGAGGATCGCGAAAAATTCAGCGCCTTCAACACTTTCAACAGCTCCCTCCCCTATTATGCGGAAAACCATCCCGCAGAAACCCTCACCCGGGCCCTTCCCGCCGGCCCTGTCCTTCCCCATGGGCGGATTTCTGGCCTTCTTTATTTTCCTGTGGATCTCAGCCAGAAAAGGAGTTTTCAGCTAAGGATATATCGTCCGGAAACTCCTTCTTCCGGCGCAGCGGATTTTACCTTCCCCTTTTCCGTTGAAAAAAAGTGATCCATCCTCTATAGTCCACCCGCATTAATCCTTGTGTGATGGGTCAATTACACCGAGACGTTTCGGTGGTGCAGGAGTGCAACATGCTGACAATTCTGTTGAATCAGAAGCTCATCTTCGGGCTGATGGGCGGTCTGGGACTTTTTCTCTTCGGCATGAAGATCATGTCCGAGGGGTTGCAGAAGGTCGCCGGCGACCGGATGCGCAAGATTCTTGCGGCTCTGACCAACAACCGCATTATCGGCACCCTGGTCGGCCTGGCGGTCACGGCGATCATCCAGTCGTCCAGCGCAACGACAGTCATGGTGGTCGGCTTTGTCAATGCCGGCCTGATGTCCCTGGTGCAGTCGATCGGTGTCGTTCTCGGGGCCAACATCGGAACGACCGTCACGGCGCAACTGATCGCTTTCAAAATCACCAAATACGCCTTGCCGGCCATCGGTATCGGCGCTGCGTTCAAGCTTTTTGCCCGCAATCGCAACTGGGTGTATCTCGGGGAAATTCTTCTCGGTTTCGGCATCCTTTTTTTCGGCCTCTCGACCATGAAAGAGGCCTTCGATCCGGTGAAGGGGAGTGAGGAATTTCGTCAGTTCTTCACCCTGGTCGGCGACAACCACCTTCTCGGCGTCCTTATCGGGGCCGTCATGACGGTGATTGTTCAAAGCAGCAGCGCCACCATCGGAATTACCCTGGCGCTGGCCAGTTCCGGCCTGGTGAGTTTCGAGGCCAGTGTGGCCCTGATTCTCGGGGAAAACATCGGCACCACGATCACGGCCAATCTTGCCGCCATCGGGACCAACGTCGCCGCGCGGCGGACGGCCCTGGCCCACTTCCTCTTCAATTTTATCGGCGTCGCCTACATGCTGATACTGTTGCCTTACTTTCTCAAGGTGGTGACGTCCATCACCCCGGGAAATCCCGACTTCGTGATTCAAACCCAGCAGCAGATGGCGACCTATGGCGCCGCGCTGGGAGACAAACCGTTCATTGCCCGGCATATCGCCAATACCCACTCGCTGTTCAACATCATCAACACCCTCGTCTTTCTCCCCTTTGTCGGAATTTTGGCCAAGTTGGCCACGATGCTGATCCCCGGTCGTGAAACGGAAATGGAATTTCACCTCAAGTTCATCGACAACCGGGTCCTCAACACTCCGCCTATTGCTTTGGGGCAGGCCCGTGCCGAAACCAAGCGCATGGCGCAGATCTCTCTGGAAATGCTTGAGGAGACCTCGCTTTTTCTGCGGGATCTGGATGACAAGAGGATATCTCTTCTGGAGAAGAAAGAGGAGATGGTCGACATGCTTCAGAAAGAGATCACCGACTTTCTGGTGGCCCTTTCGCAAAAATCGATCACCCAGGAAACCTCGCGGGACATCGCTTCGATGATGCATATGGTCAACGACCTCGAACGGGTCGGGGACCACTGTGAGAATCTTTGGCGACTCGGCCTGCGCCGGAAAAACCAGAAGGTGATCTTTTCCGAGATAGCCAACGTCGAAATAGAGGAATTGTCCGCAAAGACAAGGGAATTCCTCAGCTTCATTCTCAGCGCCATGGACCGCCGTGACACCTCCGTCGGCCCGAAAGCGGAGGTCCTGGAAGAGGCGATCGACCAGTTGGAGGGAGCCTTGAAGGACAATCATATCTCCCGCCTGAACACCGGAGAGTGTGCGGTTCTCCCCGGGCTCATCTATATCGACATGCTCCACAATTTCGAGAAGATCGGAGACCATACCTACAACGTCTCCAAGGCCCTCGTCGGGCTCAAGTAAATGCAGGCGGCCATCGACGTCGGCTCGAACACCGTCAGGCTTTTGCTCGGTCACCTGGAAAACGGCCGGGTCGTTCCCCATCGATACCATCGGGCCATCACGCGACTGGGAGGTGGGGCAACGGCAGAAAAGGGTCTCGCTCCGGCAGCTGTCGAGCGGACCCTTTTTGCATTGGAGGCGATGGCGGCCATTGTTTCGGAGACCGGTGTCTCCCGGTGCCGGGCAGTGGGGACCGAGGCGTTGCGCAGGGCAGTCAATGGAGGGGCCTTCGCCGAACTGGTCCGTTCCCGAACCGGCATCTTCCTGGAAATCATCGACGGGGAAGAGGAAGCACGGCTCAGCGCTCTCGGTGTTCTCGCCGACCTCGATCCCCGCCCGGAGAGTTGCCTGATTTTCGATCTCGGCGGGGGGAGTACGGAATTTATTCTCTGGCAGGACGGGAAGGTCCTCTTTCAAAAGAGCTATCCTCTCGGCATCGTCTCCCTCTGTGAACAATGGCCGGATGAGGCCGGACAAAAGGAGCACATCCAGGAGATACTCCGTCGGCTTCGAAGCGATCTCCGGGACGCCGGGGAGGAGGAAACGGTCCTTTCCGAGGGGTGTCGTATCGTCGGAACCGCAGGCACCGTCACCACCCTGGCGGCTCTCCTTCTTGAGATGACCGAATATGATCGAGGGCGGATCAATAATCTGCATCTCCCCCGAAAGGATCTTTTGCCTTTGCTGGATCACCTTTCAGAGTTGTCCCCGCAGCAGCGGGAAGATCTGCCGGGAATGGAGAAGGGGAGGGGGGACCTGATCGTCCCCGGCCTTCTGTCGGTCCTGGCGATCCTCGACACTTTTCACCGCAACGAACTCGTCGCCATCGATTCCGGGCTTCTGGAGGGAGTTCTGCTCTCCGCCGCCGGAGAGCAGGGCGAAGCGATTGACATCCCCTGAACGATTCCTCTATATTCAAGGCCTTCAAACTATTGTGTCTCAACGACGGCCGCGGACCAATCCGGCTCAAATTGCAGTAAAAGAAAGGTAGCAAATGGACAAAGCCATCCTCTCCGGAAACGAGGCCATTGCCCGCGGGGCTTTCGAGGCGGGAGTCAAGGTCGCCTCGGCCTATCCCGGGACACCGAGCACCGAAATCCTTGAAAACATCGTAAAGTACCCTGTCATCAACGCCTCCTGGGCGCCCAACGAAAAGGTGGCGCTGGAGGTTGGTATCGGCGCCTGTTTCGGCGGGGCCCGGGCACTGGTGACCATGAAGCATGTGGGTGTCAACGTTGCTGCCGACCCCCTTTTTACCCTTTCTTACACCGGTGTTCGCGGCGGACTTGTGCTGGTAACCGCAGACGATCCGGAACTCCATTCCTCGCAGAACGAACAGGATAACCGCAACTACGCCAAATTCGCCAAAATTCCCATGTTCGAGCCGTCCGACAGCCAGGAAGCTCTCGACTTTACCCGCCTGGCATTCGAGGTCAGCGAAACCTTTGACACCCCCGTTTTCCTGCGGACGACGACGCGAATTTCCCACTCCAAGTCAATTGTCGTTCTGGGCTCCCCGGTCCAGAGCCTTCCCGAACCCTCCCTGGAGCGAAATCCTCCCAAGTTCGTCATGCTTCCGGGGAATGCCCGACTGCGGCACAAAGTGGTTGAGGAGCGGCTGCTCCTCATGGAGGAATGGGCCTGCGACCAGGGATTCAACCGCATCGAAGAGGGGACAGGAGACGTGGGGGTCATCACCTCCGGAGTGTCCTATCAATATGCCAGGGAAATTCTTCCGGACGCCAGCATACTCAAGCTCGGGATGGTTTATCCCCTCCCTAAGCGCCTGATCCGCGAGTTCGCAGCCCGCTTCAAGACGCTGTATGTGATCGAAGAACTCGATCCTTTTATTGAAGAGCAGGTCCGCGCCATGGGGATCGCCGTCAAGGGGAAAGAATTGTTCTCCATCTGTGGCGAACTGACTCCAGGCCGAGTGAAGATGGGGCTCTCGGGAGAGGGGATATCCCAGTCTTTCACCCATCAGGAGACTCTCCCCAATCGTCCCCCCAACATGTGTCCCGGTTGTCCGCACCGCGGTGTCTTTCTTGCTCTGAACCGCCTGAAGGCCTTTGTTTCCGGGGATATCGGCTGTTACACCCTCGGCTTCATGCCGCCGCTGTCGGCCATGGATACCTGCGTCTGCATGGGGGCCAGCATCGGGAACGCTACGGGGATCAGCAAGGTCCTCAGCCCCGAGGACCAGAAAAAAGTCGTTGCGGTCATCGGCGACTCCACCTTTTTGCATACGGGGATCAACGGTCTGATCGACATGGTTTACAACAAGTCGACGGCCACGGTCATCATCCTCGACAACCGCATCACCGGCATGACCGGACGTCAGGAAAACCCCGGTTCGGGTTTTACCCTAATGGGGGAAGAGGCCTACGAGATCGACCTGGAAAAACTCGTGCAGGCCACCGGTGTCAAACATGTCCAGGTTATCGACCCCTACGAGCTGGACAAGACCCGCGACACGATCCGCGAGGAGATGAACCGTCCCGAAGTTTCGGTCATCATTACCCGCCGCCCGTGCATGCTGATCAAACGCGATGTGATCGAGCGCAAGTCCCCCCTGTACGTCGATGCCGACAAATGCACCGCCTGTAAAGCCTGCCTCAAGCTCGGCTGTCCGGCCATCGAATGGAATCCCCAGGCCGGACCGAAGGGACAGGCCCAGGTCAATCGTCTCCTCTGCGTCGGCTGCGGGGTCTGTGAACAGGTATGCAAATTCGGAGCATTTGGAGTCTGTCATGGCGAATAAAGTCACCAACATTCTACTGGTCGGAGTCGGCGGACAGGGCACCCTGCTGGCCAGCGAAATACTTTCCGAAGTGCTGATGCTCTCGGGGAGTGACGTGAAGAAGGCCGAGGTTCACGGCATGGCCCAGCGGGGCGGCAGCGTTGTTTCCCATGTCCGCTACGGAGCAAAGGTTTATTCGGCCATCATCCCCGAAGGGGAGGCCGATATCCTCTTCGGCTTCGAACTCCTCGAGACCTACCGCTACCTTCCGCTCCTTCGCAAGGGCGGGAAGGTGGTCGTCAACGACCTCAAGGTCCTTCCCCCTTCCGTCGCCCTGGGCCAGGAAACCTACCCCGCCGACATCCCGAAAAAGATCGCCGCGAGTTTTCCCGATACCAGGTTGGTCAACGGACTCGATCTGGCACTCAAATCCGGGAATGCCCGTACCGTCAATACCGTCCTCCTCGGTGCCCTGGCCAATACCATGGATATCGATGATAAGCTTTGGCACGAGGCGATCAGCAGGATGGTTCCGCCGCGGTTTGTTGCCGAGAATATCAAGGCCTTCGATCTCGGCCGAAATTCCTGAAATAACCCGTCGCGGGGTGCAGCCAGGCCCTTTTCCCCTCGCTGGAGAACGCCATGTTATGGAATGCCGAATTTGAAACGCTCCCCCGGGAGGCCATTGCCGCGCTGCAGCTCAAACGGTTGCAGCAGACCCTGCAGCGCGTCTATGCAACCGTTCCTTTTTATCAGGAAAACTTTCGCCGGGCCAAAATCACCCCCGACGACATTAAATCCCTCGACGACCTGCGCCGCCTCCCCTTCACCCTGAAGCAGGACATGCGGGACAACTATCCCTACGGACTGTTCGCCGTCCCTCTCGAGGACATCGTCCGCATCCATGCCTCCTCGGGGACGACGGGTAAACCGACAGTCGTCGGCTATACCCGTCGTGACATCGAGATGTGGGCCGAACTGATGGCCCGTTCCTTCGTCGCTGCCGGAGCTCACAGGGGAGACGTCATCCACAATGCTTACGGCTATGGCCTCTTTACCGGGGGGCTCGGCGCTCATTACGGCGCCGAGAAGCTCGGCGCTTCGGTCATTCCCATGTCGGGGGGAAACACCAAAAAACAGATCATGATCATGCAGGATTTCGGGTCCACGGTGCTGACCTGTACTCCCTCCTACAGTCTCTATCTGGCCGAGGCCGCCGCGGAAGAGGGGGTCGATTTTCGCGATCTCAAGCTGCGGGTCGGCATCTTCGGCGCCGAGCCCTGGACCGAGTCGATTCGTCGGGAGATTGAGGCCAAGCTCAACATCAAGGCAATCGACATCTACGGTCTTTCAGAAATTCTCGGCCCCGGCGTCGGCATCGAGTGTATCGAAGCCCAGCACGGTCTGCATATCTGGGAAGATCATTTCATCCCCGAAATCATCAATCCCGATACCGGTGAGATCCTCCCTCACGGAGAGCAGGGTGAACTGGTGATCACCACCATCACCAAGGAGGGGATCCCCATGATCCGATACCGGACCAGGGACATCACCCGCCTGATCACCGAACCCTGCGTCTGTGGCCGCACCCACATCCGCCTCGCACGGATGAGCGGCCGCACCGACGACATGCTCATCATCCGCGGAGTCAACATCTTCCCCTCGCAGATCGAGAGCGTGCTCGTCAACATCGAGGGCGTCGAGCCCCACTATCAGCTCCTCGTCGACCGCGAGGAGAACCTCGATACACTGGAAATCCAGGTCGAGGTCAATGAAAAAACCTTCTCCGATGAAATCAAGGTACTGCAGGACCTCACCCAGCGGATCCGCAAAGAAATCAAGGATCTGCTGGGGATCAGCTGCAAGGTGCGATTGGTGGAGCCCAAGACCATTGCCCGCAGCGAAGGGAAGGCCCAGCGGGTCATCGACCGACGGGGTAAGTAAATTCTACAAATTCATTGCTCGACGGAGGGACCATGAAAGTCGAACAGATTTCCATTTTTATCGAGAACAAGAGCGGCCGACTCGCCGACGTAACCCATGCGCTCGGCTCAGCCGGAATCAACATCAGGGCACTCTCCCTGGCGGACACCTCTGATTTCGGCATTCTTCGCCTGATTGTCGATAAGACCGACGAAGCCAAGACCGCTCTCAAAGATCAGGGCTTTACCGTCAACAAGACCGAAGTTGTCGCCGTCGAGGTTCCCGATCGTCCCATGGGCCTTTACGGAATTCTCCAGGTCCTCGACCGTGGCAAGGTCAATGTCGAATATATGTATGCCTTCGTTGAACGCTGCGGGGAAAATGCCGTCATCATCTTCCGTTTTGACAACCCCGAAGAGGCCATCAAGGTGCTCACGGCCAACGGCATCAATGTCCTGCAAGGGGAACGGGTTTACTCCATGTAGGGAAGTGTATTTCGTGTCTAAAACGCAAAGCTATACAAAAACGGTGCCTTAGATGACGGATACTAGAAACAACATGAAGATTGATCGTCACGCCGATCGTATTTGGGATCCGGTCAACGAGTGCATGGCAAGAGAGGAGCTCGAAGCTCTTCAGTTGGCCCGGCTGCGGGAAACCATCGACCGGGTATCCCATAGCGTGCCGTGTTATCGGAATAAATTTGCAAAGATCGGGCTCGGCAGCAAGGATCTGCAAACCCTGGAGGACCTGAGCCTTTTCCCCTTTACGACCAAGGAGGATCTGCGCCTCAATTACCCCTACGGAATGTTTGCCGTGCCGCTGCGGCAGGTGGTACGGATTCATTCCTCCTCGGGGACCACGGGGAAGCCGACGGTGGTCGGCTACACCCGTAACGACCTTCAGACCTGGACGGAGCTGGCAGCTCGTTTCATGACGGCCGCAGGCGTCACCGAAGACGACATCGTTCATGTCGCCTTCGGTTATGGACTCTTTACCGGTGCCTTCGGCCTTCATTACGGAGCCGAGCGCATCGGGGCTTCAGTCATCCCCATGTCGAGCGGCAACACCGACAAGCAGATCATGATCATGCAGGATTATCGCTCCACCGCCCTGGTCTGTACGCCCTCCTACGCCCTGACCATCGCCGACCGGATGGAGCGCCTCGGCGTCAATCCAGCGGAGCTGGCTCTGCGGGTCGGCCTGTTCGGCGCCGAACCGTGGAGCGAGGAGATGCGCCGCGAAATCCAAAACCGCCTCGGTCTCGTGGCGACGGATAACTTCGGCCTGTCCGAGGTCATGGGTCCGGGGATTGCCGGTGAGTGCTCCTTTCAGTGCGGTATGCACCTCTTCGAGGACCACTTCATTCCGGAAATCATCGATCCGGACACCGGAGAAGTCCTCCCTCCCGGTTCCGTCGGCGAACTGGTTCTGACGAGCCTGACAAAAGAGGCTTTTCCGATGGTGCGTTATCGCACCAGGGATATTACCTGTCTCGATTATTCCCCCTGCCTCTGCGGCCGCACCCATGTGCGCATGTGCAAAACCTCGGGGCGTTCCGACGATATGCTGATCATCAAGGGTGTCAATGTGTTTCCGACCCAGATCGAAGAAGTCCTCTTTCAGGTGGAAGGGTGCGAACCCCACTATCAACTGGTCGTCGACAGGGTAGGGGGGATGGATACCCTGGAGGTCCAGGTCGAGGTCAACGAACGGATTTTCTTCGACGAGATGAAGAAGCAGCGGGCCTTTGTCGATCACCTGGAAAAGAGGCTGGCGTCATCTCTGGGCGTCGGTGCGCGAGTCAAACTGGTTGAACCGTCATCCATGCCGCGATATGAAGGAAAGGCAAAGCGGGTCATTGATCGCCGCCAAGGATAAGTAATTATAACTTCTTGATATTTAAACAATTTTTAAAAACAAGGTCGACCAAATTTTCCCCTAATTTACCCTTGACATTCACTCGCGGATACACGATAATCCGGCTTCGTTGATTGACGGGGCGTAGCGCAGCCTGGTAGCGCACGTGCATGGGGTGCACGGGGTCGGAGGTTCAAATCCTCTCGCCCCGACCAACGAAAAAAAAGAGCCACGACGAAAGTCGTGGCTCTTTTTTTGTTTTCTTCCCTAGCAACCCATGACCCGAGATTGTCACGGGCAGAACTTGCAAGACACAAAAACCTTTTCTCCGAGAAATAAACCTCGGCTCCAGAATTGCCCTCCAGGAGGTTTTCTCGGTCAGGGTGAGGGGTAGGTCTGGCTAGGTTTTTCCGACTCAGGTCAATCTGAAAGAGATCTCTGCGAATTGAGCCCAATCCTGGCCGTGGCCAGGGTTCTTGGTGAGATTTGATTTTTTGTTCCTTGCGGGTCTCATGAGAAGGGCACTCGGCCATCACCCAAACCCGGGAAGATTTGGCCTTAACGGAGGACCTGAGAAACCCATACTTTACGTCGGATAAGATATATTATGTAAACTAGGATTTAATCCGTTATCCGTGGGCGGTCAGCCATGACCACTCCCGGTGAACGTGTCGCGGCTGAGGTCCGGGCCCGACTGGAAAAACTCCATTTCTACGTCGACAGCTTAACCAATGTCGAACGGTCAAAACTGGCCGCTCGATACCTTCGCAAGATCCCCTCCCAGTATCGCCTTGAACTTCTCCAGCGTTCCACCATTGCGCAGCTGGCCTTCTGTGAAGTCTTCTCCAGGGAGACTTACGGATGGTAACTTCCTCTCCTCCGCTGAGTTGTGCGACAGATCGCCCCGGGGGGTTGCATCCCCTCGGGCGTACTGAAGCACAACGGGCCGTCGCCGGTATCGGCGTCGGAGGTGCTCCGTTAGGAGCAACGTCCCATGGGCAATCCCCGCTTGTTACTACTTCCATATCTCAACAGAATCGCCTTGAACTCTTCCCCGTTTCCCTTCGTGTAAAGCGTCCAGGTCAAGGAAATCCGGACCAGACTCCCCCTGACCGCTCCGGCTCCTGGATCGGTTCCTTCTCCGCAGGATCTCGCCGCCGGCTCCGCTTCCGGGCCGTCAACGCCTTTCCCGCTCTCGTCTCACAGTTCGGCCTGACCTATCACGATCAATGGCCCGTCGATGGTCGTACATCAAAGGCACATCTCAACGCCTGGCTGACTGCTGTACGGCGGATCATTCCCGGCGTCGGCTATCTCTGGCTGCTGGAGTTCCAGAAGCGAAACGCCCCCCACTACCACGTTTTCCTGACCGTTCCCCCCGATGAAGAAACCCGGCTCAAGCTGGCTGAGGCATGGTGCCGGATTACCTCCCCGGGAGACGCTAAAGCCCTCCGCTTCCATCAGGATCAGCGCAATTGGATCACCTGGGACATGGGGACGGGCTCCTATCTCTGCAAGTACCTGGACAAAGAAGCACAGAAGGCCATACCCGACGGCTACCACGGCTTCGGCCGCTTCTGGGGCAACTCTCGCGGCTTGGAACCTGAGCCGGTGGAGATCCCCCTCGATGATCTGGACGGGGCCGCCAATGTTGACCAGGACACCGGCGAAATCTACGGCGGTCAATCTACTGTTATTCGTTGGCTTGGGAGACTCGCAGAGAAGCAAACAGGCGGGTATTCACGATTCAGGAAAAGAGCGCCCCACGGTTCCTACACTATTTTGCAGGGTGCGGCGGCTTACAAGCAAATTGAGCGGTATTTCTGTAATACTAAAAAAGGAGGGAATCATGGTTGATTACAACGAAAAAATTTACAAGTGCTCCAACTGTATCCACTTCAGAGAGAAAACAGCTTTCGACTTAGGGATGGTATGCCCTGTTCATGGATCTGTGCTTCGTCAAGTCGGCACTCTCCGTGATTTGTACCGTCTCGAACCATACGACGAACGGTAGACGATCCACGGGGAGCAAGAGCCGAAGGCGATTAGCTGGCAGGAATAAGCCAAGGTCGAGCGCAAGATTTTAGCGCTCGTCGACCTTGGCTTGTTCCGTTCTGCCTGCGTCTCCCGGTGGAGTGTCGGCCAATTCACCCGATCAGGACGCCCAGGGCATGAAGACCCCTTTTTCCGTATTACGGTAACTCCCCGGCCCTCCTTGGTAGTATTACGAAATCGCGTCACCCCCCCCTCTCCTACTTCGAATAATCTTGACAGGTGCTGCATAGGTGCTGCATATTGACATCCATCCTACACAACACAAGGGGCCAACATGGCAAAGCAAGGTAAAAAGCGAGTTTCCATCACCGTCAACGCTGAACAGTTCGACAGGGTAAGCGAGCTTCTCAGAGAACGTGATTTTCCCGTCGGGTATCTTTCCTTTTACCTGAACAGGTGTCTTACCGACTTGGATGATTACTTAGGCTGCGAACCTCACGAGGACATGACGGCCCTCGAGGAATTGAAACTCGATCTCATGCTCAAGGAAAATGATCCAGACAGAAAGTAGCCTTTTCTCTAATTAGAGATGCCGGAATTACAGTTCCGCCCTCATTAGAAAAGCCCCCCTGAGTTACAGCTCAGGGAGGCTCAAAAAGACGAAGCCCAGAGTTACAGCTCCGGGCTTCGGTTAAACAAATCCGCCCGTAACCTCTCACAGAAACAGGGGATTTCTCTTGTGATTTTATGTAATACGACCATCTTTGTCAACCCCCCTGGTTGCCTCCCCTCCCCTTCATTAGTTTTTCTCATTTGTGGGAAAACCCTACTAGATATATTATGTAAACTAGGATTTTGAGCTTGAGGGAAACGTGGGTTCAAAAAGTCCGGCGGTTCAAGGAACCACCGGACTCGAAAGAATTCCCTATTGGTCCGGGTATTAGTCAGAGGTTTCCTGGATGAAGATTTCGCAGTCCCTCATTCTGGCGGGTCCCTCTGTGGAGATTTTGTATCTGCGGCCCTTTGTCCACGTTTCATCATATGTCAGCGCGGTCGCCTTGCTCTGCTTCCATCGCCTTGAGGGGTCGCCGTCGACATACAAGACTCCCTCCTGATAGCCGACCAGAAGGAGTTTTGTCGCCCCCTGTTCACTTTCCAGGGGAATTTGCAGGTTCTCCCCCGCACGAATCGCAAAGACGATCGGCCTCAGGATTTCCCGCAATCCTTTCCCCTTCCCCCTCGGGTGCAGAGTGACTTTGAGGGGCTTTCCACCTAGAAACTCCGATTGGCCGGTCCCATGCCTCGGGCCCTGAGGGTCCAGCCTAGGGTCCGTCTGTCCGGGAGAGCGTTGATTCTCCTGCCCAACGCCCTTTTCTACGATACGGGTTTCTTTCCCCTCGCGTTTCTCTTCTCCGGAATGGAACTCCCTTCCGGGGCGGTGATGATCTTTTCCAACCTCCGCGGAAGGATCGGCGGCGTTCACTGGCCCCATTGGGGATTTTCTCCGGGGGTCCTTAGATGGAGGATTATTGACTTCGATAATCCTCTGATCAGAGGGTTTTCTCAAGTGGTCCCTGACAATGATCGTTTGCGGCGGTGACGGATTCTGTATGATGATGATCTGGGGTTGTTTATTCTCTGCGACCGGTGGGTGTTGGCTGGCGATCTGTATGGCGATCTCGGCTCCCCGGAGGCGTAGCGGTCCGTCACTGACAAGCCCTGTATAGGTTTTGCCCTGCCCCCAAGAGGGATCATAACCGAGCCTGATCCCACCATGACGCCTCCCTTTGGCCGAAGGATCGTCGATGATCAGGGTGCCATCCAGGTAGCTGACGACGAGGGTGGCCCGCCGTCGTTTATCGCCGGTGACCTGCAGGCTCTTGATTTCCCCTTCGGCAATCTTGAATGACAGGGAATCGTAAGGCCTCTGTTTGCCGGAGAAATTCAGATCCCCTCCGGCAATGGTAATTCTCAGCAGGTCACCGTAATGTCCTTCGCCGCGATAGACGGCGTCGACCCGCACCTGGCGTAACCGGTCCTCTTCGGATTCGCGCTGTCGCTGCAGCTCGAGGGCCGCCGCCCTCGATCGAGCCGCTTTGGCCCGGGCCTGCTGCAGGGCGACCTGCCTCTGATTGTAGCCGTCGATTGTTTCGAGACGCTGAGCCTCATTGAGGCTTTCCCAGGTTTCTAGCGAAACACCATACATCATGGGAGTGCAGCCCAAGGTGAAAAGAATTAACAGCCCGGTCAAGCGATTGCGCCATGCCATGGTTGCACCTGCCTTTCGTATAAAGGAGTACGCGGTTGCCTCCCTCGTAGCAAAAAAAAACACGGTCGTCATTAGACATCTGGACAAGTGCAACCCGATGTCGACTCGGTATGCTGTCATAACACGCAGTTGAACATAAGGAATCAGCCGATGCTGGCCAGCTCCAGGCGGTTCCCCCAGCGGTCCTGAAGGGCCTGACGCAGATCGGCAAAGTCATCGCCACGAAGAAATTCAGGGTTTTGGGCGACGGAAAAGGCATCTTCTCTGGCCTCTTCGAGGATCCTTCCGTCCCTGAGGAGATTGGCGACACGAAAATCGGGGACGCCGGATTGGCGAGTGCCGAGAAACTCCCCCGGCCCCCGGATCTCCAGATCGGCCTCGGCGATGCGAAAACCGTCGTTTGTCTCGGTCATGACCTGCAAACGCCGGGAACCTTCCGCGCTGCACTGGAGCGAGCGCATGAGCAGGCAATAACTTTTTTCCGCTCCCCGCCCTACCCGTCCTCTCAACTGGTGGAGCTGAGCCAGACCGAAGCGTTCGCCGTGCTCGATCATCATCACCGTAGCATTGGGGACGTCGACCCCGACTTCAATGACCGTCGTCGAGACCAGAACATCGATCTCCCCGCGGTTGAAGGCGGCCATCACCCCCTCCTTCTCGTCGCTCTTCATCCTGCCGTGCAACAGGCCGACAACGCGTCCCGCGAATATGGTTTTTTGTAAGAATTCCGCACCTTCACTGGCCGCCTTGAGGTCGCTTTTCTCCGAATCTTCAACCAATGGGTAAACGACATAGGCCTGGCGGCCTGCGGCCAGTTCCCGGTCGATGAGGGCGTAGGCCTGCGAGCGGTTTTTCTCCTCGATGATCCGGGTTTCGACGGGGGTGCGGCCCGGTGGCAACTGGTCGATGACCGAGAGAGCCAGGTCGCCATAGAGGGTCAAAGAGAGGGTGCGCGGAATGGGTGTGGCGGTCATCACAAGGATGTGGGGCCCCTCCCCCTTGTGACGCAGGACGCCTCTCTGCCGGACTCCGAAGCGGTGCTGTTCGTCGATGATCCCCAATCCAAGGCGCTTGAATTCCACTCCTTCCTGGAGGACGGCGTGGGTGCCGACCACCAGGTTGACCGCGCCGCTGCGGATATCCTCCAGAGTCTGACGGCGGGCTTTGGCGGTCGTCGATCCCTTGAGGACCGCCGCCTTCAGACCGAGCGCCGAGAGCCAGTGGGCAAATTGAAGAAAGTGCTGATCGACAAGAATTTCGGTGGGGGCGACGACGGCGACCTGGGTTTCGTTTTCGATGGCCAGCAGTGCGCTCATCAGGGCGACGATGGTTTTGCCGCTGCCGACATCCCCCTGCAACAGGCGGTGCATGGGGTGGGGCGCCATGAGGTCGCGCTTGATCTCTCCCAGAACCCGACGCTGGGCATCGGTGAGACGATAGGGAAGAAGTTCGGCCAGAGGTTTGGTGTAGCGGTGAGTGACCTGAAAGGGGATCCCCTTTTCCAGTACGATGCCGCGGCGTTTCAGGGCGAGGCCGAGCTCGAGAAAGAAGAATTCGTCGTAAACCAGGGTCCGGCGGGCCGAATCGCGGCCGGCTTCAAGGTCCTCGAGGGAAGTCTGTCCATCGGGCCAGTGGACCTGCTGCAGGGCTTCTCCCAGAGGGATCAACCGGCGGGCGCCGAGAAAACGGGGAGGGATGGGGGAGACGGCGACCGGGGCGAAACGATCGACCAGATCCTTCCAGATCTTGCGGACTCCCTTCTGATTCAACCCTTCGGTCAGAGGGTAAATGGGGAGGATACGACCGAAACTTAAGGGGTCGGCCGATGCCGGATCGCAGCCTCCCCCCCCCTCCCCCAATGGCTCCACATCGGGGTGGTGGACCTCGCGCATCGGGCCGAAGAACTTAACTTCACCGATAAAAACGGCCTTCTGGCCGACGGAGAAGCGCTTTGTCATCCACTCCTTGCGGTAATGAAACCACTTGAGGGACAACCGTCCGGAACCGTCTCCGACGATGACTTCAAAGATTTTTTTGCGGGATCGGGGGGTGACGGCTTCGCCGGACGCAAGGATTTCGCCGCAGAAAACCTCGCGGAGTCCATTGCGCAACTCGGCGATCTTGCGGATCTGTCTGCGGTCTTCGTAGCGGAAGGGGAGAGTGTAGAGGGCGTCTTCAACGGTACTGAGACCGAGTCGACGAAGTTTTTCGAGAATGCGCGGACCGACCCCCCGGATTTGCTCCAGGGGGGTGGCTAAAAGTTCGCGGCTGCGCAGGTAGGATGGGGTCAGGGGCACCTCCCCTCCCCTTTATTCGCCGAATATGGCGTTGAGATCGCGGAGGATGTCATTGACGTCGACGCCGTGAGCGGTGGCACCCTGTTCCAGGGTTTCGCGCATGGCACCCATGCAACCGATACAGCCGAGGTTGTACTTGCCGAGGACCTTGGCGACTTCGGGACTCATCTGCAGGATCTGGTGAAAGGTCATATCCTTGGTGATTTTCTGGCTCATTTTTGATCTCCTTTCGATCAATTATTCGTATTTGATGTCGATGACTTCATAGACTTTCAGCCCGGAAGGGACCTTTATCCGCACTTCGTCGTCGAGGCGGTGACCGATCAGGGCTTTTCCGACGGGGGAGGTGACCGAGATCTTGCCGTCCTTGAGGTCGGCCTCGTCTTCGCCGACGATCTGGTAGGTGACTTCAGTGCCGGAATCGACATCGAAGAGGGTGACCTTGGCGCCGAACACCACCTTGTCGGTATCGAGTTCGGCCGGGTTGATCACCTGGGCCCGGGCAATCTTGTCATTGAGCTCCTTGATGCGCCCCTCGACAAAACCCTGCCTTTCTTTGGCAGCGTCGTATTCGGCGTTTTCAGAGAGGTCACCATGGGCCCGAGCTTCGGCTATGTCTTGAACAACCTTGGGGCGATCAACGCGGACGCGCCGCTTGAGTTCCTCCTGCAGGCGCTGATAGCCTTCACGGGTCATGGGAATCGAGCTGGACATAAATCTTTTCCTCTTCAGCTAAAATTGATCGGGCGGGTTTCCCCGCCCGATCCGTCTAAATTATCTCGTTGTGGCTCCACGGAAAAAGAAGCCTCGAAAACGACATTTATTTTTGCGGATAATACTCTTGAAGGGGCACTACGTCAAGCGTTTCTCGGCGCATCGCCAGGATTCCGTCGACGGCCGCCTTCATGCCGGCGACGGTGGTGAAGTAGGCGACATTGTTCATCAGGGCGGAGCGCCGTATCGAGTAGGAATCGGCCACGGACAGGGCGCCGAAGGTTGTGTTGAAGACCATGGCGATCTCGTGACTCTTGATGGCGTCGACGCAGTGGGGACGCCCTTCCTTGACCTTGTTGATGGCTGTCGCCGCCACTCCCTTTTCATTGAGGAAACTGGCCGTCCCCCGGGTGGCGACGATTTCAAAGCCGGCCTCGACGAGCTTTCTGGCCGACTCGACTATGTGTTTCTTGTCCGTATCCTTGATGCTGATGAAGACCTTTCCGGAGAGGGGGAGTTTGACGCCGGCGCCGAGCTGGGCCTTGGCGAAGGCCTTGCCGAAATCCATGTCGATCCCCATGACCTCCCCCGTCGATTTCATCTCCGGGCCGAGGAGGGTATCGACTCCCGGGAACTTGACGAAGGGAAAGACCGACTCTTTGACGGAGACATGCTTGGGGACGATGTCTCCGGAGATGCCGAGTTCGCTCAAGGTTTTGCCGGCCATGACGCGGGCGGCGATCTTGGCCAGGGGGCGACCGGTGGCTTTGGAAACAAAGGGGACGGTGCGGCTGGCGCGGGGGTTCACCTCGAGAAGGTAGATCACCTCCCCCTTGACCGCATACTGGATATTCATCAACCCGACGACCTGCAGCTCCAGAGCCAGGGCCACCGTCTGACGCTTGATTTCCGCAATGATGGCCGGTGAAAGGGAGAAGGGCGGCAGAGCGCAGGCCGAATCGCCGGAATGAATCCCCGCCTCCTCGATATGCTGCATGATCCCGCCGATGACCACCTCGCGGCCGTCGGAGAGGGCATCGACATCGACCTCGATCGCTTCGTCGAGAAATCGGTCGATGAGGATCGGGTGCTCCGGAGAGGCCTGCACGGCGTATTTCATGTAGTTGCGCAGCGCCTCGGCATCGTAGACGATCTCCATCCCCCGGCCACCGAGAACGTAGGAGGGGCGAACCACAACGGGGTAGCCGATGCGGGCGGCGATCTTTTCGGACTCTTCAAAGGATCGGGCGATGCCGTTTTCCGGCTGCTTGAGATCGAGCTTGTGCAAAAGCGCCTGAAAACGTTCCCTGTCCTCGGCGCGGTCGATGGCGTCGGGCGAAGTGCCGATGATGGGGACGCCGGCCTTTTCAAGGGCCAGAGCCAGCTTGAGGGGGGTCTGGCCGCCGAACTGGACGATGACCCCCACGGGCTTCTCCAGTTGGACAATCTCGAGCACATCCTCGAAGGTCAGCGGCTCGAAGTAGAGACGATCGGAGGTGTCGTAGTCGGTGGAAACGGTTTCCGGGTTGCAGTTGACCATGATCGTTTCGTAGCCGTCTTCGCCCAGAGCGAAGACCCCGTGCACGCAGCAGTAGTCGAATTCGATCCCCTGGCCGATGCGGTTCGGACCGCCGCCGAGAATCATGATTTTTTTGCGGTCGGAGGGCTCCGACTCGCACTCCGTCTCGTAGGTGGAGTAGAGGTAGGGGGTAAAGGCCTCGAATTCGGCACCGCAGGTGTCGACCCTTTTGTAGACCGGGCGGATGCCGCAGCGGTGGCGAATCTGACGGACATCCTCCTCGGTCACCTCCCAAAGGGCGGCCAGGCGCCGGTCGGAGAATCCGGCCTGCTTGGCGTCGAGGAGGAGTTCCCGCAGGTCGGTCCCTTCCCTGGCGACCATGGCGGCGCTGGCGTGAAGGACACCTTCCATCTCGACGATCTGGCGGATGTGGTTCAAAAACCAGGGGTCGATTGCCGTCATCTGGAAAATCTCGTCGATGGAGAGGCCGCTGCGGAGGGCATCGGCCAGATACCAGAGACGCTCCCAGTTGGGGATGCGCAGCTTGGAGTGCAACAGGTCCTGCTCCGATTCGCTGAGGGCGCGACGGTAGTCGGAGGGGCTTTCGAAGAGGCGGCTTTCCAGCCCGTAGGAACCGATCTCCAGGGAACGCAGAGCCTTCTGAAAGCTTTCCTTGAAGGTGCGGCCGATGGCCATTACCTCGCCCACGGACTTCATCTGGGTGGTCAGGGTGGCGTCGGCCTGGGGGAATTTTTCAAAGGTAAAGCGCGGGATCTTGGTGACCACGTAATCGATGGTCGGCTCGAAGGCGGCAAAGGTTTTCCGGGTAATATCGTTGGCAATCTCATCGAGGGTGTAGCCGACCGAGAGCTTGGCGGCAATCTTGGCGATGGGAAAACCTGTGGCCTTGGAGGCAAGGGCCGAGGAGCGGGAGACCCGGGGATTCATCTCGATTACGACCATCCGGCCGTTCCGCGGGTTGATGCCGAACTGGATGTTGGAGCCGCCGGTCTCGACGCCGATCTCACGGATGATTTTGAGGGAGGCATCCCGCAGCAGCTGATATTCCTTGTCGGTCAGGGTCTGGGCCGGGGCGACGGTGATCGAATCGCCCGTATGCACCCCCATCGGATCGAGGTTCTCGATGGAGCAGATGATGACCACGTTGTCGGCCAGATCGCGCATGACCTCCAGTTCGTACTCCTTCCAGCCGATCAACGACTCCTCGACCAGGATTTCGTCCGTCGGAGAGGCGTCGATCCCGGCCATGGCCATGACCTCGTATTCCTCCCGGTTGTAGGCGATGCCGCCGCCGGTCCCCCCCATGGTAAAGGAAGGACGAATGATGGCGGGGTATCCGACATACTCGACGACCTCCAGCGCCTCCTGATAATTATGGGCAAGTCCTGAACGGGGGACGGCGATCCCGATTCTCTCCATCGCCGCCTTGAACAGGGTGCGGTCTTCGGCCATCTCGATGGCCGGAAGCTTGGCGCCGATCAATTCGACACCGAACTTTTCCAGGGTGCCGTTCTTGGCGACGGCAACGGCGGTGTTGAGAGCGGTCTGTCCGCCGAGGGTCGGGAGCAAGGCGTCGGGACGCTCTTTTTCGATGATCCGCGCCAGAACCTCGGGGGTGACCGGTTCGATATAGGTGCGGTCGGCAAACTCGGGGTCGGTCATGATGGTTGCCGGATTGGAGTTGAGGAGAATGACGGTGTATCCCTCCTCCTTGAGGGCCTTGCAGGCCTGGGTCCCCGAATAGTCGAATTCGCAGGCCTGACCGATGATGATGGGGCCGGCGCCGATGATGAGAATCTTTTTTATGTCGGTACGTTTTGGCATATTGAAACCTCAGGAACGGGTCACGAGTGACAAGGTTTTGAGAAGAAAAAATCCAAGGGGGTGACGAGACCTGTCACCCGTCATTTGTTGCCCTGTTTTTCCTTTTCCATCATTTCGATAAAGCGGTCGAACAGGTAGTGGGCATCGTGGGGCCCGGGGGACGCTTCGGGATGATATTGTACCGAGAAGGCCGGGAGGGTCCGGTGAGTGAGCCCCTCAACGGTGTTGTCATTGAGGTTGATATGGGTCATGACCGCGTCGCTGCTCATCGAGGCGGCATCGACGGCAAAGCCGTGGTTCTGGGCGGTGATTTCCACGTCATGCCCCTCCCCTTGCCGTACCGGCTGATTGCCGCCGCGGTGGCCGAACTTGAGTTTGTAGGTTTTCCCTCCCAGGGCGATGGAGAGGAGCTGATGCCCGAGGCAGATGCCGAAGACCGGCTTTTTCCCGAGAATCCGGCGGATGTTCTCCTGGGCGTAGACGATCGGCTCGGGGTCCCCGGGACCGTTGCTGAGGAAGACCCCGTCGGGATTCATGGCCAGCACCTCCTCGGCCGGGGTGTCGGCCGGAACCACGGTGACGTCGCAGCCGGCGTTGACCAGGTTGCGCAGAATATTGCGCTTGATGCCGAAATCGTAAGCCACGACCTTGTAGGCGGGGGCCAGCGTTGATTCCCGGTACCCCTCGGTGAGATCCCAGGGTCCTTCGTTCCAGTGATAGGGCTGTTTGCAGGTCACCTCGCGAACGAGATCCCGACCGACGATGGAGGGCGCCTTTTGCGCCTTGGCCACCAGGCTCTTCGGATCGAGGTCGAGGGAAGAGATGATGCCGGTCTGGGCCCCCTTGTCGCGGATATGCCGAACCAGCGCCCGGGTGTCGATCCCCTGGATGCCGACGATGCCGTTCTCCTTGAGATAGGCGTCGAGGGTCATGGTCGAGCGCCAGTTGCTGGGGAATTCGCAGGCTTCCTTGACCACGAATCCGCGGAGATGAGGCTTGCCCGACTCAACGTCTTCGGGGTTGATGCCGTAGTTGCCGATCTGCGGGTAGGTCATGGCGACGATTTCGCCGGCATAGGAAGGGTCGGTGAGGATCTCCTGGTATCCGGTCATGCTGGTGTTGAAAACGACCTCGCCGGCGATTTCACCGGAGGTGCCCAGGGCCTTGCCGTAAAAGACTCTGCCGTCAGCCAGAGCCAGAATTGCTTTCATGAGTCCACCGTTCCTTGAGATGTTGGGTTAAGCATGCACTGAAACAACTTGTAATCCATGAGCTTTTCCGCTGCCATCCTACGCCTCGCGGCGGAAGACGATCCGGCCGTCGACAAGGGTATGTGTGGCGGCACCCTTCATTTTCCAGCCGTCGAAGGGGGTGTTCTTGCTCTTGGAGGAGAGAGCGGAGGCAACAAGAGTCCATTTGAGCTCGGGATCGATCACCGTGACATCGGCCACACAACCGACCTCGAGGGTGCCGCGGGGGATTCCCAGGGCCTTTGCCGGGCCGCAAGTCAGGCGGGCAATCGCCTCGCCGAAGGTCAGAACCCCGTCTTCCACCAGACGCAGGGTCAGCGGCAGGGCCGTTTCGAGACCGACGATGCCGTTGTGGGCAATGTTGAATTCGACGTTCTTCTCATCATAGTGATGCGGGGCGTGATCCGTGGCGATGGCGTCGATGGTGCCGTCGGCCAGACCAAGGCGGATCGCCTCCACGTCTTCGGCACTGCGCAGCGGCGGATTCATCTTGGCGTTGGTGTTGTAGCCGCGCACCGCTTCGTCGGTCAGGGTGAAGTGATGGGGGGTCGCTTCACAGGTGACGGGGACGCCCCGTTTCTTGGCGGCGCGGACGATTTCCACCGCCCCGCGGGTGGACAGGTGGGCCACATGAAGACGGCAGCCGGTGAACTCGGCGAGCATGACATCCCGGGCGACGGCCGCATCCTCGGCGACCCAGGGGATCCCCTTGAGCCCCAGCTCGGTGGCGACGAAGCCTTCGTTCATCACTCCGGTGCCGACCAGGGAGAGATCTTCGGCATGGGAGATCAGGGTCAGACCGAAGGGACGGGCGTACTCCATGGCGTTGCGCATCATCTCGCCGTTGCCGACCGGCTTTCCGTCATCGGAGAGGGCCAGGCATCCGGCTTCCTTGAGTTCGCCCATCTCGGAAAGGATCTCCCCCTTGAGTCCCCGGGTGATACTGCCGACGGGAAAGACATTGGCCATCCCCGATTCCCGCGCCTTGGCGAGAATGTAGAGGGTCACGGTCTTGTTGTCGTTGACCGGGTTGGTGTTCGGCATGCAGGCAACGCTGGTGAAACCTCCGATCACGGCCGCCCTGGTCCCGGTGGCGATGTCCTCCTTGTATTCGTAGCCGGGATCGCGCAGATGGACATGGATGTCGATCAGTCCGGGGGTCACCAGTTTCCCTTTGGCGTCGATCACCTCCGCACCTTCGGCCTTGATCCCCTTGTCGATTCTGGTGATGCGGCCGTCCTCGATGAGCAGATCGAGGATCGCATCCACCTCGTGTGCCGGATCCAGAACCCGCCCGCCTTTGATCAATATTTTCATTGGTCACCCCATGCAGTGAATGTGTAATTGATTGACTGAATCCCAGGGATTGCCCTAACGGCCTATTGCGGATGTTCCCCGCCGGCCACAAGATAGAGGAGCGCCATGCGCACGGCCACGCCGTTTTCGACCTGCTCCAGAATCACATTCTGGGGGCCGTCGGCGACATAGGAGGAAATTTCGACCCCGCGGTTCATGGGGCCGGGATGCATGACGATGGCGTCCTTGGCGGCCAGGGCCAGCCGGGACGGGTTGAGACCGTAGAACCGCGCATATTCCCGCACGGACGGAATCAGCGGTTTCCCCTGGCGTTCCAGCTGAATCCGCAGCATCATCACCACATCGGCGCCGCGCAACGCCTGGTCCATGTCCGTATAGACCTCGGCTCCGAGACGTTCGATCCCCGGCGGAACCATTGTCCCGGGGCCGACCAGGCGGACATTCATCCCCATCGTTTTCATGGCATAGAGGTCGGAACGGGCCACCCGGCTGTGACTGATGTCACCGACGATGGCGACCGTCAGCCCCTTGAGGGTCCCCTTGTGCTGGCGGATGGTCAGCAGGTCGAGGAGAGCCTGGCTCGGGTGTTCATGGGCGCCGTCACCGGCATTGATCACCGAACAGCCGACGCGCTCGGCCAGGTAATGGGGAGCGCCGGAAGCTGAGTGGCGCATGACGATGATGTCCGGAGCCATCGCCTCGAGATTTTTCGCTGTATCTTCAAGCGTTTCCCCCTTGACGACCGAAGAGGCTGAGGCCGAGATATTGACAGTGTCGGCCGAGAGGCGCTTGCCGGCGATCTCGAAAGAGATGCGGGTCCGGGTGCTCGCCTCGTAAAAGAGGTTGATGATGGTCTTGCCCCTGAGCGTCGGAACCTTCTTGATTTCCCGGGAGTTGATCTCCTTGAAACTGTCGGCGGTATCCAGTATCAGCTGGATGTCTTCACTGGAGAGATACTCGGTGCCGAGGATGTGCTTGTGCCGGAAAGACATGGCGGACCTCCCTCTGGTCATGGAAAAGGAAAAGGGGCAGCGGTCTCAGGGAACGACGATCACGACTTGATGAGACGGACCTCGACGGGTTTCTGATTTTCGTCGAATTCCACCAGAATGTTTTCTTCCCGGGCGGTGGGGACGTTGCGCCCGACATAATCGGCGCGAATCGGCAGCTCGCGATGGCCGCGGTCGACAAGGACCGCCAGCTGAATGTTGCGGGGGCGACCCAGGTCGATGAGCGCATCCATGGCGGCCCGGATGGTGCGTCCGGTGTAGAGGACGTCGTCGACAAGAATGACATTCCTGCCGTCGAGGGGAAAGGGGATCTCGGTCTTCCCCATGGCCATTGGTCCCCGGGAGCCGAGGTCGTCGCGGTACATGGTAACGTCCACGGCCCCGAGGGGAACCTCCTCCCCTTCGATGTCGGCGATGAGTGACCGGAGTTCGCGGGCCAGGTGGTCCCCGCCGCTACGGATGCCGACCAGAACCAGGTTGGCGACCCCCTTGTTCCGTTCGAGAATTTCGTGGGCGATGCGGGTCAACCCCCGGCTGATGCCGTTGCGATCAAGAATGACCGTTTCCGTATTTGCCATGTCCCCGACCTCCTGAGTCCCTGAATTTAAAAGCAAAAAAATACCTCTTCGCTCCAAAGGCGAAAAGGTATCAAGACGTAGTCGATGCTATGACGTTGCTGGACCTTTGCCACCTTTGCTAACCTCTCGGGATTAACTTAAAAGGGACGTTTCCAAAATGTTGCCGGGAACTATATCAGGGGACTTTCGGGTCTGTCAACGCCAAATATGGTGTTCCGGCGTCAAAAAAATCCGTCCCCTCCCCTCCTGTATCAATGAATCGGCCGGCCGATGCGGTTCCAGCGGACGGAAAAATCCTCGCTGTCCCAGGACCAGTATTTGATAAAGGCCTGTCCCTTGATCTTCGGTTCGGCAACAAACCCCCAGAAACGACTGTCGTAGGAGCGGTCACGATTGTCGCCCATGACGAAATAATTCCCCGGAGGGACCGTTACCGGTGCCATGAAATCCCTGGGACCGTACTGGGCCGAGACAACCGACTCCTCCTTGTGGACCTCCTGGGGGATAGTGTAGAGCTCGCCGTTGACGAACACCTGTTTATTGCGAACCTCGACCGTATCCCCGGGAACGCCGATCACTCGCTTGATGAAGTCGCGCCGTTCGAAGTAGGACTTGTCCTTGTCTTCGGGGAACTCGAAGACGATGACGTCGCCGCGTTCGGGGTGGCGAAGAGCCAGATAGCGGTCATCGGACCAGGGAAACTGGACGCCGTAGATGAACTTGCTGACCAGAAGGTGGTCGCCGATCAGCAGGGTGTCCTCCATCGATCCGGAGGGAATCTTGAAGGCCTGAACGACGAAGGTTCGAATGATCAGAGCCAGAATGACAGCAACGATGAGCGCTTCGGAATACTCGCGGTACCACGGTTTTTTTGCCGGAGCGCCACTTCTGTCATCGGATTGCTTGGCCATAATATTTACTCTTTCACCTTGAGGATTGCCAGGAAGGCTTCCTGGGGGAGTTCGACGTTCCCGACCTGCTTCATTCGCTTTTTCCCCTCTTTCTGCTTCTCGAGGAGCTTGCGCTTGCGGGAAATATCGCCTCCGTAGCATTTGGCTGTTACGTCCTTGCGCAGGGCCTTGACAGTCTCCCGGGCAATGACCTTGGTGCCGATGGCCGCCTGGATGGCGACTTCGAATTGCTGACGGGGGATGAATTCCTTCATCTTCGTGACCAGATCACGCCCCCGGTACTGGGACTTGTCGCGATGAACGATCAGCGACAGGGCGTCGACGACCTCACCGTTGATCAGGATATTGAGACGCACCAGCTGGCTTTCGCGAAAGTCGAGATGTTCATAGTCGAGAGAGGCGTAGCCGCGGGAGATCGATTTGAGGCGGTCATAGAAATCGAGAACGATCTCGTTGAGCGGCAGCTCGTAGACCACCATGACGCGGTTGGCGGTGAGATATTTGATCTCCCGCTGAATTCCGCGTTTTTCCTCGCACAGGGAGAGGACCGCGCCGACGAATTCGTTGGGGACGTGGATGCTGGCGAGGATGAACGGTTCCTCGATACGCTCGATGAACTGCACCTCGGGGAGCTTGTTGGCGCTTTCGACCTGAAGGAGCTCCCCCCCCGTGGTGGTGACCTTGTAGATAACGGTTGGGGCGGTGGTGATCAGGTCGACGCCGAACTCTCGCTCGAGACGCTCCTGAATGATTTCCATATGCAGCAGGCCGAGAAAACCGCAGCGGAAGCCGAATCCGAGGGCCAGGGACGTCTCCGGCTCGAAGGAGAAGGAAGCATCGTTGAGCCGCAACTTCTCCAGGGCGTCCCGCAGCAGGTCATAGTCGCTGGTGTCGATGGGATAAAGGCCGGAGAAGACCATCGGCTTGACGACCTTGAATCCGGGGAGGGGTGTTTCCGTGGGGCGGTGGAGGTGGGTGATGGTATCTCCGACCTTGGCGTCCGCCACGACCTTGATTCCGGCGATGACGAAACCGACTTCGCCGGCGCCGAGGCTCGCCATTTCCACGGGATGGGGGGAGAAAACCCCCATTTTCAGGACCTCGTAGGTCTTTTTGTTGGCCATCAGCTGGATCTTGTCCCCCTTCTTAAGGGTTCCGTCAAAGATCCGAACCAGAATGATGACCCCCTGGTAGGCGTCGTACCAGGAGTCGAAGATCAGTGCCTTGAGCGGCGCCGTTTCGTCCCCCTTGGGGGCGGGCACCTTGTGGACAATCTCCTCGAGAATGTCGTGGATGCCGATCCCCTCCTTGGCGCTGGCCTCGACGGCGTCGATGGTGTCGAGACCGATAATCTCCTCGATTTCAGCCTTGACGCGCAGCGGATCGGCACTGGGGAGATCGATTTTGTTGAGAACCGCAAAAATTTCCAGGTTCTGGTCGAGGGCGAGATAGACATTGGCCAGGGTCTGGGCTTCGACTCCCTGGGAGGCATCGACGACCAGCATCGCACCCTCACAAGCCGTCAGAGAGCGGCTGACTTCGTAGGTGAAGTCGACGTGGCCGGGGGTGTCGATGAGGTTGAGGATGTAGTTCTTGCCGTCATCGGCCCGGTATTTGAGGCGCACGGCCTGAGCCTTGATGGTAATGCCGCGCTCGCGCTCGAGTTCCATCTTGTCGAGAAATTGATCGGTCTTCTCCCGGGCGGTCAGGGTTCCGGTCTCTTCAAGCAGGCGGTCGGCCAGGGTCGATTTGCCGTGGTCGATGTGAGCGATAATCGAAAAGTTGCGAATCAGATCTCTATCCATAGTCCCCTTGAAAAACATCGATGACAGTCTTTGATGCAATCGCTTAAAATATAGAAACCGCCCGGGTTTGTAAAGGGAAAAGGGGCCCGAAAAGGGTGCGCCCCCGGTTTGTCGGCGGGGGCGCGAGAAAAGCCTGGAATGAACGGAAAAGTCAGCGGAAGAGATCCTCCAGGTCGCCGCCCTGGGGTTGGGCGGCGCGCATGCGCTGCTCGGCAGTCAGGACGCTGCGCGCCTCCTCCAGAGCCCGCAGATGACGGACCTGGATTTCGTTCTCGATCCGGTGGATCTTCTGAAGGAGCGGTTCAACCCCTTTTTGCCGCCACTCACCCTGCAGGGCTTCCTCCAGTTCAAGGCGGACCACCTTGAGGTCGGCGCCGCTGCGGATATTGTCGGCCCGACAGGCGTTGCGGATCTCCTTGAGCCTGGCCACCTGGCCGGCATCCAGACCGAGTTCATCGGAGCGGTCGAGGTAAAAGATCCGGTCCATCATCGTCTGCATCGCCGCTGGATTCATCGGCATGCGTCCGGAGAGGAAGCAGGGCATCATCTCCAGGCGGGCGGCCAGGGACTGCATCGGCACAACGCCGTGGCCACAGGGGGCGGGACCTGCCATGCCGCAGGGATGCCCCCCTGCCGGCGACTCTCCCATCATCTTCATCATCGGCATCTTCCCCGCAGGGCCCGGAATGGCGGAGGCATCACCCTGCGCAGTCGCTGTGCCGGCCAGGACCAGCACCAGGGCGTGCACAACCAGAATCCTCAGCATACACTTGTTCATCACTCCCCTCCCCCTTGTCTGTGCTGGGTGCCGTCCCCCAGGCGATATCCGTACAGTAGCCACCAGAGCGAGCAAACAGGCCACTGATATTGAGTCTTTAATTTTGTGGCTCGATTTAAGGGCGAGGCCCAGAGTCGATGCCATGAATTTCATGACCTCGATCTACGACCTTGCCGGTCATCGTGTCCAGAATGTAATAACCGCTGTGATGAACTCTTTCGCCGGAATAAGAGGCCCAAGAGGAGATCTGGTAACGGCCGATCTCTCCCTGGGGAGCTGCAAGAACCCTTGACGGCTGGAGGGAAAAGGCCGTCACCATTAGGGCCATCACAATAAAGAATCCGAGGATCAGTATCGGAACAGTTTTTGACCGAAACATGGTGAACTCCTTTCTGTTGGAGGGGGGCCACGAAAGTTCGTGGCCCCCCTCCTTCAAGTCACTTGAGGGTGAATTCGAACTCGAACTGCCGCTTCTTGCCGTCCGCCAGCTTGGTGCCGAGTTTGAACTTGTACTCACCCTTTTTCGCCAGGGCGATGTCGGCGCCGAAGTGCCCCTGCATCCCCATCAGCTTGACCGGTTCCCCTTCGCTCCCGGAGGGTCCTTTGATCTTCACCGCTACGGTCCCGGCTTCAATCGGCTTACCGCTTTCCGCGTCCATGAACATGACCATGAAATGGTGGGTCTGGGCCATCCCCATCTTGGCCATGGCCTCCTGGACGTCCTTGAGATGGGCCATGGCCTTGACCCCCTCTTCGCTGTCGTCGCCGAGCATGATCATGTCCCCCGTCATCGCCATGCCGCTGTGATTCATCCCTTCCATCTTCTCGTGATTCATGGATCCATGATCGTGCTCATGGGAGGCGGCGACGGCCGCGAAGGGGAGGCCGACAGTCAACAGAACGGTGAAAAATACTGTCCAACGTTTTTTCATTGTGTACCTCCGGGTGAATTGCCGGGGAAAAGCCCCAAGCTGTTGTGGAAATCTCCTGCCACGACAAGGCAATTGTACCATCTTGCGGGAAAGATACAGCTTTTACGATTCGCAACCATTTTCTGGGCACCTAGACCTCTTCGATTTCTCCATTGCTGGTCGGCAGCAGGGAACGGGCCAGCGCGATCACCCCGACCCAGACCACCACCGAGGTGTTGTAGCCGAGGAGATAGAGGAACCAGAAGGCCTCGACCAGGGAGAACGGCACGGCCAGGAAGACGATCGCCGTCTTTATCAGGCTTTTAGTGTTGAGTTGATCCGGTTTCGCCGGAAATTACTGCGAGTGTACGGACCCCAATGCCTCCCCGGCATTATTCACCCAATCAAGACGCATGGATGCTCTGCAGTTGAATATACAAATGGCCTCAACCCGTCGCAAAGATGTCAGAGGGACAGTCTCGCTTTTCAAGACTATTTTTCTGATTGATGATTATCAGTATGAGAATGACAGACGTATAATAGCAGCAGGGAGTTCCATCGCTGGCCTGTCAGGCAACGTGAGACGGGGCGGCAGTTTTCGGTTTTCGTCCTCGGCGGCAGCCTGAACCAATCCTGATCCCAGGGGCCTGTCGGACACTTCGAGTCGAACTGCTTGTTCCGGAAAAATCCGGTTTTAGTGTTGCAGGTCTTTGGCTTCTCTTGAAGGGACAGTCTTTTAAGGCGCGTCCACTGGATATGTAAGGCTTCAACCCTTGACGTCGATACCTGGCCGTGAGTCCGGGCAGGTATCGGCAATTGGAGAAAAAATGAGAAAAGACCCCGTATGCGGCATGCCCGTTGACCAGAAAACTCCTTTCACCGCCGAGTGCGAAGGCAAAATGTTTCGATTCTGCTCCGAAGGGTGTCGGGAAAAATTTCTCAGCGATATAATCTGCAAATCTACCCGGGATTCCTACGATCTCATTGTCATCGGCGGCGGCCCAGCCGGACTGACCGCTGCCGTCTATGCGGCAACGCTAAGGATAGATGCCCTGCTGATCAGCAGGGACCTGGGAGGTCAGGCCATCGACAGTACCAAGGTCGAAAACTATATGGGCTTCGACTTCATCACCGGACCGGAACTGGTCGACAAGTTCCGCCACCAGTTGATCCATTCCCATTACATCGATCATCTGATCGCTGAGGTGGAGGCGGTGGAAGCGGATGAGGAGGGATATCGCGTCAAGACACCTGCCGCCGCCTATCGCGCCCGAGCGTTGCTCGTCGCCACTGGGATGACGCGAAGAAAGCTCGGCATCCCGGGCGAAGAGGACTTCCAGCGGCGGGGCGTCTTCTATGGAAACATTCCCGACTTCTCCCAGGTTGAGGGATGGGATGTTGCCGTCATCGGCGGCGGCAACTCAGCCTTGCAGATCGTCGAAAACCTGCAGCCGGTGGCCGGCGCGATTCATCTGATCTCCAATTCCGAGCTCAAGGCGGATCAGGCCGTCATCGAGCGGGCCTGCCGCATTCCCAGTCTGATCCGGCATGAAGGATTTCAGGCCCAGGTTTTCAGCGGGGATAAACACCTGTCCGGCGTCGCCATCCGTAAACGCGGGGAAGAAAAGATGGTCGAAATCCTCGTTAGAGGAGTTTTTATCGCTGTTGGCCTGCAGCCCAACTCTGGACTTGCCGCCCCCTTGCTGGAGTTAAATGAACGCGGGGAGATTCCCATCGGCCCCGATTGCTCGACGTCGCGCCGGGGTCTTTTTGCCGCCGGCGACGTGACCGACGCCTTCGGTAAGAGAATCATCATCGCCGCCGGCGAAGGGGCGAAAGCCGCCATCGCTGCAAGGGAATATCTTCTGCACCTCAAAAAGAGGAAATGTGTAACCCAGTCGTGACCTGGCATACATATTCTCAGAAGCGAAAGCCATCAGCACTATTCATCCGGCTAGACTTCGTCAATGAGCATAGATGCCTTGATAAAATGCATGATCCTTGGCCGGGGTATGGTGACAGGAGAAGCACCGACGCTCTTCCCTGTCCCCCGGGGGTTTGCCGGAGGCGACGCCCCCTCCCCTGCCTGAATCAGTCTCATCATGGATCAATACCGGTTTGAACAGTACATGCCAGTTCGCCTCGATCGGCTCCTGGTGACACCGGTTGCATCCCGGGGGTGAAACGATTCGCCCATGCTGATGCAAGAGAGAGCAGCCGCCGGCCAATAGAAAAAAAAACGTCATCGCCGCACCCAGACTCAGGCGTATCATCTCGACACCCTTCCCTTCGGGGAAGGGTTGGGGATCTCTGAATCGGAGGAAGCCTTCTTCGTCCTCTCCCTGGACAGGCATGCCGCAGGATTTGCCATGAACTTGTTACGGCAGCGGAGGCAGCAGAAATAATAACGTTGTCCACCAAATCGGATGGTCGACTTGGCATCCTCCCAGTCGATCAACTCCCCGCATACCGGATCCTGAACGTAGAACATGGCGTTCTCCTTTTCATGGGTTGGAGTGTCATGCGCTACAAATGCAAGATCAGTTCCAGATTGATACTCTCCTGTAATTACTAAAAATTATTGAAGCGTCAATATATTCTTACAGGATTGTCGACAGCGAACTGAGGACTATTCAACATTTGCCGATTCGGCTTTTCCGGCGCAGACCTTGATGACTACGAGGATAATGTCATCTCCCTGGCGTCCGCCATTACGAAAAGTGGTGACGTTTCACAGAATTTCGGCGTATATCTCACCTGCGGGCCATTGCGGATGTCGGGGCCGAGATAAAACATTCCGATATCCCGGATCAGGATCGAAGTGCCCTTCATATCGGCGCCGACCGGAACATGCTCGATGTCCTCGACCTTCTCGATGTAGCCATTCCCCTCCACCATGTACTCGATTTCGGGGTACCCTACCACCCTTCCACCTCACTCTGCGTCTGTGCAATCTCGGCGGAGGTCAGCCGCCGTATTGGTGATGCCGCTAGACAACCTTCACCACCACCAGCGTCACATCATCCTCCTGCCGCCCCGCGCCGCGGAAGACCCGCACCGCTTCCATCGCTGCCGCGTAGATCTCCGCCGCCGCTTCTTGCCGACGAGAGAGGATTGTCGTGTGGAGCCGCTCCGTGCCAAAGGCAACCCCGGCAAGATCACGAGCTTCCCAGAGGCCGTCGGTTCCGACAAGCAGTATATCGCCGCTCTCCAGGACGATCGGCCCGGTCCCCTCCCAGCCCCCCGCAGGCATGATTCCCAGGGGTATTCCCGTCGTCTCCAATTCCTCCACTGCGCCACTTTGGCTCCGGAAGAGGAAGACAGGGCCGTGCCCAGCGGAACACCAACGCAAAGACCGGTCCCGGGCATCCAGAACTCCGTAAAAAAGGGTCATGAAACGCTCATCGCCGACATCCCTCGCCAGGTGGCGGTTCAGCGCCGAGAAGAGGACCGGCAGGTCGCTGCTGTCGCGTTCGGCGTGGGAGCGTAGTATCCCCCGGGCTGAGGCCATCAGTAGCGCCGCGCCGATTCCGTGCCCCGTCACGTCTCCCACCGCCAACCCCAGGCGGCCTTTCGGTAGATCGATAAAATCATAGTAATCACCGCCGGCTTCATCGCAATAGGCGACGCCTCCGAAGATGTCGAGGCCCGCCACCGGAGGAGGTCCCGTCGGCAGCAGGTGCCCCTGGATCTCGCCGGCCAGGGCCAGAGAGCCGGCCATGCGTTCGCGCTCCAGAAGCCTTGGGCCCAGGCCGTTGAAGATCCGGCCAAGTTCTTCCAGCTCATCGCCGGTGCGAATCTCGGCCCTGGCCTGAAAGTCGCCGCCGGTTAATCTCTGGGCGGCCGCGGCAAGCTGACTCAGGGGGCGGGTGACCCGGCGGGAACTGGCAAAGGCCAGGGCAACCACAATCAGGACCACGGCGGCCAGCAGCGCCCCGGAAATCATCAGGCCCTGGATCGTCTTGCTCTGGACATGCCGTTCGGCCGCCAGGGCCTCGTCGATGATCGCGTCATGGGACACGATGACGACCGGCAAGGGCTCCCCCTCTCGGCCTGCGCCGAAGACCCAGTGCGTCTCCTGCCCGCGAAAGACGATTCTTGCCGTTCCGGCTTGACCCGAGGTGATCTTCTTGAGCAGCGAACCGGCTTCAGCGGGTTCGTCCGGCTCCAGGTAGGCCCCCTCTCCCGTTTCCGGGCTCACTGTTCCTTCCGCCCCGGCCGCCACGATGCGCAGTCGATCCGGCGTCTCTCCCCCACCTTTCTCCAGCATGACCAGCATGGCTCGGGCCTTCCCGGTCCAGGCCTCCGGCAATGCCATGGTCCGGAGAACTTCGCTGAGCGGCCGGCTTATCGCCGTGACGCCGTTAAATCTGCCGTCAGGCGTCAACAGAGGGATGGCTGTGAAGAGAGCGGGGTGACCTGTGATGGGATCAATGGCGAGTGTGCGGGTCAAGACCATCTTGTCGTGGGCGGCCTCATACCAGGGAAGCTGCCGCGGGTCGGAGCTGCCAGGAAAATTTTCCTCGGAGGGATAGGTGAACCCCGTTCCAGAAGCGAGGAAGGTGTACTGCCTCGCGGTCAGGTCAGGGCGGAAGTCCTTCAGAAATTGAAAGACGATTGCGGGACTGTTCGGTTCGGGTTCGGCAGATTCGAGACGGTTTCGCCACTGTTGGGACTCCAGCTTCAGCGCCGCTTCCACGGTCTTGCTGTCGCGCTCCTGCAGGTGCTGGTAACTTTCCACCACCTGATGCAGGTAGGCGTGGGCGCTGTCGGTCAGAAGGGTTCGCGTTACAGCCGCGAGATGCCGGCCGAAGCGATGCAGGGAGAGATGGTTGATGGCCGCGTTGATTGTCAGCGGCACAACCGAAATAAGCAGAAGAAGAACAAGAAGCTTTCCTCGGATGCCCATGGTTGGCTTCCCTTCCTGAAGAGGGTTCCTCGGCCTCCGACTCGTTCTGTCATTGATTGCCGGAAACGGCAGAACATTGGCTTACAACGCCACCAGAACCATCATCACCACCATCACTCCGCCGACGAACCACCCCCACCGGCCGCTGCCGTGCATCATGGACATCCCATCGTGGCCGTGGTGGGTTTTGTCGGCAGTCTCAACCTCTGCGGTGGTTGGCTCAGTCGCTTCTTCTCCGTGTCCGACATGAGGCCCGGCAGTCTGTTCCGTTCGCGTGTCGTCGTCCTTGCCGTGATGTGGAATGAGCATACACCCCGGCAGGGCGGCCAGCGCAGCCAGCAGGGTCAGGGTCGCAATCAGGCTCCGGATACATAGAAAACCATTCATTTCTTCTTACCTCTCGACTTTTGCAGGTTAAGGATATGGTTGACCGGGTGCCAGCGGTCGAACGGTTCGATCTGGGCGGAAAACCCTGGGATTCCTGTCTCGGGTGAACTGTTACCAATGAGCCAGTATTTTTCACCCGGTCCATTGATGGCGCTGTGATCGAGATCGAGGAAATTGGCGCATTCCTTGAGGGGCATTGACTCTTTTCAGTCAAGGGATGGCGACGCAGCAGTGCCCAAGCGGTCATATCAATGGGAGGGGGTCAAATGCCTTCAATTTTTCCCCGGAGCGATGCTGAAACCCTCTAAAAACCGGCTCACCACCGCCAGGTCCTCCAGGCCGGGATGCGGGCCAGTATAGTAGAGGTAGATCCAGTGATCCCGGCCGAAGGTGATGACGCCGATGAATCGGGTCGCCTTGCCGTGCATGAGGAAATCAGCATCCACCCGGTAGGCTGCTTTGGTCCCCTTGATACGAATTTTCCCGATCTTGCTCTTTGCGCCCTCGATCCCTTCTTCTCCTTTGAGGTCTTCGGCGGCATAACTGGCTGAAGCCTTCAAAGTGCCTGTACTGGGGGGGGCCTCCCCTTCCCGGAGAGGGCTGAAGTCGATCATGAGGTGTGCGCCGCTTTCCGGGTTGAAGAGAAAGAGTTCCTCGGCCTTCAGCATCTGACGGGCGGCTTCTTCCGGGCTGTCGATCCCAGCCTTGCGAGCAGCTTCCAGTTGAGCGGCATGGAGGTGGGCAGCCCTCTCCTGAATGAGAAAGTCGGGCGGATCCTTGCTGACCTGCCAAGGCAGGGCAAGAGGCTCAAAACTGATTTCAATCCCGGGCCGCACCTCGTAACCGGCAGCCACCGCCATATTCGAAACGGCCAGCAACAAGGCGAGCAGCAAGCAGCAAAACCATCGATTCTTCATAAGGTCATCTTCTCCTGTCAGATTTTGTTGAAGGTAAAGGCGGAAAAAGACGAAGATTGCTGACAAATTTCAAAGAGAAGGGCTGCGGAGAAACTGCGGCACTTCTCTCTCAGACTGCCAGACATTTCTCCGGCTGCATCTCCTGAAGGATTACGCCTTCCCGCTCATAGAGCAAGTACACGACGGCAGGCTGTCATTAAGGTCTGTACGCCAAATATATCCCGGGTTTATATGCTGTCAAATTAGCCTTGAAGCGTTCGGCCCCTGCCGACAAAATCATCTGATGGCGAAGGCTTGGTTGAACCGGGCGCTGAAGTTCTCCAAAGCCACGGCGGCCGTGAAAAGGGAAGACCACCCGCACGAACCATCCGCCTTTGCCGGTGCGCACCTGTTCCTCCTCCTGTTTTTTCCGCTGGTTCTACCCTCTCTTCCACTGTGCCGTTAAATCCGATGACTACTTTGCGCATGCGAGCGAACTCGCCTGACCTCAGGCAATATGGGATCGGGCTACCTTCAGCAAAATCCGGAAATCCTCCCCGAACCGGCACATTGCTTCACAGTTGCAGGTAATGTCGGAGAACAGCAAGTACCGGAACGCCACCTCGTTGAGATTGCGAAAGGCCGGGCGCTGAAACTGGGCGACAATTTCCCTCTCCCTGCTATCCGGCGCGACGAGAAAAAAATCGTATTTCCGGTCGCCAAGGGATGATGCTAAATCAAGAAGCCGCAGCATTCCTGAATAAATGGAGGTGGTTTTTTCAATTTCGAAGGCACACTCGATCTTTGGGCTCTTCCGACTCACCCATATAACGTCGATGAGGGAAATCGTCCGCAGCACCTCCGGGGGCAGGTCGAGAGCGGGCAGCGCTGGAAGAGCGAGGGATTGGAGGCTTACACCTTTGAGGCTGCGCGTGCGATCGTTGGCGGCCACCCAGACGTCGTAGCCGAGGTCACGCCCCATCCGGGTCAGATGGAACTGCATTTCCAGGTGTGAATTTTCTTCCTCCATTTCCCGCCGTACGGCCTCATGACGAGCCTTGAGCATTTTCACCAGCTTCTTTTTATCCAGGTTAAGTGCCGTCTCGAAGTTTCCCGCAAGGGCGATCTTCCCCACCCCCACATCGAAGAGAAGCCCAGAGATCGCCCCCAGATCCTTGGAGAGAGCCGGGTGCAGTTCTTCATTGGCTTTGACGATTGTCTCCCGCATTTCCAGGTAGGCCGGCCAGGAGCCGAGCTTCTTGTTGTCGCCGAAGAGGGTGTTAAAACCTTTCACGATGGCGGTGTTGAACGGAGGCATCAAGGTGGGATGGAGAAAATAGAGAATATTGGCAACGGCCGGGCCGAGTCCTTTAATCTTGCGCGCGTCCAGGGCGAGGATTTCGCGGACCAGCTTTTCGGCGGAGGAGCAGGCGAGGCAGTTCTCCAGGAAACGTCCGAAGGCCCTCTGGTTCTCCTCGTTCTCGTAGATGTCGGGGATGCGCAGCTTCGGCTTCCAGTAGAATGGGTGCGCCGCCCCTTCGAAGACCTGCTTCTGCTCGGTGATGCAGGCGAGGACGAACTCCAGCGGCGAGCCTTTGAAGTCGTTGCCGAAGGCGCCGGCCTTGATCGCCTCGATGACCTCGATGACGCCGCGGCGGATGGAGCGGAATGCCTTCATCCGCGCCTTGCTTGCAATGAACCAGGTATTGTAGACCGATTCCGGGTCATTCTTGTAGGCGCCGATCAGGCGGGGAAGGTCGGCAGCGGACATGCTTTTTCCTCCATCAAAGGAACTTTTGCCGGTCATCGCGAATCCCTCCACTCCCAAGGGTTAATCTGCCGGAATTTCTGAAAGAACGACGTGGGGAGGCTCGGCCGGCACTTCGGGGCGCATCACCTCCACCTTGCCGCTGACCTCCACCGCCCGCATCAGGGTATCCATGACCGGGCAATGCTTTTCCACCATCTCTGCGAGTTGCCGGATCTTCTCCTCCGGCTCGCCTGAGACGATCCGCGTGGTGAAGGAGACCCGGGAAAAACCCGCAGGGACCTCGGCCAGATTCAGCAGGCCCCGAAGGTCCAGGTACCCCTTGGCGTGCACCTCAATGCGCTCGATCTCCAGCCCCATGACCGCCGCATAGGCCCGGTAGACGATCTCCTGGCAGCCGCCCAGGGCCGCCAGAAGCATCTCCACAGGGTTGGGCCCTGTGTCGGTGCCGCCGAGTTCCAGCGGCTCGTCCATCACGGCCGAGAAACCGCGGATTTGGGAGCGGACCGCAAAACTGCCCTGCTCCGAGTAGGAGGAGGCGCGAAAAACCGAAGTGGCGATTTGCGGGTTGTTGTTGATGATCCCGATCAGGTCTTGAATGGCTTTTTTGATCACTTCGCTCATGAATTCTCCACGCGGAAATGAAGGGGGATGATGGGAAATTTTCCGGCCCATTCCCTACATATTTTCTGGCAAGCCTGCAAAGTATCATGTTTGCTGCCCTTCTGTCGATGCCTTTTCCCCGACCAAGGCCGACCAGGAAGGCCGCGCAGAATTTGACAACTTCCTAAAACGGTTTATATTTTCCCGGCAGACAACCCCTCCGAAGCTGCTCAGCTGACCTGCCTTTTTCTGCGGGCCCGCAAGCAACCCGTGAGCGAACCATGAAAACTGTTTTTGGAGGCCAAGAATGAACTCTTTCCCGACGCCACTGGATTCGTTGGCGAACCGGCGGCAATTTCTCCGCTATATCTCTGCCACCGGCCTGCTGGCGACCCTGGACGGCCTGCTGCCCGCCTGGGCACGGGAGCCCGCCGGTCTTGCAACCGGGCCTGCTGCACGCGCCCCAGGCGAGCCCATTGATCTTTTCCTGCGTTGGCAGGATCTGGCGTTCGGCGGCCGCCGCGGCCGCGCCATCACCCTCAACGGCACCGTTCCCGGACCTCTGCTGCGTCTCAGAGAGGGCGAAGACGCCACGATCCGCGTCCACAACGAACTGGGCGAGGACAGCTCGGTCCACTGGCACGGCATCCTCGTCCCCTTCGAGATGGACGGCGTGCCGGGGGTGAGCTTCCCGGGCATACGGGCCGGAGAGACCTTCACCTACCGCTTCCCGGTGCGGCAGAGCGGCACCTACTGGTATCACAGCCATTCCGGGCTGCAGGAGCAGCTCGGCCACTACGGCCCGCTGATCATCGACCCCGCCGAGCCCGAGCCCTATCGCTACGACCGCGAATACGTGGTGATGCTCTCCGACTGGACCTTCGAAAACCCTTACAAGGTTCTCGCCAAACTCAAAAAGCTGAGCGCCTACTACAACTTTCAACAGCGAACCGTAGGGGACTTTTTCCGCGACATGTCCGAAGACGGCCTGGCACTCACGGTGAAGGAGCGGCTGGCCTGGGGGAACATGCGGATGAGCCCCACCGACATCGCCGACATCACCGGCTACACCTACACCTATCTGGTCAACGGCCTGGCCCCCGGCGACAACTGGACCGGCCTGTTCGCCCCCGGCGAACGGGTGCGGCTGCGGCTGATCAACGCCGCGACCATGAGCTATTTCAACGTGCGGATACCGGGGCTGCCGATGACAGTGGTACAGGCGGACGGGCAGGACGTGCAACCGGTGGAGACGGACGAACTGCAGATCGCCGTCGCCGAAACCTTCGACGTAATCGTCCATCCCCGGGAAGACCGCGCCTATACCCTCTTCGCCGAGGCAATGGACCGCAGCGGCTTCGGTCGCGGCACCCTGGCCCCGCGCCCAGGCATGACGGCCCCCGTCCCGGGGCTGCGCGAGCGGCCGCTGCGCACCATGGTCGACATGGGCATGGACATGAGCGCGATGGGGAGCATGCGGGGCATGGAGATGGGCGGCGGAAAGATGCCCTCCGGCGCTGCAGATCATGGGGATCATCCGGGGCAGATGACCGGCATGGCGATGGGTGAAGGTGAACAGGCGTGCGTGCCCGGGATGACGCCGTGCACCGGACCCGAGGTCGGCCGGCACGGCCCCGATACCCATGGACCCGGCAACACCTCGGTGGCCCGGGTGCAGCGCGACCGCCTCGGCGAACCCGGAACCGGCCTGGAGCAGGTCGGCCACCGGGTGCTGGTCTACACCGACCTGCGCCGCCTGGCCGACGACTTCGACGAGCGGCCGGCCGACCGCGAAATGGAGCTGCACCTTACCGGCAACATGGAACGCTACATGTGGAGCTTCGACGGCAAGAAATTCTCAGAAGTTCAGGGACCGATCAAGTTCAACTATGGCGAGCGGCTGCGACTCACCATGGTCAACGACACCATGATGGAGCACCCGATCCACCTGCACGGCATGTGGATGGAGCTGGAGAACGGCCACGGCCGGCGCATTCCGCGCAAGCACACCATCAGCGTCAAACCCGCCGAGCGCCTCTCGGTGCTGATTGCGGTGGATGCGCCGGGGCGCTGGGCCTTCCACTGCCATCTTCTCTATCACATGGACATGGGCATGTTCCGCGTCGTGCGGGTCTCCTGATGGAAGGGGGAATCCTTATGAAAATCACGGCCCGAGCCGTTCTGATCGCCGTCTCTCTGCTCGCTTTCGAGCTTCCCGTTCTCGGGGAAGAAACCTCCACGCCGAGCGGCGCTCCGCCGGGGTGGCCCGATCCCATTGAAGACTCCGGGATTCACAGCCTGGTGCTGGTGGACCAGCTCGAATACTGGGGCAGCGATGAGCAGGATGCCCTGCGGTGGGATCTGATTTCCTGGGTCGGCGGTGATTACCACCGACTGTGGATCAAGACCGAAGGCGAGGTCCTGACCGCCGGCGCCGGCGGCGAACTCGAGCTGTTCGACCTGCAGTACGGCCGACTCATCGCGCCGTTCTGGGATCTTCTGGTCGGCGCCGGTTACCAGCGGGTCTGGGGCCCAGGATCGGACCCCGATCACTTATATGCGGTGGTCGGGGTCCAGGGTCTGGCGCCGCAGTGGTTCGAGGTGGACGCCAACCTGCGTCTCAGCGAAAAAGGGGACCTTTCGGCCGATCTGGAGGCGGAATACGACTTGCTGCTGACCCAGCGGCTGGTCCTTCAGCCCCGCTTCGAAACCTCACTCGCCCTGCAGGAGGTCGAGGAATTCGGGGTGGGCGAGGGGTTCAACGCCGTTCGTCTCGGCGCCCGCCTGCGCTACGAAATCCGCCGTGAGTTTGCCCCTTACATCGGCGTCACGTGGAACCGCAAGCTCGGCGACACGGCCGATCTCGCCCGCGAAGAGGGAGAAGACGTCGAAGATTTTTCCTTGATAGCCGGGGTGCGGCTGTGGTTCTGAGGCCGAAGAAAAGGCGCCTTCCTCAATGACTAGAAGACGCCTCTTCGGTGACGATGGCTGGTGGGGGGTTAGTGGTGGGAGGAGTGCTGGCCTGCGGCGCCGCTGTGCCCTCCGGTTTCTTGCAGGGGAACACAGCCGCTGATGGCCGCCCCGAGAAGACCTGCAAGGAGAACAAGGGTTGCCCATCTGCGAATGCGTTTTCGTCCGATCATGAGGTTCTTTTCCTTTCGAGTTAAACGTGGTTGAAAATGGCCCGGATGAGTGTGGGCTGTTAGTAGACCGACAACCGGCCTCGACCATGGAAACATCATGTGTGCCAGCAAGGTTCATCCTGCGGGTGGGCCGCCTGGCAGATTTTGTGCGCCACGTCCTGAGCAAAATGCGTCGCCGGATTCAGTGCGACTATTCCGAAAAGCAGCAGGGCTAAGAGGGAGGACTTGACAAAGAGTCCCCTCTTAATCCAGGTAACCATAGTTAAATCTTTCATTGCAGAATCTCCTTTCTTGATTGGGGTTCCTTTTTACAGAGCACGGATGATGCCAACAGCTAAGAAGCGTGTAATCGAGCCCTTTGAACTGAGTTCCTGGCCACTGCGGGGCCTCTTTTGTCGACTTTTCCACACGGACTGCAGACTATCCTGCAGATTATCTTGCAGCCGATGCTCGACGGCTTTCGTTGGGCGAGAGCAGCGGCAATCCCGGATTTCCCAGGCGCCTCTGCGGGCGCAGGCAAATCAGCTTTTCTCCAAAGGGTATGTCCTGTCCATAAATTCCCAGAACCGTTTCAGCACCTCTCCATCCAGCTTGATCCCGGCCATTCCCCACATGATTTCCATGATACGCCCGTTCTGCGCGAGTCCCTGGTGATAGGGACGATTGTAGCGCAGGGTATCATAGGTGTCGGCGATCGCCAGAATACGTCCGGGCAGCGGGATGGCTTCCCCGTATAGTCCCTCGGGATACCCTGAGCCGTCCCAATTTTCATGGTGGACCCCGACATAGCTGATCACCGTCGAGAAGCCGACGGGAGCCAGAATTTTTTCGGCGATCCGGGGATGTTCCATAACTTTTTTCAGTTCCTCGGGGTTGAGGGCCGATGGTTTGAGCAGCACATCATCACGGATGCCGATTTTGCAGATATCGTGGAGGATCCCCGCCAGGTAGAGGTCCCGGATCTCCTCCTGAGAGAGGTCCAGAAAACGGGCAAAGCCGCTGGCCAATTCCGCAACGCGCCGAGAATGATCCCGTGTAGCGGGATCTCGCGCCCCCAGGGTCTCGCTGAGTGAAGCCACCGTTGTGGCGATTCTGTCCCGTTCGGCGTTCCGCCGCATGGCCTCTCCCCTGGCCTTGGTCCGGCGTTCCAGTTCCACCAGGGCGCCGCCCACCCCGGCGATCACCAGGAAACTCGCCATCTCCCCGATCTGGTTCATCCGCTCTACGTGAAATCGGGGCCAGTCGAACAGCAGGTACAGGGCATAAAAGCCGATGGCGAAGACTGCCGAGGTCAAGGCCCCCCGAAACCCGAACCATACGGCTCCGGCAACGATGGGGAGGAAGTAGAGCTTGCGGAAAAAAAATGTGCTAGACATGCAGAGCCGGGTCGCCGGTGCGGGTCAGGAAATGCAGGACGCTCACCAGGATAAGACCCAGCAGAACTATCAGGCATTTTTGCCATCCGGTCCCTGCGGGCTTCGGCAGAGGCATTTCAGAATCCTTCGGCATGGTCGTGCCGTTCCAGGGTAAAATTCCCTGCCCCCTCTCCCTTGCGCCCCAGGCGATCCACCACCCGCCATTCGGCGCGCAGCGTCATCCCTTTCCGGATGGCAGAGGGATTTTCGGGATGGATGATCACGGCCATGTCGAAGGCGGAGGTGAAGTAGTCACCCCGTATCTTCTGCCCGGAGGCGTCCATCAGACTGAAGCTTTCGATTTTCACCGGCCGGTCGAAATCGGCCAGGATCTCCTCCGGATCCTGCGCGCCTTTTTCCCAGGCGCCGACCACCAGAAGCAGCGTCGGGAGACCCGGCGATTCGACCCGCCCGGCGTCATGAGCGAATCCACCTTCGGGCATCCCCGGGAGCGAAGCGCCGTTGACGGCAATCCGCACCCTCTCGATCCCTTCAAACTGAGTGGCCGTTTCGGTCAGGGACGCCGCCATGGCGGCAACGCTCTCCGCCGATGGAGATTCCTTTAGAGAAATATCCAGATCCACCGTCCCGCCGGTCTGGGATACCAGGCGGACCGAACTCCCAGGGGGGAAGGGGTTGAACAGCTGGTTTCGGGAAAGGTAACCGGCCTCGTTTCCCGCCAGTCGTTCCAGCAGCAGCGGGAGCTGGTCCTCCTGCCTGAACAGGAAGAAGGGCATGGCCGCCACCTTCCCGGTGGAACCTTTAAGGGGGTAGAAGCCGACACGGGCGAAACATTCCCCCTTCTCGGGGACCGGCGGCTCTCCGAAGTGGTTGAGATACGCCTGATTGGCCTTGATCGTGCCTTGTGTGGCGACAGAAGATTCTTTCTGGCAGGCGGTTGCGCCGAAAAAGGCAACGGCCAGAAGGAGCAGGAGGATCCGGATTTTTGTGGTCATGGCGAAATTTCCTTTTGCGGACGCTCTGCGGGCGCTCTCATCGGGCGCCCCATTCTATGCTGCAGACGGCGGACGACTCCTGGCGGCACGCCCGCCAATTCTCCACCTCTGCTCTTGCTTCCTCCTTCTGGCTCTTCGTCATCGTCGCGCTCAACTCCTGAAGCCGGCTTTTCGCATGCGTCCGGTCTTGATCCGCTGCCAACCGGGTCCAGAAGTACGCCTTCACCGGATCACGCGGCACCCCTTTTCCCCGGGCGTACATAGCGCCCAGGCTTTCCTGGGCTATCGCCAGCCCTGCCCGAGCAGCCTCTTCATACCAGCGGACCGCTTCCGGCAGATCGGCTTCGATGCCGGTCCCGAATTCGAACATGACGCCCAGTACATACTGGGCGGCGGGCGCGCCATGCTCGGCGGCTTTCTCCAGCCACTGCCGAGCCTTTCGGGGATCCGCCTCCACTCCTTCGCCCCTGGCATACCGAAGGCCGAGATGGTATTGGGACTCGACATGTCCCTGCTCTGCAGCCAGAGTCCACCAGCGCGCCGCCTCGGTCAGGTCGGCGCGTCCGCCTTCTCCGGCGGCATAAAGTTTTGCCAGGATGTTCTGAGACCTCGGCCGTCCCTGCGCCGCAGCCATTTCGGCCCAGGAGCGGGCCTCACGGGCATCCTGGGGGACGCCATCGCCTTCCAGGTACATTTCCGCCAGAACTTCCTCGGCCCGGCCATCCCCCTTCAGCGCATTTTCCTTCAGGCCCTTCAGGGCATCCTCCCATGCTCCGGAGACGGGAGGGACGAAAACCAATGCCAGAAGAAGCGCTGTTGAAACTGAGCGAATTTTCATGTTTGGACCCCCTTTCTGAATATCCCATGCGGGTTCAGAGATCAGGAACCCTGCCAGGGAAGAGTGAGACGGTCATGCCCGTAGCCTCAGGGAAGCGGGTTGCGGAAGAGCAGCCCGAAGTGGTACGGCTTCAGGTCGAACCGTTCGGGAGGCAGGAATAGGAATCCTGCTTCCTTTCCCCAAGCGATGCACTGCTCGGGTCTGGGCCGAATGTTCAGGTCGGGTCCACGCGGGGTGGCAGGATCGTGGATCCAGTGGATGACGGCCAGGCGTCCACTCGGTTTGAGCACCCTGAACGCCTCCCGAAGCAGGACCAACGGCTGGTCATGGTGCAGGATGTTGAAGAGCAGAGCCAGGTCCATCGAGCCGTCCCGCAGGCCCGTCCCCTGTTCGATCACGTCGCGCACCTCGGCCCGGACATTGGAGAGTCCTTCGTGGCGGCACCTTTCGGCCACCTTTTGGACCATGGCCGGTTCGATGTCAAGGGCGTGGAGGAGGCCGCTGATCCTGCGCGCCACGGGAACGGTAAAGGTACCATAGCCGCAGCCGAACTCGACCACGTCGCCGGTGTCGGTCCCGATGGCGAAGCTGTTCAGGATGAGAGGGATATCAAAGAGGCTCTCCCAGTAGTCCTCTTCCGGCATGCCGCTGTCACGCACCTTCATTGAGATTTCCTCTTTCCATTACCTATCCGAATCAGGCCCTGCTTGCCGTCCCTCACCAGTCCTTCGGCCAAAGGCACGACCTTCTTCCGCTGCCTCGTTATCGGCTTAAGACTGCAGAGACAGTTGATTAAATGGAGCAGGCAGTATTTAGTTGCCCAAGGAGCAGCGCGACCGGCGAGGATCAATGGGCGTGGTGGCCTGCGGCGCCGCCGTACCCACCGGTTTCCTGCAAGGAGACACAGCCGCTGACGGCCCTCCCGAGAAGGCCTGCAAGGAGAACAAGGGTTGCCCACCTGCGAAAACAATGAAGTCCGTTCAGAGGTTCTTTTCTTTTCGAGTCGAATTGCAATGACATGGTTGAACATGGCCATTCCTTCCCGGATGAAAGAGGTATTTTTCGGGATAAATGACCACGGCCATGTTCATCGAGGAACCGTAACTAGCCTTCCTTCAGATAGGTGTCCCGGCAGGCCTGGGAGCAGAAAAAGATTTCACGCCCCTCGCGCTGGATGCTGCCGGCTGCTTCGGCCAGCGGCAGGCGCATGCCGCACACCGGGTCGGTTACCAGGTTTTCCTTCTGGTAGATGGGGTGGGTCTCCAGTTGGAGGTACGTGTCAAGGAACCGGAGCATCTTCTCTTCGACCCACCGCCCGGCCGTATCGTCCGACCGGGAGCCCGGCGAAATCCGGTGGTCACAGTGCCGCTCGTAATCGATGAACTCGGGAAGGATTTCGAGGGTATGATGAAGCACCAGGTTCTCATAACGATCTCCGGGCATGATGGATACGGTAAGAGTCACCGTGGCCGGGAACCGCGCCGTGTGGCCGAAGTGGCAGGCGCACCTGAAATCCTCGCCCAAAGACTCCTCGACGACGGCATTGTTGAAATGGTGAGCCACCGCCCTGATCCGGGGAAGGACGACCGATGTCAGCACCCGGCGGGCCTCTACCCGGAAAGCCTCCCGCTGTTTGATCAGTTCCTGCATTTCCTCGTTTAGACTGCCCTTCTTCTGGATGTTCTCCACCCGTTGCCTGGTCAGCCGTCCTGCGATTTTTTCAGAAAAATCCCCGATCTCCGTCATGGTTTTTACCTCCGGCAGGTTTCGAGCTTCAAAGATCTTTCGTTATGCCTCAACGTCCGCAAGGCTTCGGTCTCCTTATCGGGTCGTCGCTATCTTCCCGTGATCCGGGAGTGCCAAGGGCCGCGGTCACCCGCGGCCCTCATGCCTCGCCTTATTCCACCGTGTGGTGGAAATGATATTCGCGTTTTTGACCATCGGCGAGTTTGGTCCCCACCTTGAAGTGGTATTCGCCCTTCTCCGGCAGCACGATGTCGGCGCCAAAGTGCCCCTCCATCCCCATCAGCTTGATGGCCTTACCTTCCTTGCCGGCGGGGTTCTTGATCTTGACCGCAACGGTCCCCTCGGTGACCGGTTTTCCGGCGGCATCGACGAAGGCGACCATGAAGTGGTGGGTCTCCTTCATTCCCATCTTGGCCATGGCTTCCTTGACGTCGTTGAGGTGGGCCATCGCCTTGACCCCTTCCTCGGTCCCTTCGCCGAGCATGATCATGCCTTCCATCTTCATGCCTTCGTGCTTCATCCCCTCCATGGAGCCGTGCTCCATCTTCTCCATCTTGTCGTGTTTCATTCCCTCCATGGCGCCGGCGGCCAGTGGAAGGCTCAGCAGAAAGAGTGCGGCCAGAAGTGCATTCACCTTTTTCATCTTTTATCTCCTTGACTTGTGTTGGGGCGGCATTGCCGCCGAGTTAATTTTATGACGCCTGGTGGCCCGCCTCATGGACCTACCCTTCCTCGATCTCCTCCTCGGAAGTGGGCGCCAGGGCCTTATCCAGTTTCCGGCCCCGCCAGAGGTAGAAGATGACGGGGTAGACCATCAGCTCCATGACCCCGGAGGTGACAACCCCGCCGACCATCGGCGCGGCGATCCTTTTCATCACGTCCGCCCCGGCGCCATGGCTCCACATGATCGGCAGCAGGCCGGCGATAATGACGCCGATGGTCATGACCTTGGGCCGGATACGTTTGACGGCGCCGTGGTGGATCGCCTGCCTGAGGTCGCCGCGGTTCAGCATACGGCCGTTATCCCCCCAGAGCTTGTGCGCCAGGTCGAGGTAGAGGAGCATGACCACCCCTGTCTCGGCGTCGAGGCCGGCCAGCGCGATCACCCCGACCCAGACGGCCACCGAGGTATTGTAGTCGAGGGCGTACATGAACCAGAAGGCCCCGACCAGGGAGAACGGCACGGCCAGGAAGACGATCCCCGTCTTTACCAGGCTTTTGGTGCTGATGTAGATGATGACGAAGATGATCAGGACGGTCAGCGGGATGACGAGCATGAACCGCTCCCTGGCCTTCTCCATGTACTCGAACTGACCGCTCCAGACGATGCTGTAACCGGCCGGGAGTTTGATCTTCTCGGCCACCGCCCGCTGGGCGTTCTTCACGTAGGTGCCGACGTCGATCCCCCGCAGGTCGACGTAGATCCAGGCGGTGCGCCGGGCGTTCTCGCTCTTGATCGACGGCGGCCCCTTCTTGATTTCGATGTCGGCGACCTGGGAGATCGGGATGTGACTGCCGTCCTTGAGGGGAATCAGGACCCGCTTGAGGGCCGGCAGGTCATTGCGATAGTCGCGCTGGTAGCGGACGTTGACCGGATAGCGCTCCAGCCCCTCGACGGTCTGGGTGACGTTCATGCCGCCGATGGCGCTCTGGATGATGTCCTGCACATCGCCGACGGTCAGGCCGTAGCGGGCCGCCTCGGCGCGGTCGATGACGAAATCGAGGTAGTTGCCGCCGACCACGCGTTCCGAATAGGCGGAGAGCGTGCCGGGGATCGTGCGCACCAGGGCTTCGATCTCCTCGCCGAGATCGGAGAGGGTCTGCAGGTCCGGACCCATGACCTTGATACCAACCGGCGTCTTGATGCCGGTGGAGAGCATGTCGATGCGGGTCTTGATCGGCATGGTCCAGGCGTTGGTGAGTCCGGGAAACTGGATGGCGTTGTTCATCTCCTCGGTGAGCTGATCCACCGTGATCGTCTTCTCCTCCGACCAGACCCAGCGCAGCGGCTTTTTCACCCATTCGGTCCAGTCCGGCCAGCCGGAGTAGAAGCGGGATGCGGGGACCTTGCGCCACTCTTCTTCCGGTTTGAGCATGATCGTCGTCTCGATCATCGAGAGCGGCGCAGGGTCGGTGGCCGTCTCGGCCCGTCCGATCTTGCCGAACACGTGGTGCACCTCCGGGAACTGGCGGATGATCCGGTCGGTCTGCTGCAGCACCTCCTTCGCCTTGGTGATGGAGATCCCGGGGAGGGTGGTCGGCATATAGAGGAGGTCCCCTTCGTAGAGGGGCGGCATGAACTCGCTTCCCATCTTCGACAGCGGCCAGGCGATGGAGAGCATCAGCACCAGAGCCACCAACAGGACGCTTTTGCGCCACTTCAGGACGAAATCGACCACCGGGTGGTAGACGCGGATCAGGAACCGGTTGACCGGGTTGGCGTCTTCCCTGGGGATCTTGCCGCGGATGAACCAACCCATCAGAATCGGCACGAGGGTGACCGACAACAGCGCCGCCGCCCCCATGGCGTAGGTCTTGGTGAAGGCGAGGGGCTTGAACATGCGCCCGGATTGTTCCTGCAGAGTGAAGACCGGAACGAAGGAGACGGTGATCACCAGCAGCGAAAAGAAGAGGGTCGGACCGACCTCCTTGGCCGAGGCGAGGATGATCTCCCAGTGCGGTTTTTTCCCCTGGTCGCGCTCCAGGTGCTTGTGGGCGTTCTCGATCATGATGATCGCCGCATCGATCATCGCCCCGATGGCGATTGCGATCCCGCCGAGGCTCATGATGTTGGCGTTGATCCCCTGGGCGTACATGATGCCGAAGGCCATCAGGATCGCCACCGGCAGGGTGAATATGGCGACGAAGGCGCTCGGCAGGTGGAAGAGGAAGAGGGCGGTGACCACCGCCACGACGATGCTCTCCTCGAGGAGCTTCTCCTTCAGGGTGTCGACGGCCCGCTCGATCAACCCCGAACGGTCGTAAACGGCCTTGATCGTCACCCCTTCGGGGAGGCCGGCTTGCAGCTCCTCCAGTTTTTTCTTGACGTTCTCGATCGTCTTCAGGGCGTTCTCGCCGAAGCGCATGATGACGACGCCGCCGACCGCCTCCCCTTCCCCGTCGAGCTCGGCCAGGCCGCGGCGCAGTTCGGGTCCGAGCCGGATCTCGGCCAGATCCCGCAGCAGGACCGGCGTGCCGCGCATGTCTGTGCCGACCACCACCTGCTCCAGGTCCTTAAGGGATTTGATGTAACCGAGGCCGCGGACCATGAACTCGGTCTCGGCCATCTCGACGAGCCGGCCGCCGACGTCGTTGTTGCTGCGCTGGATGGCCTGGCGGATCTGGGGGATGGTGATGTGGTAGGCAAGCAACCGGTCCGGGTCGACGGCCACCTGGTACTGCTTGACGTAGCCGCCGATGGAGGCGACCTCGGAGACGCCGTCGACCGCCGTCAGCTCGTAGCGCAGGAACCAGTCTTGAAGGGAACGCAGCTGTTGCAGATCGTGCTTGTCGCTTTCGAGCACGTACTCGTAGACCCAGCCCACCCCCGTGGCGTCCGGGCCCAGGGCCGGTGTCACCCCCTTGGGGAGCTTGCCGGCCGCATAGTTGAGGTATTCGAGGACACGGGAGCGGGCCCAGTAGAGATCGGTGCCGTCCTCGAAGATGATGTAGACGAAGGAGAAACCGAAGAAGGAGTAGCCGCGCACCACCTTGGCGTAGGGGACAGCCAGCATCTGCGTGGTCAGCGGATAGGTGACCTGGTCCTCCACCACCTGCGGCGCCTGGCCGGGATACTCGGTGAAGACGATGACCTGCACGTCCGAGAGGTCGGGGATGGCGTCCAGAGGGGTGTTGCGCAGGGCGTAGACCCCCGCCACGATCATGAAGACCGTGATGAGGACCACCATGAATTTGTTGCGAATCGACCATTCTATTATTTTTTCAAGCATTGGAAATCCCGGTCGCTAGTGTTGATTGTTGAGCAAGCCGATGGCGGACCGATCCGACCGACCAGCCTGATCGATCGATAGGTCGGATCAGGCCGGCCGACTAAAAGAGCTCTTCAAGATCAGCCTCGCCGGCAGGCTCAGCACTGGGTTCCTTCTTAGGCTCCAGCATCTTCTGGATCACCTCGCGCAGCTTGCTCTCGGAGTCGAGCATGAACTGGGCGCTGGTCACCACCCTCTCGCCTTCGAGCAGACCCTGCGCGATCTGCAGGTACCCTTCCTCGTCCTGCAGTCCGATCTTGAGCTTGCGGGGTTCGAACTTGCCCTCACCAAGGGCCACGAAAGCGATCCGTTTCTCGCCGGAGTTGATCACCGCCTCGGCAGGAACGGACAACACGCCCCGGACCTCACTCCCCTTGATACGCACATTTACGTACATGTCCGGCTTGAGTTCGAAATCCGGGTTGGCGAATTTTAGCCGGGCCTTGACGGTCCGGGTCTTGGGCTCGACGTAGGGATAGAGGTAATCGATCTTCGCCGTGATGGTCTTGCCGCCGGCAAAGGGGAGCCGGACCTCGGCCTCCTGGCCGACCTTGACCCAGGGGAGCTCGTATTCGTAGATGTCGGCGTAGACCCAGACGTTGGAGATGTCGCCGATCTTGAACAGCTCCAGGCCGGCCTTGATGAACTGTCCCTCGAAAGCCATCTTCATGGTGACGATTCCTTTGAAGGGGGCGTACAGGGTCAGGGTTTTGCGCACGTTGCCGGTCTTTTCCAGTTCGGCGATCTGCCGGTCGCTGATGTCATAGTATTGCAGCCGCTTGCGGCTTGATTCCAGCAGGCGCTCGGCCCCTTGGGCAATCTGGGGAAAGGCGCTCTCCTTGAGCGTTGCCCGGTTGCGCAGGGCGAGCAGGTACTCTTCCTGGGCGGAGACCAACTTGGGACTGTAGATCTCCAGCAGCGGCTGCCCCTTCTTCACCACCTGCCCGGTCTCGTCGACATGGAGGCGCTCGATCCAGCCTTCAACCTTGGCGTTGACCGAATAGACCCGCGGTTCGTCATAGCCGACCAGACCGACGGTGCGAATGGTCCTATGCAGGGTGCGCCGCTCCACGAGGGCGGTGCGCACCCCCATGTTCTGGGAGGTGACCGGATCGATGGAGATCACCGCTCCAGCCGGAGCCTCGTCCTCGTAGACCGGCACCAGGTCCATCCCCATGGGAGATTTGCCCGGCTCGTCGCGGATGTAGGTCGGGTCCATCGGCGCCTGCCAGTACTTGATCTTCCGCTCACCCTTCGGCTTTTCCGCCGGCCCGGCGTCTCCCGTTCCGGCCTTGAGCGGCGTCAGGGTCATGCCGCAGATGGGACAGGTGCCGGGTTCGTCCTGGATGATGAAGGGGTGCATGCCGCAGGTGTATTTCTGCTTTTCGGCGTGGGCGGGGGACGGTCCGCTGAAGGGGAGCCATCCCATCTGCCCCGCGCACTGCACGGCATACCAGCCCACGCCGGAGAGGGTCAATAATACACTCAAGGTAACAATCAGAAAAAGCCTTCTGGGTCGCATCATGAATTTATTCCTGGATCGAGGTTATCGGGAAGGGGTTTCGGGGCGGCTTGCGAAGGAGACGCCTGCCGCCGCTTCGAGTTGGGCCACGTTGCGCTGGTAGTCGGCCAGCACCCGGTGGTAGTCGATTTCGTAGCGATAGAGGGTCAGCAGGCTGTCGAGCAGGTTCAGAAAATCGACGTCGCCGACCTGGTAGGCGGCCAGGCTCGCCTCGAAGGTCTGCCGCGCCTGTGGGATGATGCCGGTCTTGAAGAGGGCGACCAGATCCCGGTTCTTTTCCATCTGGGCGTAGGCGTCGCTGAGGGTGAAATGGACCCGGTTGCGGAAATCGTCGTACTGCCGCCGGGCCATGCGGATGCCCAATTCGGCCTCGGCGACCGTCTCGGAGCGCTTCTGCCGCCAGATCGGCAGGTTGATACTCACCCCGGCACTGACGAAGTCGGTCCCCTTGGCCGGGTCGCCATCGACCTCCTCGCGGAGGCGATAACCGGCCCAGACGTTGAAATCGGGGTAGTAGTCGAGTCGAGCCAACTTGCGCTGGCTCTCGAAGCGGTCGATCAGAGACTGGTAGGAGACGTAGAGGGGCCGCTTCTGCTGGGAGAGTTCCTGCAATGCCTCAAGGCTTGGCTCCACCGGCGTCATATCCAACGCTTCGGCCGGGTTCGTGGGCGACGTGGAGGGACGGGACAGGAGCGTATTGATGTCGGCCAGCACGGTGAAGCGCTGCTGGCGCAGGGTGAAGAGCCGGTCCATCAGCTTGGAGCGCTCGACCTGGGCCTTGAGCACGTCTTGCTGGAGGCCGGTTCCCACCTCGTACTTCGTCTCGGTCAGCCGGATGAAATCGTCGAGGATGTCGATATTCTGTTGAGTGATGGCGATCGCCTTGTCCTGATAGTACAGGCGATACCAGGCGTCCTTGACTTTCTGCGCGAGCTGAAGTTTGCCGTCCTCCCATGCCCCCTTGTACCAGAGCGCCTGCTGCTCGGCCATTTCTCCCTTGGCTCCGAGTTTCCCCGGAAAGGGGAACATCTGGGAGAGCTGGATCTCCTTTCCCGTCATCGGCGTCTCGTCCGCCTGGAGGCTGTCAATGGGATAGTTGGAGAAGGAAAATCCCAGCCGCGGATCGTCGAGGGTCTGCGCCGGAGTCACCTTGCGTTCGAACATCTGCCACCGCATCTCGGCCGCCTGGAGTTCGGGATTCTTCTCAATGGCCGCTTCGACCAGCGCGTCAAGGGTCATCCCGACAGTTGCCTCGGCCGCCCCCTTCGTTGCCGGTCCCAGAAGGACCAGGGAGAGGGCGATACAGAGGAGTGCGGTTTTCGCCGCTCTTTTCATGGTATTGCTCCTAACATATAAAAATAAAAACATAATTGCCGGATTGCAAAGTATAATGCAGGTCCCGATCAAACACCAGCATGTCACTGTTTATTTCACGGATCGTGCCCAAACATAAAAGGCCGTAGAAATCGGGACCTGCGATTGGTTGCCTTGGGAAAGAGGGAGAACATGGAGAATATTCTTGTGGCGAATGTAGAATATTCTTCAATTGGTCCGGGGCCAAACGTTGATAGTGGGGCGCTAAAGGCCCCACAGACCCCAGGCCTTTGGCTTGCCGCCAAGCAATACGCGAGGGCGCCTCTTGGCTGCCCTCGCGTATGAAACCATTTGTCTGCAACAACCCTAGTTTGTAGCCGGCGTGTCGAACTGGTAACCACAGGCGGGGCACTTGATTTGCTTGTAAGAGTGCTTGTGCGACGGCGTCGTTGCACAGGCAGCGAGCGACAAAGCGATCACCATTGCTACCAACATGGACAGAATACGTTTCATCCGTTTCACCTCCTTCCCCGAAAATTTTTTTACCATCCGTAAGTTAGATCTGTTCAAGCCTTATGCCAAAGAGGATTATCAGCCACCCTCTGGCTTGGGGGCAACGGACAGCTCCGCCTTAAAAGGGTTATTTCCACTCCCCCGCAGGCCAACCCGGCTGGCCAATCCCCTTAACAATGGCTAAACTTGACTGCGCATCCCTTGGCACGGCACGTGAATGTTGTTCAGTGACCGCTTCGGAGCCCAATAGCATGAACAACGGACCAAAAAAACCGCCCTTCTGGATCGACCGCCTGCTTATGTTCGCGGCTCTGCTCGCCTGCCTCTGTGCCCTGACGGTGCTTTTCGTCGGCTGGCAGCGTGGCCGTCACCATCACCACGGTCTGATTTCCGACATCACCGTCAACCTGGGGGGGCGACCGCAACGGGAGCACTGCACCACCTGCCACCCCGGGGGCGGAAGGCCGATCACCGCCGGCGAACACACCCACCAGGGACATCCGGACATCGCCCCCCACTCGCCGGAGAGGCTCGGCTGCACCGGCTGCCACCTCGGCGAAGGGATGGCCTTGGACGAAACGATCTCCCACGGCCTCCCCGGTCTGGGGGCGCGCACTGTTTTGAAGGGGAAGGAGATGCAGGCCAGCTGCTTCCGCTGTCATGAACCGGGACCGCTCCCCGGGGCAGAGCGCGCCTGGAGCGGATACCGCCTCTTTCTGGAGAAGGCCTGCGACACCTGTCATCACGTGGCCGGCCTGGGACGTGGAGGGCGCTTCGGCCCTGACTTGAGCACCATCGGTTCCCACTTGGGACTGGCGCAGATCGAGGTGGCGATTCGCGAGCCGAAGAAGGATCCGAAAAATTCGATCATGCCGCGTTTTCCCCTTTCCAGCGCCCAGGTCGCGCAGCTTGCCTATTTTCTCAAGAGCCGGGTCAGGGACCCCTACTACGCCACCCCGATGCAGGTGCAGGCCGGCCGGATCTCCCTGCCGGCGCTGCCGGCAGAAGCCGGAGCAGGCATCCTGCGAGGGAAAAAGTGCCTGGCCTGCCATCGGTTCGGCGAGGAGGACGGTCGAATAGCGCCGGATTTGACCTACATCGGCGACCTGCGCAGTGCCGACTTTCTCGGGGAGTTCCTCGCCAACCCGGGCCGGCTCATCCCCGGCGCCGTCATGCCGACGATCTCCCTGAGCGATGAAGAACGAACTCAGATGCTGCGGCTGCTGACAACCGAGGCGGTCGGTCCGGTCTCCCTTCATGGCCAAGCCGTAGCGGAAGAAGCCGGCCACGACGGCCATGGCGCAGCGGCAGACCCCGCCGCCAAGCACCTCTACATGGCCCTCTGCCAGCGCTGCCATGCCGCCGCCGGCGATGGCTTCGGGCCGATCCAGCCGAATCTGGCCGCCTTCCCACGGGCTTTTGCAGGCAACGCCGGATTTTTCCGCCGCGTCGCAGACGAACGCCTCGCCGGAAGCCTCGAGAAGGGTATTCCCGGCACCTCCATGCCCCCCTACGGCCGCCTCCTGGACCGGGAGAGCCGCGAGCGCCTCCTCGACCTCCTCTTCGGCGCCTTCATCGGCGTACCGCGCCAAGACAAGGCAGAACTGCCGCCGCTGCCCGCCCGTCCGGCGGTACGGGCAGAGGATACGCTCTTCGACAAGCTCTGCCAGAGCTGCCACGGCGTCGCCGGCACCGGTACGGGGCCTGAGCATCTGAAGTACCTGCCACGGCCGCGCAACCTGACCAATCGCCCCTATTTCGCCCCCCAGGACGACGAGCGGATCGCCCGGTCCATTGCCGACGGCATCCCCGGTACGGCCATGCCGGCCTTCCGCAACCGATTGAACGGCGAGGAGTTGTGGGCAATGGTGGAGAAGGTGCGCACATTTTCGGAGAGCAGGTAATGACGGATCGGAAGACGATGGACCGACGGCAGTGGCTGGGCAGGACTTTCCTCTACGGAACGGTCGGGACCACTTTCGCCGCCCTGGGCGTCTTCCTGCTCGACGTCTGGCTCTCTGCCGGGCGCTTCTCCGCCGCCCACTGGACGGACCTCGCCCCCCTCGATCTTCTGCCGGCCGACGGGGCTGTCCCCTTCCCGGAAAAGAAGGTGGCCCTCATCCGCCGGGGGGAGCGGCTGGCGGCACTCAGCCTGGAGTGCACCCACCTCGGCTGCCTGGTCAACGCCGTCGATCAGGGCTTTTTCTGCCCCTGCCACGGCAGCCAGTTCGGTCCGCTGGGCGAGGTCTGGTCCGGCCCGGCAAACCGTCCCCTTCCCTGGCATGCCGTCCGCGCCCGGGAGGGGCGGCTCTGGATCCATACCGCCGACAAACGGTCGACGCCCGACTGGCTTGACATAAGTGGCGAACAGGAGAAGGTCTGACCATGGCCAAAGAGAGGCGAAATTTTTTCGACCACCTGCACGCTCCCACGATCACCCTCCGGGCGCTCCATCCCCTGACGACCCTGGGACTCGGTATCGCTGCCCTCACCTGTCTCGGCGTACTGCTCGCCACCGGCCTGACCCTCTTTCTCTACTATGTGCCGGAGCAGCAGGAGGCATACGAACGCATCCTGCACATCACCACGACCCTGCGATTCGGCGCCCTGGTGCGCAACTTGCACTTTCTGGCGGCCAATGCCCTGGTCATCCTGGCCGTGCTCCATCTCGGGCGGGTCTTTCTGACAGGGAGCTACCAAAACCGCCGATTGAACTGGGTTTACGGACTCTTTCTTCTGCTGCTGATCCTGACGGCAAACTTCACCGGCTACCTCCTGCCATGGGACCAGATTTCCTATTGGGCGGTCAAGGTCGGTTCGAGCCTGGTCGGATACTATCCGTTTTTAGGCCCGGTGCTGCAGACTTTCCTCCTCGGCGGCGAAGCGATTGGCCCGGAGACGTTATCGCGAGCCTTCGCCCTGCATGCGGGCGCAATTCCCCTGGCGATTCTCGTCCTGTGCGCCCTGCACCTGTGGCGCATCCGCAAGGATGGCGGCCTTGCCGCCGCAGTCGGAGATCCGGGGGAAAAGGTGCCGGCCGAGCCCTGGCTCTACCGGGCTGAAGGCGCCGTGGCTTTGCTGACCCTGGCCGCCCTGCTGGCCCTGTCGCTCATCATCGATGCGCCTCTTTACGAGCGCGCCGACCCCCTTCACCCCCCCAACCCGGTCAGGGCCCCCTGGTACTTCGTCGGCGTCCAGGAGATGGTCAGCCACTCGGCCTTTCTCGGCGGGGTTGTTTTTCCTACCCTGATCGTTTTCTTTTTGTTCCTGGTTCCCTTCCTCGACCGAGGACCTTTCTCCGGCGGACGCTGGTTTGCCCGGGAGAGACGCTGGCTGAACATCCTATTTCTCGTCGTCCTCCTTGGCCAGGTCGGTTGTATCATCGTCGGCCAATGGTTCCGGACGAGCAACTGGCAGTTGTACAACCCCTTCTGACCCCCAACTCAGGGAGATCGTCTTATGAAACGAATTTTTAGATTTTCCGTATTTTTCCTGGCTGGCGCGGCCCTTCTCACCCCTTTCACGGCCCTTTCCATGGATGCTTTTCAGCAGAAGGAATTCGACCGGATTGCGAAGATGAAGATGGCCGATCTGACCAGGGAGTCCGCCGCCCTGCTGGAAAAGAAGTATCCCGAGCAGGACTGGGAGGCAAGCAACTTTCCTTCCTTCGTCTTCACCAGCGAATCCGTGGAGGTCGGCTACAAGATCGCGGTGGTGGAACCCGAGTTGCTGGGGACCGCCAACGTCGCCGTCAAGGAACAGGGGATTCCCTGCTACTGCTTCTGCGATGCCATGGGGCATAAGAGTCTTCTCTCCTGTTTCTGGCAGGAGGGGAAGGCGGGAGGCCAGTTCGACGATCATGCCGCCGGCTGCAATATCTGCTACGGCCAGGCCATGCTCGCCTTTCTCTGGAAGAACCTCGGGGCAAGCGACCAGGAGATCCTTCAGGGGATGGAAAAGAAATTCGCCCGGGCCAGACCTTAACCGTCCTGACCGTGTCCTGCGGCAAAGGCAGCCAGGGCAATGCCGTTCGTCCCTTTTTCGGTTATAATTGCCGGCAATGAACTGGCCTGGATTGCTCATTGCTGCCATCGTCTCCTGTTTCCTCCTCCCCGTGCCGTCGGCGCTGGCCTCCCCGACGATCCGACACCTCGACCTGCGTCTTCTCCTCGCACCCGAAGAGGGGAGAGTGGAGGGGACCGCCGTCATGACCATCGGCCCCGATGGCGCCTCGCAACTTATCCTGCTGATGGCGCCGCAGGCCCGCATAGAACGTGTCGAGCTGGCCGGACATCCTTCCTTCTACGATTGGCACAACGGCCGGCTGACCCTTCCCCTGCCGGCAGCCAGACGAAGGGAGGAGATCCTGGTCACTGTCCGCTATGCCGCCACCTTCGGCGATGCTGTTCCGGAGAGCCCGGCCCACAGCGAGGATCCGACCTACGGAGTCTCGGCATCCGTCGGCCCGCGGGGGACGTTTCTTGCCGAAGGGTCCGGCTGGTATCCGGAGCTGCCTGGCAGCCGGTTCCTCTTGCGCCTGTATCTGGAAGCTCCGGAGGGAATCGAAGGGGTGACATCGGGGATCCGGGTCGAGCGGGGCACACGGGACGGCCGCAGCTTCTCGCTCTGGCAGACGACCACCCCCCGGACCGGGGCGACGCTCGTTGCAGGCCCCTACCGCCTCCGGGAAGAAGCCGCCCCCGGCATCCCCGTCTCCACCTACTTTTACCCCGAACACGCGGCGCTCTCCGAGGTCTACCTCGAGGCCGCCAAGGGGTATCTGAAGCTCTACAGCGACCTCTTCGGCCCCTACCCCTTCCCGCGATTTTCCGTGGTTGAAAATTTCTTCCCCACCGGGTACGGCTTTCCCGGCTGGACCCTTCTCGGCAGCACGGTCGTCCCCCTCCCCTTTATTGTCGAGACGAGTCTCGGCCACGAAATCGCCCACTCCTGGTGGGGGAACGGCGTCCGGATCGATCCGTCCGGAGGAAACTGGTCGGAAGGCTTGACGACCTACCTGGCCGACCATTTATACAAGGAGCGCTCTTCAGCCGCCGAGGGGCGAGAATACCGGCAGAAAATTCTCCGGGATTATGCCACCCTGGTGCCCGCAGGGGAGGATTTCCCCCTTTCGGCCTTCGTCTCCCGCACCAGCAAGGCGACCCAGGCGATCGGCTACGGCAAGGGAGCCATGGTCTTTCACATGGCGCGCAAGAGGGTCGGCGACAGGGCGTTCTGGGGAGGCCTGAAAACCCTGGCGACCGACCGGATGTTCCAAGGCGCCGGCTGGGACGATTTTTCCCGGGTCCTCAGCGCAACCGGGCATGTCGATCTGCGCCCCTTCTTCCGGCAGTGGGTCGAGGTCCCCGGAGCGCCGTCCCTGAGCTTGGAGGAGGTCGAGATCATCCGAACCTCCGGCTCCTGGACGGTGACCGGAACCATCGTCCAGAGCCTTCCGGCTTATGATTTGGCCATCCTGCTGCGTCTGGAAACCGACGACGGACTTCTGGAGGAGACCGTTGCCGTCGCAGGCGAGCGTACCCCCTTCACCCTGCGGAGCAGCGCTCCCCCCCGCCGTCTTCTCCTCGATCCGGAGGTCGACCTCTTCCGCCGCCTGGCCCCCGAAGAAATCCCCAAAACCGTCAATGCCTTGCGCGGAAGCCGCTCCCTGGTCGTCGTCACGGCAAGCGGACTTCCTCCGAAGGCTCTGGTTGCAGGGCGCACCCTTCTGGCCGCCTTGCGTAAGGAATCGTCCCCGCTCTACGGTGAAGACGAGGTGACCGCGGCAACCCTGCAGGGGCACGATATTCTCTGCCTCGGCGTTCCGAAGAACAGGGCTCTTCTCCCTCCCCTCCCCCGCCAGCTTTCTCTAAAAAGAGGCGGCTTCACCGTCAATGGGCAGTCTTTTTCCCAGAGCGAAGCCTCCCTCTTTTTCGCTCTTGCCGACCCCCAAAAGCCCACCCGCACCCTGGCCTTCTATCTCCCCCAGGCGGGACCTGAAGTCGGGAGTGATGCCAGAAAAATCCCCCATTACGGCAACGACAGCTATCTTGTTTTTGTCGGTGACCGAATGCTCCTGCGGGGGACCTGGGAGACGGGACGATCGCCCCTGATCCGGGAGATTTCGCCATGAAGCGCCTCTTCCCAATCCTGCTTGCCGGCCTGCTTGCGCTCGCCACACCCATACCGGGGAAGGCTCACATTCTCCAGCTGGACGAAGGCAAATACGTAAGCTTTGCGGAGGTGCTCAAGGACCTGAGCACGACCCGCGTGGTGTTCATGGGGGAATTGCACGACCATGCCGGCCATCACCGGGCCCAGTTGCAGGTGATCAGGGCCTTGCACAATAGAGGAGTCACGCTGGCAGTGGGGCTGGAGATGTTTCGCAGCGACAGCCAGCAGGCGCTGGATCGCTGGGTGGCAGGGGAGAGTCGCGAAGAGGAGTTTCTCAGGGACTACGAGGAAAACTGGAGCCTGTGGCCGGTCTACCGGGAGATTTTCCTCTTTGCCCGGGAGCACGGCGTGAAACTGGTGGGGCTCAATCTTTCACGGAAGATCACCGGGCAGGTGGCAAGCAAGGGGATGGACTCCCTTTCCCCCGAACAGCTTGGGGAACTGCCGGGGGTGCGCTGCGTCGTCGACCCGCCCTATCGCAGCTTCATCCAGCGCACCCTCGGGGCCCATGTCCACAAGGGGGCGGTCTTCGAGAATTTCTGCGAGGCCCAGCTCCTCTGGGACACGGCCATGGCCCGGACGCTGATGAATTTTCTCGGCACCCACCCGGAGCATCTGGTGGTCGTTCTGGCCGGCAGCGGCCACGCCTGGCATTATGGAATTCCCAGGCAACTGCGGGACCTGGGAGAGACGAACCTGCGTGTTCTCCTCCCGGAAATTCCCGGAAGAATCGAGGAGGGAACGGCGACGGCCAATGAGGCCGATTACCTGATGATCGGCCTCGACCGGGGGGGGCTCCACTAGGAGCCTGCCAGACTATCCATGAGCCTTCAGGCTCCTAGTCGGGATTGCCGAGTCCGACCTCAAAGGTCCGGCCGTCCTTGACGAAGCGGACCCGGTCTTCGAGGATCTCTTCGATGCGCGCTCCCTCGATCAGGGTCCCTTCCATCACCGGGAGTTCGTTGACCACGGCAAGCCGCCCTTCCCTGTCCTGCTGGTAGGCGATCCCGGTGACGATCAGCGCCGGAATTTTATCGAGGGCTATTTTTTCCGGTCGAGCTGCGTCGGGTGAGGAGCGAAAATCCTCGAAAATAACTGAGGGTTCATGGGGTATGTCCCCGTCGGAATTGGCATTTCTTTCTGCGGACTGTTCCGGAGGGTTTTCCCTGGCAGCTGAAGAGTTTTCAAGACCTTCGACTCCAGGATTGATGATTTCCTCTCCAGAGGGAGACGTCGCGCGGGAGAGACCCTCTGTTTTTTCGCCGATTCCCGACAGCAGAAGGACAATAACTCCCGCCGCCGCGACAAGGGGAACGATGCTCAGGAGAAGAAGTCGAAAACCAGTCCCTGAACGCCTGCCGCTGTGGCGCAGGATATCCCGGGCGATATCGACCGGAGCGTCGGAACGGGAGACCTTTTCCGCCTCCACCTTTTTCAATGCCTTGAGGATCGAGCTCATCGCCGCCCTCCTTGTTTTGCCGCGCCCAGACGGGGCGTCTGTCCGTCCTGGGCCTCCTGGTAGAGGAGGAGGAGGGTCTGGGGGCCGACCCGGCCGTCCTGGGCAATGCCGCGCCGCCGCTGAAAGGCAGTGACGGCGGAAACGGTCTCCTTGTCGAAAATTCCGTTCACCTCTCCGTCGAAAATACCGGCATCCTGCAGGAGTCGCTGAACGCCGGCCACCCCGGCTCCTGTCATGCCGGGATCGAGGAGATAGGGGAGATTCCGGGAATTCTTCCAGAGGATGTAGCCGTGGCCGAACCAGAGTTCCCGCAGTTCGTTCAGGGTCAGGGTGGCGCGGCCGGCCAGGGGAGGGGAAATGCCTGCCCATTCCTCCTCCAGGGAAACCAGGGCCAGATAACGATGGCCCGTCGTCCCGGGGAGAGAGAGTTGAAGAAGCAGCGGAACATCCATGGCCCGAAGGGTGTCGACGCTTCCGCGAAAGGGGGTAAGGCTGAGGCCGCGCTCGCTGGCGACGCGCACTCCCCCCTGAGGGAAGGTCAGTTCCTGGTCCTCGGGGAGAGGCGCCGCTCCCCATAGGGCGGCCAGAACGTTGAAAGAGCGGGTGGCGCCCCTCCCCTCATTCTGGCCGGCCAGTTCCAGGCGCAGAGCCTCGAGGGATTGCCCTCTATCGACGGTCGGCAGAACCGCAGGGGCTTCCGGCGCCGCGGCAATCTGGCCGGGGAGCCGGAATGACTCGGGGGGAAACCCCACCAGTGCAAGGGTGCCCAAAAGGAGGACCGTGGTGGCCAGGACCAGAGGGAGGATGAGGCGTCGTCTTTCGGGGGCGATAACCCGCCGCAGTTCGCCGATGGCGGTGGCAATCGCGGAGGCCGAAACCTCCCGGGCATCTTCGGCATAGGCGACCAGCAGTCCCCGGTCGCAGAGGATGTTGATCAACCGCGGATATCCTTTGGAAAAACGGTAGATTTTTCTCACGGCAGCGGGCGTGAAGAGACGATTGCTCCCTCCGGCCACCCTCAGTCGATGCTCGATATAGGCGGCCGTATCCTCAAAATCCATGGGGCGCAGATGATAGCGCACGGTAATCCGCTGGCTGAGCTGCCTGAGCTCCGGCCGTTCGAGGAGGGTTCCGAGTTCCGGCTGGCCGACGAGGACGATCTGGATCAGTTTGTCCGTTTCCGTTTCGAGGTTGGAAAGGAGGCGGATCTGCTCCAGGACCCCGGCCTCGAGATTCTGTGCCTCGTCGATGACCAGGACGACGGTGCGGCCGGCGGAATTTTCCTGCAGCAAAAAGGCGTTGAGAGTGGCGAGAAGTTCACCGGCGCCGGCACCCTCAGCGGGGATGGCGAATTCGCGGTTGATGCTGCGCAGCAGTTCGAGGGAAGAGAGGCTGGGGTTGAAGATCAGGGCCAGACGGTAACCTTCGCCGCCGAGTTGGGAGAGAAGGGTGCGCAACACCGTCGTCTTCCCCGTTCCAACCTCGCCGGTGACCTCGATGAAGCCCGAATGGTTGCGTACTCCGAAGAGGAGATGGGCGAAGACTTCCTTGTGGTTCTTGCTCAGGAAGATATAACGGGGATTGGGCGTGATATTGAAGGGTTTTTCCGACAGGCCAAACGTTTCGCAATACATCGGTTCAGGAGTCCTCTGGGCGTGACGCCCTTTCTCGGGGTGGAGCGGTGCGTCAAATGTTCCACAGTTCCTGCGGTATTTCAAGGACAAACCGCCCGGCACTGAATTCCCGAGCGCTCCCTGCCGACTTTGTCCGAAAGTATTATCTTTGCGCCAGATCGAAGGGTGCTTTGACTGGTCGGCCCGAGGGGAGAATCGATGAATGAATGGAAGCGTTTTACCCGAGAACCGAAAATTGCCTACTTTTCCATGGAAATCGGTCTCTCCAATGAGATTCCCACCTACAGCGGCGGACTCGGCGTTCTCGCCGGAGATACCATCAAGAGTGCCGCCGACCTCAAATTGCCGATGGTGGCCGTCACCCTGGCCTCCCGCCAGGGGTATTTCCGGCAGGAAATCGATCCCAACGGCTGGCAGCGGGAGCATCCTCGCCAATGGCGCCCGGAAGAGCTCACCGAGCGGCTGCCGGCCAAAATTCTCGTCACCCTCGAGGAACGCGACGTCAAGGTGCAGGCCTGGCTCTATTGCGTCAAAAGCCCGACCGGCGGCGAGGTCCCCGTCCTCTTTCTCGACACCGACATCCCCGGTAACGACGAGCAGGACCGGCGCATCACCGATCAGCTCTACGGGGGCGACAGCGCCTGCCGTTTCAAGCAGGAGATCGTCCTGGGGATCGGCGGTGCGCGCATCCTCGAGGCGCTGCGCTTCACCATCCGCAAATACCACATGAACGAAGGACACGCCAGCCTGTTGACCCTCGAACTCCTGAACCGCTATCGTCGCCCCCTGGAGGACACCTGGGACGAAAGGGCTTCCTGGGACACCCGCCGCGTCATGGACCAGTGCGTCTTTACGACCCATACCCCTGTCGAAGCCGGTCACGACCGTTTCCCCTACCCCCTGGTCCAAAAGACCCTCGGGGAGATCGTTCCCCTGACCCTGTTGCAGGAACTCGGCGGCAAGGAGGAATTGAACATGACCCTCCTCGCCCTGAATCTGAGCCGCTATGTCAACGGCGTTGCCAAAAAACACGGGGAGATTTCCAAGGCCCTCTTTCCCGGCTTCGAAATACACGCCATAACCAACGGGATTCATCCCTTCACCTGGGCCTCCCTCTATTTCATGGATGTCTACGATCGATATCTTCCGGGCTGGGCCAATGAGCCGGAGTTGCTGGTCAGGGTCGACAACATCCCCGACGGGGAGATCTGGGAGGCCCACTGCGGTGCCAAGGCTTACCTTTTCCAATACATCGCCGAGACCACAGGAGAGGTTTTCGATCCCGAGGTTCTGACCATCGGTTTTGCCCGCCGGGCGGCCGCCTACAAACGCGGGGACATGATTTTCAGTGACCTGCAGCGCCTGCTGCACATTGCCCAGGGGAAGGTGCAACTCGTCTTCGGCGGCAAGGCCCACCCGAAAGACACGGAGGGGAAGGAGATGATTCAGCACATCCTTCAGGAAATCCACGCCCTCAAGGGGAAAATCAAGGCCGTCTATCTCGAAAACTACAACATCGATGTCGCCTCCCGCCTCATTCCCGGAGTCGACCTGTGGCTGAACAACCCGCTTCGTCCCCTGGAGGCCTCGGGTACCAGCGGCATGAAGGCGGCCCTCAACGGTGTGCCGAATTTCTCCGTGCTCGACGGCTGGTGGATCGAAGGACACATCGAAGGGGTGACCGGTTGGTCCATCGGACCGCCTCCGGCCGACTCGATCCTCTCGGAAAACCGGGGGGAGGAGGATGCGGACGACCTGTACAAAAAACTCGAATCGGTCATCCTCCCCCTCTACTACCAGGATCGGCCGGGGTGGATCAGGGTAATGAAAAACGCCATCGGCAAAAATGCCTATTACTTCAACACCCACGTCATGATGCGGCGCTATGTGACCGAAGCCTATCTCCGCTGATGACGAGAAAAAAGCCGCTCCCGAGGGGAGCGGCCGGCAAAAATTCCCCAGAAGCCTTGTATATGCCTGTTTACAGGGAGCCTAAAAGATTGAGCCTCCGTAACAGTGCTTCCATCTTGACGGGTTTGAGAAGATGGGCATCGGCGCCGGCGGTCAGCCGAATGGTGTTAAAGGGCCTGCCTTATCGAGAGAGTCCGCGTTACACTGACAACCTTTTTATCAGGACCCAGGTTTACCCCTCAAGTTTTGAGAGATTCAATCTGTTGGCCGAGGGAGGAAAGGCCGTCAAAGCAGATCGATGAAACGGTGGGTCTGGGGGATAACCAGAGTCTGGGGATGAATTCGGGCGGCGAGTCCCTGCAGGGCAAGGAGATCGGCGCCACGGAGTCCGGAGCGCCCATCGCGGGTCACCGGCTGCAGAATCAGCAGGACATCATCACCGGCCTCATGGACGAGGGCCGCCGCCTCCTCCAGCTCTTCACGGCTCACTTCTTCGCCGACAACGAGCTTGACGCAGCAGTTTGTGCGGCGGGCCAGGTGCAGAAAATCGCGGTGGGCTTCCCAGGGGGTCGGTACCCCGGTCAGGCTGGCGAGTTTGAGATCCATGGAGATCCAGTCGAGGTGGGGAAGGAGCGGCTCGAGGAGGGCGGGAAGGGTTCCGTTTGTTTCGAGGTGAAGGGGGAAAATGCGGCGAAGAACGGGGAGCCATTCCAGAAGAAGCTCCCCCTGAATCAGCGGCTCCCCGCCGGTGAGGCTGATGGAATGGTGAACGCCGGGAGCGACGGTCTGCCAAGCGTAGAGGAGGTTGTAGAGGGTCTCGAGGGCGACGGGATTGGGGAGGTCGCAGAAATTCCCCGAACCCGGAGCATCCTCCACCCGGCAGGAAATGGTCGGCTCAAAAGGGGTGTCGCAGTAGGCGCAGTCGAGATTGCAGCCGGCCATGCGCACGAAGACCTGCCGGCGGCCGATCAATAGCCCCTCCCCCTGGATCGAGGAAAAGATCTCGATGAGCGAGCCGTCAGTCGGCGGTATAGCTGGCGCAGGCATAATCGGATTCCCAGACGTTGACCTTGGTGACCCGGACATTGTCGTTATTGAAGGTTTCGCTGAGTTTTTCAAAGAGAAAGCGGGAGAGGTTTTCCGAGGACGGACTGATCTCGGTAAAGGGCGGCAATTCGTTGAGATACTTGTGGTCGAGAAGGCCGAGAACCTCTTTGGTCTCGCTCTTGAGGATCTTGAAGTCGATCCCAAGCCCCGCCTTGTCGAGTTCCCGGGCCGAAACCGTCACTTCCACCTTCCAGTTGTGACCGTGGAGATTTTCGCAATCCCCCTGATAATTGATGAGGTTGTGGGCAGCGGCAAAGTGGGTGTAAACCGTCAGATGATACATCGAGACTCCTTGTCACGGACTATTTTTCAGGGAAGGGAATGAGATTGTTCAACTGCTCGGGGTCGACCTTTTCAGCGGCGACGCGATATTCTTCCTCGGCCCAGCGCCCGAGATCAACCATGCGGCATTTTTCTGAACAGAAGGGACGAAAGGGATTCCCCTGCCAGGGGGCGGGGGTTGTGCAACGCGGGCAACGGACGGTTTTCGGCGGTGTGTCGGCCATGGAACTTCTCCTGCGGCAAGGATTAAATCTTGGTTTCGGATTTCATTCTACCACAGGGGGGCGCAGGCCTCAACGCCCTGGAGGAATCCCAACAAAAAACCCCGGTCGCTGACGCGTCTCCGGGGTTTTATTGTTTTTTGGAGCGGGAAACGGGATTCGAACCCGCGACCTTCAGCTTGGGAAGCTGACACTCTACCACTGAGTTATTCCCGCAAAGAGGTGCGCATTATAGGAAGATATCCTCCTCCTTGTCAATATTTTTGTTTTTACGTGAAATCAATAAGTTACGGGCCTGTTCGGGTGTTTCAACCGTCCCCTCGATCTCCGCCTGCCGCAGGATACCAAGGGCCCGGCCGACCTCGGGTCCGGGAGAGAGACCGAGCTCCCGACACAACCATCGGCCATCGACCAGATCGGGGATCCGCCCGGCCACCATGACGGTCGCCAGATCCCGGAGGAGCGCGGCCCCCTCACCGGGGGTGAAGGGGGGAGGCTCGACCAGCGCCGAAAGGAGAAGGAGGGCAAGGCGCGGACTCGGACCGAGACCGGCTACCCACAGAGCCCGACCCCTCGGGGACCTGGGCAACTGCGGCCATTCGGATCCGACTCCGGGATCCAGTTCCACCAGGGAACGGACGAGTCTCTGGTGGCTGCGGCACAGGCGCAGGCGCTCCTCGAGGATCCGGGCCAGATCGGTTGGGTCATAACCGCGGAGAAAGGCGGCCAGCTTCAACACCCCCCAGCGGGAAAAGCCATCGAAAAGGATCTCCTCCATCGGGTTGAAGAGCTCCCTCCCCTCCTCGCCTCCGTCACCCCTCCGAACCAGTTCTTCACAGCGCAGCGCCAGGGAGATTCCACACGAAGTTCCGCCTTCGGCCCGGGAGGGGCCGAAGAGGACCGGCAATAGATGGAGGTCCTGTAGCAGAGACAATCCGCGCGCGATGGACGGAGCGGAAAAGATAGCGGCCAATTCCCCGCGGATCCGCTCCGGGGCGGGCCGGGAGGCCAGATAGGCCTTTGCCTCCATCAGGGCACGGGTCCCCTTCTCGATCTCCAGACCCAGGGTCACGCCGTGTCGGACACCGCGCAGGACCCGCAGGGGGTCATCGTCAAAGCACCTGTCCGAACAGGCTCGAAGAAGCCCCGCCTGCAGATCCCTTTTTCCGCCGCAGGGATCGATCAGCCGTGGTTCTCCGTCGATGGAACAGGCCATGGCGTTCACCGTAAAGTCCCGCCGTTCCAGATCGCCGCCGAGATCCGCGGCGCGAAAGGGGGCGAAGTCGTAGGTGAGACTTTGACCGGCGACGGTGGCGACCACCCGGCTCTGCTGACGCGACCTGTCGAGGGAAAACCATGTCCCTTTGACTCCGGCGGCAAAGCGTCGGGCCAGGGGCGAAGGATCGCCGGGAGTGGCAAAATCGAAATCCGTGGACCTGCGTCCCTGAAGCCAATCCCGCAATGCACCGCCGACCAGGTAACAGGGTTGCCCCGGTTCCAGGAGCTGCGGCATCTGCGGGAGGACGGCGGCGGCGGTGAGGATGTCGATCAGGTTCTTCATGGACCCCTTGAAATAAAAAAGGCCCGCCATCTCTGGCGGGCCGGTAATCCTAGGCGCAGTCGTCAGGAAAGGTCCTGCACGGCCTTGTAGATAATGTCAAAGAGCTCCTGAATGTCTTCCTTGGCGATGCAGGAAAAGGCGATGCGCAGGTCGGTCTTGCCGATGGAGATGGCGCCGACGCCGTACTTGTCGAGAAGGTGGAGCCGAAGCTTTTCGGCATCCACCGTCTTGAGCTTGAGGCACATGAAGTACCCGGAGTTGAAGGGGTAGTACTCCCAGGCGCTGCCGTACTTGCCGCTGTCGAGAACCTTTTTGGTCTGCAGGGCGCGCCCCTTCATGACCTGGAGTTTCTCTTCCTTCTGGGCCAGGAAATCCGGGGATCGCAGCGCCTCGATGACGAAGGTCTGGGAGGGGTGCGGGCAGTTGGAGATGCGGGCCCGGATGATCCCCATGGTCTTCTTTTCGAGGGCGGTCATCACCGGCGTGTTCTCGTATTCGTTGCCGTCGGCGAAGGTGATGAATCCAGTGCGGAAGCCCCAGACGAACTCCTCCTTGGTGGCGCCGTCGAGCTTGATGGTGAGAATCCGCGGATGCAGATTGGCCAGTTTGCCGAACAGGGACTCTTTCAGAGAATCTTCATAGAAAAGACCGAAATAGGCGTCGTCGGTGATCGCCACGATGTTGCATCCCCCTTCGGCGACTTCCTTGATGGCGGCGACGATGGCGTCCCCTTCGGCGACGGTGGGGGTGTAGCCGCTCGGATTGTTGGGGAAGTTGAGGAGGACGATGGCCTTCCCCTTCTCCTCGGCGGTGTTTTTCAGAACGGCCTTGAAGGCATCGACGTCATAGCCGCCGGTTACGGTGAAGGTCGGATATTTCTTGACGATGGCCCCGCTGCAGGTGCCGAAGGTCAGGTTGTAGTTCCCCCAGAGCATGTCCGGCAGAACGAGATGGTCCCCCTTGTCGACGAACATGTCGGCGACGATGGAGAGGCCGTGGGTCAGGGCGTTGGTGACCACCGGGTTGCTGAAGTGTTTTCCCTGCTGGCTCGGATTCTCGCGCAGCATCTTTTCCCGCCACAGAGCGCGCAGCTCGGGCTTGCCGGCCGGCGGTGCATAGGTATAGATATCCTTGGGATCGAAGGCGGAGAGCTTGTCCTGGATGCACTGCAGGTACATCGGGCCGCCCTTTTCGGTGGCGATGCCGATGGTGGCATTGAACTTGTGCGCCTTATCCTTGGCTTCTGCGGACTGGGTGAGAATCCCTTTGGGGAAGAAGAGGTTCTTCCCGAGATCGGAAAGCATTTCCAGAACGTGGGGGCTGTGCTGGGCGAGCTGGTCGTTCAGTTCTTGAGCCAACGGATTCATCATATCCTCCTGAAACGAATAAGAACTATCGGCGGCACCATTCATCCCGGCAGATCGGAATCGGTGAAACCGCAGGCTATTAAATCAGTATGATCGAGCCCTTGTCAACGGGAATAGTAAAGACATTTCATGTATACCAGAAATAATCGGACCGGGTGGAAAAATGCCGATTTGCAAGGTCTCTTCCTGGACCTCCTGGGATGTTGCACCACTGTCCCCGTCATGCTAGTCTCCCCTGTCTGATTCAGGAGTCCCGCGCAGGAGCCGCCATGCTGTTCATCGAAATCATCGTCCCGGTTTTTCTGATCATCCTGGCCGGATTTTCCCTGGAAAAGGCCTTCCGCCTCGATTTTCCCACCCTGACCAACGCCTCCCTCTATCTCTTTACCCCCGCCCTGGTCTTTGCCGCCCTGATGAAGCGGGAGATCCGCTTCGACCTCGCCCTGGAGCTGGGCCTGTTCATGGTCCTGTACACGGCGATTCTCCTCGCCATCGCCGTCCTCTGCGGGCGGGGGCTGCGCATGGACCGGGAAACCCGGGGAGCCCTGGCCCTCTCCACGGTGATGATGAATGTGGGAAATTTCGGTCTCCCCCTGGCCTGGTTCGCCTTCGGAGACCGGGGGCTCGAGGTCTCCATCCTGATCTTTGTTCTCTTCAACATCCCCCTCGGCACTCTGGCCATAGTCATTGCCCAGGGAGGGAAGGCCCCGCTCTCCACGGCCCTGGCCAACACGGCTCGAATTCCGATCTTCCATGCAGTGGCCCTCGCCTTTATCCTCAAGGCGATGTCGATCCCGGTCCCTCTCTTTTTACTGCGCCCCATCGACCTCCTTGGCCAGGCGGCCATCCCCCTGATGCTCGTCCTTCTCGGCATGCAGCTGGCCCGCACCCGGCTGCAGGTTTATCCGGGATTCCTCTGCCTCGCCACCCTGATGCGCCTGGCCCTGGCTCCCCTGATCGCCTGGGGACTCTGCGACCTCCTCGGCCTGCAGGATTTAACCCGCAAGGTCGTCATCCTCCAGACCAGTACCCCCTCCGCCGTCCTCCCCCTCCTCTACTCCCTGCGCTTCGGAACCCGTCCCGATCTGGTTGCCGGCGCCATCTTTACCACCACCCTCCTCAGCGCCTTCTCCCTGACCTTCCTTTTATACCTGCTGCAATAAAAAAGGACGGGGCTCTCCCGTCCTGGAAATCTTTAACGACCCTCGGATCTCCATGAGCTACCTGATGACCCGCGTCGCCATGCTCAGCGCCTGAAACGGCACCTTGTAGCCGAGACTGCGCGCCACGTTGAGATTGATCACCAAAGAGACCTTCCGCGGGGTACGTATCGGGAGGTCTCCAATTTTCCTGCCGTCAAGAATCTGCCGCAGACAGTCGGCGAGAAGCTCCCCCTGTTCGACGGGGTCAGCCTCCAGGGAAATCAGTCCGCCCCCGTCGCTCAACCCCGGGATCTGCCCGAGGAGCGGCAGGGATTTTCCCCGTGAAAAATCGACAACTTCCCCAAGACCGAGGTGAAGTGCCGGACTCTCGGTGATATAGAGTGAATCTATTCTGTCAGCGAGAAAGGAGAGAGCCTCGGAAATCTCGCGCGGATCTTCGATGTCCCTTTTCAACACCTCGAAGCCGAAGCCGCTCCCGAGATCCTCGATCTTTTTTACCTGAAGAAGCGATCCGAGGTCCGAGGAAGAGAAAAGCACCCCCATGCTCCGGACGGCATGAATCTCCCGGAACGTTTTCACCAGCGTCTCCAGGGGGGTCTTGCTGCTGATACCACTGAGATTCCCCCCGGGGCGCAACGGATCCCGGACCAGATGAAGGGCCACGGGATCGTAGACATCGGCAAAGAGAACCGGGGTCTTTCTGACTTCCGACTTGGCCGCAAGGGTGGCGGAGGCCCCGTAGGTGATAATGATGTCCGCTCCGATCCCCACCGCCTTGCGGATGCTGTTGGCCCAGGAAATCGGGTCGGGGTTGGGGGTCTGGAGGTAAACCTCAACGCCTCCATCGTCGGGGATCGTCCCTTCGATTTTCTCCATGAAGGCGGCATGAGCCTGGCGATAAGACTCCAGATCGCCGGTCATGATTACGGCAACGAACAGTCCCCGAGCGGAAACCGGTCTGGATGGAAACAGTCCGAAGAGGACTAAGACCAGAAGGACCAGATACGATCGTCGGGAATATTTCGCTGCGCAGTCGGACAAGGTCATTCGTTCTGCCGATTGGAGTTGTCAGGCTCGTGCTGCCGAAGGGGCTTGTTGCTGTCGCCGAAAGGCTCAACCAGGTTTTTCATGACCAGATATGGCAAGGAAGAAAGATTCGTGCCATATCGCCGGAGGGGTCCGGACTAAAGCGCCGCAACAACGTATTTTTATCCGAGATATATATTTCCCTATGTTCATTCCTTGAACAACCGGTCTTTTGACGACAGTGTCCGCAAAAAGGCCATTCCATCACCGGATGGAATGGCCTTTCCCGGGGTGTTCTCCGGAAGCCTCCCGTCTGACGATACCTGCGCCTAGAAAAGGGTGCCGATGACCACGCCCATCGCCTGGAGAGGCCCGGTGTCGCTCATACCGTCCACCGCTTTTTCGACCTTGTGCAGAGTTGTTTTGGCATCGCGATAGAGGTCGTCCTCGTTGACCAGTCGCCCGAGGCTTCCGTCCCCTTCGTCGATCTTGGCGGCGATGCTGTTGATCCGCGTCATGGTGCCGGTGGCTTCGTGATAGAGCGTATCGTCGTTGACAAGCAGACCGAGAGTTCCGGTGCCGTCGTTGGCCTTGGCCGAGATGTCGCGAATATTGGCCAGCGCGTCGGAGGCATTGTCATAAAAGGTATCCTCGACAATGAGTTTGCCGACACTCCCCTGCCCTTCCTTGATCCGGTCGCTGATCTGGCGAAGGTTGGCGACCGTCGCTGTCGCCTCGGTATAAAGAGTGTCGTCGTTCATGAGCCGCCCCAGGGTCCCCTCACCCTGCTCGATCCGGGTCAGGGTGCTGTTCAGCCCTGCCATGGCCCCCTTCACTTCATCGTAAAGAGCCGGTTCGTTGACCAGGCGCCCGAGGGTCCCCTCTCCCTCGTCAATTTTGCGGATGATGTTGTCCATGCGGGTCACCGCACCGACCAGAGGTTCGCGGGTCTCCTGAACGAGATCTCCCAGAGCGCCGAGGACCCGTTCCTGATTCCGGTCGAAACTGGTGATCAGTTCGTCGATGTTGGCGCTCTCCCGCCCGGGAACGGTCGATCCGGGGGGGAGCGGTTTTCCGAGTTCGGAACCGAAGCTCAAACCGAGAAACTGGCCGCCGAGGAGATTGGTCTGGCGGATCTGGGCCTCGCTGTCGTCGCGGACGACGGTCCCTTCGGTGACGTAAAAATCGATCCGTACCCTGCTGTCCTCGATGGTGATGCCCTTGATCTTGCCGACCCCCACTCCGGCCTGGCGGACCGGGTCTCCGGGCTGAATGCCGATGGCCGATTTGAAATAGGTCCGGTACTCGTTCTGGACTTCGAAGGGGCGCCAGTCCTCGACCAGTTCGATCATGACTCCGAGGGCGATAAGAGCCATCAGGAAAAATATTCCCACTTTCTGTTCAGTGGACATGGAGGTGGGCATGCCGTTAGTCTCCCTTGATTCCTTTGGTTGTTGTGTAGATGAACTTGCGGACGGTGGGGTTCTGGCTCGCCTTGATCTCTTCCGGAGTCCCTATTTCAATGATCTCCCCGCCGCTGATCATGGCGATCCGGTCCGAAAGGTAGAGTGCGAAGTTGAGGTCGTGGCTGACGATGATCGTCGTCAGATTCACTTCCTTTTTGAGGTTCATGATGACCCGCGCCAGTTCGTCGGAGGTCACCGGATCGAGTTCCGCCGTCGGTTCGTCGTAAAGGATCAGGTCGGGATTCATCGCCAGCGAGCGGGCGATGGCCACCCTCTTGCGCATGCCTCCGGAGAGTTCGGAGGTCATCAGCGCCTCCTTGCCGGAGAGACCGACAAGACGCAGCTTTTCCCGGATGATGCGACGGATGCGGGTTTCCGTGCAGACCCGTTTTTCCCGCAGCCAGAGGCCGACATTCTCCTCGACGCTCAGGGAGTTGAAGAGAGCCGATGACTGGAAGACCATGCTGTAGCGGTAGTCGCGGGGGGCATCCTTGTCCTCGGTGCCGTAAATGTCCTGGCCGTCGATCAGGATCTGGCCGCTGTCAGGCTGTTCGAGTTTGACGATATGCTTGAGAAGTACGCTCTTTCCCGTACCCGAGGGGCCGATGATGGAGAATGTTTCCCCGGCCTTGATCTCGAGGTTGATATTTTTCAGGACGTGGTTGTCGTTGAAGGATTTGTTGACGTCGATCAACCTGATGTCGACGCCGTGAGAATCCTCGTAATTGGACTGGCACTCGCACCCCTCAAAAATCGAGGCGGTGAATCCGTGTGTCAATTTCGTCCAGATGTTGCCTGAGGGCTTGTTTTTTTCGGTTTTAAAAAAGTCGGCCATAATCGAATCGCCTTTACAGCATGAAGCGGGTGAGAAAATAGTTTGCCACAAAAATCAGCAGAAACGACAGGACAACGGCCCTTGTCGTCGACTGCCCGATCCCCCGGGCGCCGTTGGAGGTTTTGAACCCGACGTAACAACCGACCTGGGCGACGATACCGCCGAAGACCGTGGCCTTAAGGAGCCCCTTGAAGATCTCTTTGTAATTAAGGGCTCGCACCACATGGTCATAGTAGACGTTGAAGGGGACGTTGATCTTGGGGTTGACGTCGCTGATCAGGCCTCCGCCGAGAATGCCGATGATCATGGTAAAGACCACCAGCGCCGGTACGGCAACGAGGGCGGCCAGGAGGCGCGGCATGGCCAGGTAACGCACCGGATTGATGTCCAGGGTTTTGAGGGCGTCGATTTCCTCGTAGACCTCCATGGCTCCGATCTCGGCGGCGATGGAGGAGCCGACCCGTCCGGCCACCAGCAGGCTGGTCATGACCGGCCCCAGTTCCTTGACCATGGACAGGGCAACGATAGAGCCGAGCGCTTCCTGGGTGCCGAAGCTCGCCAGTTCGACCCCGGTCTGCAGCGCCAGAACCATGCCGATAAAGACCGCCATGAGGGAAGCGATGGGGAGGGTGCCGATGCCGATCTCGCTCAACTGGCGAAAGATCGACGGCAGATTGCGCGGCGCCTCCTTGAAAAAATAGACGGTTTCCAGCAACAGGGCCAGCATCTCGCCGGTGGTCTGGGCGGCGTGTAGGATCTTTCTTCCGAAGGCTTCAAACATATGGGGACAATTTCCTCATCGATCGGGACCGGGAGCCGGAGCGGTTTCTAAAGGAGAGTCCCCGGAACCTTTTCCCCAGGAGAAACCCCAGGGGAGGTAAAAGAGGGAGACCTTTTTCCCCTCGGCCCCCGAGCGGTAACGATAGAGCCCCTTGAAGAGGGAAAATTCACTCCCCCTCCCGGCGCCGCTGTTATAGAAAAAGAGGGGGAAGACCTCCATGGCCAGATCGGGGCCGCGGCGTTCCTTCCAGTAAAGATTCCAGAGCAGAGACGAAATCTCATTCCCCTGCCGGTCCCACTTGCTCTGGTAGAGTCGCCACAGGGGGCTCCAGTTTCGTTCGATGGACTGGTTTCCGGGAAAGAACGGCTCGAGGAGAGACAGGGTGTGAAAGGTCCCGATCCCTTCCCGGGTTTCGTAGGTAAAAAGAGGCCACAGGGCAATGCGTCTGCGGTGGGGGAGTTCCTCCTCGACCAGGGTTTCCCTGAAGTCGGAATACAAAAAGAAGAGAATCCGGTCCCGGCGCTGATGCAGCTGCTCGGTGTCGAGGTTTTCAATGCGATAGACAGGCCAGAGATACGAGCGCTTGCGTACGGACCCTACCCGCTCATCGGCATAGAACGGGAGATAGCGGTCGCCCTGTTTGTAGGTGCCGCGGCTGACCTGGAACAGGGGCCAGGGGAAGGTCCATTCCTCAAAGTCGCGCCGGTAATCCCGGGTATGGCTGAAGAAGGGCCACAGCCAGGTGGTCGAATCACGCTGCGGTGAGCGTTCCCCGACATAGAAGGGGAAAACCAGCCGTCGATGGCGGGGGTTTGCGCCGTCCAGTCCGAGGTCCTGGCTATGGAATATCGGCCAGAGGAAAAACCGTTTGCGGTAAGTTCCCTCCTTTTGACTGGCTCCATAGATCGGCCAGATTTTATACCCCGACTCCCCTTCTCCACGGATCCGGGCAAAAACGGGCCACAGGACGTTGTCGACAACCCGATCGTTTTTGCGAGTCTGCCCGTACAGGGGAAAGAGTGTAAAGCGGATCTCGTCCCGACCGAACATGCTGTAGATCTTCCCCCCGAGGGGAAAGAAGGCGAAATAGCGACCCCGATCCTGGTGCTCGCCGTAAAAAATAAAGGGAAAGAGCATGAATTCGTTGTCGCTCCCCTTTTCCCTCGCACCAAAATCGTAACTCAACAGTTTCAGACCCTGGAAATATGTCAGATCCCGGGAGGACTTGCTGGAGGCAATCGGATAGAGCGTTTCGCTGAAACTGACCTGCGCTTCGGGATCGCTGGCCCGAAAATAGAGGGGGCGCAGGGCATATTCCCGTTCGTTTTCCTTGCGTTCGTATTTGAGAAAGGGTCCCAGGGCATGGACGCTGGTGTAGTCCGTCTCCGGGGAGGACCGGTAGTCGATCAGCGGCCAGAAGGTAAAAATACGCCCCTCAGCCTCCCCGGCCAAGAGGGGCGGGATCAGGAAAGAGACACCAACGATAAAAAGGAGCCAGTGCCGCATGGTTTTTTGTCCGATGATTGCCGAATTCACAGAGACAGAACTCGTGAAGGATAACAGAAAGGAATCCGCCGGTACAAGAATTTAGAATTCACTATTTCGAATATCTCGAATCCGCCCGGGGCGAGGCGATGAGGCGCCGATGTTCCTTGAGCATGCAGCGATCCATGACGACCGAAAGACCGCCCTCAAGGGCTATCCGGGCCCCTTCTTCGCTCACAACGCCTTCCTGGAGCCAGAGCACCCGGGCTCCGGCGGCAAGGGCTTCCCTGGCAACGGCCGGGACATGGTCGGGGTTGCGGAAGACGTCGACGATTTCGGGAGCCACCGGCAGGTCGGCCAGAGAGGCAAAGGCCCTCTGACCGAGGATCTCCTGTTCCTTGGGATTGATGGGGTAGACGGTGAAACCGGCCTCCATCAGGTATTCCATGACATGATGGCTGGGTCGGTCCGGGTCGGAGGATGCGCCGACCATGGCGACGGTCCGTTTCGTTTCGAGGATCGCCCGCAACCCGGCATCATCGGCAATCGTCCTATTTGGGGATCTTTTTTTATTCTTTGCGCGCCCGACGAGGGCCAGAATCCCAAAGGTTATTGCGCCGGCCATCAGAATGAAAAAGATATCGCCCAGAGTAAAGCTCCCCATATCAGACTCTCCCATCGTCGAGAATACTGTTTTTTGCGGTCAGGGCCGGTCCGTAGTCCGGGTCGAGTTCGAGGGCCTGATCGAAGGCGGCGAAGGCGCCGGCCTGATCTCCCGTCTTTCCCCGGCATATGCCGAGAAGATAGTAGAATTCCGCGGAGGGGAATTCCGAAGGGATTGTCCCCTCCTCTTCGAGGCGCTCGAGGATGACGGCGGCCTCCTGAACTTCTCCGCGGCCGTAGCATTCCATGGCGACTCCGATCGCCTCGAGGTCGTCGACCAGGGGGTGGTCGGGGAGTCCCTTTCCGCGAATGCGCTCCAGGCGGGCGAGTAGGGCTTCACGGACCGGCCCCTTCTCCAGCTGGCTCACCACACCTTCCCAGCGTCGTGCGGCTGCGGGGTGATCGCCGAGCAGGTAATCGATCTGGCCGAGAAGGTTGAGACTCCCGGGGTTGTTGGGGAGGTACCGGAGGGAGCGCTGGAGGTAACCCATCGCCGCGACCAGATGGCGATGACAGTTGCGCAGTTCGGTGAAGCGCAGAGCCAGATCAAAGTAGGCCAGGCCGAGCTGCTGCTGCAGCCCCGGGTTTTCGGGATCAAGAAGGCGGAGAATTTTCATGCAGGTGATCTTGCGCCGGATATAGGGGGCATCGACCTCCTTGTTGTCGAGCATCACGATCTGCGCGCCGAGATCCGCCAGATAATGGGAATAGGCATCCCGAAGCAATCCGGCGTAGATCCCGTTCCCTTCGCAATCGGGATACTGGCGCAGATAGTCATAGAGGCCGCAGCCGATGGCGTTGGTATCGGGATCCCCCTCGGCCAGTGCCTCCTTGTGAATCGGCAGGGGGACCGAGGGGAGCGGCACAGGGTGGCCGTCGGCTCCGGTTTCGACGACGGCTCCCGGCGCCGGAGTCCAAAAGGCGAATTCGGCGTCGCAAGGTTCTGTTTCGTCATACTCAGCATACATAAATTATAATAATCCTCACGGACATGTCGGTTTCAATGCTGGAGAAAAGGGTCCATTCAAAAAGTTCTCCCGGGGAAGGAGTCGATCCCGGCGTCGATGCCGAGAGTCTTGTAGATCTTGACCCCGTCCCAGGGGCGATGGAGGATGCCGTCGTGGATGGCCCAGCTGCGTCCTCTCACCGACTGCTCCATTCCGGGGCGGCGAAAGGGTGTCGATCCGTCCAGGCGCCGGTACAGTTCGCCTCCGGGGCGGAATTCCCGGTCGATCCAGCGCATCAACTGCTGGCCGGCTATATAGTCGAATCCGTACTTCTCATAGCGGATGGCATTATTGTAGGAGAGGGGTTCGGCAACGATGGTGTCCATCCCCAGGGCGTCGACGAATCGCTCCAGTCGCTGAAAAAACGGCGAAAAAAGTTTCAAACCCTTGCGGACCTGGTTGGGTGAGAGTCCCGCCTCCATGGCCCGGATCTCCTCAGGAATGTTGCGCCGCAGGGTTCCGAAACAGTTGTCCCGGCCGAAGGGGTCGACGTCGATGTCGAAGCGAGGCGCCAGAGGATCGTTAACCAGGCAGAAGGAGAGCTCCATCTGCCTGTAGGGGGTGTCGGCCAGCTCGACGAAAAAGAGAAAATCCCGGTCCCCGGGCTGGTGTCGGACCTGCAAACGGAGCAGCCCCAGACCTGCGGGGCAGATGAATTCGATCTTGCGACGTCCGTCCGCTCCGGCGAAGGTCTGTCGGTCGATGGCAAAATCGTCGAACAGTTCCTCGGGAACGAGTTCGCTGTAGATCCGCTCCTTCACCGGTGGCGGGAGGCGATTGATCTCCAGAAGGGAGAAGAGTGGAAACCCCTCCGTATCGAGAAGCGCCGAAACACCGAGCCGACTCATGACGCCCCCGGAGAGAGGCCGTGGAGAGGGAAAAGGCGCCGTTCAAGAATGGCCAGGTTCCGCTCCAGAAAGGCCTGGGCACGGGAAAAATCGTCCGGATGGGCCAGGCGGGGGAGATCGCGGAGCAAAAGCGAATCGGCCCCGATTTCGGCCAGGGTCGCGGCAAAGCCGGGAGGGAAGTGCTCGGGAACCTCCATTCCGTTCATCACCCCCCAGACCAGAGTCCAGCCACGGGCCACGTTGACCTCATCGTATCCGCCTCCGCCGAGGGCCACCCAGGGGATCCCCGTATCGAGGAAAGAGCGGGCGGCAAATTCGAGAGCTCCGGTGGTGAATTCAAGTCGGGCCAGCGGATCGGTTCGCAGACCGTCGACCCCCATCTGGGTCACCAGCAGGTCGGGGTGAAAGGCGGACAGCAGGGGGCGCACCACCCGTTTGAACGCCTGTTCGAATATCAGATCGTCGGAATGGGCGCAAAAGGGGACATTGACCGCGTAGCCATACCCTTTGCCCCGTCCCATCTCCTGCGGATAGCCGGTTTGCGGAAAGAAATCGTCCCCCGTCTCGTGCAACGAGATGGTCAGCACCCGGTCGCTGTCGTAAAAGGCTTTTTGAACGCCGTCGCCGTGGTGGGCGTCGATATCGACGTAGGCCACCCGCAATCCGCGCCGTACCGCCCCTTGTATCGCCACGACAGCATCGTTGAGATAGCTGAATCCCGAGGCCCGGGCGGCATGGGCATGGTGCCATCCCCCCGCCATATTGAAGGCCGCCCGACAGCCACCGTCGACCACCTGACGAACCGCCTCCATCGTTCCGCCGCAGACCAGGCTCGCCCAGTCATAGAGACCGTGGAAAACGGGATTTTCCACGTCCCCGAGCCCATAGAAGAAATTGGCCCGGTTCCCGTCCCCGCGGCTGAATTCTCGCAGGGTCTCGAGATAATCACGACTGTGAAAGGACGACAGTGCCTCCTCGGAAGCGGAGGGGGATTCGACAAAGAGATTCGTGTCCCCCTCAAGCAGGCCGAGTTCCTGAATCAGGTCATAGGCCAGGCGATAGCGAAGAACCTTGAAAGGGTGCTCCGTACCGTAGGAATAGTCCCCGAAACGGCTGGAATAGATAAAAGCTCGGCGGGCGGTCATATCATCTGGCATCTCCCCGCCTGTTGTACACCGCCGTCGGAAAAACGTCAACCGTTACAGGGCGTTCAATTTTCTGTAAAAAAAAAGGTGGAGCAGTTGCTCCACCTTTTTACCCCCCCTCGGGGAGGCTGTTATATGGTGATCCCTACGGGAATCGAACCCGTGTTACCGACGTGAAAGGCCGGTGTCCTAGACCGCTAGACGAAGGGACCATATAAATATTTTCACAGCGGAGCTTCCGCCAGGCTTTCTGGCTGGGGCGCAAGGATTCGAACCTTGGAATGCTGGTGTCAGAGACCAGTGCCTTACCGCTTGGCGACGCCCCAAATCGAGGTCCCGTTTTTACCAAAGAACGAAGGTATCGTCAAGGGGAAAAAACATCGTCGATGTTTTTTCCCCTCCCTTCTCGTCCCCCCTCTATCGGGCGTTGGCCAGAAAGATGGCGCGGAGCGGTGCCGGGTAACCTTCGACGGTTTTGCCCGGGTCGTCCGGATCGAGAAAATCGGCGAGGGATTCGGTCTGAACCCAGTCGGTACGACGCTGCTCGGCACTGGTGGTCGGAGTCAGATCGATGCAGCGAACCCCTTCGAAGCCGGCCCTCTCCAGCCAGTGCGACAGCGCGGAGACGGTCGGCAGGAAATAGACATTATTCATCTTGGCGTAGCGGTCGCGGGGGATCAGGGCGAGATCCCCCTCCCCTGCGATCACCAGCGTCTCCAGGACCAGCTCCCCGCCGCGGCGCAGATTCTGGCGGATTTCGCTGAGGGTGTCGATGGGCGAGCGGCGGTGATAGAGCATCCCCATGCAGAAAATGGTATCGAAGTAGCGATGCAGCGCCGGCATCTCCTCGAAACGGGCGGGGAGGGAATAAATACGCGGGACCCGGGCATAGCGCTGGAGAACGAGATACTGGAAATAGAAGGTCAGGTACGGTTCGATCCCCAGGGCGATCGCCGGATTCTGCGCCGCCATGCGAAAAAGGTAGTAGCCGTTGCTGCTGCCGATGTCGAGGACACGGCGCCCCGTCAGGGGGGCGATGTGCCCCTGCAGGCGGTTCCACTTCAGGGAAGAGACCCACTCGCTGTCGATCCCGGTGCCGAAGACCTCGAAGGGGCCCTTGCGCCAGGGGGAGAGACCCCGCAGAACGGCGAAAAGTCGCGCCCCCTCCCCGGGGGGCAGATCCCCGGGCGTTCCGATTTGAACCCGATCCCCGGAAAGGTCGAGGCAGGAGGGAGTCGCCTCGGGGAGTTGATCCAGAAGACCGAGATAGCGGCGCCCCTTGGCGTCAACCTGGGCGATGTAGGACGCCTTGCGCTCTTCAAGCTCGCGCAGCGGTGTCTCCCAGGGGCCGAGGTCGTGTTCAGAGGCATGATCGCTGAGACGGGTCATCCCTCTTCCCTCCGCCGGGCGATGAGGGCGGCGAAATTGAACCATTTGAGCCAGGTGTCCACGGCGACAAACCCCGCCTCCGTCAGACGCCGGCAGTGGCGCTCAAGAGTCTCGGGGATCAGGACGTTTTCCAGGGCGTCGCGCTTCTGGCTGATTTCCAGTTGCGAATAACCGTTCTCCGCCTTGAAGGCGTAATAGGTCTCCTGCTGCAGGGCGTTGAAGACCGGATCGTCGTGGACGATCTTTTCGGTGAGCAGGAGGACCCCGCCGGGGAGCAGCGCCCGGAAAATCCGCCGCAGGAGTTCGTCCCGCTCGTCGACGGGGAGAAATTGCAGGGTCAGGTTGACGATCACCACCGAGGCGTTTTCCAGGGGGGTGCGGCAGATATCCTCCTGCCAAAGGCGGATTTGCGATCCCTGCTCCAGAAGTTGCAGGCGCGCGGCAAAATCCTCGAGCATGGGCGCCGAGGTGTCGACGGCGATCATCTCGAAGGGGCGCTCCCCCATCTCGCGACAGAGTGCCATCCCCAGGTTGCCGTTGGAACAGCCAAGGTCGTAGATGCAGCTTCCGCTCTGATAAAAACGGGCGGCAAGGCGAGCCTGGCGGCCGATGATCTCGCGATACAGGGGCACCGAGCGCGTGATCATGTCGTCAAAGACATCCACCACCTGGCGGTTGAATTCAAAGGGTTGGACCGGCCGTTTTTTGTTGAAGATATTGTCCTGCGCCATGGTTCGGCTGCGCGCTCCTGAAAAAAAGCATCGGATCAAGGGAAAAAGGCGACGGAGCAGACGCTGCTCTCAGGGATAGACCCGGGCGACGAATTCGGCGACGCAGGCCGGTTTACTTCCCCCCTCGATTTCGACGGTTATGGCATAGATGATCTGCACGGCGTCGCCGACCGCTTCGGCGGCCAGGAGGACGGTGCGCGCCCTGATCTGCGATCCGGACAGGACCGGGGCGGGGAAGCGAACCCTGTTGGTGCCGTAATTGACCCGCATCCTCATCCCCGGATAATTTTTCTGAAAAAAGTCCGGATGATTGCTCTCGGTCAGAGTGGGCAGCAGCGACAGGGTCAGGAAGCCGTGGGCGATCGTCCCGCCGTAGGGGGATTCCTTGGCGGCCCGGAGGGGGTCGGTATGGATCCACTGCCTGTCCCCCGTCACCTCGGCAAAGAGGTCGATGCGCTCCTGAGCGATTTTCAGCCAGGGACCGACGTGGATTTCCCTGCCGAGCTGCGGCTTGAGGTGGGCGAGCAGTGCCTCTGCTTCTTTCATCGGGTTCTCCTTGTCGACCTTCAGGTCAGAGCCACATAACCGTAGATGGCGACATAGTGGCAGGCGCTGCCGGCAAGAACGAAGAGATGCCAGATGGCGTGGTTGTTGTGCAGGGCTTCCCAGGCGTAGAAGGCGACCCCGAGGGTGTAGGCGAGCCCCCCGGCGAAGAGCCAAATGACCCCCGGCAGGGGGACGGCCGCCAGCAAAGGCTTGATGGGGATGACGATCAGCCAGCCCATGGCGATATAGAGGAGCGGCCCGAGGATGCGGAGGCGGTGGGTCATGAAAACTTTCAGCACCGTCCCGGCAATCGCCAGCACCCAGATGACGACGAAGATCGTCCACCCCCAGGTGGCGCGCAGACTCACCAGGGCAAAGGGGGTATAGGTCCCGGCGATCACCAGATAAATGCTGGCATGATCCAAAATCCGGAAGACGTACTTCACTCCGGGAGAGCGGACCGTATGGTAGATGGTCGACATCAGGTAGAACAGAACGAGTGTCCCTCCGTAGATGGCACAACTGAAGAGGCGCCAGCCGTCCGCCAGCACCTGGGGACGCGTCAGCAGGAAGACCAGGCCGACGACGCTCAACAGGGCCCCGAGGCCATGGGTGAAACGGTTGAGGAGTTCCTCCTCCTGGGTATAGAAGGTCAGCCGGTCGCTGACAGTTTTTTTCTCAGTCGTGGATTTCATGAAAATGCACCCGATCGAAGGGAAGTTTCTCTGTGGCATGACCAGGCAAGCGGTCGGCGGGATATCCGAGGCCGATGATCGACAGCACCCGGAGATGGTCGGGGAGCCCGAATAATTGCCGCAACACCTCTTCGGAGCTGCGGCCGTCTGCATGGAAACGATCCCGGATCTGCACCCAGCAGCTCCCGAGGCCGAGAGACTGGGCTTCCAGTTGAAGAATGATGGCGGCAATGGAGCAGTCCTCGATCCAGACGTCCGAGATCGTGCAATCGCCCGCAACGACCACGGCCAGCGGCGCTCCGGCAAGAAAGGTCGAGCCCTGGGCCTTGGCCAGGGAGAGTTCCCGAAGGGTCCTGTCGTCGGAGACGACGATAAAACTCCAGGGCTGGCGCCCCCGGGACGAGGGGGAACGGAGGGCCGCCTCGATGAGGGCCTCGATTTTCCCGGCCTCCACGGGGCGATCGACAAAGCGGCGGATGCTGCGCCGCCCCTGCAGAAGTTCGAGCATGACACCTCCTCTGTAAGGCGCTGAAAAAATAGGGATAAAGGGATTCAACGTTGGCTCTTTCCGCGCAGCCACCAGGCACCGGCCAGTAGAAGTGAAGCCGCCAGGGCCCCCCCGAGAATGCCGGCCGCAGCAGGAAGACTGTTGAGGAGGGCCGGATCGAAAAGGAGGACGAGACCGAGGGCCAGCATCATCATCCCCGAAACCAGTTTGAGGACCCTCCCCTGCCATTCGCTTATTTTGTGCGAGCCGAGGGTCCAGGTGAACAGGAGGACGATCGAAAGGAGCGGCAGGATGTAGACCAGATTGTACAGGGCGATGTAGGCATAATACTGGAGGGTGGAGAGGGTCCGCAAGGTTAAAATCCGCGTGTAGACCATGGGGAAGCCGGCGGTGCAGAGGAGTTCATAGGTGTTGGCGCTGATCGCAAGCACCGAGGTTCCGAGGAGAACGGCCGGAAGCCGGGTAGACGAGACCAGTCCCCGCATGCGCCGAAAGAGGTGCGGCCGCGCCTCGTCGCTGATCGAGAGCGAGAGCCCTTTTTTGAACCAGAAGAAATCCTTGATGTTGATCAGGGCCACCACCAGGGCCACCAGGGCTGCGACCCGGGTGATGGCTTCCATCTGCCCGGCGAGGAGGAAAAGGTTGAGCCAGGCCGCCATGAAGAGGAAGTAGATCCCTCCGGAGAAGAGGACGAAGGTTCCTCCGACCAGAAGCATGTTCCGCCGCGAGCGGGCGTGAACCATCAGGCCGAGGAGAAAGAAGAGGACGAAGAAGGCGCAGGGGTTGAAGCTGTCGAGAATTCCGATGAGTACGGTGACCAGGGGGAGGGAAAGGGACTGGGGATCGAGGTCGCCGAGGAGCGGGAGGGAGAGCGCTCCTCCCCCGCCGGCCAGGGAGAGGGGGGAGAGGCCCAGCTCCTTGCGCAGGGCGTCCTCGATCTCCGCAGCCATATTCGGCCCATAGCCGAACCAGATCCGCTCGCCGATGAGGATGGTCGGCGTTGTGGCCAGGGCATGACCCCGTTCCCTGGAGAGACGGATCATCGACTCGAAATTGTCGCGGTTGTCCCAGACCTCCAAACTCTCCAGCGTCACTCCGGGGTAGCGCCGCACCAGCCCCTCAAGAAAAGGGCGGGCCTCCTCGCAGTGCGGACAGCTGGCGGCCCAGAAGAAGCGGATCCTCACCTCCTCCTGTACCGCGGCTGCCGGAGCCTGGGGAGGGGACCAGAAAGCCAGAAGCAACAAACAAACCCAGGGTATCCCTGCCGGCATGAGACCTCCTCTGCTGGAAATCTACCGGCAATCGGGGAGGTTCACAAGAGGGGGAAAAGGAAGTTGACGGTTTCTGACTCAGGTTTCGAGGAGATTGTGCAGCTTGGAAAGCTTGACGGCGACGGCTTTTTCGACCTCATCCGGGCCGAACATGTAGGTGAGCTGACCGATCATCAGGGTGACGTCGGCGAGTTCGGAGATCACCGCCGCGGCATCGATCTTCTCCCGCCTGAAGTGCTTGAGGGCGGCGATCAATTCGGCGCACTCCTCCACCGCCTGGTCGTACTGGGCCTGCTCTCCCCACTTGGCGAGGGTGGCCCGATAGATCTCTTCATGTTTCATCATGGCAGTTGCTACCTGAAAAAGGGAGGAAAGGGGAAGTCAGGCGGAAGGCGGCCCCTCGCGGCGCAGGCGGATCACTCCTTCCTGGGCCACCGAGGCGATCAGCCGGCCGTCCCGGGAATAGATGCTCCCCCGGCCCAGGCCGCGACCGCCGCAGGCGCTGGGGCTGTCCATGTCGTAGAGGAGCCACTCGTCCATACGAAAGGGGCGATGGAACCACATGGCGTGATCGAGACTTGCCGCCTGCACCCGGGGCATGAAGTGCGTGACCCCGTGGGGGAGCAGGGCGGTACCGAGGAGGGTGAAATCCGAAGCGTAGGCCAAAAGGGCCTTATGGATGGCCGGCGCGTCGGGGAGGTTCCCGGCGGCCTTCAACCACACCTGCTGGCGAGGGGGGCGGAGATCCGGGTGGAGAACGTCGATCGGCTGCACCGGACGCAGTTCGATGGGGCGATCGCGGGTCAGGATATCCTGCAGAGATTCGGGAATGTGTTTCATGGTTTGCCGTCGCCATTCGGCGATGGAAAGGAGCTCCTCCGGAGGGGGGACGTCGGGGATGGACGACTGGTGCTCGAACCCCTCCTCGGCGATCTGGAAAGAGACCGACATGTTGAAGATCGCCCGCCCGGATTGGGCGGCGACCACCCGCCGGGTGGCGAAACTGCGGCCGTCACGGATGCGGTCGACGTCGTAGGTGATCGATTCCCGGGGATTGCCAGGGCGAAGGAAATAGGCGTGGAGCGAATGGGCCTCCCGCCCTTCGACGGTCTGCTGCGCGGCCAGGAGCGCCTGGCCGAGAACCTGGCCGCCGAAGACGCTCTTGCCGCCGATATCCCGGCTGTCGCCGCGAAACAGATTTTCTTCGAGGCGTTCGAGATTGAGATGTTCAATCAGATCCTGAACAAGGTTGCTCATGGGCACTATCCCTTCCGGATTCCTGCGGTTCCCCGACGGGGGACCCTGGCCGCGCCCGACACATTAGCAGTTCCGCCCTGTGGACGGCAACCAGAACCGGGACCCATGCGGGGAAAAACCGGCTTACGGCCGGTGCCCTGAGAAGAAATTCTTTCTTCCTTGTCTCAATCCACGAAAAGATCCGAATCAAGGCCTACTTTGACAACATGCGGATCAAAGTGCGTCCCTGCCAGCGACAAAAGATGTCTACGCACCTTTTCCACGGACCAGGATGAGCGATAGCGACGGTCGGATCTCAACGCATCCCAAACGTCGACCACAGAAAAGATGCGGGCCAGCAGAGGGATCTGTTCCCCTTTCAAGCCGAGCGGATAGCCGGAACCGTCCCATTTTTCATGATGAGCGTAGGGGATATCAAGTGCCGCCCTCAGGTAACGGATGGGAGAGAGCATTTTGTAGGCAAAAACGGTGTGTTGTTTCATCACTGCCCATTCCGCCTCGGTCAGCGACTCTTTTTTTTGCAGGATTTTGTCAGGGACACCCATCTTGCCTATGTCATGCAGCAACGCACCCCAGCGGACCTGCACAAGTTCCGCATCGTTCAAGCCAAACAGGCGCGCCATCCGGACGGTTAAAAGGGCGACCCGCTGCGAGTGCCCTTCTGTTTCGTTGTCGCGCAACTCCAGCGCCCGCGACCAACCCTCGATGGTGGCGTCATAGGCATTGAATAGTTCGGTATTGGAGCGTTGCAGGTTATCAAAGAGGGTGACGTTGTCGATGGCAATGGCCGCCTGGGCGGCCATGGCCTTGAGAAAATAGAGCCATTCATCATCCCGCACCAGCCGGGACCTGTCAAAAATTTCGAGAACTCCAAGAACCTTCCCTTTCGCTATCAGGGGGACGCCGTGGTAGCTGACGAAATTCTCAGCCGCCAAAAAACCTTTGCGCAAAAACTTGTCATGCTCCTTTGCCAGATCGGGGATATGAACGACGCTTCGATCCTGTGCGGCGCGACCGGCATAGCCCTCACCGAGAGGCTGGCGTGCCTGTTCGATGGTTTTGGTGTGAAAACCGCGCCCGGCCACAAAATCCAGCGTCCGGGATTGGGGGTTGAACAACAGAACGTCAGCCGCGTCCACTCCCAGTTGTACGAGGACATGGGTGAGGAGCGTTGTCAGGCTGAGGTTGAGATCGAAGCTGAAATTGATGGCGCGGTCGATTTCAACCAGTGCGGTCAGATGTTCAACGTGCAGCCTGATTTTTTCTTCCGCGCCCTTGATGTCGCCGATATCCGTCAACATAACAACAATTTGCCGCAGCGATCCGCTGTTATCGAACTCGGGATAGGCATTCACCAGAAGGCACTTGCATCCCTTGCCGCTGCCAATTCCCATAATGAAATTTTTCAGCACCTGTCCGGTTGCGGCCACCCGATTACAGGGATACTCACCGACGGGCATCGGTGTCCCGTCTTCCCGGACAAAGTTCCAATCCGGATCGTCGGCCATTTTACCGAGAACCTGGTCGGCAGGGATCCCCAGCAGTTGCGAGGCTTCCGGGTTGCACGATACAATCCGGGTGTCGGCAGCATGGACAATGATGCCGACAGGGAGTTTTTCGATCAACAACCCGTGCGTCTCCTGATTTTCCATCATCGACAACCGGGCATTCTCTCTGGCCAGGAGGGCGGACTCCTTTGCCTTCCGGTCCCGGATGTCACGGACATTGCACTGGAGGATCTTTTCATCGCTAATCTGATAGGCGTTACAGACAAAATCCACCTGAATCGGACGCCCGCTTTTCGTCTTGAGCTTCAGGTTTTTGTAGTGGACGAACGCCTTCTTCTCCAAGTCCGGGAAGGATTCCCTCCGGGCCTCGAAATCTTCGAAGGCATCGACCTCCCCGAGTTTCTTTTCCACCAGTTCTTCACGCGAATAGCCCAAGATGTCGAGCAGGGATGGGTTGACCTCGTTGATCCGTCCCGTTGCGGTATTTAAAATAAAAATGCCATCCTGGGCCGATTCGAAGAGGCGGCGGTAACGAATCTCGGAGTTTTCCAGCGCCTTCGCCATCGCTTCCTGAGCCGTTTCGGTCGAGGACTTTTTTGTTTTATCAGTGGGTTTCATGAGGATTCACCTGGACTTTTAGCTGTCAAACTTCTTCTGCCACGGGTGTTTTGGCTGCCATCAACCCTTTATCCGCCGTTCAACCGGAAAGGGTCAGCGACGGCCGGTGCCGCGGCCACGATCGGTACGCAAGATTCCGAAACCGACGAAGATCATGGCAATAATCCCGCTGGCGACCATTATCTCTCCAAGATTATGATACCAGCCGCCCAGGGGACCCTCCACCATCATGGCGCCGCCGATCACCAGGCCGGCAGCAGCGATCGCCGTTGTCAACCGCTCGAGGTTGCGGCTGACCCGGCCCCCCAGCGCCTCCACGGCCGGAGCCTGCAGTCGACCGAGGTTGCCTTCGGCGAAACGTCGAAGAATCTGACGCAAATCGCTGGGGGCATCACTGATCAGGCGTTCCATTTCACGCCCGAGTTTGGTGGTCTTTTCCTTGACCCGATCCAGGGAAAAATGGAGTTTGGTCAGGCGTGAGATCTCTTCACGAAACGCTTCCAGATAGTCATGTTCCGGGTCCAATTGACGGATCATCGCTTCGAGGATGACGAAGGTCCGCGTCAGAAGGAAAAACTCTCCCGGGTTGTGAACCCCGTGCCGGCTTCCGGCACGCAACAGCGAATCGAAGGAATCCCCGATGGAAACCTGCGCCAGATCGCTTCTGTGAATGTCGTAGAGCACAGCCTTGATATCCAGCAACAACGCCGCCCGGTTCACCTTTTCGCTCCCCTTCGGCGCCATTTCGAGATAAGCCTCGGTGGCGCCCCGTGCGTCCCCCTTGACCACCGCTTCGAGAAGGTGCGTCAACGATTCGCGCATCGACTCGTCAAGCTCCCCCGTCATCCCGAAATCGAGGAGAGAGAGCCGCCCGTCAGGCAGTACAAGAACATTGCCGGGGTGCGGGTCGGCGTGAAACAACCCTTCTTCGAAGATCGTTTGCAGCGTCAGCCTGACCAGGGTCTTGATCGCTTTCGGCATCGCCTCCGGGTGATTCTTGGCGTAAAGGTCCACCCGCTCGCCGGCCGAAAACTCCATGGTGAGGACGCTTTCGCTTGAACACTCGGCCACGACATCCGGAATCCACAGGTCGGGGACATCCGCGAGGGCGGTGCGAAAGAGTATGATGGAGCGCGCTTCGTGATAGAAATCCGTTTCCCTGGTCAGGCTTTTTGCAAATTCACTGACCAGAACCGGGAGATCGAGAGCGCGCAAGGGGGGGGAAAAGCTCTCTACCAGTGCGACCAGGTAGGTCAGCGCCGCCACATCCGTAGCGATCATCTCTTCAAGGTCGGGTCGTTGCACCTTCACGGCGACCCGACGCCCGTCGTGCAGGGTCGCCTCATGGACCTGGGCGATGGTGGCGGCAGCAATGGGGGTTTCGTTGAAGGAGGCGAAGACTGTCATCAACGGAGCACCCAGTTCATTTTCGATCGTCGTGCGAATCGACCCAAAGCCCAATGCCGGCAGCTGGTCGTGCAACAACTCCAGCTCAGCGATGTAGGCGCCCGGCAGCAGGTCGCGCCGCATGGCCAGTACCTGTCCGAACTTGAGAAAGGTCAGACCCAGTTCCTCAAAGGTTTCCCGGACTTCATGCGGCGGAGGCCAGTGCCCCTTGCCGCGCAGAGCCCCCAGAAACTTGTGCCGGGCGAGGACACGCAAAATTTGCAGGAGGCGCGGCGCGGCGCGAAAAAAGCTGGTTTTCTCCGGGTTGATCGATACAGCCATGGTCTTACTCCCTCAACAGTCAACTCTTACAAGATTTGAACCTACTACGTATGATTTTGAGTCATACTTGAAAAATAAATGGAGGAGAATCTGGTAAAGAATGCGACAGAGACCTGGTCCAGGGAAATCGTTGCCGGATCGATCTTGGTTGGCAATTTTGTCGCTGCATCAAGGCGCTTCAAGATGATTCACCTGAACCTCCGACCTGCAATTTCTTCCGGTTGGATTTGTCCTGATACATCCTCTCGTCACTAGCCTTTAAGGCTTCAGCAATGTGGTCTTCGTCTTCTGCACAGGCAATTCCAAAAGCGATGGTCACTTCTCCGTTGACGACCTCAGGGGAGCGCAAGATCCTCTCCACGGCTTCTTCCGCAACCTTGCGGTCCGTTTTCGGCAGGAGAACGGCAAACTCGTCTCCCCCGATGCGGGCAACGATGTCCTCGGAACGGAAGGCCTCCAGCATAATCCGGGCCGCCAAACCGATCATTTTATCGCCCTCCGAATGCCCCAGGGTATCGTTGACCCTTTTCAGGTCGTTGATATCAGCCATGACGATGCTCAGGGGAAACAGGCGGCCACGAGAAAGCCGTTCCAGTTCTGTATCGAAAAATGCACGATTATAGAGCCCTGTCAAAATATCGTGTGTACTCTCATGACGGAGTGTGACCTCAATTTCCTTGCTGGCCGTCACATCATAAATGATGCCGATGACACCGATCGCTTCGCCGGCGTCATTAAAAATCGGTGTTTTGACTTTTTCCAAATGCAGCGTCTTTCCTTTTGAATCAACCCGGGTCTCGTCGAAAGATGTGCGCTTCCCGGTCCTGATGACCTCATTGATTTCTTTTTCATATTTTTCTGCAAGATCCGGTGGAAAAATATCGAAATCGTTTTTTCCGACCAGATCCATCGGCTCCATTCCCAAGTCCTTACTGTAGGGACCATTGGCAGCGACATACCGTCCCTCTTTGTCCTTAAGCCAGGCGGCATTGGGGATGTTGTCAAGAATGGCCTGCTGCTGTCGGCTGATTTCCTTAACCCGTTCCTCCGCCAGCTTGCGGTCGGTTATGTCCTCCATAGCCAGAAGGATAATCTGCGAGCCGATCTCTTCCCGGAAGATCTGGCGGGCGTTGAGCAGTATGGTTTTGCGGCCGATTCCGGGGAAATCGTGCTCGACTTCATAGCCATTGATCACCGTATCCTGGGGGAGGATTTTTTCAATAAGGACCCGCAGCCGGGGAATGTCCCATTGCCGGTTGCCGACGTCATAGATAAAATTGTCGATGGTTTCTTCGGCGGTGACTTCAAAGGTCTCGTAGAAGCTGTGGTTGGCGGTGAGGATCTTCAACTCGGAATTGAGCACCACCAATGGCTCGCGCACAGTTTCAACAATGTTTTCGGCATATTCCCGGGCATCCTTGATTTCCAAATCCAGCCGGTTGTGTTCGGTGACGTCTCTCATTATCCCGATGGCATGCCACTTCCCTTGAAATTTCACGGATGAAAGGGAAATTTCCAGAGGGAATTCCGTTCCGTCCTTCCGCCGCGCCGTGACTTCCGTTTTCCGGTCGATTAACGGCCCCGTACCCTCCTCCCGGAATTGGTCAAAACCTGGTTTTTTCGGTGAGAGTTGGCGTTTGGGAATGCAAAGTTGATAGAAATTCCGGCCGATGATCTCTGCGGCAGAAAAGCCGAAGACTTTTTCCGCCGCGGTATTGCAGAAGGTAACCGATTTGCATTCATCCATCATGATTATGGCGTCGACAGCCATTTCCGCCAGTCGGTACATTCGTTCTTCACTGTCCCGCAATGCATCCTCGGCCCGCCGGCGCATGGTGATGTCGATCATGGCGAGGCGGCACTCCGGGTATAAAACGTCGACCAGGGCTTCGATCTGCTCGATCTGCACAATGAGCGGACCAGCCCCCTGGTTGAGGAGCGTCAATTCGCAAGTCTCCTTGCGCTTGCTTGTGAAGATTGTGCTGAGGTAGGAGGTAAGGACTGGACGATCGGCTTCCAGGATAAAATTTTCGAAGCGCCGGCCGATCAAGGAGCTGCGCTCAACGCCCAGGAGAGTGGCGCCTCTGAGGTTTACGGCCCTGATGGCCCCGTTGCGTTCGAGGTTAAGGTAGCCGACCGGAGCGAACTCATAAAGGTCGCTGTACCTCTCCAACGTTTTCTCCAACTCGGCCTGGGCCAGGCTGAGCTCGGCGTTTTGCATTTCCAGTTCGATCTCGTGAATCTCAAATTCCTGGAGGAGCCTTTGAACCTCTTCGTCGGTCCGGGGTTGCAGCCTTTTATTCGTTTTCAATTGAAGCCGCACTTCGGCCTCGCGGCGCAGATCGGCGGCTTCTATTGACAACTCTTTTTCTTTGTCGATACCCATGACTAACCTCCAAGCTCCATGCCCCCCAACAATCAAAGGGCCCTTTTCCGCCAGTCTACCACGTTTCTCATGGGTTAATCTTGAGTCGGGGGTAAACCCTGGTGCGGGAGGGGCGTTCGTGGGGAATCGGTCGGGGTGAGGTCTTGGGAGGAGAGTCCGGGGTTGGTTCAATCCAAGGCTACTTTTTCCATTGAGAAATTTTTCAAAAAACGTTCTTCATGACCCTGCCAACTTTTCCAGCAAATTCTTTTTTAATCGTTTCCACATCACCTTTCCCTCAGGGATCGACTCAACGATCTTGGCCGCGGCAGGATGGGCGGAAAGAATCGCCTGCAGGGCCTCCCGGTCCTCCGGCAGGGAAAAGTAATCCCGAATACCCTGGTAAGGATTGCCCCCGACAAAGAGATGCCACCGCTCCTGAAAGGGAAGGGATCGATCAACGTCCGGGCGAGCGGTTTGCAGTTGCGCCACGTAGGAGTTCAACCATTTTATCGCCGGTGAGTAACTAAATCCCCGTTTGGACGTCTCTATCCTGTCCGCGGACAATCGAAAAAACGCAAGGGCTCCAACGATGGACTCTGAATCTTTGACGAAATGCTTGAAGGTGGGGTCATTGAGGAGTTTTTTCCTGACATCGCCAGGGAGATTTTTGACGATTGAGAGGCAGGGCTCGATCTCGGGGAACAAGGGGGAGATTTTTTTGTCGGGGTCGGCTCCCTGCAGCCATAAGGAAAAAACCAGGGCGACTTCTGAATTGTGAATTGACAGGACAGAAAGACCCTTCAACGTCTCGCCAATAATCTTCTGGAAACGTTCCTCCCCCAAACATTTTTTGGCGGCAGAAAAAGCACCGAATTGCTTGTCGTGGCAGGTGGGGCACGAACAATCGCCATTGACGGTTCGCAGGATATCCCTTTGCCGAAGTCTGGGCAGGTTCTGCCGGAGCCAGATCTCTGCGGCTTCGGCCGATTTATCCGCAGCCTTTTGCAAACCGTAAAGCGGATGCGACATTAGGCCGGCCTTTCGCCTTCCAGGCCGACGGCAGAGGATATTCCCCCCTCCCCTCCGCCAAATCCTGGTTTATCGTTTGATATAAGCATTCAAGCCGATGGTAACGGGCTTGCCGTCGACTTCAACGGCGGTGACGGCATTCCCTCGCGTACTGGCGACCACGAGCGTCTTGCGGCTTGCCGAGAGCGTCGGCTTTTCCAGGTCAATCTCGATACAGAGTTTATTGCCCCTGATTTCAACGGTCATTGCCACGGTGTCGTTTCCCTTTCGCTAATTCATCCTTCGCCCTCTTTGCGGCTTCTTATTTTCAGAACAAAAACATCCTACCGCTTCACAGGCTCAGGCTCTTTTTTCACCAGGAGTATCGAACAGGGCAAACTGCTGATGATGTCATCCTTCTCGCGTCCGAAAAGAGTGTGCTCCAGATGCCCTTCCTCATGAGCAAGCATGACAATAAGGTCTATGTTCTCTTCTTTGACAACATGTAAAATTTCATCGACTGGGTCGTGATCACTAATTAATTCCTTAATAGGGAACCCGTCTTTGATTTCCTGCTTGATGACCTGATCTAGCTCATCCTTGGCTTTTTGTTGAATGTCCCTGTACTTGTTATATTCTTCTAGCGGGAACAATCCGGATGCATTCACTCCGATGATATCGCCAGGGTTGGCGAGAAGGTGCAAAATAAAGAGTTCCCCTTTATACTTGCGTGCAAGCGAAAGACCATAATGGATGGCGTCCCGGCAGTAAGGTGTCATCCTGCTAATGACAAGAATTCGACTGATCTCTTTCATGGTCAATTACCTTGATAAAAATGTTGATTTGATTTTTATGGCTGGCGGCAAATCATTGTTGCGGTTCAAACGATCGGTTTCTGGTCAAATAGCGCCAGCAGTCGGTTGACCGCCTCACGGGTTTTCCGACGCGGCACAGCGGCGGTTATTCCCCCTGATTCGATACCCGTTTCGGACTTTTTTCCCGAAAAAAGGCTGAGAATCAGGAATAAATCGGCATTGATCCAGGCTTCAAGGATCGCCCGTTGGCCTTCCCGGCGAATCTCCACCCAGGCCGGCGCCATGAGCATCCAATGGCCTTTGCGGTAAACACGGCGGTTCACTTCCTGATGATCGAGTGCAAATCTGTTCTTCGCCGCCCAGGCCTCAACCTGAGGCCAGAGATCGGCATTGGCAGGAAATTCGCGGACGGTGCGTCCTTTCATGGGTTATTCCTGTTTGGGGGGGGATGGTTGCCGGCTCGATCATTACAGGCGGATAGCCGCCTGCTTGTTCCCTCTTGTAAGGGAATCTACCCTTTACTCGCCAGTTCCCCCGGCGATCCGATAGGCGTTTTTCCCCTCTGCTTTAGCCACGTACAGAGCCAGGTCGGCATTTTTCATCAAAGTCTCCGCATTCCTGCCATGAACCGGATAAACACTAACCCCGGCGCTGGTGGTTATGCCCACAACATTTCCCTCGATGTCATAGGGTTGCGACACGGCAGCAATTGCTCTTGCGGCCACCGAAGCTGCATATTCTATTCCGCTGACGTGCCACAGCGCGATGGCGAACTCGTCACCCCCCAGGCGCGCCACGGTATCCTCTTCGCGCACCGTTGTCAGCAGGCGTTTTGCGACCATTTTCAGCAAAACATCCCCGACGCCGTGCCCAAGAGTGTCGTTAATTTCCTTGAACCCGTCCAGATCCAGGTAAATCACGGCCATGGCACTCTTGTGCCTTTGAGCATGAACCAGGGCCATCGCCATTCTGTCGTCAAGAAGCCGTCGATTCGCGAGGCCTGTCAGGGGGTCATTGAGCGCCAATTCTTCGAGCATCTTGGCGTGATTGCGGGCCGCTTCGTGCAAAAGGCGGACCTCAACCATATTGCGAACCCGCATCAGCACCTCGGCCATGTCGAGTGGTTTGCTGACAAAATCTTTTGCGCCGCTCTGCAGCGCCCGCAATTTGTGACCCGGTTCAGCGGTCACGGCTAGGACGGGGAGGTAGCCATCCGTTTCGAGCTCCTTCAGGCTTTCCATTACCTGAAAACCATCCATCCCGGGCATCCGCAGATCGAGGAGAATCAAGTCGTAATGATTCTCGCGATGCAGAGCGCAGACCGAATGCGGGTCACGGGTCGAGCTAACGTGCGTATAGCCGGCACCGCGCAGCATTTCTTCGAGCAACTCCACATTGGTTGCCAGATCATCTACGATCAGGATACCGGCGTTCAGGATATCGGCGTTACTTACCATGACCAGGCTCCAGGGGATAATTCGTCATTTTATTCATTTTCCGCATATTCCAGCGTCCTGTCCATCCCAGCCATCCATGGACTCGTTAACAATAATCAGGTTGGTAAGATAACAGGAAATGGGAGAAAGATTTTTTATTTTTTGGATTCTCAGCAGAATCTGTAGTGATACGCAGGTTCCGGCACCCAACGCTACTCCCCGATCGGCCTAACGGGAGGCGGCCCCCCTGATTCCCCCCCACCGAACCACAAATCCGTCCCAAAAACAAAGGGCCGCCCCATTCAACAGGGGCGGCCCGGGAATATCGTTTGAGTTCGTCTCAATTCAAGCTTCCCCCCTGTTCCCCAAAAGTAAATTCTGCCCTTCTGAGGGGTTCTTGCCCCTATCGTTTTCCTTGCGTTTCACACGATAGAGGGCTTCGTCGGCAGCGTTGATGAGTTTCTCGGCGGAGTCCACCTCGCCGGCGAGACTGGCGACGCCCAGGCTGCAGGTCAGGGGAATCTCCACCGCCCGTCCCTGAACGTCGGACAGCCTTAACTTCTCGGCTTCAATGCGGTTGCGCAGGCGAGAGGCAAGGTTGGCGGCTCCCTGGGGTGGGGTTTGCGGAGCGATGATCATAAACTCATCACCGCCGTAGCGCGCCAGGATATCAAACTCGCGAAGCTCCAATTGAAGCTTAGCCGCAAACGAGATCAGCACCTGATCCCCCGCTCGGTGTCCGTAGCTGTCGTTAATCTGCTTGAAATGGTCGATATCCAGCAGGAGAATGGATAGAGGAAGATTGAATCGTCGGGCCCTCATCACCTCTTCGTTCAAGCAGCGATCCAGATAGCGGCGGTTAAAAACTCCGGTCAGGGCGTCGGCGATGTTTTCCTGTTCAAGGCTGTTGAGCCGCGCAATGGCATCCACAGTCTGCAGGGAAAGGGCTGCAGCAAGCCAAACGAAACAGGCGCCCAGGAAGAACACTCCCGGAACGATCAGATCATGCAATCCTGAATGATCGTTCCAGAAGACCCGGGCATAACCCAGGTATCCGGCAAGAAACAGGACCTCCAGGACTAACATGGCGTACCAGCAATTGCGGGTGTAACCTTTGGGCAATTGGGCAATCAGCTGCCGGGTCGGAATCAGAGAGCCGACAATGATCAGACCGCCGCCGAAGACGCATGTTTTTGCACAGATGGAAATCATAAATCAGAACTCCCTTGGAAGGTTCTGAAAACTCGGTCATTCAAAGGAGAGACTTTCCTCCCCATGGAACCGTCCCCTGCCCCATCCCCCGTCACGGCCGCCAGAATCCGTTATATGTAATCAGCAAACTAAACGGTTATTAATATAACTGCATCTCATTATCGAGTCAACTGTTCTAATCCAATACAAAAGAGCCGCTCCTGCTGAAAGGAGCGGCTCACGGAGATTGCTGGAAAACAGATCTGAACTCAGTCCTCGCGGACCGGAGCCTGAAGTTGAGCAAGGGCCTCTTCGAGGGAGACTTCGTAACCGTCGGAGTCGACCAGTCGCACCGGTTTGACGCACAGGGGGCAATCGAAGGCATGGTAAGTGGCAGGCTGACGCACGGTGCGCCCTTCCTGGCTTTCGAATTTCCAGCCGGAATGCTGGCTCCAGTTGCTTAAGGGGCTGCGGCAGGTGGGACAGAAGGGGCGGAGTTTTTTGTCCCAGAAAATTTCGAAGCGATAGGTGAAACGGTTGCGCTGCCGACGGCGCCACCACAGACTGCCGACCAGCGCTCCGGGAACGAGCAGGACCAGTGCGACAAGGCTCCCGGCGAACATGGTGGGGGTCACCGAATCGGGGAGATACCCCGAGACGGAGCGATACAGTTGATCAATCATCGAAAATCCAGTTCCTTGGATTGGGCTGGAGCGGACCTTTCCGACACTTTCAAGCCTTCGAAACGACCTGAAATGTCAACCGCAACTACCTGTAATAAAATCAAATTTTCTCTTTTACGCCAGCTTCGGCAGGGCCAGACGCAACCGCCGAAGGCTCTCCGCCTGACCGAGAACTTCGAGAACTTCGTAGATGCCGGGACTGCTGGTGCCGCCGACCAGGGCGACGCGGACGGAGGGCCCGATCTTGCCGAGTTTGAGACCGTTTTCTTCCATCACCGCGGCAAAGACGGCGGCGATGCCGTCGTGGTTCCATTCGCCGCATGAAGCCAGACCGGCGATCAGGGATTCGAATATCGGCTTTTTGTCGGAAGTAAGAAATTTGGCGACGGCCTCAGGGTCATAGTCGACCTCCTTCTTGAAATAGAAGGCCGCTCCCTCGGCCATTTCGACCATCGTGCGGGCTCGCTCCTGCAGCGTTTTGACCACGGCGGTGATCTCTGGACCCCCCTTCGTATCGACGGCGATGTTGCCGAGATATTCCTTGAGAAGTTCGCCGAGGCGCACCGGGTCACCGGTCTTGATGTAGTGGGCGTTGAGCCACAGGAGCTTTTCGGGATTGAAGACTCCGGCGGCGCGACCGACGTGGTCGAGGGAAAATTTTTCAATCAACTCCTCCATGGAGAAGATCTCCTGGTCGCCGTGGGACCAGCCGAGGCGCACCAGGTAGTTGACCATCGCCTCGGGGAGGTACCCCATCTCGCGGTAGGCCATGACCGAGGTGGCGCCGTGCCGTTTGGAGAGCCGAGTCTTGTCGGCGCCGAGAATCATCGGCACATGGGCGAATTCGGGGACGGAATAATCGAGTCCCTGATACATGACGATCTGACGCGGCGTGTTGTTGATGTGGTCGTCGCCGCGGATCACCAGGGTCAGCCCCATTTCGGCGTCGTCGACTACGACGACGAAGTTGTAGGTCGGGGTGCCGTCGCTGCGCTGGATGATCAGGTCGTCGAGTTCGTCGTTGGCAAAGGTGATCGGACCCTTGATGCGGTCGACGAAGGTCGTCTCTCCCTCCAGGGGGCTCTTGAAACGGACGACGAAGGGAGCCCCTTCGGGATGGTCTGTGCGGTCGCGGCAGGTGCCGTCGTAACGCGGCTTACCGCCGCTTTTCATCGCCGCTTCCCTCCGGGCATCGAGTTCTTCGACGGTGCAGTAGCAGCGATAGGCCTTCCCTTCGGCCAACAGGGTTTCGATCTTACCGCGGTAGAGGTCGAAGCGCTCCGACTGATAGAAAGGGCCTTCGTCGTAGGAGAGCCCGAGCCACTCCATGGCCCGGAGGATGGCGTCGACGGACTCCTGGGTGGAGCGGGCGACGTCTGTGTCCTCGATGCGCAGGATGAAAGTCCCGTGTTCCTTGCGGGCCAGCAGGTAATTGAAGAGCGCCGTGCGGGCGCCGCCGACGTGCAGATACCCGGTGGGGCTGGGAGCGAAGCGGACGCGCAGTTTGGACATCGGGGACTCCTTGGATGGCGCGGAAAAATTCTTTCGGGAAGGCAAAAACAACGGGTCGCCTCGACGGCGACCCGGCTTTTTATACTTTAAGAAGGGGGAATTGACAAGGATTTTCTCCCAGCGCCTAGGAGCCTGTCGGACTATACGGGCCGAAGCGAAAAATTGGATATTTGAGGACAGATTCGAGCTCGTTTGAGAGCCAATAGCCTTCTCTATTGGTCGAAAAGGAGCTTGGATATGGCCCAACTAGACGATTTTACAGCCGGCTCATGGATAGTCCGACAGGCTCCTAGTCTCAGCGCTCCGGGATCGGGACCACCACCCCGGCGTAGCCGACGACCGCGTCGTGATCGCCGCTCACCTCGCCGGAGTTTCCGTAGCGCACCAGTTCCCCTCGAAGGGCGCCGAGGCTGCGGACGGCAACAAGCATCACCACCGTCGGCAGCACGCCGCACATGGTGATGGCGCCGTCCCGTACCGTCCTGAAGAGCCCCTCGGCATCGAGGTCGAGAATCCGGGCAATGGCCCGCATATCCTTGGTGCGGGCCGTCTCCGCTTCTTCGTAGTGCGTCATGTCGGAACTGGCGACGATCAGGACCTCCTCAGGCGTCTCCAGCAGCGCCTTACCGAGCCCCTCGCCGAGGGCGAGGAGTTCTTCGAGGGAGAGGGACCCCAGGCAGATCGGAACGATCGTCGCCCCGGGAGAGCGCATCAGGATGAAGGGGAGCTGGACTTCGAGGGAATGTTCCCGGGAGTGCGCGACGGTATCGGCAGCCAGGACCGGGCAGGCCTGGAGAATCCGCGCGGCCAGAACTTCGTCGACCGGGGTTTCGCCCAGCGGGCTCAGCCAGCTGCCGCGAGGATAGACCGCGGCCCGATGCCCTATCCCCTGATGGTTGGGGCCGAGAACGACGACCTTTTCCGGGACGCGAATCCTGGCAAAGGTCTCGCCGGCGATGCCGCCGGAATAGCGATAGCCGGCATGGGGGGAGACGATTCCGGCAGCGGTCATCACCTTTGCCGGCGGAGAAAGGAGTTCGAGGACGGTCTGCCTCAGGGTCCGGGCGTCCCCCGGATAGAACTGGCCGGCGACGGCGGGTTGGCGTTGCATAGATCCTCCCGGCAAAGGATATGAAGGGACCTGAGCTCAGGTCGGTCGATTCAGCAGCGGTCTATCAAAGGAGGCGCACCAGCATTCGCAATCCGATTAACATCAAGAGACCGGCAAAGATATTGACCAGTTTATCATGGGAGATTCGTCCGGCAACACGCACCCCGAGCCGGGCAAAGAGGACGGTGAAGGGGGTAACGATCGCCATGACCAGCAGGTTGACGTAGCCGAGGGAGAAAGGCGGGAGGCCCGGGAGCTTCCAGCCGTAAAAGACATAGGAGAGAGCGCCGAAAAGAGAGGAGACGACGATCAGGGCGCTCGAGTTGCCGACCGCCAGGTGGATCGGCAGATGGAGGATCATGATCATCATCGGTACGGCAATAACGCCGCCGCCGACGCCGAAAAAAGCCGAGAAGCCGCCGCCGCAAAGGCCGACGAGGAGAAGAAGTCGCAGGGGAACTTTTTCGCTGCGTTCGGGAGGGAAATAGGGATGGGAGAAATAGAGCTTAAGGGCGACCAGAATCTGCATACCGCCGAAGAGTCCCTTGAGCCAGGGTCCGCTGAGTCCGGCAGCCAGGCTCGCTCCGACGACGGCCCCGACGAGGCCTCCGGACACCAGGGGCATGACCTGGTGCCAGTCGACGTTCCCCTGTTTGCGGTGGCCGAGGGTGCTGCTGACGGAGGTGGGGATGATGATCGCCAGACTGGTGCCGAAGGCCGCATGGACTACGATTTCGGGAGAAAAGCCGCAGAGGGGAAAGACCCAGAGAAAGAGGGGGACGAGGATGATGCCGCCGCCGATGCCGAGGAGGCCGGCAAGAAATCCGGCCAGGGAGCCGAGAAGGGTCAGAAGGAGGATGATTTGCAGGGAGTAGACGTGCATGTTTTCCGCCAAGAAAAAAGCCAGCCCTGGCAGGCTGGCTTTTTGTTTTTTATGGAGGCCCCGACCAGATTCGAACTGGTGATGGAGGTTTTGCAGACCTCTGCCTTACCGCTTGGCGACGGGGCCATGGCGTCGCTTGTCGCGCCGTCAAAAGTGCGGCATTAATATCAAATCGATTACGGAGTGTCAAGGAAAAATCCGCCGCAGGAGACAGGCATCCCGTTAAAATCCTTCATATCCGCCGATCATCACCTCACCACCGGGACGGCCATCAGGGATCAGGGAACAGGGCCTCGAGTCCTGCCGGGGTCACCCCCTCGAGGGAGTCGAGAACCAGAAGACACCCCTGTCGGACCAGCTGCCCGGCGGGGTAGTTGTTGGTCACCCCGAGAACGGCGAGACCGGCGCCGCGGGCCGAGGCGATCCCCGCCGGAGTATCTTCGATGGCCAGAACCGTTCCCGGCGAGACCCCCAGGTCCGGGAGGATTTGGGCCAGGCTCTCCACGGCGAGACGGTAGCTGGCCGGATCGGGCTTGCTGACCGCCACGTCGTCTGCGGTGACGATCACCTGAAAGACCCCTTCAAAATTGAATTTTTCAAGGACCGGCAATATATCGCTGCGCAGGGCGCCGCTGCACAAGGCCAGAGGGGTCGTCTTGGCCAGGGCATCGATGAGTTCAAGGACCCCGGGATAGGGGACCACCCCGTCGGCGACGATGGTCTGGAAGGCGGTCGCCTTGGCGGCCATCAACTCTCCGAGCAAAGAAGCTTCGAGGCCCTGTCCGGCGAGAGCGAAGAACGCCCGAAACCCGTCCCGGTCGTCAAAACCCATGTAGTGCTCCCGGTATTCGTCCCAGCTGCAGGCGATGCCGTGGGGAGCCAGCACCTCCATGAAGGCGCGGTAGTGCAACGGTTCGCTATCGACGATCACACCGTCGAAATCGAAGATCACGGCGGAAAGCATCTAGAGCTTCTCCTCGACGGAACGAACCTTGGAGGCCAGGGTGTGCGTCTCGACATCCCGGCGATCGTCGATCTTGATTTGGGTGGAGACCCGCTGGGCACCCTCGTTAAAGGGGGATTCGTGCATGAGGCGCACCACCCGCAGAATTTCGTCGAGATCCCCTTCGATCACCGTCCCCATGGGGGTCAGCTGATAGTGCAGACCCGACTCCTTGAGACGACGCAGGGCTCCGGCCACGAAACGGGAGACTCCGATTCCGGCACCGAGAGGGGTGATGCTGACTTCCACAACGGCCATAGGATCTCCTGAAAACTTGCGGGGGATTCAGCGGCGGCCGCCCCCTCCCCCTCCGGATCCCGCGCCGCGGCGGATCGGAAGAGGATCCTCGGGGAGGGTCACGCCCCTCATTTTGGCCCGTTTCTGCATCAGGCGATGATGCTCGAGACGGAAGCGCTCCCGCTCCTCCTCGGTCTGCAGAAGACGCATCTGCTGGCGATGGGCGCGGCGCTCCTCCTCATTCATCAGTTGCCAGCCGTACACATCTTCACCGGAGCTGCGCAGTTCCTGCCGCTCCTCGGTGCGCACCTTATCCCGCTCCACTTTCCCCTCTTCGGCCGCGACCGAAAGGGACCCGGCGGCAACGAACGCCGTCAGCAAAATGGCCCCCAACCCCATTTTTCCCATAGTCGAATCCTCCCCTGCAGACTTGTCCTTTGCCACTTCGGCAACATGGAGAGAACGTATCACGCCGGGGCGTCAAGTCAACCGGGTGCGGGGGGTGTCACCCTCAGGAGGGGGCGGGAAAGTGCCGGTTTCCAGGGGCACCCCGGTATTTCCATCAACACCCCTGCGGCGACCGGCCGGGGAATTCCCGACCCGAGGCGGCCATTCTAGCAAAGGGTCCGTCTCCTGAGCAAGACCATCCTTGCCGATTTGCGATATGCTCTACGCAGGGGAGGAATTCATCGGAGAGCCGAGCCATGGGCGAAACGGTCCTTATCATGGGAGCCGCCGGACGGGACTTCCATAACTTCAACACCTGTTTCCGCGACGACCCCCATTACCGGGTCGTCGCCTTCACCGCCGCGCAGATCCCCGGGATTGCCGGGCGCTTCTACCCGCCGGAGCTTGCCGGCAGGCTCTACCCCCGGGGGATTCCCATCCACCCCGAAGAGCGCCTCGTTGCACTGATCCGGGAGGAGAAGGTCAACGTCGTGGCCTTTGCCTACAGCGACATCCCCCACATCGAAGTGATGCACCGGGCCTCGCGGGTTCTCGCCCTGGGAGCCGATTTCCTCCTGCTCGGCGGTCACCGCACCCTTCTCCCCTCCATTCGCCCGGTGGTGGCGATCTGCGGAGTGCGGACCGGTTGCGGCAAGTCTCCCACCACCCGCGAGGTCGTCCGCATCCTGCAGGCCATGGGAATCAAGTCGGTGGTGGTACGTCACCCCATGCCCTACGGCGATCTCCGTCTGCAGCGCCTGCAGCGCTTTGCCACCGCCGCCGACCTTGACGACCAGAAGTGCACCATCGAGGAGCGGGAGGAGTATGAACCCCTCCTGGCGATGGGGGTCGTCGTCTATGCCGGAATCGACTACCGGGCGATTCTCGATGAGGCCGAAACCGAGGCCGAGGTCATCGTCTGGGACGGCGGGAACAACGACCTGCCCTTTTTCGCTCCCGACATCCATATCGTTCTTTGCGACCCCCATCGGACCGGGGACGAGCTCACCTACTACCCCGGGGAAAGCAACCTCCTCTCCGCCGACATCGTGATCATCCCCAAGGTCGACTCGGCGCCGGCCGCGGAAGTGGCGAGACTGGAAAGAACGGTTGCCGCCACCAATCCCGAAGCACTCCTCGTCCTGGCCGAACTCCCCCTCGCCGTCTCCTGCTCCGAATCGATCCGAGGCAAACGGGTTCTGGCGATCGAGGACGGCCCGACACTGACCCACGGGGGCATGTCCTTCGGCGCCGCCACCCTCGCCGCCCGGCGGTGGGGCGCGGCGATCATCGTCGATCCCCGCCCCTTCGCCGTGGGAAGCCTGGCCGAGACCTTCCGGACCTATCCTCATCTCGTCGGGATTCTTCCGGCCATGGGCTACTCCCCCCGGCAACTGGCGGATCTGGAAAAGACCATCGCCGGAATCGACTGCGACCTCATCCTCTCGGCGACCCCGATCCGCCTCGGGCACCTCATCCGGGTGCGCCAGCCGCTCCTCGAGGTCAGCTACCGCTATCGGGATCACCGCTCGCCGACCCTGGAGAACCTCCTGCGCCCTCGCTTGAAGGGTCTGTTGCCGGGGAAGTTCCTATGAAATCGGCTGACACCAGACCGATCCTCCTGGTCGCCCTCGGCGGCAACGCCCTGATCCGACGGGGGGAGACGGGGACCGTCGAAGAGCAGAGGGCCAACCTCCGGGTGCCGATCCGGCAGATCGCCCGGCTGAGCCGCGACTACCGGATCCTCATCACCCACGGCAACGGCCCCCAGGTGGGAAATCTCCTCCTGCAGCAGGAAGCCTGCACCGCGGTGCCGAAACTCCCCCTGGAGGTCCTGGTGGCGGCCACCCAGGGGGAGCTCGGCTACATGATTGGATCGTCCCTTGACGGCGAACTGGCGGCCCTTGGCGTACATCCGGTGCCGATGGTGGTGAGTCTGGTCACCACCGTGGTGGTCGACGGGGAGGATCCGGCCTTCGCCGCGCCGGAAAAGCCCGTCGGCCCTCTCTACTCAGCGGAAGAAGCGGCATCCCTCCCCTACCCCCTGGCCGAAGTTCCCGGCGGCCGGCGACGGGTGGTCGCCTCGCCCCGACCGCTGACGATTGTCGAAAAGCGGCAAATCCGTACGCTGATCGATCTCGGCTTCATCGTTATCTGCTGCGGCGGCGGCGGAATACCGGTGATCCGCAACGGTCGGGGGACTCGCGGGGTGGAGGCGGTCATCGACAAGGACCTGGCCAGCGCCTGCCTGGCCGAAGAGGTCGGCGCCGACATCCTCCTCATCGCCACCGACGTCCCCGGGGCGGCCCTCGACTACGGCACGGAACAGGAGCTGTTTCTCGGCACCGTCACCGTGAAGGAGGCCAGGGACGCCCTCGCTCAAGGCCACTTCCCCCCGGGATCCATGGGACCCAAGGTCGAGGCGGCGCTCCTCTTTCTCGCCAGCGGCGGCAAGCGGGCGCTGATCACGGCGGTGGACGAGATCGAAATGGGGCTGGCCGGAACTGCCGGGACCGAAATCAGCGGCGGTTGAGACCGCGTTGCAGAGTCACGATGAAATCCTGGACGTTGGTGAGGATCGGCCGGGCCGAAACGGAGCCTCGGTCGAGGAGCTTGCCGAGAGCAAACTCGGACATGTCGACGGCGTAGAAGTAAACCGGGCGCACCCGGCCGTCCCTCTCCACCCGGTAGGAGGGGATCATGTTTCCGGTGGCGATGGTATGCAGGGCGGTGGCCAGAGCGATGACCGTGGTCGCCTTGCGTGCCAGGATGCGCATCCGGTCCTGGGCCTGACAGGCATCGGCGATCACCTCGGGAAGCGGCCCGTCGTCGCGAATCGAGCCGGCAAGGACGAAGGGAATATCCTTGCGGATGAGGGCCCGCATCACCCCGTTTACCACCTCCCCCTCTTCGACGGCACGGCGGATGGAGCCGAGGGCGCGGATGCGGTTGAGTGCATCGAGGTGCCGGTAGTGCCCCTGGGGAACCGGCTGCTTCGTGTAGAGATCCTGGCCGAGAGCGGTGCCGTAGAGAGCTCCCTCGAGGTCGTGGGTGGGGAAGGCGTTGCCGGCGAGAAGGGCGTGGATGTAGCCCCCCTCCACCAGGGAGACGAAGGCTTCCCTGGCGTCGCGGTCGAAGATCGCCGCCGGGCCCAGGACCCAGAGGATGAAACCGTGGCGCTTCTCCTCTTCGAGAAGGGCGTAGAGCCGGTCGTAGTCGATGGAAAAGGAGGTTTCGCGGCTGAAGCCGGTACGAAAGGCGAAACGCTCCCGCTCCCCCTCTTCCCCCGGCGGCAGGAAGCCGCCTGGATAGACGAGGATGCCGTCGCTGCCATCCTCGCTCCGGCCACAGGCCACCCGATCTTCGACCTTCAGGGTGCGAAACTCCCGCACCTGCAGCTCGCCGTCACGATCCAGCACGACCACGCAGTCCATGCGCGACTCCTGGAGCAGGGTCCAGGAGTCGGGGGCAAGGTGGAGATATTCGGGATGAACGGAAGTGGCGTGATAGCCGTCGGGAGCGATCCCCTCCTGGATCACGGACGCAAAGCGGACGCAGGGCGCCTGGGCCAGGGAGGGAGCCGTGAAATCGGGAGGGGTGTAGACTGGGAAGTCAAAGGCCATACCAGGATCCTCTCCGGGCCGGTGAGGCCGGTCACTCAGATAGGGGGGGCCACCTCGAGAATAAGGATGCGTTCCGGACCCTCGGAACGGTCGGGAAACTGCTCCTGCAGGCGCCGGAGCCCTGCGGCGGTGCGAAGATCGAGACGATGAACCCCGTCGCTGGCCGTGGCCTGATAGAGCCAGCAGCGACCCTCCCCGTCCGGCAGAAGAACCACCACATGATGGTGCAGCAGGCGATAGGGCGCCAAACCACCCGGTCGGTTCATGCTCCCGAGATAGACCCGTCCCGGTTTGAGCCGCGGGAGGATCGTTTGCCAGGCCGCAGCGCTGCCGAGAAGAAAACCGGGGCCCTCCCCTTCCTCCATCGCCGACGGCACCGCCACGGCTCCCGCGGGGAGAAGGGCGCAGCGGACGAAACCGTCGCTCAAATTAAGAGTGAGATCCCAGCCGTAATCCCAGTCCTCCCCCAGGGGGGAGTCGGCGCCGCTGTCTCCCCGGCGGTCGACCCCGACTTCGGCCAGGGTCTGACGGCTCCCGAGCAGGGCGCGGCAAAGGGCCAGGACCAGGCCGCTGCAGTTGAGGCCCGGCTCGGAGCTGGTGCGTTCAGGATTGCGGAAGGTGGTGTAACGGCCGGACTCGTCGAGAGCGCCGTCATTGCGGTAGGGAATTCCGAGAAAGGCCGCGGCGCGGGTGTTGAGGGCGGCTGGACCCGCAGAGGGTAAGGGAGGATCGCTTGCCCCCCTCCCTTCCGCCGCAAGGGTGACGAGGAGGGACAGCAACAGGAGGAAGGCAACGGAGCGGGGCGGCATCGGCAATCCTTTCCCTGATAAAGGAGGAGCCTGTCGCGGCGATATTTGATCCGAAGGAGAGCGACAGGTCTCCCGTTCATTCTAACGCAGGGAGCGCAAATTAAAAACCGCCCTTTAGCGAATCATCATCAGGGAGAGATCGGGCCAGTAGGTGATGATCAGGACGCTCAGCAGAAGAATAAGGAGAAAGGGCCAGGTGGCCCGGTAGATTTCGGAGATCGGTTTTTTGAATCGGTAACTGGCGATGAAGAGGTTGAGTCCCACCGGCGGGGTCAGGTAGCCGATCTGCATGTTGGCGAGGAAGATGATCCCGAGATGGACGGGATCCACGCCGTAGGAGACGGCCACCGGCAGAATCAGCGGTACGACCAGGACGAGGGCCGAGAAGATGTCGAGAAGGGCGCCGAGAATCAGCAAAAAGATGTTGAGGAGGATGAGAAAAGTCAGCTGGCTGGAGACATGGGTGCGCACCAGTTCAAAGAGGCGCCCGGGTACGCCGGCATCGATGAGATAGTTGGTCGAGGCCAGGGAGACGCCGAGAATGATGAGTATCCCGCCGACCAGAACCATCGACTGACGCATAATCCTGGGAAGAGTCCGCAGGGGGATTTCCCGCAGGATCAGCACCTCGACGACGATCACGTAGAGGGCCGTGACGGCGGCGGCCTCGGAAACGGCGAAATACCCGCTGTAAATCCCGCCGAGAACGACGAACGGCAGGGGGATTTCCCAGACCGAGGCCCGCAGGGCCCCTCCGACTTCAATCCAGGAGAAACTGCCGAGGGGAATCCGGTTGTGGCGGTTCATCCACAGGCTGTAACCGCCGAGGAGGACCACCATCAGGACTCCCGGCAGAACCCCGGCGGCAAAAAGTTCCTCGATGGACACCGGCTGGCCGATGTTGGTCTGCTGGGCGACGATTCCGTAAAGAATCAGCGGCAGAGAAGGGGCAAAGAGAAGACCGAGGCTCCCCGAGGTGGTCACCAGCCCGAGAGTAAAGTCGTCCGAATAGCCGGACTCCCGCAGCGCCGGATACAAAAGGGCGCCGAGGGCGATGATGGTCACCCCCGAGGCCCCGGTAAAAGCGGTAAAGACCGCACAGGCCGCCAGGGAGATCACCGCCAGACCGCCGGGCATCCAGCCGAGGAGGGCCCGTGTGAGCTGCACCAGGCGGTGAGGCGCGCGGCTTTCGCTGAGAAGGTAGCCGGCAAAGGTAAAAAGGGGAATGGCCAGAAGAACGGGCATCTCGGCGATGCGGTAGATCTCGATGGCAATCACGGAAAGATCGACATCGGCCTGATAAAAGCCGAACAGAGCGCTGGCGGCAATGACGGCAAAGAGCGGGGCGCCGAGCAACGCCAGGATAATCAGCGACAGGCCGACGGCAATCATGGCGCGGCAACTCCCTTGAGCAGTTTTCCGAGGTTTTTGCAGAAGAAGAGAAAATAACGGTAGGCGACGATTGCAAATCCGACGGGGAGAATCGACTGCACGATCCAGGCGGGGAAGTTGCCGAGAACCGTGGAGTCGTAGGCATGCTCCATCTGCACGAAACGTGCGGCCTGCCAGGCGACCAGGGCGCAGACGACGGCGGTAAAGAGATCGACGATCACCTTGGTTGCCGGTTGCCAGCGCCCGGGAAGGAAACGGGTCAGAAGATCGATATTGACATGGTTGTCGTCGCGGCTGGCGGCGACGGCGCCGAGGAGGGCAATCCACAGGACCTGGATTCGCAGCAGTTCGTCGGCCCAGACAAAGCCGGTGTCCAAGATGTTGCGCAGAAAAATCTGCAGGGCGGCCAGACCGATCATCACCGTCAGCATAACGATGAGGAGGGCATCCTCGGCCAGGGTTCCGACGCGGCGCAGTCTGCGAAACAACCGCTGCGGCTCAATCATGGACGAACGCCTCCGGCACCACTCCGGGGTTGGCTATGGTAGGCCTCGATGAGCCGGCGCATTTCCTGGTAGAGAGGGAGGGAGAAGGCCCCCTTGCTGCCGAGGGCGAGGACGGTTTCGGTGACGTTGGAGCGCATTTTTTCCACCTCGCCGGGATTGAATTCAACGAATTCCAGGCCCTGTGTGCCGAGAGCGACGCTGGCCTTTTCGTTGTCCCTGCGGTTCTGGGTGTCGAGTTGACGGTAGATTCCTTCCATGACTTCCCGCACCACAGCCTGGTCTTCGACGGAGAGTTTATCAAAGACTTTGCGGTCGACCACCAGGGTGGCAAAGAGATAGGCCAGAGGGGCGGTGGAAATGTATTGGACCTTGGTATGCCACTGAAAGGCAATGGCGCCGATGGGCGAGGTGCCGATAATGTCGATGAGACCGGTCTGCAGCCCCGTCAGGACATCGGTGATGGGGAGAGTCACGGGGGAAAGACCGAGCCCTTCCATGATGGCGTAAGTATTGGAATCCCCTTCGGGAACCCATATTTTCTTCCCTCTGAGATCGTCGAGACTGCGCACCGGCTTATTGGCCATGATCAGGGCGAACCCCCCTTCGGCGAAACCGAAGCTGACGAAACCGGCCCCTTCGAGCCCCTGCTCAAGGGTCTTGTCCATACGCGATCGGACATAGTCAAGCTCGTCGAGGGAACGGAAGACCATCGGCAGGCTGTAGAGGCTGATGTCGGGATAAACCTCGATGAGACCGCCACCCGTGAAGGCGCCGCCGTGGAGCTGGCCGATACGGATTTTGCGCAGAACGCTCTTCTCGTTCCCCATCACCCCGCCGCCGTAGAACTTGACCGTCACCCGGCCGGCGGTGCGGGTCTTGATTTCATCGGCCCCCTTGCGCATTTCTTGCATCCACTGGGACCCTTCAGGGGCGATGGTGGCGATTTTCAGAACGGCCGCCTCGGCGGCTATGGGGGCGAAACCGGCAAGGAGGATGGCAAGGGTCAGAAAAACGAGTCTTTTCAACATCTGAGTGTCTCCAATTCGGCTAATTTGAGCCTAGAAATAGTCTTCTGCCGAGTCCAGCAGTAACCGGGCCTGACGCTTGGCCAGGGTATTGAGGAGGGTCAAATCCGGGGCCACGGGATCGGCCGCCATGACTTCGTTTAAAAGCCGGTCATGGAGTTCACGATCATACACCAGGCGGGCATAGCTGCGGGCGAATTCCACCCTGAAGCCGAGATCGCGGCCCCAGGAGAGGGCCAGAGCCCGTTCAAAGTGACGACGCCCATCCTCGGGATGGCCGCCGAGGGAGGGGGGGCGAAGGGACTTGAGAACGCCGAGATAAAGGTGGGCGCTGCCGTGACGGTACCCCTCGTCGAGCTCGACGATCCGTTCCAGGGCGGCTTCGACCTTGGGGAGGTCGGACAGGGCCAGCCAGTCGCTGCTGTGCGTCTTGATCCAAACCAGCCAGGTGGTCGTATAGGAGAAGAGCGCCGGAACCGCGCCTTCGTCGAGATCCTCAAGTCGGCGCGAATACTCTTCAAAGGGTCGCTGCGACAGGCCGCAGGCCGCCCGAGCCGCACGACACAGCGCCCTTTCTCCGTATCCCCGGGCGATCTCGGCAAGGAGCGCTGCCCGACCCTCGTCTTCGACGAAGGCCGAGGCGTAAATCGCATAGAGATTGGCGCCGGTCTCCAGAAGAACCCTGTCCCTGGGGGCATCGGCGATGAAACTGTCGATGAGGAGGAGGTAGGACGGGATGCTTTCCTTTACGGTCTCCGGGTCGGGATGATTCAAAATGGCCGAAGAGAGGTTGCTACCGATGTTGCCGACACAGCCACTCCCCACCATGAGGAAGGTTACCAGAACCAAGAGTCCGGAAATCCGTCTGCCTGTCGCCATGTCATTCTCCCTGCGGTGATTATGAGAGCGCCGCGAACCTGCGGACCGGGCCGAGCACTCGACAAAATAAAAGCCCCAAGGCATCGACCTTGAGGCTTGTTATCTTTTGGAGCGGGAAACGGGATTCGAACCCGCGACTTCGACCTTGGCAAGGTCGCACTCTACCACTGAGTTATTCCCGCATTTTTGCCGCTGTCGTAAGCGGGCCTATTAATAACAAAACGGTTTTACCAAGTCAACAAAAAATTCAAGAGGGGTTCCGTACCGGCACCAGCCTATTTGCGGGCAATAACCTTAAAGAATTTAAAGAGATAGTCCGCCCCGGACCAGACGGTCAGCATCAGGGCGATATAGAAGAAGAAGATCCCGAAATGGTGCATATCGGCATGGAACAGCTCCCAGCGCAGACCGAAGAGCCAGTAATAATCGTAATGAAGAAGGAGACCGATGATCGCCACCATCTGAAATATGGTCTTGTATTTTCCCAGGTCGCTGGCGGCGATGACGACCCCTTCGGAAGAGGCGATGGAGCGCAGGCCGGTGACGATCATTTCCCTGGCCAGGATCAAAAAGACCGCCCAGGCGGGGACCCGGTCGTGCGGAATCAGCATGATCAGGGCGGCCATGACGATCAGCTTGTCGGCCAGAGGGTCGAGAAATTTGCCGAGAACGGTCACCACTTCCCATTTGCGGGCCAGCCAGCCGTCGAGCCAGTCGGTGATGGCGGCCACGGAAAAAATGATCGCCGCCCAGAAGCTGGCCCGGGGACCGTCGAAAAAAAGGAAAAATACCAGCAGGGGGATTGCGGCAATCCGTCCGAGGGTGAGAAGATTCGGCAAGTTCAGCAACCCCGACCGGAAATTCATAGGTAGATATCCTTGCGTTCACGGTAGTAGGTGAGGAACTTTTTTACCCGGTCGACATAGTTGCGGGTTTCGGCATAGGGGGGAATCCCTCCATGGCGGCGCACCGCCCCGGGGCCGGCATTGTAGGCGGCCAGCGCCAGATCGAGGTTTCCGTTGAACTGGTTGAGCATCAGGCGCAGATAGCGGCTGCCGCCGTAGATGTTTTCGGCGGGATTCATCGGATTCTTCACATCCATTTCCCGGGCGGTCGTCGGCATTAGCTGCATGAAACCGAGAGCGCCCCTGGACGAGACGGCCACAGGATTATAATCGCTCTCGACCTTGATCACCGCCTTGATCAGAGCCTCTTCCAGATCGAAGAGCGTGGCGTAGCGGCGAACCATCTCCTTGACCGTTGAAACCCTCCCCTCCTTGAGATAGACGGTGTAGCCCGCGACCGTCGGAGCATTGGTGAAATGCATCACCCCGTTGCCGTCCACATAACGGAAGATGTCCCCCCGGACGACGCCGGGGAGACCGCAGGGACCCGCCAGGGCCGCCAGGAAGATAAAAATAAGGGGACCAGATTTCGTCATCATCCACCACAGATGGGTTCAGGTTCGGAATATAGCTGAAAAGATCTTGTGTTTCAACCCATTTAGCCGGCCAAAATTCTTGACATGGTTCCCACCCGGAACAATAATGGCAAATTTGCAGCGGTGGAATCGGGGACTCCCGATTTTTGCTGCGCGGCGGTCCTTACATGGTCTCTTCGTGCAATCGTTGGGCCGGTTCTTTGAGGCTCGACCTTTTACCTGCTTTTCAATGAGGGTCCCATGAGAATCATCTCGGATTTTCTGGTCATCGGCAGCGGCATCGCCGGCCTGTCCTATGCTCTGAAGGTCGCCGAGCACGGCACCGTCACCATTGTCACCAAACGGGAGATTTCCGAAACGGCAACCAATCTCGCCCAGGGGGGGATCGCCTCGGTCTTCTCCGACGAGGACTCCTTCGAGGAACACATCCGCGACACCATGGTCGCCGGTGTTTTTCTCTCCCGGGAGGAAATTGTCAGGGAGGTCGTCGAAGCTGGACCCGGGGCGATTCACGACCTGATCGACTGGGGGGTCCAGTTCAGCCGCAAGGACGATGACAGCTACGACCTGACGCGGGAAGGGGGGCATAGCCAGCGACGTATCCTCCACGCCAAGGACGTCACGGGGCGTGAGATCGAACGGGCGCTGATCGAGGCCATCGGCAAACACCCCAACATCACCCTCTATGAAAACCACATCGCCATCGACCTGATCACCGAAACAAAGGCGACGCAAAAATATTGCCCCCTCAACCGCTGCCTGGGCGCCTACGTCCTCGACATCGGCGCCAACGAAGTTATCGCCTTCGGTGCCGCCATGACCGTACTGGCCACCGGGGGGGCCGGCAAGGTCTATCTCTACACCTGCAATCCCGACGTCGCAACGGGGGACGGAGTCGCCATGGCGTACCGGGCGGGAGCCAGCGTCGCCAACATGGAATTCATGCAGTTTCACCCCACGACCCTCTACCACCCCCTCGCCAAGTCCTTCCTGATCTCCGAGGCCGTCCGCGGCGAAGGAGCGATTCTCAAACGCCGGGACGGCACGGCCTTCATGTCCAACTACCATGAGCTGCGAGACCTCGCCCCCCGCGACATCGTCGCCCGCGCGATCGACAATGAAATGAAGGTGCACGGCGACGACTGCGTCTTTCTCGACATCACCTTCGAAGGGGCCGATTACATCCGCGACCGCTTCCCCAACATCTACGAAACCTGCCTCTCCTACGGAATCGACATGACGAAGGAACCGATCCCCGTCGTTCCTGCGGCCCACTATCTGTGCGGCGGCGTTCAGGTCGACTCCCACGGGGAATCGGATCTGAAAAATCTCTTCGTCATCGGCGAGGCCTCCTGTACCGGCCTGCACGGCGCCAACCGTCTGGCCAGCAACAGTCTCCTTGAAGGGGTCGTTTACGGCGATCTCGCCGCAAAACGCTCCCTGGAGCGCTTGGCCGCCGAACATCGGAGCGACTTTCCCGCCATCCCCCCCTGGGACTGCGGCCGCGCCACCAACAGCGACGAGGAGGTGGTCGTCGCTCACAACTGGGACGAAATCCGCCGCTGCATGTGGAATTACGTCGGCATCGTTCGCTCCAACAAGCGCCTGGTGCGTGCCCTGCGCCGCATCCAGATGATCCAGGAGGAGATCACCGATTACTACTGGGATTTTCTCATCACCTCCGACCTCATCGAGCTGCGAAACATCGCCACCGTGGCCGAACTGATCGTGCGTTGCGCTCTCGAGCGCCGGGAGAGCCGCGGGCTGCATTATAATATCGACTATCCCGAGCGGGACGACGTCCACTGGCAGCGCGATACGGTCATCCGCAAGTCTTTTTAGGGGTTTTCCCCGCTGATCAGGAGAAAATACCGTGGACATTGAACAGCTTCGCATCGAGATCGATCGCCTGGACGGCGAACTCCTGAGGATCTTCAACGAGCGGGCCGCCCTGGCTCTGAAGATCGGCAAGATCAAAAAGGAGAAAGGTCTTGCCGTGTACGACCCGAACCGGGAACGGCGGATCTTCGAGAAGATGCAGGCCTACAATCCCGGTCCCCTCGAGGATGAAGCCATCGTCCGACTCTTCGAACGGGTGATTGACGAATCCCGGCGTCTGGAACGCATTCGCACGAAAGGAATCTGAGACCATGCTGGTGATCATGAAGAAACAGGCGGACGACGCCGAGCTGCAGGCCGTCAAACAGTACCTTATCGACCAGGACTTTGATTTCCATCAGTCGACGGGCGCCAACCGCATCATCATCGGCGTGATCGGCGAAACCCGTCATTTCGACAGCAGCGAGCTCCGCGCCCTCCCCGGCGTCCTGGAGGTCTTCAAGATCCCCGAAGACCAATGACCTCCTGAGGGTTCAGTGTCCGCAAAAAAAAGGAGGGGACGCCATCGGCGTCCCCTCCTTTTTTTCATATTGAAGCGGTCTGGCTCCCCTACCCCACGACCTGGGTCCTGGTGAAGACGGCGCGCAGGGGGATCTTCTCCCCCTCGATATTTTCCCGGGCCCCTTCTTCCCGATCGACGAGGGTGACGATGCCGACCACCTCGAGCCCCTCCTCGCGGGCGCGTTCGACCGCCTTCATGGACGAACCGCCGGTGGTGGTGACGTCTTCGACGATGACCACGCGACTGCCAGCCGGGAGATTCTTTCTCCCCTCCAGCCACTGGCCGGTTCCGTGCCCCTTGGGCTCCTTGCGGATGATGAAGGCATGGACGCTCTGCCCGTCGAGGGCCGCGGCGATGGAGGTAGCGGTGGCGATGGGGTCGGCGCCGAGGGTCAACCCCCCGACTCCGTGAATCGGCCCTTGGAACTGCTGGGCTTCCTGCCAGAAGGCTTTGCCGACCAGCAGCCCCCCCCGGGCGTGCAGACAGGTCTGCTTGCCGTCGAAATAGAAGTTGCTCTTGCGCCCGGAGGCCAGGGTCACCTCCCGTTCCTCGTAGGACAGTTCCCGAACGATTGTCATCAGTTCCTTGCGTTCTTCCTGGGTCATGCGCTCTCTCCTTGAAAAATAAAATTGCAGTCGCAGGTTTCTCGATTCGAATGACTTCGAAAAATAAATATTTATAGCCACCAAGACACGGAGGCACCAAGAAAGCTGACTGAAGCCGGCTGCCAAACTTGGTGTCTTGGTGCCTTGGTGGCTAATTTGAACTATTGCAACTAAAACAAAATCTGATTTCGATGCAATGGATTCGGCACAGAATTTGAGGCTAAAAAAGACCGAGTTGGCTGTCGGATTTCAGGCGCGGAAACTTGACCGGATAGTGGCCGCTGAAACAGGCGTCGCAGAAATATCCGGCGCTCCCCTCCGGGACCCCCGCCGACGTCCTCAGCCCTTCCAGGGAAAGATAGCCGAGGGTGTCCGAGGTGATATAGCGGTTGATTTCCTCGATGGAATGGGAGGAGGAAATCAGCTCCTTGCGGGTGGGTGTGTTGATCCCGTAATAGCAGGGGAAACTGGTCGGAGGGCAGGAGATGCGCATGTGGATCTCCTTGGCGCCGGCATTGCGGATCATCTTGATGATCTTGCGCGCCGTGGTGCCGCGCACGATGGAGTCGTCGACGACCACGACCCTTTTCCCCTCGATGATCTCGCGCACCGGGTTGAGTTTGATCTTGACCCCGAAGTGACGGATCGCCTGCTGCGGCTCGATAAAGGTCCGGCCGACATAATGGTTGCGGATCAGCCCGAGCTGGAAGGGAATTCCCGACTCCTCGGCGTAGCCGATCGCCGCCGGCACCCCCGAGTCGGGGATGGCGATGACCACATCGGCCTCCACGGCATGTTCCCGGGCGAGCTGATGGCCGAATTCCTTGCGCACGCCGTAGACCTCCCGGCCGAAGATGGTGCTGTCGGGGCGGGAGAAGTAGATGTACTCGAAGATACAGGGAGACGGGGCGACCTTGGCGAAGGGGTGGAGACTGGTGAGGCCGGTTTTGTCGATGACGATCATTTCGCCGGGCTCGATTTCGCGGATGAACTGAGCCTCGATGAGATCGAAGGCGCAGGTTTCCGAGGCGACGACGTAGGCGCCATCGAGTTTGCCGAGAGCCAGGGGACGGAAACCGTTGGGGTCGCGCACCGCCACCATGCGCGTTTCGGTGAGGAAAACGAGGCTGTAGGCCCCCTTGACCTCGTTCAACGCCTCGGTGACCCGTTCCGCCAGGGTTTCCCGCTGGGCCCGGGCCATCAGATGGATGATGACTTCGGTATCGGCGATGGTGGAAAAGATCGAGCCTTTGAGCTCGAGTTCGTTGCGCAACTCCTGGGCGTTGACCAGGTTGCCGTTATGCGCCACGGCGATGGCGCCACGGTGATAGTCGACATTGATCGGCTGGCAGTTCTTCAGGTCGTTGCCGCCGGCGGTGGAATAGCGCACATGGCCGATGGCGCTGGCCCCCGGCAGGTTGTCAAAAACGGCGTCGTTTTTAAAGACATCGGCGACCAGCCCCATCCCCTTGTGAGCCCGCAGCCGGTTCCCGTCGGAGGAAACGATCCCGCAGCTTTCCTGTCCGCGATGCTGCAGGGCGTAGAGTCCGAGGTAGGTGAGGTTCGCCGCCTCGGGATGACCAAAGATTCCGAAAACGCCGCATTCATCTTCAAATTTATCATGCATGGAACAGACTGCTCCTTTTGTTGAGACGAATATTTCTTCGGCAGAACGGTGGGTTATCGCACCCCTCCCCTGCCGTACCCGAGCGCAAGTCTAACACAACCGGCGCCGTAAAAGATACCCCCCGGCAAGGGGGACACCCTTGGGGTCGGGGTGCCGGGTCCGCAATAACTAAAGGAGCTTTTCCCGGATGAAGCGAACGGCATTCTGGTAGAGCCACAGCCCCATCCCCTCTTCGGGGAGGTCCTCCTCGCGGGTCCAGCGCGGATGGTGGGTGCGGTGCACATAGGCTTCGGGATGGGGCATCAGTCCGAAGAGTCGGCCCGTCTGGTCACAGACACCGGCGATGCCGGCGACGGAACCGTTGGGGTTGAAGGAAGCCTCCATGGTTGCCGCTCGATATTCCCCGTCACTGTAGCGCAGGGGGGCCAGATGCCGGGTTTCGATCTGCGCTAGGATTTCCGGCGACTCGGTGACGAATTTCCCCTCGCCGTGGCGTACCGGGAGATAGATCCCCTTGAGCCCGGCGGTGAAGACACAGGGGGAATCGGTATCGACCCTGAGATAGACCCAACGGTCGAGAAAACGGCCCCCGTCGTTGAAGGTCAGGGTGGCACTCTGGCGATCGAAATCGCCGTCGAGAGCCGGAAGGAGTCCCATCTTGACCATCAACTGAAAACCGTTGCAGACCCCGAGGACCAGCTTTCCCGCGGCGATGAAGCGCCGAACCTGGTCGATCAGGTGTTCGCTGCTCCCCTTGACCGGCGCGTGGAGCAGGCGGTTGGCTCCGGCCTTGGCGCTGCCGAGGTCGTCGCCGTCGAGAAACCCCCCGGCGAGATTGAGAAAATGGTAGTCGTCGAGGCGGACCCGCCCGGCGAGGAGTTCGGAGATATGGACGATGTCCGCCACCTCGGCTCCGGCCAGACGACAGGCGTTGGCCACCTCCCGTTCGCAGTTGGTTCCGTTGCCGGAGATAACAATAGCTCGAACCTGTTTCGCCATAACCTAGAGCTCCTTGAGGGGCGTCTGCCACGCCTCCTTGAGATCGTGAATGCTGGAACGGACCAGGACTCCTCCGGAAAGACCGATGAGGCGCAGCTCGTCGTCCGCGGTCACTTCGCCGAGGAAAGAGACGTCCTGCCCGGAAAAGAGTCCTTCGAAACGCTCCCGATGACCGGGGCGCACGGTGACCAGAAAACGGCTCTGGGATTCGGAGAAGAGGATCGCATCCTCCCGCAGCGGTTCCGCGACCTTTACCGCCCGCAGGTCGGCGTGGATGCCGAAGCCGCCGGCCGAGGCGGTTTCCGCCAGGGCGACGCCGAGACCGCCGTCGGAGAGGTCATGACAGGAGGCGAGCACCCCTGCCTGCTGGGCACGGTTGATGGCCCGGAAGAGCTTCATGGCGTAGGGAGCATCGACCTGCGGCACATTTTTGCCGAGATGGCCTTTGAGAGCGTAGTACTCGGAACCGCCGAGCTCGTCCCGGGTCAGGCCGAGGAGATAGACGAGGTCGCCGGGACGTTTGGCGTCCATGGTGGTCGCCGTACGGACGTCGTCGATCTTGCCGATGACCGAAAAGAGGACCGTCGGCGGAATGGAGATCTTGGTCTCGCCGATCTGGTAGTCGTTTTTCATCGAGTCCTTGCCGGAGATCAGCGGCACGCCGAAGGCGACGCAGTAGTCATAGAGCGCCTTGTTGGCCCGCACCAGCTGGGCCGCCTTGTACTCGCCGTCAGGGGTCTTATCGCTCTTGACCGGATCGCACCAGCAGAAGTTGTCGAGCCCGGCGACATGCTCGATGTTGCCGCCGACGGCAACGTAGTTGCGCAGCCCCTCGTCGATGGCGCAGGCCATCATGTGATAGGTGTCAATGTCGCTGTAGCGGGGACAGATGCCGTGGGAGACGACCACCCCCTCGAAGGAATCGAAGAGCGGCCGGACCATGGCCGCATCGGCGGGGCCGTCGTTGGCGACTCCGACCAGGGGTTTGAGAACCGTACCGGCCTGGACCTCGTGGTCATAGCGGCGGACGACCGCCTCCTTGGAACAGATATTGAGACGACCGAGCATGTGCCGCAGGGTGGCGTCCATGTCGAGGGGTTGGGGGAAATCCGGTTCGCGGTGATCCCTGACCTCCCAAACCGCGGGGATCGTCATCTGCGGCACGCCGCCGTGGAGAAAATTCATATCCAGGTAGGTGAGGGTCTTGCCGTTGTAGAGACAGTGATAGTACCCCGAGTCGGTGAAAACCCCAAGGTCGGTGGCCTCGACGTCCATCTCCCCCGCCAGGGCGATAAAGGCCTCAAGCTTGTCGGGAGGGACGGCCAGGGTCATCCGTTCCTGTGCCTCCGAGATGAGGATTTCCCAGGGCTGCAGCCCCGGATATTTGAGGGGAGCGCGATCGAGGTGCATTTCGAACCCCCCCGTGTCCTCGGACATCTCGCCGACGGAGGAGGAGAGTCCCCCGGCGCCGTTGTCGGTAATCGAGTTGTAGAGACCGCGGTCGCGGGCGACGATCAGAAAGTCGAACATGCGCCGCTGGGTGATGGGATCGCCGATCTGCACCGCCGTCACCGGAGACCCCTCATGAAGTTCCTCGGAAGAGAAGGTGGCGCCGTGAATGCCATCCTTGCCGATGCGACCGCCGACCATGACGATGCGGTCGCCGACCAGGACTCGCTTTTCGTGGCTCGGCTTGCCGTTGAGTTTTGCCGGCATGATCGCGGCGGTTCCGCAGTAGACCAGGGGCTTGCCGACGAATCGCTCGTCGAAGACCAGGGAACCGTTGACCGTCGGTATGCCGCTCTTGTTGCCGCCGTGCTCGACCCCCTCGACCACCCCTTCAAAGATGCGACGCGGGTGCAGCAGGCGCTGCGGCAGCGGCTTGTCGTAGAAGGGAGAGGCAAAACAGAAGACGTCGGTGTTGAAGATCAGCCGTGCTCCCATGCCGGTGCCGACGCCGTCGCGGTTGACGCCGACGATCCCCGTCAGGGCTCCGCCGTACGGATCGAGAGCGCTGGGAGAGTTGTGGGTCTCGACCTTGAATACCAGGCTCCAGTCGTCGTTGAAGCGAATCACCCCGGCGTTGTCCTTGAACACGGAAAGACAGAAGTCCCTGTCGCCGAGTCGGGCCCGGATGTCGCGGGTGGCGCCGACGATATAGGTTTTGAACAGGGAGTCGATGGTCTCGGACTTGCCGTGCTCATCCCGGTATTCGATGCGGGCGGAGAAGATTTTGTGCTTGCAGTGCTCGCTCCAGGTCTGGGCCAGGGCCTCGAGCTCGCCATCGGTCAACCGGGAGCCGAGGCCGACGCGGGCGCGAGCCTTGCCCAGGGCCGGATCGCTGGCGTACGACTGGAGCTTTTTCATTTCCTCGAGATTGAGGGCCAGCATCCCCTCGCGGCTGATCTGCATCAGGGCCTCGTCGGAGACATCCAGGTCGATCTCCCGAATTTGGGGGGGAGCGCCGACGACCACCCTGGGAACGGTCACCGGAACCCCCCTGACCCGGTCGAAGCGGGCGGCGGGGATGATGGTCCAGCGCTGGATCAGGGCATTGGCGAGAAATCCTGCGGCAATCCGTTCGGCGGCCTCTTCCTCGCACACCCCCTTGAGGAGGTACTGAACCGAGGTATAGACCCCCTCGCCGGAGGCAAAAGGGCGCCCGGTGAGATACTGGATCGCTTCGCGGGAGGTGCGCCCGACGTTATCGGTGACCCCGGGACGGAAGCCGACTTCGATGAGGATATCAAAATCACCCGCCAGGGGAGCATTGATGGCGAATTCCTGAATGACCGGATCGGAAAATGGTCCGGCCGCGGCGGCGGCGACCTCTTCGTCGCTGAGATCGGCATCGACCGTATAGATGTCGATGGTCCGAACGCTCGTCAGTTCAATGCCGAGATGTTCCCGGATCTCCCGTCTGACCCGCTCTCCTCGGGCATCCCGGACTCCGTCCTTAAGTCCGACTGCTATTCTCCAGGGCATGCTGCCTCCTTTAAACCGTTGAACAAGAAAAGGTCGCCGGTCCCTGCGGCGTGCCGCCGGGGCCGGGGTTCGAGTGCGAAAAAAATCGCCCTTCCTTCACAAATCAGGGCTGATCAGGATCGTTGAAATTGAATTTCCTCCGGATCTTCCCCGAGAAGAGGCGCTGCTGCGCAGGGCTTAGAGGGTGAAACAGACGCTTGCTCTCTCCTGGGTCCCGATGGCCAGCAGGGGCCGGCAGAGGGTCTGGGCCCCGAGGACCTCCCTTGCGCAGGCTTCGGCCAGAATGGGGGTATTGTTGACCTCGCTGAGGTGGGCCAGAAAAACAGCCTCGAGTCCTTCCCAGAGAAGACCCTGAAGAAGCTGCGCCGAGGCGAGGTTGGAGAGGTGGCCATGATTGCTGCGAATTCTCTGTTTCAGATGCCAGGGGTAGGGGCCATCCCGCAGCATCGCTTCATCGTGGTTCGATTCCATGACCAGGACCCGGCACCCCTTGAGCCGTTCGGCCACCAGACGGGTGGCAATGCCGAGATCGGTGGCCACGCCGACCTTCCCTTCGGGGGTTTCAATCACATAGCCGACGGGGGCCGCTGCATCATGGGTGATGGGAAAAGAGGTCACCTGGATGTCGCCGAGGGTGATGGCGTCCCCGGCCTCGAATTCACGAACATCGTCAATCGCTCCGCAACGCCCGAGTTCCCTGTAGGTGCGATGGTGAACGTAGACCGGAAGCCGATGCCGCCGCGCCAGGGGGCCCATCCCTCGGCTGTGATCCCCGTGTTCATGGGTCATGAACAGGGCGTCGAGGTCATCCCCTCCCGTTCCGATGGCGGCCAGGCGATTGCCGAGTTCCCGGGCGGAGAACCCGGCATCGATGAGAATGCGGCATCCACGACTCTCGACGTAGACGGCATTTCCCTTGCTGCCGCTCCCCAGTAAACAGACCCGCACGTCGCCTCTCCCGCACCCTCGGGAGGGCGCTGTTTATATACCGAAAATGGCCGGACCCTGCAAGGGAAAACCGGCCGCAAAGGGACATTAGGTCCCGATGGAATCGCCGGGTTCGGACCCTTCGACGGGGAGGAGGATGTGAAAAGCGCTTCCGGGGCAGCGTTCGGGATCGCAACCGGGGCTTTCCACCCAGATCTCTCCGTCGAGCACGTCGATGATCCCCTTGACGATTGCGAGTCCGAGGCCGGCGCCCTTCCCCTTGAAGGCGACCTTGCCCGTGAAATGCTCCTCGATATTGCCCACTTCGTAAAACTTGTCAAAAATGTGGATCTGGTCCGGCTCGGCGATGCCGATCCCGGTATCGGTGATGATGATTTCAACATAGGAAATCGGTTTGTTTCCGATCGGCTTGATCTCCGTATCCTCGGCAAGGTCAAGATTATAAGGGGTGCGCAGGGAAGAGGCCCTCCGGGTCTCCAGGGTGACCGTTCCCTCGTCGGGGGTGAACTTGATGGCATTGCCGACCAGATTGGTCACAACCTGCACAAGGCGATCTGGATCACAGAAGACCGGGGGGAGATCGTCGTCGAGTCTGAATTCGAAGGACTGCTTGCGCAGGGAGAAGAAAAATTCCAGTTCGGTGACGGCCGTGCGTATCACATCGTTGACGTCGACGGCGCGATTGCGCAGATACAGGCGATTGTTGTCGAGCATGGAGACGTCCACCATGTCGCGGACGATACTGGAGAGGCGCTCCCCCGCGTCGGCAATATGCTGAACCATTCCCAGGACGGTCTCGTCGAGACGGCCGGACATTTCACCGAGAATCAGTTCGGCATAGCCGATGATGACCGTCAGCGGCGTTTTCAGCTCGTGGGATGCCACCCCGAGAAAGGAGTCCTTCATCTGATTGAGGCGCTGAAGCTCACGGGTACTTTTTTCAAGGTTTTCCTTGATTTCCTTTTCCTTGGTGATATCGCGAATGGTGGCCTGCACCAGATGTTTGCCATCCTTTCCGACCACCGGCGACCCGACGATCCAGCCGACGATCAGGCGCTGATCGCCGGGCCGCACGAAGCTGACCTCGGCTTCGGCGATTTTCCCTTCGAGGACTGCCCGGTGAAGACCGTACTGCTCTTCGATATGCTCGACCTGCAGCATTTCCAGGGCGGAAAAGAGATTCATTCCTTCGACCTTGTCCAGGGTAATGCCGAAAAAGGCCTCGGCCGCCCTGTTGATCAAAACGATCCGGTCGTTATCATCACTGACGACGATTGCGTCGCTGGCCCCCTCGAGCAGGGATCGGTACATCTCCCTGCTGCGCCCCAGTTCGGCTCCGATTCGTTCCTGATATTCATAGGATTCCTGGAGTTGCCTGTTTGTCTCTTCGAGTTCGCGATAGTTCTCCCGTATTTTCTGGTCGCGGCTCTGCAGGGAACTGGCCATCTCCTGGAGGGCGGTGGCCAGATCGGAAAAATCGCGGGTGGACATGGCCGGAACCGTCACCTTGAAATCGCCGGCGGCGACACTTTTGGCCATGGTACAGAGACGACCGATCGGACCGATAAGGTCGCGCTTGGCAAAAAGCACGACCAGACCGAAAACGACGGAGAGGGCGATGCCGAGGATAATCATCGAGCGCTGAAAGACCTTGGCCGTCCGCTTCTCGAGGATAGATTCGGGAAAACCGATGCGGATCCTGCCGGCCAGCGTTCCGTCGGCATCATAAACAGGCTGAGAAACGTCGTAAGCCCGCCCCAGATGGGGAAAGTTGAGGATGGAGGTGTTTTTGCTGAGTGCGGAGACGAATTCAACCCCGGCGGTAAAATAAAAAGAAGGGTCACTGGAATAGAGGGGGGTGCCGACGGTATTCTCAATGAGACAATAGATGATTTCCGGATCGGTGGTGACGATTTCCTGGCAACGGAGATTGACACCCTCCATCTCCTCGAGACCGAGGCCCAGGGCAAGGACATTTTCGATGGCGTTTTGCAGTCCGGCGGCTAAACTCTGACAACGCAGAATGATCCCGTCACGGTAATCCCGCCGGAAGCCTTCGATGTTGAACCCGGTATTCACCGCAATGGTGAGGGTCAAAACCAGAAAGGCGAAGGTGAGAATCCGCTTTTCAAGGGTTTTGTTCATGAAATCCATAAGGAGAAATAGGTCCCCGTTGGCGAAAAAACAGCAGTCGGCCACCTTCTGCAAAAGCCTTCGGACGGAACAGGGGGAGCTGTGATGCGCACATCTTCTCGATCCGTCGGGAATTGGCTGCGGATGTTTGCATTTTAAAAAACTTAGGTTAAATTAGAGAACGCCCAGAGGCACTGAATCGATTTGCCATGCGAGGTCTTCATCCGAAGGCGGTGTTCAGGGACGGAAAAATTCCGAACAGGAGGAGATGTTGACGTGGGCAACTTCATACCATATCGCATTTAAAAGGGCAACAGAACAACTCCCGCATTAAGCTTAAAAAGGGTTGACGCTTGCAGGTCGATTGGCTATCATCCGCGCAGGCTTAATGTCGCTAAGTATTTGTTTTTTCATATCCGTCACTCCCCCCTCCTCGCCGCAAGGAGATCATCGTCATGACTGCAAGAGTTGCCATCAACGGTTTCGGCCGCATCGGCCGCAACGTCTTTCGCGCTGCAAAGAACTGCACCGACATCGAGATCGTTGCCATCAACGATCTGACCGATGCCGCAACCCTGGCCCATCTTCTCAAATACGATTCGGTGCAGGGGATATTCGATGCCGCCGTCACTTCCGACAAAGACCATCTTTTCGTCGACGGCCGAACGGTCCAGGTCCTCAGGGAAAAAGATCCGACCGCCCTCCCCTGGAAGCAACTGAAGATCGATATCGTCATCGAGGCGACCGGACGCTTCACCAGCCGGGAGGACGCCGAAAAGCACCTGCAGGCCGGTGCCGGACGGGTTATTATCAGTGCACCGGGTAAAAAGGTCGACTTTACCGTCTGTATGGGGGTCAACGAGAAGGACTACGACCCCGCCCGGCATCTGGTGATCTCCAACGCCTCCTGCACCACCAACTGCCTGGCCCCCGTCGCCAAGGTCCTCCATGAGACCTTCGGGATCGTCAAGGGGCTCATGACCACGGTCCATTCCTATACCAATGACCAGAAAATCCTCGATCTCCCCCACTCGGATCTGCGCCGCGGGCGGGCCGCCGCCCTTTCGATGATTCCCACCACCACCGGCGCTGCCAAAGCCGTATCCCTCGTGCTGCCGGAACTTGCCGGCAAGCTCGACGGCATGGCCGTGAGGGTGCCGACCCCCAACGTCTCCCTCATCGACCTGGTGATCGAATCGGGGCGCCCAACCTCCGTCGAGGAAGTCAATGCGGTCATGAAAGAGGCCGCCGAGGGGCCCCTCAAGGGGATCCTAGAGTACTGCGACCTCCCCCTTGTCTCCAAAGATTTCAACGGCAACCCCGCCTCCTCCATCATCGATGCCCTCTCGACCACCGTCATCGGCGGAAACATGGTCAAGGTCATCTCCTGGTACGACAACGAGTGGGGTTATTCCAGCCGCATCCTCGATCTGACCCGGTACGTGGCGGTAAAATAGCCCTAATGCACTTTGTTCTTCCTGGGCGGGACCCCTGCGGTCCTGCCCTTTGAAATTTCAGGAGGCGATCCATGCTTGACAAAATGACGGTGAGGGATCTCGAGTTGAAGGGGAAAAGGGTGTTCTGCCGCGTCGACTTCAACGTTCCCCTGAACGCTGAAGGAGAGATCGATGACGACACCCGCATCGTCGCCGCCCTGCCGACCCTTCGTTACATCCTCGAACAGGGAGGACGGCTGGTCCTCGCCTCTCACCTCGGTCGACCCAAGGGGGCTCCCGAGGCCAGATACAGTCTCGCCCCCGTGGCCCCGCACTTGCAAAAACTCCTCGGCCGCCCGGTCCTCATGGCTCCGGACTGCATCGGTCCCGAGGTCGAAAAAATGGTCCGGGCCCTGGGGAACGGCGAGGTCCTGCTGCTGGAGAACGTGCGCTTTCACGCCGGGGAGACCAAGAACGACCCGGAGTTCAGTCGCCAACTGGCATCCCTCGCCGAGATCTACGTCAACGACGCCTTCGGCACCGCCCACCGCGCCCACGCCTCCACCGAAGGGGTCGCCCGTCTCCTGACCCCGGCCGTGGCCGGTTTCCTGATGGAGAAGGAAATTCGCTATCTCGGCCAGGCACTCGCCGCGCCCCAGCACCCCTTCGTCGCCGTCCTCGGCGGCGCCAAGGTGACGGACAAGATCCCGGTCATCGAGAATCTCCTCGACAAGGTCGACATCCTGCTGATCGGCGGCGGCATGGCCTACACCTTTCTCAAGGCCCAGGGATTCACCATCGGCAACTCCCTGGTGGAAGAAAATCGCCTGGCACTCGCCCACGAACTCTTCGACAAGGCAAAGTCCGCCGGGGTACAGCTCATCCTCCCCGAAGACCACGTCATCGCCTCCGAATTCAAGTCCGATGCGCCCCACAAAGTGTGCAGCGACATCGACATCCCCGAAGGTTGGATGGGGCTGGACATCGGCCCACGAACCGCCGAGCGCTACGGACGGATACTCAAGGAAGCCGCCACGGTCGTCTGGAACGGGCCGATGGGGGTTTTCGAATTCGACGCCTTCGCCACCGGAACCCTCGCCATCGCTCGAGCCCTCGCCGAATCCTCGGCCCTCTCCATTATCGGTGGAGGGGACTCGGTGTCCGCCGTTAACAAATCGGGGCTCGAGGACAGAATGACCCATATTTCCACCGGCGGTGGCGCCTCCCTCGAATTCCTTGAGGGAAAGGAGTTGCCGGGGATTCTGGCTCTCACCGATCTTGCCGGACGCTGACGCCACCGACGACGGGCCCTTCTACATCGCCCCCCCCCTGCCAATCGGAGATCAACCATGCGAAAACCCTTCATCGCCGGCAACTGGAAACTGCACAATACCGTCCGGGAGTCGCTGGAACTGATCGAGGCCCTCAAAACCTCCGTCAAGGATGTCACCGACCGGGAGATTGTTGTGGCGCCGGTCTTTACCGCCCTTGCTTCTGTCTCCAGGGCTCTCCAGGGGAGCAACATCTCCCTGGCGGCCCAAAACTGCTATCCGGCGCAGACAGGAGCCTTCACCGGCGAAGTCTCCCCTTCCCTCCTCAAAGATGCCGGCTGCGACTATGTCATCGTCGGCCATTCGGAGCGTCGCCAACTCCTCGGCGAAACGGATCCCTTCATCAACGCCAAGATTCGCGCCCTCGCCGGAGAGGGGCTCGGCGCCATCTTCTGCATCGGCGAAACCCTCGATGAGCGGGAGACCGACCAGACCCTCGATGTTCTGCATACCCAGGTCACCGCCGGCCTCAAGGAGGTCCCCGCAGAAGCCATGGCACGGATCGTCGTTGCCTACGAACCGATCTGGGCCATCGGCACCGGCAGGACGGCTTCGGAGGATCAGGCCGAGGATGCCCACGCCTTTATCCGCGGTCTCCTTCAGGGGCTCTTCGGTCTCTCCGTAGCCCAGGAAGTAAGGATCATTTACGGCGGGAGCGTCAAACCGGACAATGTCGACGGATTGATGGCCCAGGAGGATATCGACGGCTGCCTGGTCGGCGGAGCCAGCCTCAAGGCGGCTGATTTTTCACGCATCGTCCAATTTGCCTGAATGTGAGCTTTTTCCTTTTCTCCCGGGGCCGATTATGTTAATGTCCCCGGGTTTACAATCGATCATTCCAAGGAGTCAACCAAGACCATGTCTGCACTGTTAATTGTTCTGCATGTCGCAGTCTGCATCGCCCTGATCATCGTTGTTCTTCTGCAAGCGGGCAAAGGTGCGGAAATCGGCGCTTCCTTCGGTTCCGGAGCCAGCAACACCGTATTCGGCGCCACGGGGGGAAAAAGTTTCATGAGTCGCATGACGACCGCCATCGCTGTCATCTTCATGCTCACCAGCCTCACCCTCGCCTACTTCTACGGCCAGCCGGGGTCGAGCACCATCATGCCTGCCAGCGTCGGCACGCCGGTCGAAGCGGTCCAGCCTCCGGTCGACGCCCCCGCGACTCCGGCAACCGAGGGAACGACGACCCCGGAAAAAAAATAAAAACCAGGAACAATTCGTATTGACAGAGTAAAGCTAAACCAGTATAAATACGAACCGTTCGGCGCTTCCTTGCAGAGGTTGAATCAGCCAGCGGAGATACGAAAAAATGTTTCAAATGCGGTTGTGGTGGAATTGGTAGACACGCACGCTTGAGGGGCGTGTGCTTAACAGCGTGGGAGTTCGAGTCTCCCCAACCGCACCAGATAGAAACCGGATGTCGAGTCTTCGACATCCGGTTTTTTATTGTCCGCTGTTCGCAAAAAAAAAAGACCGAACCGTTTCCGGTTGGGTCTTTTTGCGTTTTGAAGCCACAAACTCAGGCCGGCTCGGGGAAGACAGGGGGGCATCGACACCCCCCTGCCAAAAACCGGAGATCAGCAGCCGCACCCGCAATTATGGCAAACGATCTTGTCGCTCCCTTCCGGCTCGATGGTTTCCGGGGCGAAGGCGACCCGGCTGACCCCGCGGCGGATATCTTCTATGAGATTGCGATTGGGGCTGCTGCCGAGGATATGACCGAGGCAGAGGTTGGCGATACCGTCCCCTGAGGATCGGATGCGGACGGTATTCAGAAGATCTCCGTAGCCGTTGATATCCAGAACAATCCCCTCTTCCCTGACCGCCTCGATAACGATCCCCAGAGGGAGAAACTCCCTTGCCGTTTCGACGAGAAGCTCGTCAACCGCCTCCTGGTCCCAGTGGAAGGTCCAGTCCTGCCGGGGGTATCGGCGTCCGTAGAAAATGACCGTGATTTCCTTTTTTTTCATGGAAAAAAATCCTGATGGCTAGGAACCGGGACGGAGCATTCGCACTCCGACCGGCTCTTTTCCTGGCGCCTGCAGCCCCTGGCGGCGAAGGGTGACGCTATGCACACCGGCGAGGCCGGGACGCATATACTTCAGGGTCACCTCGGTGCCGGCCTTCCCCCAGAGATAACGACGCGCCACCGTCTCAAAATCGACCCCCGCCAGGACCAGATCATCGACCTGAACCAACAGATCCCCTGACTGAAGGCCGGCGGCTCGGGCGGGCGACCCTTCGACGACGCCGAGGACGACCAGGTCTCCCCTGTCCGTCGGCACAACCTGCAGACCGACACCGACGGAACTTTCCTCGGCGATCGCAACACCGACCAGAAGGGAGAGGCTGAGGAGGAGCAGGACGAATTTCATGGAAAAACCGGGCCTAAAGATTGTGGATCCAGGAAGTGTCACCACTCCCCTGGCGAAGGACTTCGATCTTGTCATCGACGAGACTGATCACTGTCGAGGGATCCCCGAGAAGAATGCCGCCGTCGACAACCATATCCAGCATCTTCCCCATCGCTTCGTCGATCATCGTCGGATCATGAAAGGGGTCTTCGTCCGACATATTGGCGCTTGTGGTGACCAGGGGATGGCCGAGTTGCCGCACGATCCCCATGACAATGGCATTGTCGGGAATGCGGATACCTACAGTACGCTGCTTGGTGGTGAGAAGATCGGGAACGACCCGGGTGGCTTCGAGAACGAAGGTGTAGGGACCGGGAAAGTTACGTTTCATGATCTTGAAGGCGAAGTTGCTGACCTGGGCGTAATTGGCAACATCGGACAGATCGGCGCAGATGAAGGAGAAGGGTTTGCGAGGGTCGCGCTGTTTGATCTGGTAGATCTTCTTGACCCCCTTTTTATTGAAGATATCACAGCCGATACCGTAGGTGGTGTCCGTCGGATAAGCGATGACCCCGCCCTGCTTCAGGCAATCGACAACACGGTCAATGAGTCGGGCCTGCGGATTCTCGGGATTGATCGATACAAGCATGCAAATCCTCCATCATGACACGTTGCACAGCACAGATTGCACCACAACCCAAGTCCTCATAACCGTGGGCACCGGCAAATTCTATCACAGAGTCGGGGATTTCGCACCTGGGACGTTACCGCCACGGTCAAAGGAGATACTTCAATCCCGGAATGCCCTGCAGTGCGCCATAGATCGCGTGGACCTGGGCGATGTTATGGAGGCGAACCACCACGGAAACGCAGACATAGGTGCCATTGGAACTGGGGCGTTCCCGCACGGCGTCAAGGGAGAGAGGGAGAACCGATTCGACGGCAGTCTTCACCGCCGCGGCGAAGGTGCCCTCCCCTTCATGGGGCCCAAAGGCTTTGAAGATGTAGTCGCAAGGAAAGTCGAGAAGCGTTTCGGCCGGAGGATGTGCCATCATCGCCCTCCCCCGCTTTCGACGCCGGTATGCCCGAAACCTCCGCCATTGCGAAGCGTTTCGTCCAGTTCTTCGGACCAGACCAGGTCGGCGCGCATTACAGGCGCGATAACCAGTTGGGCGATTCGATCACCGGAGTGAATTTCAACGGCTTCGCTGCCATGGTTGATGAGGATAACCCCGATTTCCCCCCGATAATCGGCATCGATGGTGCCGGGAGAGTTGACGAGGGCGACACCCTTTTTCAGTGCCAGCCCTGACCGCGGACGAACCTGCCCCTCGAAGCCCGGGGGGATCGCCAGGGCGATCCCGGAAGGGACCAGGGAACGCTTGCCGGGGGAGAGAATCAGTGTCTCTTCGAGGGCGGCATGCAGATCCATGCCGGCTGCGTGTTCGGTCATATAAAGAGGAAGGATCGCGCCGGCTCGCAGGCGCTTGACCGGAATCAAAAGGCTATCCATATTCTCCGGGCTCTCCATTTGCGACGGCCGTTCGGGGATTGCCGACAGGCGGGGGTTTAACGGAAAGGACACTGCGCGTCATGACCTCCGATGAAAACAGGGATCAGCCAAGAGTGAAATCGATCAAGGGAAAGTCTCCCGCCCCGACTCTGCCAAGGAGCTGCAGATTGAGGTAATCATCGCAGATCGTCTCCTCAGCCAGACCCTGCAGGTCACGGCTGGTCACCCTGTCGAAGGCGGCAAGAACCTGAGGAATAGCCCACTGTTCACCGAGATAAATTTCGTTTTTTGCCAACCGGGTCATGCGGTTGTCGCTCCCTTCAAGGGACAGCAGAAGGTTCCCCTTGAGTTGCTCCTTGGCCGACGAGAGCTCTTCGCCAGAGACCGTCTCGGTCCGGAAACGGTTGAGCTCCCTGAGGAGCAGGTTCACCACATGCGGCGCATCCTCAGCCGCCGTTCCGGCGTAAATGACCAGCGCCCCGGCATCCGAGTGGCAATTGAGATAACTGTAGATCGAGTACGCCAGACCTCTTTCCTCGCGCACCGTCTGAAAAAGACGCGAACTCATGCTGCCGCCGAGGATGACGTTGAGAAGATAGGAGGCAAAACGGTTTGGGTGGTTTTGCGGCATGGCCCGGGTGCCGAGACAGATATGCACTTGTTCGAGGTCCTTTTCAAGGACATGGATTCGACGAGCATGCTGGGGAATGGAAAGGAGAGGCGTAGGAGCGGTCGTCCCCGAAGGTACGCCCTGAAAGGCCCGGGAAATCTGTTGGACAATCTGGTCGTGAACCAGATCTCCCGCTGCGCAGATGACGATTTTTCCGCCACAGTAACGCTTGGACATGAAAGCCTGCATCATCTCCCGCGTCAGATTGTCAACCGATTCCCTGGTCCCGAGAATGGGCAACCCGAGGGGATGACCCTCCCAGAAAAAATGGTTGAAAAGGTCGTGAACCTGATCGTCGGGTGCATCCTCCAGCATGGAAATTTCCTGGAGGATCACCCGCCGCTCTTTTTCTAATTCATCCAGATCGAAGATGGAACCGAGAACGATATCCGAAAGGAGATCGATAGCCCGGGGAAGTGCTTTGGCCAGAACCTTGGCGTAGTAACAACTGTACTCGCGCGCGGTAAAGGCGTTGAGCACTCCCCCGACCGAATCGATTTCCTTTGCGATATCCAGGGCATTGCGTCGGGACGTCCCTTTAAAGAGCATGTGCTCGATAAAATGAGAAATACCGCTTTCCGACGCACTTTCATGGCGTGAGCCATTTTCAACCCAGAACCCGAGAGACACGGAATGGACCCCGGGCATCTTTTCGGTGATGACCCGGATTCCGTTTTCGAGTATGGACTTCTGAATCATTTCAGATGCCGTAAAGTCGACATTATCAGGGAAGAGTCTGACCAAGAGCCTCTTTGCGGGAGAGTTTGATCTTCCCCTGTTTGTCGATGCCGATACATTTCACCAAAACCTCATCCCCTTCCTTGAGGATGTCGCTGACGTTGCGCACCCGCTCGGTGTCGAGCTCGGAGACGTGGACGAGGCCGTCGGTGCCGGGGTAGATTTCGACGAAGGCGCCAAACTCCATGATCTTCCGGACCGTTCCCATGTACAGCTTGCCGACTTCGGCCTCCTGAGTCAGATCGCGAATCATCTTGATTGCTTTCTGGCAGGCATCGCCATCAGCTGAGGCGATATTGATTCGCCCGTCGTCCTCGATATCGATGGAGCAACCGGTGGCCTCGATGATGCCGCGGATGTTCTTGCCGCCGGAACCGATGACCGTACGAACCTGATCGCTCTTGACGTAGATGGTGGTGATCCGCGGCGCGTAGGGGGAGAGATCGGCGCGGGGTGCGGTCAGTGCCTTTGCCATTTCCTTCAGGATGTGAAGGCGCCCTTCCTTGGCCTGCTCGAGGGCCTGCTTCATGATCGCCCGGTCGACGCCGGTGATCTTGATGTCCATCTGCAGAGCGGCGATCCCGTTGGCGGTCCCGGTCACCTTGAAATCCATGTCGCCGAGGTGATCCTCGTCACCGAGGATATCGGAGAGAACAGCGACGTTATCGCCTTCCTTGATCAGGCCCATGGCGATTCCGGCCACGGCTTCGGTGATCGGAACACCGGCGTCCATCAGGGAGAGTGAGGATCCGCAGACACTGGCCATGGACGAGGAGCCGTTGGACTCGAGGATGTCGGAGACGATACGGATGGTGTAGGGAAAATCCTCGTGCTTGGGGAGAACCTTGGCCACCGAACGCTCGGCAAGCATGCCGTGACCGATTTCGCGACGCCCGGGGAAGAGGCGCATGCTGGTTTCGCCGACGGAGAAGGGAGGGAAGTTGTAATGAAGCATGAACTTCTTGAACTCCATCCCCTGAAGGTTGTCCATGCGCTGCTCGTCCGAAGTCGTTCCGAGAGCGATAGCGACCAGGGCCTGGGTCTCGCCGCGGGTGAAGAGGGAACTGCCGTGAGCGCGGGGAAGATTGCCGACTTCACAGGTGATGGGCCGGACGGTCTTCATGTCGCGGCCATCGATGCGAATGCGATCCCGGGTTACCATCTGGCGCATCACGCGCTTGCCGATGGAGCCGAGGATGGAGGAAATCTCTCCCTGGCGTCCTTCGAATTCGCCGGCCAACGCCTGCTGAACATCAGTTTTGACCTGATCGATGGCGGCGTAACGTTCCTGTTTGGTGCGAATCTTGGCGGTCTCGGCCAGTTTGTCGGTGGCCAGGGCCGCTACCTTGGCTTCGAGAGCGCTGTCGACTTCCGCGACGGCGAATGCGCGCTTGGCCTTGCCGACGAGTTTCTGCAGCTCAAGCTGCATGTCGATCAGCGGTTGCAGCGCCTGATGCCCGAAGAAGATCGCCTCGAGCATGTCGTCTTCGGAAACCAGATTGGCCTCACCCTCGACCATCATGACGGCTTCACGGGAACCGGAAACGATGATTTCGAGATCGCTTTCAGGCATCTGTTGCAGTGTCGGGTTGGCAATCAGCTTGCCGTCGACGCGGCCGACGCGAACCGCAGCGATGGGGCCGAAAAAAGGGATATCGGAAACCACGAGGGATGCCGAAGCGGCGACCATGGCCAGGGTATCCGGATCGTTTACCAGATCGGCGGAAATAACCGTCGGCATGATCTGGGTTTCGAAGAGATATCCTTTGGGAAAAAGGGGACGCATGGGACGGTCGATGAGACGGCAGATCAGGGTCTCACGCTCGGTCGTTCCCCGCTCCCGGCGGAAAAAGGAGCCGGGAATCTTCCCTGCCGCATAGAATTTTTCCTGGTAATTGACGGTCAGGGGGAAAAAATCCTGCCCTTCGCGGATTTTGTGCCCTGAGACGGCAGTACAGAGGACCTTGGTGTCGCCATAAGTGATGACAGTTGCACCGTCGGCCTGGCGGGCCATTTTTCCTGTTTCGATGGTCAGCGGTTGACCATTGAATTCGATCTCGACTTTTTGAAAAGCCATGATTTACTCCTTCTGCCGCGATTCATCCTTGCGGATAACCGGGCGATCCTTGACGAACCATTTGATTTTCAAACAAAAAATGGCTATAGGAGGATGGCCTGAGACAGTACCCGCCCCGTCCACAACGACGAGCCGGAGACTCTCTCCGGACAACCTCCAGAGCCACAGCCAAAAAACAAGGGCAGCAGGCCCTCCTGCCTAGCGAAGAGCGTGCTGCCCGTGACTACCTACGGATTCCCAACACCTTGATCACCGTACGATAACGCTCAACATCCTTCTTCTTCAGATAATCGAGCAGACGCCTTCTCTGTCCGACGATCTTGAGAAGTCCACGCCGCGAATGATGATCCTTCTTGTGAGTGCGGAAATGCTCGGTGAGATAGGTGATTCGCTCAGACAGCAGAGCGATCTGAACCTCCGGGGACCCGGTGTCCCCCTCATGGGTTTGAAACTGAGTGATAATTTCCTGCTTACGTTCCGTGGCCAGCACAGTGCCACCTCCTTTCAAACAGATGTTTCCTGCCAGTAGCTTGAATAACGGTTATAAAAGTACCGGACCTTCTAACACAAAAACCCCACCCCTGTAAAGATCTATTCCGAGATGTTATGCCGGTGAAAAACCCTCAAAAGTTCGAAGTCGCCGCGTCTCTCCTTGAGTCGTTCCGGAGCAAATCGGGCCACGGCGACGAGTTTCCCCTCGGCAAGGAGGCAGACCGTCCTCCCTTCCGCAGGGAGAGACCCGACAATCCCGGAGATCTGCGGCGGGACGCCGTCAGCAAGACGCCTGGTCGCCTCGGAATTCACCTCGAGACGCGGGTAGTCGCGCAACGCCTCCTCCAGAGAGAAAAAACCGGGGATCTCCTTGTCTTGCGCCCGCTCTGCAAGCGTGTCGAGAGAAATCGCGTCCTTCTCGCTGAAGGATCCGGTGGCCACCCGGCGCAACGCCGTAAGATGGGCCCCGGGGCCGAGGATCTCGCCGAGGTCCTGGCAGAGGGTCCGGATATAGGTCCCTTTGCTGCAATCGACCTCAATGGTCACGTAGGGAAGATCCACGGCCAGAAGATCCAACCGGTGTATCTCCACCTCGCGCTCGGCGCGCTCCACTTCGATCCCTTGACGGGCGAGTTTATAAAGGGGAACGCCATCCTTTTTCAGGGCTGAATACATGGGAGGAAGCTGGCGTATCGTCCCGATCAGGGAACGGCAGGCTTCTTCAATAGACCCTAGGTTGACAGCGCCAAAGGGACGGCGCTCCAGAACTGCCCCTTCGCTATCCTGGGTGTCGGTGCGTTCGCCAAGTTTCAGGGTCGCCCGGTAGGTTTTATCCCCGGCCATCAGGAACTCGACCAACCGTGTCCCCTCCCCCACGGCAACAGGAAGGACCCCCGTCGCCAGGGGGTCGAGAGTCCCGGTATGTCCGACCCGCCTCATCCGCAACAGGCGCCGGACCTGGCGCACGACGTCATGCGAGGTGATCCCCTGCGGCTTGTCGATAATCAGAATACCGTTTTTCAACGGTCAGGCCAGCAGGAGTTCATCGAGGAGGCAAAAGACCCGGGTGCGGACCTCATCAAGAGTCCCTTCGACCATCCCCCCGGCGGCGTTGTGATGCCCTCCCCCCCCGAGGTTCCGGGCCAGGGCGCCGACATCGACTCTCCCCTTGGAACGCATCCCCACCTTGCAGGTCGAGGGTGCGGTCTGGCGGAAGAAGACTGCCACCTCGACACCCCGCACCGAACGCGGATAATTGACAAAACCATCCGTATGTTCAGGACCGGCCCCCGTCTCAGCCATCATTCCCAGCGTGGTCGTCACCGACGCGTAGTGGCCACAGGCAGAGACGGTGAGGGTCGCCAGGGTCAGGGCCAAAAGGCGCAACCGCACCTCCGGTTGGCTCTCATAGAGCCCCGAGGCCACGGTCCAGGGATCGACTCCGAGAGCGACCATCTCTGCGGCGATATGAAACGCTTCGGGGTCGGCATTGGAATAGCGGAAGGAACCTGTGTCGGAAAGGATAGCCGTGTAGATACAAAGGGCGACGGCCGGAGAGATGGGATATCCGCCCTCCTTGAGGATGCGGTAGACCAGGGCACCGGTGGCGCTGGCACCGATGTCGACGAAATGAATTTCACCGAAATGTTCCGAATGGGGATGATGGTCGATGTTGACAAGGGTACTGCAGCAGTCCTTCAGATGAGAGCCGGCACGCCGGAGTTCACCGGCGTCAAGGACGAAACCTGTGTCAAAGGGGGGCATTCCTTCAAGGGAATGGACAATAGTTTCCGACCCGGGGAGGTAATCGAAGGACGCGGGGACGCCGTCGGCGTTATAGGCCACGACCTCCTTCCCCATCTCCCGCAGCGCGTTGGTCAGGGCCAGGGTCGAGGCCAGGGCGTCGCCGTCCGGACTTTCGTGGGAGGCCACCAGAAAGCGCCTCCCCTCCTCAATCTTTTTCAGTATCGCCTGAATCATCATCGTGCCCGGTATGGATTTCGCGAAGGAGAGATTCGATCCGGTTGCCGTAGTCCAGAGAGGCATCGAAGTGAAAACTGATTTCGGGGACATAGCGCAGTCCGAGGCGTTTTCCGAGTTCGCGGCGAATGAAGGAGGCCGAACTGTTGAGTCCCTGCTCCGAATTGCTGCGCGCCAGATCGTCGCCCATGACGGTGAAGAACACCTTGGCGTAGCGCATGTCCGCCGTCACATCCACGGCGGTGATGGTGACGAAACCGATCCGCGGATCCTTCAACCCCTTGAGAAGCAGGGAGGAAACCTCCTTATGTATCTGTTCACCGACCCGGTGATAGCGTTTGAATTCCAAGGGGAAATATCCTATTTGAAGTGAAGAAATTCCACATAGCGTTCGGTGACGTCCCCGACGCCGATGCGGTCGATCTCCTCTTCGATATGGTGAAAGACCGTGTGCAGGGAAGCTTCATCGCTGCCGACAACGGCGAACCCGAGTTCCGTGCGCTGCCAGAGATCCTGTGCCCCCGTTTCCGCACAGGAAGCGGAAAAGCGCTGGCGACAACGGCCGAGAATCTTCTGCACCAGGGCCCTTTTTCCCTTGAGGGATTGGGGCGCAGGCAGAAACAGCTCGAGTCTGAGGATGCCGACGACCAAGATCCCACCGACCTAGAGAGCGGTTTTAATCTCTTCTATCTCGAAGACCTCGATGATGTCGCCGACCTTGGCACCATTGTAGTTCTCCAGGCCGATGCCGCACTCGTAGCCGGCGGCGGCTTCCTTGACGTCGTCCTTGAAGCGCTTCAGGGAATTCATCTTCCCTTCCCAGACCACGACATTGTCTCTGACGAGGCGCACCTTGGCGCCACGCAGCACCTTGCCATCGAGGACGTAACAGCCGGCGATGGTGCCGATCTTGGAGACGCTGAAGGTTTCCCGGACTTCGACCCGTCCGAGGAATTTTTCCCGCAGGGTCGGTGCCAGGAGGCCTTCCATGGCATTGCGCACGTCGGCGACCGCATCATAAATAATGTTGTAGAGACGGATGTCGACGCCTTCGGATTCGGCCAGTGTCGCCGCCTTCGGCTCGGGACGAACATTGAAACCGATGACGATGGCATCGGATGCCGAGGCCAGGGAAACGTCGCTTTCGATAATGCCGCCAACGCCGGTGTGGAGAACAACGAGGCGGCAGGCATCGGTGGAGAGCTTGGTGAGCGAGTCGCGGACCGCTTCCACCGAGCCCTGGACATCCCCCTTGATGATAACCTTGAGCTCTTTGATATCCCCTTCCTGAATCCGGGCAAAGAGCTGTTCGAGAGAAACCTTGCTGGTGCGGGCCAATTCGGTCTCGCGCAGTTTCTGGGCCCGATGCTGGGCCACATCCTTGGCGGTTTTCTCGTCCTCGACAGCGTGGAACATGTCTCCGGCATCGGGAACACCGGAAAGTCCGGTGACTTCAACGGGGAAGGACGGCCCCGCCGCATCGACCCGCTCGCCACGGTCGTTGATCATGCTGCGCACCCGGCCGTAGTGCGTTCCGGCGACGATGGGATCGCCGATTTTCAGCGTCCCCTCCTGAACCAGAACCGTGACCACAGGACCGCGACCCTTGTCGAGACGAGCCTCGACAATGATGCCGCGGACGCGTTTGGTGGGGTTAGCCTTGAGATCCATCACCTCTGCCTGGAGAAGGATCATCTCCAGAAGCCGATCGAGGTTGGTGTGCAGTTTGGCCGAAACCTCGACAAAGATGGTATCTCCACCCCAGTCTTCGGACACCAGGCCGAATTCGGTAAGCCCTTGCCGCACCTTGTCGGGAGTGGCGTTCGGCTTGTCCATCTTGTTGATGGCCACGATGATCGGAACCCCGGCCGCCTTGGCATGATTGATGGCTTCCCTGGTCTGCGGCATGACGCCGTCGTCGGCAGCCACAACCAGAATGACAATATCGGTCACCTTGGCGCCACGGGCACGCATGGCCGTAAAGGCCTCGTGGCCGGGGGTATCGAGAAAGGTGATCTTCTTCCCGTCGAGTTCCACATCATAAGCACCGATGTGCTGGGTAATGCCGCCGGCTTCCCCGGCCGTAACGTTGGCGGTCCGGATGGCATCGAGAAGACTGGTCTTGCCGTGGTCGACGTGACCCATGATGGTCACCACCGGCGGACGGGTCTTGAGATCGTCGGCCGAAGCCTCCTCGGCCCCCTTGACACTGGAGTGCTCGAGGAGGGTCTCCTCGTCGAAGGCCACGTTCTCCACTTCATAATTGAACTCGGAGGCAAGAATGGCCGCCGTTTCGAAGTCGAGAGGATGGTTGATCGTCACCATGGTCCCCTGGCGCATCAGCTCCTTGATCAGATCCTTGCCTTTAACGCCCATGCGCTTGGCCAGTTCGGCCACGGTAATGACGTCACTGATGCGGATAATGCGCTTGATGGCCTTGGACACGGTGACTTCCGTTTTTTTGGTCGTTCTGTCCGACTTGCGGCCCTTGCGAAACTTGCCGTTGCGATCGGGTTCGAAGACTTCCCGGCGGGTGCGTCGGCCGGGCGCACCGGGTCCGGCAGCGGCGGCAGCAGCGCTGTAGTCCGCCCCCTTCCCTTTCTTGTTTTTCTTCCCGCCACGGGCCTCCTTGGCGGGAAAGACCTCATCGGCCGGAGGAGCTCCCATTCCCGGAGCCGAGCTACGACCGCCAGGGGCGGGGCGTCCACCGGGGGCGGGACGTCCACCCGGAGCGGGGCGTGCCCCCGGAGCAGGACGTGCGCCAGGAGCAGGACGTGCGCCAGGTGCGGGGCGTGCACCGGCCACCGGGCGATCACCGGGAGCGGGTCGCGCTCCGGGTGCTGGACGATCAGGCCGCGGGCCGGCGGGACGCTCGCCACGGGAAGGCGGCGCCGGACGCTCCTGACGACGGGGCGCAGCTTCCGGTGCCTTCGGCAATTCCAACCGTCCGAGAATTTTAGCCCGAGAGGAAGTGACCTTCTCCCCTTTGGCCTCTGTCTTGGCCGGGACAACCACCGCCTCTTCCTTGGCTTTGACCGGCTTTCCCTCGGCCTCGGCCGCAGATTCGGTCACCAGCGGCTTCTCCACCGGAGCGGCAACGGTTTTTTCCGAAACGGGTTCGGACGGGGCTTCCGTCTTGGTTTCGACAGGAACAGGGGGCGCTTCTGCTGAGGCAGGAGCCTCAACCGCTTTTTCGGTTGAAGCCGCTTCTGCGGTCACAGCCGGCGGCATTTCCTTGCGGCGACGGCGAATCAGTCCGGGAGTAACCCTCTCCTCTTCGACCTTTTCCACAGGGGGAACGGAGGCGGCTTCCAATTTCTGAAGATCTTGTTCTTCCAAAACGCTCATATGACTCTTCGCCTCAACCCCAGCTTCCTGCAACCGTTCCAGCAGAGCTTTGTTTTCCAACCCTAGTTTCTGCGCCAATTCGTATACCCGTGTTTTTCCCATCAACTCTCCCCTACTATGTACTTATATCTCAAAAGTTCGACCTCAAGCGACTCGGCAAGCGATCCGGTCTTGAGTCCAATCACGCTTCGTTCCCCTTTGCCAACGAGGTGACCAAGCTCATCCTTGCTGGCAAGATAGTAGCAAGGAACTTCAAAAACCCCGGCCTTGTCGAGCACCTTTTGCCCTATGGCGGCAGAAATATCTTCCGCCAGCAAAACCAGGGATATCCCCCCGTTTTTTCCCAAAGACGAAAGAACGAGGGTACCCCCCGAGACTATGTTGTTTGACTTGCGGGCTATTCCGACCAGATTGAGAATTTTCTCTCTGACCTGGGTGGCGAGACTGTCAACCAGGGTCTGACCGTCGAGAGACTCGCCCCCCCACTTGAGAGCACGTTCAAACTGCCGCCGTTTAATGGCTGCGAAGATGCACTGGGGATCGAAACAAGTATAAGCGCCTCGACCGGGAAGCCTCATGCGATAATCAACGAGTAATTCACCCTGCGGCGAAAGAACGTAGCGTACTAGTTTATCCTGATCCTGCGCCTCACGGCAACCGAGACAGGAACGTTGAGCTTTTTTCCCCGCCGTACGCACGTTTCTACCCCTGCTCTTCCGCCTCCGCAGGCTCCTCATCGGAAGAGCCGCCAAGAACGCCGAGCTCGGTCAGGCGCAGGGCGAGCTCATCCTTGGTCATATTGCTGCGGCCGGCAACATTGTGCTCTTTGGCCAGTTCATATAACTGTTCTTTGGTGAAACTCTCGCCGAGCTCGGCGACAGGCTCCTCTTCGGCATCGCGACCGCCGGTCAGCTCTTCGAGCTCGGCCTCGGCGGCGCGGGTCTCGCTCTTGATATCGATCTTCCAACCGGTGAGCTTGGCCGCGAGACGAACATTCTGGCCTTTTTTACCAATGGCCAAGGAAAGCTGATCGTCGGGAACGATAATTTCCAGGGCCTGCTCGTCGTTGTCCACATAAACCCGGGTCACCTCGGCAGGAGAAAGGGCGGAGCAGGCAAAACGGGCGACGTCGGGGCTCCAGGGAATAATGTCGATTTTCTCGCCGCGCATTTCGGAGACCACATTTTGTACGCGGGAGCCGCGCATCCCGACGCAGGCACCGACGGGATCGACATCGGGGTCATGGGAAAGAACAGCGATTTTCGCACGGCTCCCCGGTTCGCGGGCAACCCCCATGATTTCCACGATCCCCTCTGCGATCTCGGGAACCTCGAAATGGAAGAGTGCGGCAACGACCCCTGGATGGGTGCGGGAGAGGATGATCTGCGGCCCCTTCGGGGACATTTTTACCTCGGCAAGATAGGCACGAACCCGGTCTCCCTGGCGGTAATTCTCGCGGGGAACCTGCTCCCGGTGAGGAAGAAGAGCCTCGGTACGACCGAGATCGATAATCAGGTCGCCACGCTCATAACGGCGAACGATGCCGTTGATCAACTCTCCGACCCTGTCTTTAAATTCGTTGTACACGCCCTCGCGCTCGGCCTCCCTCACCTTCTGGATGATGACCTGCTTGGCGGTCTGGGCGGCAATACGGCTGAAGCCGCTGGCATCCATCTTCATCCCCAGGGAGTCGCCGACCTCGACTTCCGAATCGATCTCCTGGGCTTCGGCGAGATCGATTTCCTTGTAGGAATCCTGAACCTCGTCGACAACGGTAACGAATTCGAAGAGCTCGGCTTCACCCAACTCGTCATTGTAGTGAACTTCGAGATCGCGGGTATTGCGATATTTCTTGTTGGCGGCGGACAACACGGCCGACTCCAGCGCCTCGACCAAAACGGCCCGGTCGATCCCCTTATCTTTAACAACCTGGTCGATGACATGGTTAAGATTCACTACCATCCCCAAACCCCCTATATTCTTCTGCGTCAGCCTGACAGTGCAGACCCGGCATGATTTACGGTACCATCCCCACCAGCAACGGGTGGGAGAACAAATTAAAACTCAGGCTCAAGATTTGCTTTTGCGATTTCCTCGAGGGCGAAGGAAACTTCCCCCCCCTTCTTGTCCAGCTGCAGGATCCTGACCCGCCCCTCTTCGAAACCAAGGAGACGCCCGACGAAGGTTTTGCGCTCCTGCCCGCGACCGTCGGGATCCATTTTTTCAAAAGTTTTAATCTTGGCTAATTCGCCCACGAAGCGCTGATAGTCGGCCGCTTTTTTCAACGGACGATCGAGCCCAGGGGAAGAAACCTCGAGCCGGTAGCCCTCCGGAACGACGTCTTCGACCTCGAGAACCGTTCCGACCTCGCGACTGACACTGGAGCAGTCGTCGAGATTGACGCCTCCAACCTTGTCGAGAAAGATCCGCACAACCCACTCCCGACCTTCCTTCTGGTACTCGAGCTCGACAAGCTCCATTCCCAGATCGGCCAGAATCGGCAGGACGATCCGCTCGATTTTTTCGAGAGTGGTTTCCTGTGCCACTGCAAACAACCCCTAAATAGAAAAAGCGAGCCAGGAGCTCACTTTTGAGTGAACGATAATAACATTGGATATTTACCACGTAGATCAGGACATTGCAAGAAAAAATTATCTCACTTGGCCCCGTCGGCAGAGATCCGCATCGAGCGTAAAATCCCTTCCATCTCCGGCAGATCGCGAGGATCGCTGAGACCGTCGGTGTAATAGAGGTAGAACCAGCAGGGGGAGGCAAAGCCGATAATACCTACAAAGACGCCCGGCTCGCCCCGACGCAGATAGCTGGCATCGATGCGGCTGGCCGCCGCAGCCCCCGCCAGGGAAAATTCCCCGCTTTTCTGTTTAACCTCCCGATAGCCTTCTTCCTCTTCCAGACCTTCCCCGGCATAACGAGCCGAAAGGTTAACAGTTTGGGCGGAAGGTGCCCCTTCCCCCTGGCGCAAGGGGCTGAAATCGATGAGAAGATGAGCCTTGCTGAGGGGGTTGAAAACAAAGGCCTCATTGGCCTCAAGGCGCCGACGGGCGGCCGCTTCGATCTCTGCACGGCCGGGGTTCTTCCCCTGCCCGAGGAGTTCGGCCTCAAGGTCGGCAAAGGCCTTATCCACTAGAAAATCGGGTGCCTCCCTGCTCAGAACCCATCGTTGGTCAGGAAGGTCAAATTCGAGTTGCAAACGGTCATGGACCCTGACCGACACCCCCAGGGCAAGGGAGGGAAGAATCAGAATAATTCCGAGGCAAAGGATGGCGAGACGGCGCATGAACGATCCTCCTTTAAGGGAAAAGGCCCCTGGCAACCGACCCTCTCCGAACTATGGCCAATGGCGGTGGAATGTCAACGCGGCCCGAGTGTCAGCAGGGTCAGGCTTTCAGTGTGACAGGTCTGGGGAAAGAGGTCAATGGGCCGGGACCATGCCAGGGTGTAGCCACCCTGAAGGAGGGGCACCAGATCACGGGCGAGGGTCGGCGGGTCGCAGGAGACATAGAGAATGCGCCGGGGCCGGGCCCGGACCAGATCCTTTATGACCTCAAAGGCTCCGGCCCGCGGAGGATCGAGAAGTGCGAGGTCCCAGCCGCCGGCGGAACGGAAACGCAACGCCGCGGATTCGGCCGGGCAGGCATGGAAAACCGCATTGCCGATGCCGTTGCGCAGGGCATTATCCCGGGCCTTGACAATCGACGGCGCAAAACCTTCGACACCGATGACTTCACCGGCTCGCCGCGCCAGGGGGAGGGAGAAGTTTCCCATGCCGCAGAAGAGGTCGAGAACCCGTTCCGTCCCGGTAAGGTCGGCGGCCTCTTCGACGAGCTGGATCAGGTAACGATTCTGTGCCAGGTTCACCTGGGCAAAGCCCCCGGGGCCGTAGCCAAGGAACATTTCCGGCGCGCCGATTCCGATGGTCAGATCGGCGACGCCGCAGCAGGGATGCAGGGCCCCCTTGCGGCCAAATTGGAGGAAAAGGGCGAATCCGGCCTCCCTGGCCAGGGGAGTCAAATAGCGGGCCAGAGGCACGGGGTCTTCATCGGCGAGGTGGACAACGACACGCACTCCGCCGGTGTCCCCGACGGCCATATCGACCTGCAGTATCCGACCCGGAATGGGGAGTCCCCGCAACCAGTGGCGAAAGAGGCCGAGGGCGGCGTTGATTCGGGGGTCGGCGATGGCGCAGCGGGGGACATCGATGACGGAATGGCTTCCGCGGCGATAAAACCCGAGGTCGAACGTCCCTTCCCCCTGGGAACATTTGAATTGCACCCGACTGCGATACCCCCACTCCTCGGGAGCGATCGCCAGGGGGAGAAGCAGGCTCTCGTCGATGCCGCACTGACGGCGCAGCGTCTCGGCGAAGATCCGTTCCTTCCAAAGTGACTGCTCCCCGTAGTCCAGATGCTGCCATTGGCAGCCGCCGCAATCGCCGAAGACCGGGCAGGGGGGCGTTCGCCGCCCGGGACCCGCCACCAGAAGTTCCTCCAGCTCCCCTTCGGCGAAGCGTTTTTTCTCCCGTACGATCCGGCAGAGGATTTCGTCTCCCGGGGCGCCGCCGGGGACAAAAATCGCCTTCCCCTGGAGGCGGCCCACCGCATTCCCCCCATAGGCCAGGGTATCGAGACGCAACCGGACCGGTGTCATTTCGGGACCACGAAGAGGCGTCGCCCTCCGCCTTTTTTTGCCGCTTCCAAGGCGACCAGACGAGCGGGGATTCCGGGGGCCTCCAGGTAAGGGAAAGTCGACCTGGCAAAACTGTCGATCATTTCACTACGCACCGCCTCGAGGGCCCCGCCGGCTACCCCCATCTTCTCGATGGTGCGGACGAAATCCACGTAATCGCCGAGGGTGGCGCGAACCCGCTCCAGTTCCCTGACCGGATCGGCAGCAAGGGGAAAGTGCTCGCGCTGAAGGAGCATCCGGCAGCGCACTTCGATGCACACCCGGTGATAGTCCCCGTAATAGCGGTTGGAGAGATCGAAAAACTCCACGGTCAGGCCGTTGGCCAGGATTCGGGTATCAATAGGATGTGTCATCGGCAACTGAGGGCAAGGGTTTATGATTTCAGCAGGCGTACCAGGGCGAGAAAAAAAAGAGCCAGTCCGGCAAAGCGGAACAACAGGATCAGACGCTTCTTCCCCAGCGCCGGCAGGGCTTCATCAGGCTCATCCCCTTCGGGAGGACGGCGGGGGAGAAAGGAGCCGAGGAAAACCAGGGCGCCGAGGAGTACATCGAATATTTGCGACCACGGATCAGGAATCAAACAGACCTCCGACGCTGCATCGAGAAAGGGTGGTCCGGCAGGGGCTCATTCCCCCTTTCCCCTGCGTCTCTCCCGTTCCACCCAGTCGATGCTGCGCAAAAGGCCGTGCAGGATCCGCACCTCTCGGTCGTTGAGGCCGCTGCGGCCGAAGATCCTGCGAAAGGTATGCAGAATGTGGTCGGGATTTTGGGGATCGAGGTAGCCGATCTCGAGGAGAGTCCTTTTCATGTGGGCAAACATCCCCTCCACCACCTCTCCGGTGGCGAGCCGCCTCTCTCCGAGAGACTTGCCGTTCCCCTCGGCAAAGGCCTTGGCCGTCTCGTACAGGCAGAGGGTCACAGCCTGGGCCAGATTCATCGACGGCAGCTCCTCGCTGGTGGGAATGGTGACAAAGCGCTGGCACAGGTCGAGTTCGGCAGTCAGCAATCCCTTGTCCTCGCGGCCGAAGACGAGAGCCACCCTCCCCTCTTCCGTCCAGGGGAGAAGGGTTCGTGCGGCGCCGTCGGGATGAAGGAAATCCTCCCGATACTTGCCGAAACGACGGGTGGTGCCGAAGGCCATCTGGCAGTCGCCGAGGGCCGCCGCCAGATCGGGATAGATCCGGGCCCCTTCGAGGAGCGCACCGGCCTTGACCGCCATGCGCCGCGCTTCGTCGCCGAGATGATCGGCCTCGGGCTGGACCAGCCGCAGGTCGGAAAACCCGAAATTGGCCATGGCCCGACAGACCGAGCCGATATTGAGAGCCCCCTGGGGTTCGACGAGAACGACGGCGACGTTTTCGAGCCTCCCCAGAGACTCCTGCGGCAACGGACTGGCCAGCAATTCAGATGTCATCTTCCCTTCAATCCTTTGCAAATCTAGCCGAGATCGCCGGCGGCGAACTGCAGGAGAGCGGCGCCGACAATGGCGGCCGTCTCGGTACGAAAAATCCTCGGGCCGATGGAAACCGGCAGGAACCCCTTTTGTTGTGCCTCGGCGACCTCGTCATCGGCAAAGCCCCCTTCGGGACCGACGAGCAGGGCGATGCATTGAGGATTGTCCTTCGCCAGAACTTCCCTGAGGGTCCAGGGTGCCTCTCCTTCATAGAGGATCAGCTTAAGGTCCGCATGTTGCGCCTGATCGAGGGTTTCTTCCCAGGTGAGAACCGGCATAAGTTCCGGGATCATGCCGCGCCGGCATTGCCTTGCCGCCCGCAACAGCACCTCGGGCCAGCGGTGGGACTTTTTCTGCCCTGCATCCCGCTCCTGCAGCGTGATGGAGCGCCTGGAGAGACAGGGGGCGATCCGGTACACACCGATTTCGGTCAATTTCTGCAGGATCAGTTCGAAACGCTCCTTTTCGGGAAGCGCCTGGTAAACCTCGATGGCCAGCGGGCTCTCGGCGGGGTGAGAAAGACGGGCAAAGGGGACGACAACGGCTCCATCCGCTTCCAGATTCAGGAGACGGGCGCGGTACCACCCCTGCTCGGGGTCGACTACTGTGAGAATCTCTCCGGGGCGGGCTTGCCAGAGGGCCAGGGCCGCAGCACCCTCCCGACCGAGGCGAACCTCCGTTTCGAGAACGGGGACGGCCGTAAGAGAAACGAGGCTGGCACGGCCGCCGCCATTAACGGACATCGAGTTCAAACCCGGCGCCGCGGAATTCGGCATAGCGACGTCGCGACTCCTCGGCCAGCGTCTGGTCGTAGAGTTCGGCAAAATCGATCACCTCGTCGAACTGCCGGGCGAAGGCGAGGCCGCAGGGCTTCCCCATGATCAGAATCCGCGCCCCGCTCGGGTTGCGCTCGCTTGTGCCGATCACCACCGGCTCGTCGAGACAGTCGACGGCACCGTTGTCATAGGCATGGGGGATAAACGCCCCCTTCTTCCAGGTCCACATGAAACGATCGAGGGTGACTCCCTGGTTCTCATCCTGCACGATGATCAGCACCCGCCTCCCGGCCAGCATGAACTCTTCGGCCAGTTCGCAAAGATGGCGGGCTTTTTCCGCCTTGTAGAGTTTGACGTATCTGACGTGGGTCATGACTCCCCCATAGGCCGTTCACTTTTGCGGTTTTAAACCCAACAAGGCCGGAACCCCGGGCCCCGGCCTTGTTCTCAAAGGAAAGCCGAAGCGTTCCAGAGCCTCTTACTTCGGGGCGGCGTCCCTGGCAAAGGCCGCACCGCTGTCGATGGCGCGGATATTCATGGGGATAAAACCGTGATTGCGCTCGGGAAGAACCTCCCGCAGCGCCTCCTTGAGACTGTCGAGGGAGACTGCCCCGGTTCGTTGGGCATAGGCTCCGATGGTAATCATGTTTCCCAGCCGGGGATCGCCGGCCTCGATGGCCATTTCGTTGACGGGGATCAGCAGCAGGTCGAGATCCGTCCTGCTGACGGAGCTCTCCGCCACCAGAGAGGAGTTGACGAGGCAGAAGCCGCCGGAGCGAACCCGCGGAAAATATTTTTCCATGGAGAGCTGGTTGAGAATCAGGGCCGCCGCCGGGTTGCCGACCACAGGAGAGCCGACCTCGCCGTCGGAGATGACCACCGTGCAGGTGGCGGCGCCGCCGCGCTTTTCCACGCCGTAGGCCGGAAAGTAGGAGACGTTTTTCCCCTCGGCAATGGCGGCATAGGAGAGGAGATTGCCGATAAGGAGGATACCCTGCCCGCCGAAGCCGGCCATAAAAACGTCGTAAGTCATCTGTTTATCCGTAGAGAAATGAGCTTTCATGGGGAGGCGGCCTCAGCCGGCGATATCCTTGAACGTCCCCAGGTGAAAATAGGGGATCATCTCCGACTCCACCCGCTCGTTGGCCTTGAGGGGGTTCATCCCCCAGTTGGTGGGACAGGCCGAGAGGACCTCGACAAAGGAGAAGCCGCGGTTTTCCACCTGGTATTCGAAGGCTCTGCGGATCACCTTGCCGGCCTGGAGAAGGTTTTTCGGCGAGTTCACCGCCACCCGTGCCACATACGCGGTCCCCTCGAGCACCGAAAGCAGTTCGGCCATGCGGATCGGGTAACCGTCGATCCCGACATCCCGCCCGTAAGGGGAGGTCACGGTCTTTTGTCCCGGAAGGGTGGTCGGGGCCATCTGCCCGCCGGTCATGCCGTAGGTGGTGTTGTTGACAAAGATGACCGTCATCTTTTCCCCGCGGTTGGCGGCGTGGATGATTTCACTGGTGCCGATGGCCGCCAGGTCGCCGTCCCCCTGATAGGTGAAGACGATCCTGTCCTGATGGACACGCTTGACGCCGGTGGCCACGGCCGGAGCCCGGCCGTGGGGAGCTTCGACGACGTCGATGTCGAAGTAGCCGTAGAGAAAGACGCTGCAGCCGACGGAGGCCACCCCGATGGTGCGCTGCTGGACCCCGAAATGGTCTATCGCCTCGGCCACCAGGCGGTGAATGGTGCCGTGCTGGCAACCGGGGCAGAAATGGGTCTGCACGTTTTTGAGGGAGACGGGATGTCCGAAGACCTTTTCCATGGGTTCGTTCATGCTCAATCCTTGTAGTGCTTGCGGATCTGCTCCAGCAGTTCCTCCGGGGTCGGCAGGGAGCCGGCGCCGGGGGGACGGCCGTAGAAATAGACATCGGCGTCGCGAGTCACCGAAAGGCGCACGTCCTCCACCATCTGTCCGGCGTTGAGCTCGATGCACAGGACCCTCTTGCACCGGGCCGTCGCCGCGGCAAAGGCTTTCTCGGGGAAGGGGAAGAGGGTGATCGGCCGCAACAGCCCGACCTTGAGCCCCTCCCGGCGCGCCATGGCGATGGCGGTCTTGGCGATTCGCGCCGCGGAACCGAAGGCGGTGACCGTCAGTTCGGCGTCATCGAGTTCGACCCCCTCATAACGGACCTCGTTTTCCTTGAGGAGGCGATATTTGTCGTGGAGACGCCAGTTGTGGGCCTCGAGTTCGCCGTCACCGAGAAAGAGGGATTTGACGATCTTCTGGTCGCTGCGCCCCCCCTTGCCGGTCACCGCCCAGTCCTTGGCGGGGAGTTCCGGGGCCACGTAGGGGTGCGGGACGAGGGCTTCCTTCATTTGGCCGATCACCGAATCGCCGAGGAGCATGGCCGGCACCCGGTAACGATCGGAGAGGTCGAAACCGAGAATGGTGAGATCGTACATCTCCTGCACCGAATGGGGGGCCAGAACGATGAGGTGGTAGCCGCCATGCCCTCCCCCCTTCACCGACTGAAAGTAGTCGCCCTGGGAGGCATCGATGCCGCCGAGACCGGGGCCGGAGCGGCAGATATTGACGATCAGGCCGGGGAGTTCGCTGCCGGCCATGTAGGAGAGCCCCTCCTGTTTAAGAGAGATGCCGGGACTCGACGACGAGGTCATCCCCCGGGCTCCCGAAGCACTCGCCCCGAGGAGCATGTTGATCGAGGCGATCTCGCTCTCGGCCTGGATGAAGACGCCGCCGAGCCTGGGGAGTTCCCGCGACATGTATTCGGGAATATCGCTCTGCGGCGTGATCGGATAGCCGAAATAGTATCGGCACCCGGCGGCGATGGCGCCCATGGCGACCGCTTCGTTCCCTTTGACAAAAAGCCTCTTACTCAATGAATCCTCCGGAGAAACCACCCGGCCGCCGGTGCAGCGCAGGGGGCGTCACTGTATCTTTTGGCGATAGACGGCAATGGCGACGTCGGGACAGATCTGGGCGCACAGGGCGCAGGAGGTGCAGCGACCGAGCTCTTCGGCGGTGATGACGACCGGCAAAAACCCCTGGCGGTTGATTCTGTCGCTAAGATGAAGGAGCTGACGGGGACAGGCGATGGTGCAGAGCGCGCACCCCTTGCAGCGGGATTCGTCGATAACTATCTTGGGCACGTTCTGAAATCCTTTCCTGCAGCGGTCGGGAAACCGGTTATAATCTTGGCAACCTAACAGATCAGAGGGAAACAAGTCAACCCCCAATTCCCTCCCTTCTCCGGGCAGGACAAGCTCAACGCCCCGGATTTTAACAACTTTGTCGCTCGACAAAGAGTACGGCATCACCCTTGGAGGCCGCCATGCCCACCAAACCCATCCTCCTCCCCCTGCTGCTTGCGGTGGTTGTTTTTTCCTCCTCCTGCAGCCACGTCATTTCCCGACAGGCCCGCAGCGAGATCACTCCGGGAGTCGCTTTCACCACAGTCAAGGACGCCCCCGAAGAACACCTCGGCCAGATCCTGCTCCTGGGGGGAACAATCGTCGAGACCCGCCTGGACGAGAAAGGATCGACTCTGGAAATCTTCCGCTGGAAGCTCGATCGCTGGGGTGAACCGGTGGCCGTCGACGAGTCGGGGGGACGCTTTCTTGTCCACAGCAAAAGACTTCTCGACCCCGCTCTTTACCAGGAAGGGCGTCTTGTGACCCTGACGGCCCGGGTTGCCGGGAGCCAAACAGCTCTTCTGGGAACGATCACCTATAACTATCCCGTCTTCGAGCTCATCGAACTCTACCTCTGGGATACGCCCTTCCGCTACGGAATCCATCCCCACCCCTACCCCTATTTCCCCTACTATGTCCCCCCCGACTGGCCGCTCCGCGGCAATCCCTACGACCCGGGATACGCTCCCTATCCCTGGTCTCCCTATTGGATCCGCCCCTGAAGCGAAGCCCCGGAACCAAAAGCAAAAAAGGGATGCCCTTCACGGACACCCCTTTTTTGCAATTTCAAGGCAGGCAACTCAGACGAGACTGCGGGAAATAAACCGCTCCATCAGCCGATGCCCCTCCGGAAGCAGAATTCCGCTCTCGGCCGCCGCCTCTTCGCTGTAGCCCTTCGCCGGGCGCCGCGGGGGGAAGGCGCCGGCCGAATCAAAGAGGAGATAGGGGACCGGATCGCTGGTATGGGTCATGCGGGCGACGGGGGTCGGATGGTCGGGGAGGATCAGGACCCGGTAGTCGCCGAAAGCCGGCAAGCCGTCGAGAACGGTCCCCACCACCAGCTCGTCAAAGGACTCGATCGCCCTGACCTTGTCGTCGAGGTTCCCGGCATGGGCCGCCTCGTCCGGAGCCTCGACGTGCAGGTAGACGAAATCCCGGGTCTTCAGGGCTTCAAGGGCCGCTTCGGCCTTCCCCCGGTAGTTGGTGTCGATGTAGCCGGTCGCACCGGGAACCTTGATGACGTCGAGCCCGGCGTAAATGCCGATTCCGTTGATCAGGTCGACGGCGGAGATGACGGCGCCGCTGACACCGAACTTCTCCTGCATCGTTTCCATCTTCGGTGCGCGTCCATGCCCCCAGAGCCAGATAGAGTTGGCCGAGGTCAGTCCGAGCCGGACCCGGCGCTCGTTCACCGGATGGTTATGGAGAATCAGCTGCGAGGCGTTCATCAGCGCCATGAGTCGATCGGCGCCTTCTCCCTTAGGAAGATGCTCTTCAATCCCCTGGTGAGTGATGTCGTGGGGAGGGGTGAAGCTGAGCTGGTCCTTCCCCCCCTTCCAGACCAGGAGGTGGCGGTAGGAAACCCCGGTGGTGAAACGGAATTCCTCGTCGCCGAGCTCCGCCTGCAGGGTCTCGATCAACTCCCGGGCTTCGTCGGTGGAGATGTGACCGGCGGAAAAGTCCGCCATATAGAGTTTGCCGTAATGAGCCTGCAGATGAACCAGATTGAGGCGAAAGGCGACGTCTTCCGGGGCGAGTTCGACCCCCATGCTTGCCGCCTCGAGGGGGGAGCGGCCGCTGTAGCAGGTGGCAGGATCGTAACCGAAGACCGAAAGGTTAGCGACGTCGCTCCCCGGATGCATTCCGGCAGGGATCGTTTCCACCAGTCCGAGCTCGGCCACCCCGGCCAGAGCGTCCATGCGCGGCGTGTGCGCCGCCTGGAGAGGGGTCCTTGAGTCGAGTTCGGCCACAGGCTCGTCGGCCATGCCGTCACCGAGCAAAACAATATACTTCATCGGTTCCTCATCGAAGAATTCAGGGTCAGGGAAGAGGCGCGCCTCCAAGGGGCGGCCCCTGCCGGTTCATGACATCAGGAAACGGGACAGGAAAGAATCCCCATTAACCGCGGGGATGAAACTGTTCATGGACTTTCCGCAGGCGTTCGCGGGTCACGTGGGTATAGATCTGGGTGGTGGAAATATCCGCGTGTCCGAGCATGGTCTGCACCGCCCGGAGGTCGGCGCCGTTTTCCAGCAGATGGGTCGCAAAAGAATGCCGCAGGGTATGGGGCATGATGTTCTTGAGAATCCCCGCCTCCAGGGCACGGCGCTTTATAATCTTCCAGAACCCCTGGCGTGTCAACCCCTTCCCCCGGCGGTTAAGAAAAAGGGTGGTCCCACTGCCCTCCTTGGCCAATAACGGACGCCCGAGGCTGAGATAGCGGCGCAGCTCGATCATTGCCGTCTCCCCCAGGGGAACAATCCGCTCCTTGGAACGCTTGCCGACGGTGGTGAGATAACCGACATCGAGCTGCAGATCGCCGTATCTGAGGGCGATCAGTTCCGAGACCCGCAGCCCGGTGGCATAGAGGACCTCGAGCATCGCCCGATCGCGCAGATCAAGGGGGACGATCCCCCGAGGCGCCGCCAGCAGGCGCTCGACCTCGGAGGGGGAGAGGGTATGGGGGAGGGAGGTCAGGGTTCGCGGCGCCTCGACCCGGGTGGTCGGGTTGGTGTCGACCATTCCCTCGGCCAGAAGAAACTTGTGGAACATGCGAAGGGAGACCAGGGCGCGGGCACGGCTGCGGGCCGACAGGCCGAACTCCTTGAGGTGGGCGAGAAAATGCAGGATCACCGGCGGAGAGATCTCGCCGGGGACGGAAATCCCGGCCCCCTCGAGAAAATCGAGATAGCGGGCCAGGTCGCGACCGTAGGCGTCGAGCGTGTTTTTGGAGAGGCCCCGCTCGACCTGCAGGTAATTAAGAAAGATGTCGAGTTGATGGTTCATCGGCTGTTTTTCTTTCGAGGGATCAATCGGCATCGAGGGATGCCAGGAGCCGGGAACGCAGTTCTTCGACCTTCTCCGGAAGGGTGACCTTCTGGCCGAAGATATCCTGGATGTAGAAGGTGTCCGTAACCTGATCGACCTTGGTGGAAATCTTCGAAACTCCGATATACAACCCGAGGCCCCGCAGAGTGTCGGTGATGTTATAGAGGAGTCCGACCTTGTCGTGGGCGTAGATGTCGATGACCGTGTACTCCTCGGAAATCTCGTTGTCGATCTCCACCCGGTTGGGGAAACGGGGACGGGGACGATCGACGAGGAAGCTCGGACGCTGCCGGGCCTTCACCAGCTCGTCGATCCGCAGCCGCCCTTCGATGACGGCGGTCAGGGTCTCCTCGACTTTCCGCCATTTGCTCTCGTCGGCAATGATCTCTCCGCTCTGGCTGCGGACGTGGAGGATGTCGATGGCCACGCCGCTGCTCTGGGTGTAGATCTGGGCGCCGAGGATGTTGATGCCGCTGGCGGCCATCACCCCGGTGATCATGGAGAAGAGCCCGGGGACGTCGAGGGTCGAAATCGTCAACTGGGTGAACTCCCCGGCCGGCTCATGCTCCACCTTCATCGCCAGGGTCCGGTTGCGGCGGCTCAGCAGCAAGCGGACGTGCTCGGCGATTTCCGCCGAGCGGTGGGAGAGGATGTAGCGGGTGCTCATGACCTTGATGACGTCCTTGACGGTCTTGGCACCGAATTCCTCTTCAATGAGGGAAACGACCTTGCGCTTGCGGTTGCGCACCTTTTCCGAACGCACCTCGAGCTGAAAGTTCCCCCGTTCGAGGATGGCGTAGGCCTTTTCGTAGAGTTCCTGGAGTAGGAGCCCCTTCCACTCGGACCAGACATCCGGCCCCACCGCCTTGATATCGGCAAAGGTCAGCAGGTAGAGCATCTTGATGTTTTCGCTCATCCCCATGTTCCGGGCGAACTGCAGGATCAGCTTGTCGTCGTGAAGGTCGCGGCGCTGGGAGATGTGGGCCATCACCAGATGGTTGCGCACCAGAAACTCCAGGCGCTGGCTGTCCTCCTTGTTAAGGCCGAGGCGGCGGGCGATGGTCGGCACCAGATCCGCCCCCTTGTTGCAGTGATCCTTCCCCTCCCCCTTGCCGATATCGTGCAGCAGCACAGCCAGAAGCATCAGGTCGCGTTTTTCGATGTCGTTGGCGACCTGGGTGAGCAGCGGTTTCTTTTCCCGGTAATCGCCGCGCCACAGCTTGACAATTTCCTCGGCGGCGAAGAGGGAATGGACGTCGACGGTGTAGATATGGTAGGCGTCGTGCTGCACCTTGCAATAAATGTGACCGAATTCGGGGATGAAGTGGTTCATGAACTGCAGGTGGTGCATGTCCCGCAGGACCTCCATCACCCCCTTGTAGTTGCGCAGGATTTCAAGAAAACCCTCGGTCATCTCCCGGCTGCGGCGGACCCGGTCGTTGATCCGGTGCAGGTTGTCCCGGATCATCCCCTTGAGCGGGACACTCATGGGAACGCCGTGGCGCTGGGAAAGGAGAAAGGCCTTCATCATTTTTGCCGGATCCCGTTCAAAAAGATCGGCCTGACTGACGCGCAGTTCTCCCCGCAGAATGTAGAACCCGGTGTCGACGGTGCGCCTGGTCAGATATCCGAGAATACGCGAGTTGGGTTCATCCTGTATGGTCGCCTTGGTGACCAGCAAGGAGGAGATGTGTTCGACGAAGGTGGCGTGGGCGTAGTAGTTCTGCATGAACTGCTCCACGGCCAGAGCCTTCTTGTTGTCCTGATAGCCCAGGAAACGGGCGATCGACTCCTGCTGGTCGAAATTCAGCTGATCGGTCTTGCGCGAAGAGAGATAGTGGAGTTCGTTGCGGATGCGCCACAGGTATTCGAGGGCATCCTCAAATTCCTTCCCCTCCTGCTCGGTGACGACCCCCTTGATGATCAATTCCCTCAGGGAGCGGGCCTTGAACTTGACCTGGGCCAGCCACAGGGCGGTGTGCAGGTCGCGCAGGCCCCCCTCCCCTTCCTTGATGTTCGGTTCGATGAGGAAGACCGACGAACCGTATTTGCGCAGTCGCCGTTCACTCTCCTCGAGCTTCTGCCGAAGAAAATTCTGGCTGTTGCGTGCCAGGACGGGCTCGAAAACGCTGCGGTCGTATTCCCGAAAGAGTCCTTCGTCCCCCACCAGAAATCGCGAGTCGAGAAGGGCGGTGCGGGCGGTGATGTCCTTTTCGGCCATCTCCAGGCAGTCCCGCTCGGTTCTCACGCTGTAGCCGACGTCGAGCCCGAGGTCCCAGAGCAGGTAGAGGATCCGCTCGGAAACCTGCTCGGCGAAGGTGCGGTCCTTGCCGCTGTAGTAGAACATGATGTCGACATCGGAGCGGGGATTGAGCTCGCCGCGGCCGTAGCCGCCGATGGCGATGAGGGCGCAGGAACCGAAATCCTTTTCGGAGATGTCGGCGGAGACGCTTCGATAGAGGTTGCGGATCAGGGTGTCGGTCAGAGAGGTCAGGCTGCCGACGGTCTGTCGACCGCTGGCCCCCGCCCGGTGTTCGTCCCGAATCAACTGCTGGTGATGGTTGAGAAAGGTCCGGCAGGCCTCGAGGAGGAGCTGTCGGCGCTCCGGGTAGGGAATGGCCGGATCGGTGAGGAGTTCCGGCGAAAAAAACGATTCGGTCCTGACCTGGCTGGGTGTCTTCATCGGGCGGCCATCATCTCCAGAGCATTGGCAAAATTGCGGACGCCGCTGATAATGGCGTCGGCGGTCCGTTCATGAAACTTGTTGTCGGTGAGTCGACCTTCTTCACGGCTGTTGCTGAGGAAGGCCGCCTCGACCAGCACCGAGGGCATGGTCGCCCCGAGGAGGACGTGAAAGGGGCCCTGGCGCACACCGAGATCCTTGATGTTTTTGTAGTGTCGACCGAGCTTTTCCACCAACGATTTCTGAATCTCCGCCGCCAGGCGGCTCGATTCGTTGATTTTGGAGTTGGCCATCAGATCAAAGAGGATCAGTTCCAGGTCGCCGACCTGTTTGAGGGTTGTGCCGTTTTCCCGGGCGGCCACAGCCATCGCCTGCTCGTTTTTTGAGAAGTTGAGATAGTAGGTCTCCACGCCGTAGGCGTTGTGATTGGTGCTGGCGTTGGCGTGAATCGAGATAAAGAGATCGGCCCCGACCTTGTTGGCAAAACCGGTGCGCTCCTCGAGAGGAAGGTAGACGTCGCCGTTGCGGCTCAACAGAACTTCGCATCCGAAGGCCTGCTCGAGGCGCCGCGCCAGAACCTTGGCCATGGCCAGAGTGACGTCCTTTTCCAGGACGCCGCTGACACCGACGGCGCCGGGATCCTTGCCGCCGTGCCCGGCATCGACGACGATCCGCCGCAGCTTTCCATTCTTTTGCCCCTCGGGGATATGGATCTTCAGGGGACGTTCGGCGGGAGCCTGATCGAGTATGCGTCCGATCCCATCCTGAGGTGCGGGGGGGAGGCTGCGCAGTTCGGCATCGGCGGAGCGAATCTCCGGGGCCCCGGAGCCGGTGATGTCGACGACGATGCGATAGGGATCCTCCAGAGGAAAGACCTTGTAGTCGCCGAAGCTCACCAGATCGAAGACGACCCGGACCCGGTTCTCCCCCGGAACCCCGGTGCGAATCCGGCGCAGAAGGCCGTCCTCGACGGTGGTCACTTCCGAGAGGAGCTGGGGTGCCGCACTGCCGGCGATGTCGACATAGAGACGCGGCTCGCTGCCGGTGGCGGGATTGGCCGGGAGAACATTGGCGGTGAATTCCGCCGCCCGGCTCAAATCGAGAACGATGCGCGTGTATCCGGCGTTGGACCAGATGCGCAGTCCGGTCAGCTCCCCTCCCCCTCTCACCGCGGCGACCGGAGAGGCGGCCGGCGGCGACGGAGGGGCGTGGTCGGACAGGGCCTTCAGCCGAATTCGGGCGGCGGCCGCCTGATCCCCCCGGGGATAACCCTCGACGATTTGCGCGTAGTGCCGGTAGGCCTCACCCTTCTCCTTGAAAACGGTTTCCTCGATCTCCGCCGCCCGGGCCAGGGCGTCGTCGGCCAGGGAGCTTTCGCCGTGCTGCCGGGCGAGGTTGAGGTAGAGTTCCACGGCGCGCCGGGCATCGTTTTTCACCCAGGAGACCCGATAGAGACCTTCGCAGGTTTGCGCCGCCATAAAGAGGGCGTCGGCGGCGGTACTCGATCCGGGCGCCATCTCGACGACGGCGGTGAAACGGTCGAGAACGGCCAGCCACTGGTCCCGGTGCTGCTGCTTCTTGGCCGAGCCCATCAACCGCTGATGGCTCTCGGTGGCCTTCCTGTAGGCCTGCTCGGCACCGGCCGCCACGACGGGCCCGGCGCAGGAGAGGCAGAGGAGAGAAAATAGGAGCAAAATCCTAAACAATCTCATTGGTTACACCATTTTCTTGAGTTGGTCGAGGATATTGAGGGCCTCCAGGGGAGTGAGGACCGCAGTGTCGAGTTCGTCAAGACGGCGGCGGATTTCGTCGCTTTCACTGTCGAAGAGGGAGAGCTGGGGAACGGGAACGGAGCTCTTCCCCCGACGGCTGCGGGCCAGGCGCGGCTCCCCTTCCCGTTCGAATTCCCCCGACTCGAGATTGCGCAGCACCTCCCGGGCGCGGTCGATGACGGCCGCAGGCAACCCGGCGAGACGCGCCACCTGGATACCGTAGGAATGGCTGGCGCCCCCCTTGACGATCTTGCGCAAAAAAATGATCTGGTCGTTCCACTCCTTGACGGCCACGTTGTAGTTCTTCACCCGCTCCCGGGTCAGGGCGAGATCGGTGAGTTCGTGATAGTGGGTGGCGAAGAGGGTCTTGGCGGCGACGGCGGGGTTGTCGTGCAGGTACTCGGCGACGGACCAGGCGATGCTGATGCCGTCGAAGGTCGAGGTGCCGCGACCGATCTCATCGAGGACGATGAGGCTGCGGGGGGTGGCATGGTTGAGGATGTTGGCCGCCTCGGTCATCTCGACCATGAAGGTCGACTGGCCGCGAGCCAGATTGTCGCTGGCCCCGACCCGGGTAAAAATGCGGTCGACCACCCCGATCCGCGCCGAGCGCGCCGGAACCAGGCTCCCCATGTGGGCCATGAGGGTGACCAGGGCGATCTGGCGCATGAAGGTCGATTTGCCGGCCATATTGGGGCCGGTGATGATCAGGATCTGATTCTCGCGGGTATCGAGGGTCACGTCGTTGGCGACGAACCGCTCGGAGAGGCTCATCGCCTCGATCACCGGGTGCCGCCCCTCCACCAGCACCAGGTCGCCGCTGTCGTCCATCTCGGGGACGACGTAGTTGCGCTCATGGGCCAGCTCGGAGAGCCCGAAGACGACATCGAGCGTCGCCAGGGCGTCGGCGACCTGCTGGATGCGTCGTCCCTGGCGGGACGTCTGTTGGCGCACCTCCTGGAAGAGGTCGTATTCGATCTCCACCAGGCGCTCCTCGGCGCCGAGGACCTTCTCCTCGTACTCCTTGAGTGCCGGGGTGATATAGCGCTCGGCGTTGGCCAGGGTCTGGCGGCGCTGGTAGTCGTCGGGGACCTTTCCGAGATGGCTGCGGGTCACCTCGATGTAATAGCCAAAGACCCTGTTGAAACGGACCTTGAGCGTCGAGATCCCGGTGCGCTCCTTCTCCTGCTGCTCGAGGCGGGCGATCCACCCCTTCCCCTGCCGGCTGATCAGGCGCAGTTCGTCGAGGGGGTCATGGTAGCCGTCGCGGATCAGCCCCCCCTCCCGCAGGACAAAGGGAGGATCGTCGACGATGGCGCCGCAAAGGAGTTCACAGACATCGAGAAGGGGATCGATCCCGGAACCGAGCTCGAGGAGAAAGGGAGCCTCCACCCCCTGCAGCAGGTCGATGAGCGCCGGAAGCCGCATCAGCGAAGAACGCAGGGCCGCCAGATCCTTGGCGTTGGCGCTAGCCATGGCGATCTTGGCGTTGAGACGCTCCAGGTCGTAGACGCCATCGAGGGCGGCGCGCAGCTCGTCCCGCAGCAGGCTCTTCTCCACCATTTCGGCCACCGCCTGGTGGCGCCCCTGAATCCGTCCCACATCCACCAGTGGCTGGTTGATCCACTGGCGCAGCCTTCGCCCTCCCATGGCGGTGACGGTGCGGTCGAGGACCCCGAGAAGCGAACCTTTTTTGCCGCCGTCGTGAAGAGTGGCGGTCAGTTCCAGGTTGCGCCGCGAGGTCTCGTCGAGGACCATGTAATCCCGGGTATGATAGGTCGCCAGGGGGCGGATATGGCCGAGATCGTATTTCTGGGTCTCCTGCAGGTAATGGAGAATGGCGCCGGCGGCGCGGACGGCGCCGGGGAGTCCGGCGCAACCGAAGGCTGCCAGCGAGCCACAGGCAAAGAAGTCGGTGAGAAGCCCGGCGGCACGGTCGCTCTCGAAGGTCCATTCGGGGAGGAGGTTGACCATGCGCCCGGCGAGGATGGCGGCAAGACCCTGACGCAGCGAAGTCCCTTCGGCGCCGTCGGCGACCATGACCTCCCGGGGGTTGAGCGCGGTGAGTTCGCTGCGCACTCCGTCGAGGCCGGCGGTTTCGGTCACACGGAACTCTCCCGTGGTGATGTCGAGGACCGCCACACCGTAACGGCCGGCGTCGCCTTCGGCCAAGGCCACCAGATAATTGTTTTCCTTGGGCTTGAGGGACTCGGTGTCGAGGACCAGGCCGGGAGAGACGACCCGCACCACCTCGCGACGGACGATTCCCTTGGCCGTTTTCGGGTCTTCCACCTGTTCGCAGACCGCGACCTTGTAGCCGTTTTCCACCAGGCGGGCGATATAGGGCTGGGAGCTGTGAAAGGGGATGCCGCAGAGAGGAATCTCTTCGGCCGCCCCCTTGTTGCGGCAGGTCAGGGTGATGTCGAGAACGCGGGAGGCGGTGACGGCGTCCTCCAGAAACATTTCGTAGAAATCGCCGAGGCGAAAAAAGAGGATGGCGTCGGGATACTGGGACTTGATTTCCAGGTACTGACGCATCATGGGGGTGGTGCTGCTCATGAAAGGGCCATCCTTGAGGGGAGCTCCCGCCGCGGGTCGAAAAAATCCCCGGCGGTAAAGATTAAAGAAGGCGTTATGTTAACAAACCGCCCCGGTGATGTAAATAGCCTTATCCCGTAGGAAAATCCCTTGACCCGCCGACCGCGCGGATGCTAATAAAAGGCCCCATTGCAGGAGGTGTCATGTCCGATCATACTGTAAAAGAGGATCAGGAAGCGCTCTTTGCCCCCGAGCAGTTCGAGGTCCGGAATCTGCAAGACGAAATTCGCGTCGACCGATTGTGCTCGGAATTTCTCAAATCCTTCTACCTCGACCTCGTCGAGGAGGGTCGCACCGCCGAGGAGGCCAGCGCCCTGGCCTATGGCGCCGACTATTTCCTCCGGGAGTTCGTCATCCCCGACCGCCAGGAGAACATCTTCGCCCTCCGTCCCGGACGGTTGCGGCAGTTCGCCGGCAACTGGTATATCGTCAGGACTCTCGAACCGAACCTGGCCGAGCTCGGCGACATTCTCTCCGGAACCCTCGCCTTCTACCGCTACTGCCGGAAGGTGAACCTGGTCGACGAGTCCCTGCTGGCCGACATCGAGAAGGACTGCGCCGACCGCGACTATTACGGGGAGCGCATCGAGGCCTTCTGGGCTATCGAAAACGACGGCTATCTGGCCTGGGAGCAGGAATGCTCCCTGAAGGATTGACGGCGCACGGGGACAGAGGGCATGCGGGGATGAACAGACTCAACCCGAAAATCAGGGCCGCCCGCTTTTCGATGGCCACCGCCACCGGGCTGGCCCTCATTAAACTCGTGGTCGGAATAACGACCGGTTCCCTGGCGGTCCTCTCATCGGCCATCGATTCGCTCCTCGACATCTTCATGTCGGGGATCAACTATCTGGCAATCCACAAGGCCGAAGAGCCCGCCGACGAGAAGCACCCCTTCGGCCACGGCAAGTACGAAACGCTGGCGACCATTATCCAGGCTCTGGTCATTGCGTCCTCCGGCGGGTGGATCATCTTCGAATCGATCCGACGCCTCTCTTCGGGGGTCGCCCTGGCACGCCTCGGCCAGGGGATGTCGGTCCTCCTCTTCAGCGCCCTGGCCTCCTTCTGCATCAGCCGCTACCTGCGCCGGGTCGCCAGAGAAACCGACTCCTCGGCACTGCAGGCCGACTCCCTTCATTTTTCCATGGACGTCTACACCAACCTCGCCCTTCTGGCGGGGCTGGTGGTGATCAACTTCGTCAACATCCCCTGGCTCGACCCGGTGCTGTCGCTCTTGGTCGCCTGCTACATCCTCTTCGAGGCCCTGCGCCTGGTGCGTCGCGGCCTGGGGGACGTCCTCGACGAAGAGCTCCCCGAGGCGGTGCGCCAGGAGGTGCAGCGGCTGATCGAATCCCACCAGGGGGATCTTCTCGACTACCACAACCTGCGCACCCGCCGCGCCGGTTCGCAAAAGATCATGGACTTTCATCTGACCGTCTGCAAACACCTCTCGGTGGAAGAGGCCCACGACATCGCCGATCACCTGGAAAAGCGCATCGAGCAGGAGGTTCGCGGTTCTGACGTGACGATTCACGTCGAACCGTGCAGGCGCGCCGACTGCCCCGGACGGGAGGTCTGCGCCACGGAAAAGACCCGTTTCAGCAGGGAAATAGCCCCCGGAGACGATCGATGAAGCTGCCGATCCTGAACGAGATCCCCTACCCCCTCCTGATCCTCTTTTCGATTCTCCTCGGGCTGGCCCCCTTCGTCCCCGAACCGCACCTCTTCGAGAAGATCCGCATGCTTTTTAAGGGGACCCTGAGCCGGCCCGTCGACATCTTCGACCTCCTTTTCCATCTTTTCCCGGGGATATTGCTCCTCCTCAAGTTATTCGGCAAAGACCCTCCGCAGAAGGGGGCGTGAGACAAAAAGAAAAGGGGCGTCCCTCAGGACGCCCCTTTTCTTTTTTGAACCGAAACTGTTGCGTTCAGGCGGCCTGGAGCTTGGCCCTGCGCTCCTTGAGGACTGCAGCGTGACGGTCCTCTTCGCCGGCGAGCCAGGCGAAGGCGTCCTTCCCTTCGCGGGTGCGGGCGTGGATCGCGGCCTTGTGGAAGTAGGCGGCGAATTTTTCCTCGGCCTCGATAGCCAGGTCGAGGGCTTTAAAGTCGCTATCCCCCGACTGCAGGACTTTCTCCAGGCGCTCGGCGGAGGGGAAGATTTCGCTGTCTGAGAAGCGCCGCAGGTAGGGGAGAAAAATCTCCTCATCGTCCCAGAAGGCCCCCTCCTGGTATTGCGGGACGAGATCCTCGAGGGTTTTGAGGTGGGCCACCTCATCTTGGGCCAGCCAGGCGAAGATCTCCCTGGCAATTTCGCTCTTGGCTTTTTGCGCCATGGTCGAGTAGAAACGGTGGCCGTTCTTCTCAACTTCCATGGCGGCCCTGATCACCTCAAATCCACTGTAGTCTTCCATTCCGGTCATGTGGCAAGCTCCTGTTTTTTTTGGGGCACCTCTACCACGAAAAAACAGAACATGTCAACGGCCGAACAACCCCTTGAGGGCGTCATCGAGGGCCTTTTTGGCGGGATCCTGGCTTTCCGGGGTCCCCGGCTCGGCAGGAGTCCCTTTCTTGAAGAGCTTCTTCTCCAGCGTCTTCTGCAACTGCTCCCGGGCCTTTTCCTTGACCTGTCCCTTGACCGCCGAAGCGTCGAGAGTGAAGCGCGGGGCCGCAACGGTTCCGGAGAGCTTCAGGGGCACCTGTCCCCACCCCTGCGCGTCCTTGAAATAGCCGCTGACCTTGCCATGGCTGTCGAGCTTGCCGGTCAACTCAGGGGAAAGGCGGGTATCGAGAACCAGATCGAGGTTACCGTCGAGGCCGGCGCTCCCCCGGGGAGAAAGCCGCAGTTTACTCCCGCCAAAATCGGCGGCGACCTTGACCCGTCCCTGTTCGATGGTGAACTCCCCCTCGGCCTTGGCAAAGCGTACATCCCGCAACTCTTCGAGCTGGAGATAATCCGAAAGCCCCCGGGCGATCCCCGAACCGGTGAGGCGGGCCTCGGCGAGCGCAAAACGTCCCTTCCCTGAAAGATTTTTCTTCACCGTTTCGGCCAGGGTTCCCCGCCCGTCGAAGCGGGCCGTCAGATCGAGGTTGCCGAAGAGGGTCCCAGCGGATTTGGGGGCAAAAGCGGTCACCAGGGGATCGGCCTGGACTCCCTTGAGCTCCAGTGCGGTCGTGTAGACGAGCCCCTTCTTGCCGAGATCGACCCGGGCATTCTGCGTGAAAGTCCCTCCGGCCAGAGTTCCGGTCAATTTCTCCACCGTCAGGACATTTTTCTCCAGACGCCAATCGAGGGCCAGGGCGTCGATGACCAGCCCCTTATAGAGCGCCTGCTGGACCCGAACCTCGCCGCTGGCCCTGAGGGGGATCGCCAGGGGCCCGAGCTCCTCGGCCTGAGCCGCGTCCCTGGTGGCCGGAGCGGCCTCTGCCGCCGCTGTCGGGGGGGGGCCGAGGAGCGGGTCGACAAGAAGCTTGTCGGCGGTGATGCGACTGGAAAGGACCACCGGATCGCCAAAGAGATTTTTACCCTGCAGATCGACCTGAAGAAGGTTGTCGCCGATTTTAAGCTGCAGTTTCTCGGTCTGCAGGGTATCCCCCGACAGATGGATGCGACCGCTGAGCGCCGGGCGCATCCCGCCGGCGCTGACCGCCACATCCGTCAGGCTCACCTCGCCGTCCTTGAGGAGTTTGCCTGGATCCTCGAGGGTTCCGTACAGATGAACCTTGGCGTCAACAGTCCCGGCGGGATCCATCCCCTTGGCCGCGGCAACGAGGTTATCAGGGAGGGCGGCCAGGGTGCGGCGCAGGTCGAGCCCCGGCAGGGCGAGGTTCAGGTCGAGAAGCGGCTTCACATCATAGGCGCTCACCGTGCCGTCAAACTCGGCAACGATCCCGTTAAGGACCGCCCGGCTCGCTCCGAGGGTCAGGGTCTTGGCGGCCAGGTCGACATCGAGGGCGTAGTCGAGATTGAACCTGGCGTCGCGCAGCGGGCTCTCCTTCATGGCATCGAGAATCAGGTCGAGCTCCTTGACAACCACCGACCCCTTGGAGGAGAGCTTCCCAGCTCCTTTCTCGGCGACGACATCGAGACTCAGCTTGAGCCCCTCGAGATCCCCCGGAATGGCGCTGCGGTAGTAGGGGGCAAAAGCCGTGACGTCAAGACCCGCAAGATTGACCTTCACCTTGCCGCTTCCCTCGGCCACGTTTGCTTCGCCGTCCAGCGTCAGGACCGAGCCGTTCAACAGCACTTTGACGGAAAAGGGGAAGGGACGGTCCAGGGAGATGTCGCTGGCCTCCAGGGCGAGGTCGCTGAGCTGGTAGCGATAGGGGGTGGCGGCTCCGGCTGCATGATCGAAAAAGAGGATCTCGCCGCCGCTGACGACGACTCTGGCCACCAACAGGCTGATCTCCTTCCCATTTTCCGATGCCGGTTCTTCCTTCGGTGCCGGAGTCTCCGCGGAGGCGGGGGCCGTCAGATCGCTGAAGTTGAAGCTGCCGTCGGCCAGTCGCTCGATGCGAATCTTCGGTCCCTCGAGCCGCACCTCGTCGACCACCACCCGCAGGAAAAATAGGGGCCAGATGCGGTAACGCAGCACAATGCGGTCGGCGGCGACAAAATCCTCCTCCCCCGCCTTTTCCTGGACCCGGATGTCCTGTATGGAAATCCCCGAAAAGAGGCTGACGTCGATTTCGCCGAGGGCGACCTTGCGGTGCAGGGCCTTTTCGGCCAGTGGGAGGACGGTTTCCCTGACCCTCTCCGGGGTAATGAGGACCTGGGCGAGAACGATCAGGGCGACGATCAGGACGACGACGGCTCCGGCGACAATTGCGGAAATTTTGATGAACCTGTTCATGATTCCTCCAAAGAAACCCCGCCGCGAAGAAATTCGCGGCCACGCATTATAGGTGATTACCTATTCTTCAACTCAAAACATTGCCCCGTCAACTTTCGACAGGACTCACGGACGACTTGGTGCCCTGGGCGTTAAAGGAACCGGTTTGCGGATCCTTATTTCTCAAAGGGATCCGGCACTCCGGAAATTTCCAGCACCCCCTGCCACTCCTGGGCCGAGACCGGCTGCACCGAAAGGCGATTCCCCTTTTTCAGCACCCCCATCCCGGAGAGGAGGGGATGGCGGCGAAGGTCATCCCGGGTCAAGGGCGCCGGCAAAGGCCTCAGGGACTGAACGTCGACCATGAACCAGATGGGGTTGCCCTCCGTCGAGCGGGGGTCAAAGTGGTCCGAGCGGGGATCGAGAGCGGTGTGATCGGGGTAGCCGCCGCGCACCACCTTTGCCAGGCCGACGATCGCCGGTTCCCTGGTGTTGCTGTGATAGAAGAGGACGCCATCGCCGGGTTTGAGCTCGTCGCGCAGCAGGTTGCGTGCCTGGAAGTTCCGCACCCCGTCCCAATGCTCGGTTTTCTCGGGGCGACCTTTAAGGTCGTCAAAGGAAAAGCAGTTCGGTTCCGATTTCATCAGCCAGTAGCGGCGCTTTTCACCTGTCATGATTCTCCCGCCGTAAATACGGATCTCTTTACAAAGAATTGTTTTCCAAAGCTTTCCTTGCGTCCTCTGTTTTCCCTCAGCGCCTCTGCGTTGAAAGTTTTTTGGCCCATCAAGGTAAAAAAAATACCTTTTTCCCGAAATTTGACTTCGGTCAAGGCTCAAGGATCCCGCATGGCCTACCTTGGCCTCACCAAAACGGGAATGATTTCCCGTAGATTATACACCAACAGTGCGGATTTCAGAGTAGTATCATCCCCCAGCTCTCGATTCCGCCCCCTTCACGGAGCCTCCATGCAGAAACTCTGGCAATTCTTCGGCCTATCGAACGGAAAACCCACCCCAACAACCAAGGAGAAAAACATGTTCTGTTACCAGTGTGAGCAGACCGCCAACGGCGGTTGCACCAAGATCGGCGTCTGCGGCAAGCAACCGGACGTCTCGACCCTGCAGGACCAGCTGGTTTTCGCCCTCAAGGGGATCGCCTTCTGGGCCAACCTCGCCCGGGAAAAGGGAGCCAAGGACCAGGAGATCGACCGCTTCATGCTCGACGGCCTCTTCACCACCGTCACCAACGTCGACTTCGACGCCGAAGAAATCGCCAAACTGGTACGCAAGGCAGCAACCCTCCTCGACAAGGCCAGGACCCTCTATACGACGGCCGCAGGAGCTCCCTACACCGGTTCCATCCCCGAAGCCGCCCTCCCCTTCACTGCAGGCTCCACCGCTGAACTGATCGCCCTCGGCGAGAAGCACGGCGTCAAGGACGAGACGATCGACCCCGACGTCAAGAGCGTGCAGGAAATCCTCATTTACGGCATGAAGGGGTACGCCGCCTACGCCCACCACGCCCTGGTGATCGGCCTGGAAAACGACGAGATCTACGCCTACACCCATAAATTCCTCGCCGCCACCCTCGACAAGAGCCTCGGCCTGATGGATTTCGTCGGCCTGGCCATGGAATGCGGCCGCATCAACCTGGTCACCATGGAGCTCCTTAACAAGGCCAACACCGACAGCTACGGGCATCCGGTGCCGACCCCCGTGCAGCTCGGCACCAAGGCCGGCAAGGCGATCCTCGTCTCCGGTCACGACCTGCGCATGCTCGAAGAACTCCTCAAGCAGACCGAGGGGACCGGCGTCAACGTCTACACCCACGGCGAGATGCTCCCGGCCCACGGCTACCCCGGCCTCAAAAAGTACAGCCACCTCGTCGGCAACTTCGGCGGCGCCTGGCAGGATCAGGCCAAGGAATTCACCTCTTTCCCCGGCGCCATCATCTTCAACACCAACTGCATCCAGCGCCCCGCCGAGTCCTACAAGGACCGCCTCTTCACCTGGGGCCTCGTCCAGTGGCCCGACGTGAAGAACATCGCCGGCTGGGATTTTTCCACCGTCATCAAAAAGGCCCAGGAGCTCCCGGGCTTTAAAGAAAACCTCGGCCAGGAGATCCTCACCGGCTTCGGCCACAACGCCGTTCTCGGCGTCGCCGACAAGGTCATCGCCGCCGTCAAGGCCGGCCAGATCCGCCACTTCTTCCTCGTCGGCGGCTGCGACGGCGCCAAGAGCGGGCGCAACTACTACACCGAATTCGCCGAGAAAGCCCCCAAGGACACCGTCATCCTCACCCTGGCCTGCGGCAAGTACCGCTTCAACAAACTCGACTTCGGCGACATCGGCGGCATCCCGCGCCTCCTCGACATCGGCCAGTGCAACGACGCCTACAGCGCCATCCAGATCGCCGTCGCCCTTGCCGGCGCCTTCGAATGCGACGTCAACGACCTGCCGCTGTCGATGATCCTCTCCTGGTACGAGCAGAAAGCGGTGGCGATCCTCCTCACCCTGCTGCACCTCGGAATCAAAAACATCAAGCTCGGACCGACACTGCCGGCCTTCATCACCCCCAACGTCCTCAACTTTCTGGTGGAGAACTTCAATATCGGCCCCATCACCACCGCCGAAGAGGACCTCAAGCAGATCCTCGGCTGAGGCTAGGAGACAAGTCACAAAAAAAGGCGGGGCGCCATGCCCCGCCTTTTTTTTCAAAAAATACCCTGCACGGGATCGGTCCCTTCCCCTAGGCCCCATCCTTGATCCTTCGCAGAACGGCCAAGGTCTCCTCCGGTTCCGGGCGCAGGGTGTGGTCGGTGTTGGTCCGGGCATCGACGATGAGACCGTCGGTTCCGATCACATAGCGCGTCGGAAGAGGGAGTGTCCAGCTCCGGTCGCCGTTCACCCGCTCGAGATCGATGCCGAATCCGTAATAGACGTCCCGCAGGGGTTCGGGAACGACGATGGTCAGCTGAAAGGCGCTGGCAACCTCGTTCCCCGGGTCGACCAGTACCGGAAACCGCAGCCCATACTTGTCAACGGTTCTGGCGGCAAAACGCCTCTCAATCGGCGACACGGCCACCAGGTTGGCGCCCAGGGCCTTAATTTCGTTCAATATCCTCTGCAGAGCCTCCAGCTCCGCGTTGCAATACGGTCACCAGCTCCCCCGAAAGAAATTGACCACCAGCGGTCCCTCCTTAAGGAGCTCCGTCGATGTCCAGAGCCTCCCGGCGTGATCTGCCAGGGTAAATGCCGGCGCAGCGTCGCCAGGGGCCAGCGCCCGGCCCTTCTGGTCCGTGGCTTCGATGGCGCTTAAGGCATCGGCCATGATTTTTTGGGTTTCCGCTGAAAGCTTTCCACGGGAGGCCGCCTTCAGGCCGAGAAGTTTTTCATTCAGGGTCATGGATTACCTTCTCAAAGGGATTTTTCTGTCGTCAAAGACACGCACCGGCATGGAGCTTGTTTCTTGAGTTTCGACCGCTCCGATGCCCCCTGATTTTCAGCGATGGATGACCGGGAGTTTGTGAAGGGCGGCGACAAATCGGTTGATATCGAAGGGCGTCCCCTCTTTCATCACATAATAGACCTCGGCCGCAACGACACTGCCAACGAGCGCCTTTGCCTCAACCGGGGAATACCCCTCGGCCATGAGGCGATGGAGGGTTTGACTGGTTTCAGGGGGATCGTTCGATTCGATCTGATTCTGGACGACTTCTAGAATAGCTGCATTGAGTCTCGGATTCGATTTCATCACCTCTCCTTGTCATCGGAATTCTTCCGGAGTCATGTTCGCAAAAGGATGGGGCAGCAGGGAAATGCATGAGATTTTTTCGACCTGATCGCTGCCGATTCGACCGTGAAATTTCAACAGGAGCAGAATGCCAGGTGTTGACCCGGATTGTATTCTGTGCCCGGGCTTGACCGCTATCTGATTGGCGATAGAGTAAAAACTGATCCGCCACCGGTTTAATTTTCTTGGAATTTTGGACAAAATCGGAACAAAACGCAAGACTATCCTTTTGCATCGAGGAGGAATACCCATGCCCAAAGTCTCCTTGTTCGTACGTCTGGAAGCAAAGCCGGGTAAAGAGAAAGAGGTGGAGAAATTTCTTCTCAACGGACTCCCCCTCGTCGAAGACGAACCGGACACCGTCGCCTGGTTCGGTCTCCGTCTCGGGCCCTCGACCTTCGGGATCTTTGACGCCTTTCCTGACGAGAAAGGACGGGAGGCTCATCTCTCCGGAAGGGTCGCCGCGGCGCTCATGGCGAATGCTGAAGACCTGCTCTCCACCCCCCCTGTCATCGAAAAGGCCGATGTCCTGGCGGCAAAACTGCCGGGATAAAGGCCAGACGGGGAGAAGATCGGGACTATTCAAATCCGCCGCGATTCCACCTCGGCGACACGACGGATGACGCCGATCACGCTGTCGGGATTGAGGGAGATGGAATCGATCCCTTCCTCCACCAGGAAGGCGACGAAATCAGGGTAATCGCTGGGCGCCTGGCCGCAGATCCCAATTTTGGTGCCGGTTTTTTTGGCCGCCCGGATCGCCTGGCGGATGGTGGTCATCACCGCCTCATCCCGTTCGTCGAAGAGTTCCTTGAGCATTGCCGAATCGCGGTCGACGCCGAGGGTGAGCTGGGTCAGGTCGTTGGAGCCGATGGAGAAGCCGTCGAAGCGAGCGGCAAACTCCTCGGCGAGAATCACGTTGGCGGGGATCTCCACCATCACGTAGACCTCGAGTCCCAACTGGCCCCGCACAAGACCTTCCTCCGCCATGACCTCGAGCACCCGGTCGGCCTCTTTGAGCGTGCGGCAGAAGGGAATCATCACCACGACGTTGGAGAGCCCGATCTCTTCGCGCACCCGCTTGATCGCCGCGCACTCGAGGGCGAAGCCGGCGCGGTAGCGCTCGCTGTAGTAGCGGGAGGCGCCGCGGAAGCCGAGCATGGGATTTTCCTCGGCCAATTCGAACTGCCGGCCGCCGATCAGTTCAGCGTACTCATTGCTTTTGAAGTCGCTCATGCGCACGATCACCGGATCGGGATACCGGCTGGCGGCAATGGTGGCGATCCCCTGGGCGAGCTGATCGACGAAGTACTCGCTTCTGTCCGCATAGTTTCGCGTCAACTCCCGGATACGGCGCTTGGCGTCCCTGTCTTCGAGCTCGTCGTACTTGAGCAGGGCCATGGGGTGAACCTGGATGATGCTGTTGATGATGAATTCCATGCGCGCCAGACCGATCCCCCGGCACGGCAGGCGCCACCAGCGGGAGGCCGCCGCCGGGCTGGCGATGTTCAGCATGATCTGGGTTTTGATCTCGGGGAGGTCGTCGAGATTCACCTCGGTTTCGGTGAATTCCAGGAGACCGGCGTAAACCTTCCCCTGCTCCCCCTCGGCGCAAGAGAGGGTGACTGCCTGACCGTCCTCGAGTTCGCTGGTGCCGTGCTCGGTGCCGATGACGGCGGCGATGCCGAGTTCGCGGCTGACGATGGCGGCGTGGGAGGTGCGGCCGCCGTGGTCGGTGATGATGCCGGCGGCCTTCTTCATGATCGGCACCCAGTCGGGGTCGGTCATGCCGGTGACGAGAATGTTCCCCTCTTCGAAGAGGTCAATTTCGCTGGCACTCCGAATCACCTGAGCCTTGCCGGAGGCGATCGCCTCGCCGATGGCGATCCCGCTGAACAGAACTTCGCCTTTCTCCTTGAGGGCATAGGTCTTGAGCACCCCCGCTGCCTTGCGCGACTGAACCGTTTCGGGACGGGCCTGGACGATAAAGATTTCCCCGGACTCCCCATCCTTGGCCCATTCCATGTCCATCGGTCGACCGTAGTGGCGCTCGATCACCACGGCCCAGCGGGCCAGTTGCAGGATTTCATCGTCGCAGAGAACAAAGGTCCGCCGCTCCCGGGCCGAAGTGTCGATGTTTCGGGTGGTTTGCCCGGCGCTGCGGGCATAGACCAGCTTTTTTTCCTTGTTGCCGAGTTTTTTGCCCAGGATCGGTTTGAGGTTTCTCTTTTCGAGCAGCGGTTTGAAGACCGTATAGCTGTCCGGCGTCACCGTCCCCTGCACCACGTTTTCCCCCAGCCCCCAGGCGGCTTCGATGACCACGACTTCGGGAAAGCCGGTGTCGGTGTCGATGGAAAACATCACCCCGGCACCGGCCTTGTCCGAACGCACCATCGTCTGCACCCCGACCGAGAGGGCCACCTGCATGTGATCGAAACCCTTGTTTTGGCGGTAGCTGATCGCCCGGTCCGTGAAGAGCGAGGCGTAGCACTTGCGGCAGGCGTCGAGCAGCTCCTCCTCGCCGGTGACGTTGAGAAACGTCTCCTGCTGGCCGGCGAAGCTGGCGTCGGGGAGATCCTCGGCGGTGGCGCTGCTGCGCACGGCCACCGAGACCTCCTCCTCGCCGCGGCGGCGGCAAAGCTCGCGGTAGGCCTCGCCGATGGCCACGGCGATCCCTTCGGGCCATTTTCCTCGACGGATCATGCGGCGGATGGAGTCGCCGGTCTGGTGCAGCGATTTGGCGCCCTTCCGGTGTTCGTCAAGCCGCCCGCGGATTTTCTCCTCCAGGTCGTTCTCGGCAAGGTAGCGGCGGTAGGCTTCGGAAGTGGTGGCGAAACCGTCGGGTACCTGGATGCCCTCGGCCTTGAGGGTGCCGATCATCTCGCCGAGGGAGGCGTTCTTGCCGCCGACCAGAGCGACGTCCTGATTGCTGAGATCTTCAAACCAGCGGATGGGGTCGTTTTTCGGCATCATATTCGAATCTCCTTGAGGCAGCTCGCCCTACACCCCTTTGCCCGGCAGCTCCGCCGGGAGAATCGTTCCGTCCGATCACCACGGCTATGTTTCGTTGTATCAGTTGTGGATCGCCAGTCAAACGGAGACGGTTGAATTCAGGCCAAAAAAATGCCATTCATTCAGCGGATTATTCACTTCATTGACAAGGTCCCGACGCCGGATAAGTTTTATTTTACCGTTGCCTCTGCGAAAGTTACTCACACCTTCTCGACCACTCGGCCCATTGGCGCCAGGCGCACCAAGCATACGGTGTAAAAATGGGATCCATATCGTGATAGGGTATAAAAAACCCCGTCAATGAATCAGGAAGGACACCATGACCGACCAGCGCCTCATCATCTCCCCTGAGAAGTTCGATGCCGTCATTTTCGACATGGACGGCGTCGTCACTAGGACCGCCCATGTGCATTCGGCCGCCTGGAAGAAAATGTTCGACCATTTCCTTAACGAACTTGCCACCCGCCAAGGTAAACGATTTGAACCCTTTGACATCGCCACCGACTACACCCGCTATGTCGACGGCAAGCCCCGCTACGACGGAGTTCGGGATTTTCTGGCCTCCCGGGGGATCGAACTGAGGGAGGGAACCAGGGACGACGACCCGTACGAGGAAACCATCTGCGGTCTCGGCAACCGCAAGAACTTCTATTTCAACGAGGTCCTCGAAGAAAAAGGCGCCAGAAGCTACGACTCGACGGTTCGGGTCATTAAAGATCTGAAACGGGCCGGGATCAAAACCGCGATAATTTCGGCCAGCAAAAATGCCCGCAAGGTCCTCGCCTCGGCCGGAGTCGCCGACCTGTTCGACGCCCGCGTCGACGGACTCGACGCCGAGGAGATGGGCATTCCCGGCAAGCCGGCGCCCGACGTCTTTCTGGCGGCGGCGAAAAAACTCGGCGTCGCGCCCCGGCGCTCGGTGTTGGTGGAGGATGCCCAGTCGGGGGTAGAGGCGGGGCGCGCCGGCGGCTTCGGACTGGTGATCGGCGTCGACCGTGCCGGGCAACGCGCCGAGTTAGCCAGATACGCCGATGTCGTGGTCGACGATCTCTCCGAAGTCCGGGTCGCACCGGCGCCCCGTGAAAGAACAACCGACGCCCTCCCCTCGGCCCTCGACCGGTTCAACGATATCTCCTGCCTCCTCAAGCGCAAGCGCCCCGCCCTGTTCCTCGACTACGACGGCACCCTGACTCCCATCGTCGAACGCCCCGAAGATGCGGCCATTTCCGATGAGATGCGCCAGACGGTCAGGGATTTGGCCGGGTATTGCACCGTGGCCATCGTCAGCGGCCGCGACCGCCGCGACGTTGAAAAGCTCGCCGGAATCGAAGGGATTTACTACGCGGGGAGCCACGGTTTCGACATCGCCGGCCCGGCCGGTGAAAAAATGGAGTTCGAGCAGGGCAAAGACTACCTGCCGGCCCTCGACAACGCCGAAAAAGGCCTGCACCAGCGGCTCGACGGGATCGATGGCGCGCAGGTCGAGCGCAAGAAATTCGCCATCGCCGTGCATTTCCGACGAGTCGCCGAGAGCGACCGCCCGCAAGTGGAAGAAGCGGTCGACGAGGTCCTCGCCGTAAACCCCGGCCTGTGCAAAACCGGCGGCAAGATGATCTTCGAGCTGCGCCCCGACATCGACTGGCACAAGGGCAAGGCCCTTTCCTGGCTGCTGCAGAAACTCGACCTCGACCGGCGCGACGTGGTCCCCATCTATCTCGGCGACGACCTCACCGACGAAGACGCCCTGCGCGAAATCGAAAATCAGGGCATCGGCATCCTGGTGCGCGACGAAGACCGCCCGACCCATGCCCGCTACGCCCTGGAAGACACGGCCGAGGTCCGAATTTTCCTGCAGACCCTGTGCGATTATCTGGAGGAGTTGAACACTTCATGAACGGCTGGTCCCTGATTTACGAAAACTACGAGCCGGAAAAGGAGGGTTTGCGCGAGGCCTTGTGTACTCTGGGCAACGGTTACTTCTGCACTCGGGGGGCGGCTCCGGAAGCGGCGGCCGACGGGGTCCACTACCCGGGGACCTATCTCGCCGGAGGCTATAACCGGCTCACGACCCAAATTGCCGGACGAACCATCGAGAATGAAGATCTGGTCAATTTCCCCAACTGGCTCCCCCTGAGCTTCCGCATTGAAGAAGGACCCTGGTTCGAACTTGAAAGGGTGAAAATCCTCTCCTTTCGTCAGGAGCTCGATCTCGAATGCGGCCTCCTCCAGCGCACGGTTCGCTTTCAGGACAGCGAGCAACGGATCAGCCGACTGCGGCAGCGGCGGATGGTCCACATGTGCAATCGGCACCTGGCCGCCCTCGAAACGACCCTCACCGCCGAGAACTGGTCTGGTCGGGTCGAATTTCGCAGCGCCCTCGACGGCCGGATCAAAAACGGCAATGTGGAGCGCTACCGGGATCTGGCAAATGAACATTTGCAAGCAATATCGACCGGACAGCCTAGCCAGGAGACGATTTTCCTCAAGATTCGCACCAGCCAGTCACGTATCGAAATGGCCCTGGCGGCCCGGACCCTCATTTTTTCCGAAGAGAGGGAGCAAAGCCCCGAACGTCACCTTGAAGAATCTCAAGGATACGTCGGCCAGACCTTCGAGCTGAACCTGCCCAGGTCCGGCAGTGTCCGCATTGAAAAAGTGGTCTCCCTCTTCACCAGCCGCGACGAGGCCATTTCCGAATGCGGCCTCGAAGCAATAAATGCGATTTCCCGGGCTCCCGGATTCGAAAATTTACTGGAGCATCACCGACGCGCCTGGGCGCATCTGTGGCGCCGCTACGGACTCGACATCCGGGAAACCGATGGCAGCGAACGGGTGCGGATGATTCTGCGCCTGCACATTTTTCACCTCTTGCAGACCGTCTCCTTTCACACCATCGAGCTCGATGTCGGCGTCCCCGCCCGCGGCTGGCACGGCGAAGCCTATCGCGGCCACGTCTTCTGGGATGAACTCTTTATCTTCCCCCTCCTCAACCTGCGCACCCCCGAAATCACCCGCACCCTTCTCCATTACCGTCATCGTCGTCTCCCCGAGGCTCGATCCGCGGCAAGACAAGCCGGCTATCGAGGTGCCCTGTACCCCTGGCAGAGCGGCAGCAACGGGCGCGAGGAGAGTCAGGATGTCCACCTCAATCCCCGGTCGGGGCGCTGGATTCCCGACAATTCGCACCTGCAGCGCCACGTGAATGCCGCCATTGCCTGGAACGTCTGGCATTACTATCAGGTCACCGGCGACGCGGAATTCATCTCCTTTTATGGAGCGGAAATGATCCTCGAGATCGCCCGCTTCTGTGCCGGCTTGACAACCTGGAATGAAAACCTCGGGCGCTATGAAATTCTCGGCGTCATGGGACCCGACGAATATCACGACAGTTATCCCGGCTCGGACCGGCCTGGTCTCGACAACAATGCCTACACCAACGTGATGGTGGTATGGATCCTGACCTGTGCCCTTGAGATGCTGAACATCCTTTCCGGCGAACGTCTCCTGGAGCTGAAAGAAACCCTCGAATTGTCCAATGAGGAGATGGAGAACTGGGAGGATATCAGCCACAGGATGCGCCTTGTCTTTCACGATGACAATATCCTCAGCCAGTTCGAGGGGTACGACAAACTCGAAGAACTGGACTGGAAGACCTACCGCGCCCGCCATGGCCGGGTCATGCGCCTTGACCGCATTCTTGAGGCGGAAAAAGACACGCCCAACCGCTACAAATGCTCGAAGCAGGCCGATGTCCTGATGCTCTTTTACCTCTTTTCCTCCGACGAGCTCGCCTCGATCTTCGAGCGGCTCGGCTATCCCTTCGAGTACGAGACGATCCCGCGAAACATCGCTTACTACCTCGAACGCACCTCCCACGGCTCGACCCTGAGCCAGGTGGTGCACTCCTGGGTCCTGTCCCGTAGCGACCGGGAAGGTTCGTGGCAGCTTTTCACCGAAGCCCTGAGTTCGGACATCGACGATATCCAGGGAGGCACCACCCACGAAGGGATTCATCTCGGCGCCATGGCGGGGACCGTCGACCTGATGCAGCGCGGCTATGTCGGCATTGAAACCCGTGGCGACCAGTTGCGCTTCAACCCCTGCCTCCCCCGCGAGCTCCGTCGCCTCCAGATGCGGCTTCGCTACCGCGGTCTATCCCTGGAGCTGGAAGTCACCCCCAGACGGTTGTCCGTCACCTGTGTGCAATGCGGGTGTGAACCGATAAAAATTCGTTGTCGAAACGATGAAGCGACGATCACCGGCGGCCAGACCCTGGTCTGGAACCTGACCCAGGAATGATTCGACGACAGAGGGAGATCGTACAGGGAGAGGGCGCCCGGCCGGTGAAGCGTCTGGGCCTCAAATTTTCCTTTGCTTACATATGACAAATTGAATATAATGTCAAAAAATTCAAGGAAGGAGAACGTCATGCCGATCTATGAATACGCCTGTGCCTCTTGCGGCAGGATTTTTGAGAAGATTCAGCGGGTACCTGAGAGGGACTTCCCCTGCCCTTCCTGCGGTGCGCGGGCCGAGCGCACGGTCTCCCGCACCGCCGCCGGAGCCTCTTCTGGAGGGGGCGCGACGGCGGCCGGTTGCGGCAGCGGCGGTTTTACCTGAGGATAGACAGGGGGTGGCGTGACCACCTCTATGAAATGCAAAAAGGCGGGGCTTTATGCCCCGCCTTTTTGCGTCTCAGCGATTTCTTCGATCATCAGTCGCGAATGAACTGACCGGCGGCCTTCATCAGCACCTTCAGAGCCGCCTCGCTGGAGGATTCGCCGTAGACGCGGACGACCGGCTCGGTGCCGGACTTGCGGAAGAGAACCCAGGATCCGTCATCGAGGACGAATTTGGAGCCGTCGACGGTGATCACTTCGGCGATTTTCTTCCCGGCGAAAGTGGCCGGCGGCTTGGCGAGCCGTCCGGGGAAAGACTCTTCGAGTTCGGGGGAGAGGCGAATGTTGTCGCGGTGAGTGTGAAATTCGCCAACCCGTCGATAAAGGTCGGCAAGAAGAACGGTGAGGGGTTTGCCTTCGACGGCCACCATTTCGGCCACGAGCAGACAGGCGAGAATGCCGTCCTTGTCGGGGACATGGCCGCGAACGGTGAGGCCGGCACTCTCCTCCCCACCGATGAGGATGCGGCCGTCGCGGATGTATTCGCCGATAAATTTGAAGCCGACGGGGGTCTCGAGGACCTGCAGGCCATGGTGGCGGGCGACGGCGTCGACGAAATGGGAGGTGGCGACGGAGCGGGCGACGTCGCCGTTCTTTTTCTTGACCCGTACCAGATAGTCGTAGAGGAGAGCGAGGATGTAGTTGGGCTCGATGAAGGTGCCGTCGCCGTCGACGATCCCGTAGCGGTCGGCATCGCCGTCGGTGGCCAGCCCCAGGGCGATGGAATCGTCTCCCCGGATCATGGCGATAAAGTCGCCGATGTGGCTTTTCGAAGGTTCGGGAGGAAGTCCGCCGAAGTAAGGATCACGATGATTGTTGATCGTCTTGACCTTGACCCCGGCTTCGAGCAGGAGGGTGTCGAGATAACCGCGGCCGGTGCCGTAAAGGGGGTTGACGGCGATGGTCATCCCCGAACGGGCGATGGCATCGAAATCGACGATCTGCCGCAGGGCGGCAAAATAAGCGGGACGGGGATCGATCTCCTCGAGGAGCCCGGCTTTCAGGGCCGAATCGAGGGGCATCTCCTTGTAGCAGATTTCACCAAGCATGGCGTTGGCGCGCCGTTCGATGTCACCGGTGGTTTCAGGGAGAGCCGGCCCCCCCCAATCGGGGGAGAATTTTATGCCGTTATATTCGCAGGGGTTATGGCTGGCGGTGAAATTGATCCCCCCCCCGGCCCCGCGACGGAGAATTTCGAAGGCAATCACCGGGGTCGGGGTGTCGCGGTTGCAAAGAAACGACTTGATGCCGGCTCCGGCCAGGACACGGGCGGTCTCCCGGGCGAAACGCTCTCCCATGAAGCGGCTGTCGAAACCGACCACCACCCCCTTGGTGTCCTGCCCGTTGTTGCGCAGATGGTCGGCAATGGCCTGGGTAACGACCTTGACGTTGTCGAAGGTAAAGTCTTCACAGAGAATCCCCCGCCATCCCGAGGTGCCGAACGTGATACGCGCCATACGATAACCCTCTCCTTGAAGAATTTGATTCCATAGCTGATAAAAACTTGAACTCAGAGACGCCTTGAAAACTCGGAGCGCGGCGTCGGAACAATCAGTCAATTGCCCAGGACGAATTCCCTGCTCCGCTCAGCCGAGGAGCGCCTGGACGCCGAGATAACCGAAGTATGTACCGAAAGCGATGACGAAGAGGGCGCAACCGCCGATCAGACGCCGATAGAGGCGGTCGGTGAGGAAGCGGCGACCGTAGCTGACCGTCCCGGAGACAAAAGCATACCACACCAGATCGGAAAGAATATGAAAGAGGTAGAAGGTCGCCACCCCCGCCAGCCCGGCCTGATGAGCGACGGCCAGGTAGCCGAGGCCGACCGTCCCCCACCACAGGGTGAAATAGGGGTTGGCCAGACTGACGACCACCCCGGCCGCCAGAGGGTGCAAACCTCTCCTCCTCTCAGCCTGAAAGTCGAGGCGCAGGGTCGGAAGGCCCCGGAGCATGCCGTATCCCATCCACAGCAGCATGGCGGCGCCGATCAGAGCGAAGGCGGCAAAGACACCGGGACGCCCCGCCGCCCCGCCGACACCGGTAAAGAGGAGGAGAACCACCGCCCCCTCGAGGAGGGCATGGCCGGCGACCAACTGGGGCCCGGCCCAGGGGCCGCGGCGCACCGTTTCGGCGATGGTGACGCTCAGGAGCGGCCCGGGCATAATCGCCCCGGAAAAGCCGAGGACGAAGGAGGTGCCGGCGATTACGGAGAGGGTCATGAGGCCTCCGGGACGTCGTCGTCCCAGAGACGGGGTGGACGATAACCGGGGATGCCGGCGACGTAGGGGCAGTCAGCGGGGAGGATCCCCCTGGCGGCATTCTCGGGGGTGATGGGGGTGCACCCGGGACGGGCACTGTGGCGCTCGGGGTAGACGGTACAGAGCCGGGTCTGCAGGTCGAGGCAGCGGCAGGGAGTATCGGTGTAGTGGATCTCCCCCTCGTAGTCGAGCTTTTCATAACAGCAGCGCCCGCAGCGGCGGCAAAGATCTTCCCAATGTCGGGTATCGTTCATATCCATAAAACTCCACGGCAAATGGGTAACAGTAACCAATGACCTCCGGCCGGTCAAGAAGGAATGTCAGGAGGGGTCCATACAAAAAAGGATTGACAGCAGGAGGTAAACTGGTTAAAAATAGCCGTTCAGGTAAGTGGAACGGAAACCGAAAACGCAAGGAGACATCCCCCATGCAGTGTCAAACCGTACTCCCCGGTGCCGAGTGTACCTTCTGGTCTAAAACTGGCTGTGGTTTTATCGGCAACTCGTGCCAGACGATCGTCGAAGCCTGCGAAGGGTGCGAGCGCATCGTCGAAGGGACCATCGGCAAGGTGTGCTCCGTGGCACCCGGTCCTCAGCAGAAGTGGCTGAACCCCGAAGGTCTGTGCAACTTCGCCACCCACCGCAAGATCGAGGTCAAGGGCTCGGATGCCAAGACCAACCCGCTCAAGGCTTCCAAAAAGGCTTCCGCGAAGAAGAAGTAATTCCTCGCCGGATGCGACAGAATCAAGGGCAGACGAGAGATCGTCTGCCCTTTTTTGTTTTGGGGACAGGCACCTTCGGAGCCAGTCCCCATCCCCTGTCCCCATCCCCCGAAACAAAGCTCTCAACGCAGAGAACGCGGAGAATCCAAGAAGGCGCAGAGAAAACCTTTGGTCCAAGGATCTCTCTATTTTTCTCTGCGTGCTCTGCGTTGAAGCCCTTGATTAAAAAAGGACAAAGAGGAGCGGCACGAGAATCGCCGTGACCATGCCGTTGAGGCCGATGGCCAGGCCGGCGATCGCCCCGCCGAGACGGTCGACCTCGAGCATTCGCGCGGTGCCGATGCCGTGGGCGGCGGTGCCGACGGCAAGCCCCATGGAAGCGGGATCGCGGATCCCCACCAGACGGCAGAACTCGGGGCCGCAGATGGCGCCGAGGCAGCCGGTGATCACCACCAGGGCGGCGGTCAGCGGGGGGATGCCGCCGATCTTTTCGACGATGCCGATGGCAATCGGCGCCGTAACTGACTTGGGGGCGAGGGAGAGAACCACCTTGTCGCTGGCGCCGAGGAGCCAGGCGAGGCCGCTGGCGGTGAGAATGGACGTCAGGGCGCCGGCGAAGATGCCGGCGAGAATGGGAATCTTGCGGGCGAGAATCTCCCGGCGCCGTACGTAGAGAGGAACCCCCAGGGCGACCACCGCCGGCCCGAGGAGAAAGAGGATGTAGTCCCCCCCCGCCGCGTAGTCCCGGTAGGGGATCCCCGTTGCTCCGAGGAAGACGATGATGGCGACAATGGCCACGGCCACCGGATTGAAGAGGGGGAATCCACTGCGCAGATAAAGCTTCTGCGCCAGAAAATAGCTCCCGAGGGTCAGCCCCACTCCGAAGAGGGGGGTCTGAAGGAGATCAGCAGCCATCGCTCCCTCCCCGCCGCGCCAGATACCCTTCGGTCCAGCCGGTCACCGCCATGACCGCAAAGGTGCTCAGCACCGTCGCCACGACGATCGGCAGCCACTCCTGACGGATAACGTCGTAATAGACCATGACGCCGACCCCCGCCGGAACGAAGAACAGGGCGAAATGGGACAGGAGTAGGTCGGCGGCCTCCTGAACCCATTCGAGACGCACCAGTCCGCCGGCCAGGGCAGCCAACAGCAGTCCCATGCCGATCACGTTCCCCGGGACAGGGAGTCCGAGCGACCGTCCCAAGGCCTCTCCGGCAAACTGTAGCAGCAGCAAAATGGCAAATCCTCGTACCACAATCCGTCCCCTTCGACTAATTCAGAGTTCGGCCTCCAGCCCTTCGACCAGGGCCGCCACTTCGGTGCGGATCTCCCGGGAGGAATCGGAGCGCTCGCGTAGCAGGAATTCCTGAAAACTGTGCAGCGCCTTGTGAGGTTCCTCCTGATCGAGATAGATATTCCCCAGGGTCAGATAGGCGTAGGCGAAGCCGGGATCGAGACGCAGCGCCTCGCGACACTCGGTTTCGGCGCCGGAGAGGTCGTCGGTATCGTAATACATTTCGGCGAGATTGTAGTGCCCCTGGGGGTCTTCGGGATCGAGGTCGAGTGCCTGGCGGTAATATTTAAGGGCCTGGGAATTGTCGCCGGCGGCATAGGCGGCGTCCCCCATGGAATTGAGGGCGAAGGTCGACTCCGGCTCGATTGCCAGGGCACGGCGGTAGCATTCGGTCGCCTGCTCGAGGCGCTCCTGGCTGAAGTGCACCAGACCCATGCTGACCCAGGCGTCGGCCTCTTTTTCGTCGAGATCGAGAATCCGCCGGTAGGTCTCCAGGGCTTTTTCGGCTTGCTGCCCCTCAAAATAGAGATCGGCAAGATCGTAAAGCATGTCCAGATTCTCCGGCGCCAGGGCCAGCCCCTTTTCGTAGGCCTGGATCCCCTCGGAGAGTTTCCCCCCTTCGGCCAGGGCTTCGCCGAGAAGAGCGAAGATCTCGGCGGTCTCGGGGGCCTCCTTGAGGGCCTTGCGAAAACTGGCGATGGCCTGGGGGTAATCCCCGATCTCCAGCGCCTCACGCCCCTGGATCAAATACTGTTCAACCTCTTGCATGGTGTCATTCCTTCTCATTGTAAGGGGATTAATAACCGAGGTCGGCACCGACCAGACAGACGTGCACATCGGTGAGGCGCGGCCGACGGTCGAGGATGGTGGTGATGCGGCAAATCCGCTCCGGGGAGTCGCAGTCGCTGCAGATCCCGGTTTTTGCGCAGGGAGTGTTGTAGCCGAGGCGGCGGGCGTTGGGGGGGGATGCAACCTCCCGAACCCGCTTCAGGGCGGCCTCGAGGTCGGCGACGATCTTGTTGACCCCTGCGACGATGATCACCTGTTTGGGTCCGAAGGCCATGGCGCCGACCCGGTTGCCGGTGGCGTCGATGTTGACCAGCTGCCCCTGCAGAGTCAGGGCATTGGTCCCGGTCAGGAAGAGATCGCAGCAAAGCTGTTCCTGCATGATCCGGAGGCGCTCCTCGGAGGTGAGGCCGGCCCGGGAATGGACGAGGAGGGTCTTCCCCTCCCCTGCAAGATCCCGGGCGATGCCGAGAGCGGCAACGGACATGGAACCGCCGAATCCTATGGTCTGCGCCCTGTTACAGGCAGCCAGCAGATGGGCGCGAGCCCCGTCGGCATCGTCGTGAAGGGAAACGGCAAAGCCGTTTTTCTCGAGGGACTTGCCGGCCTTCTCCATCAGGGTCCGCCGGTGCCAAAGCTGGTTGTCGTCCATCACTCTCATCTCCTTCGAATCCTTTGGCGTTTTGAGATCACCGGAACAGTTCCTCGAGCCCCTCCAAAAGGCCCCAGGGGGTGCTGTCAATCTTGAAAACCGCAACGCCGAGAGCCTGCGCCAACTGGGGGAGGGTCAGATCGTCGAGAAAGACATCCTCGCCGTCGCGCAGGACCACGTCGGGAACGAGCAGGGCCTCACCGAGCTCTTTTCCCTTCAGCTGGGCGATGAGGTCGGCTCCGGCGATCAGTCCGGCCACGGTGACCTCGCCGCCGAAAAAGTCGTTGCGGATCGTGTGCAGGTGGATTTTCACCCCGGTCTTTGCCGCCAGGGCGGCGGCAAAACGGGTCAGCTCCCCGGAGGCCGATGCACCGGTGAAGGTCGAAACGGCTCCGGCTCGGAGCTTTCGCGCCTCCTGGAGGACGTCGCCGGCATCGGCGCGAAATACCGGGATCAGGCCGACGCCGTTTTCCACCTGCGAGAGCTCCTCGTAGGCTTCCAAGGCTGGAAACTCCACCCCGGCCTTGAGATAGAGCTCGTCGGCAGCGAAGACGAATCGTGTGCCGGCCTCGGCGAGATAACGCTCCTGGAAACGATGCAGGGTTTCAAGAACCGCGGCGGCCCCGGCGGCGTCCAGGGGGCGAAGCTGGGGGAGGCGCTCCCGATAGCCGGTGAGGCCGACGGGGACCACCGCCAGGGTGCGAATCCCCGGATGCAGGGCGTAGAGGTCGCCGATGGTGCGCTCGAGCTGCGCCCCGTCGTTGAAGCCGGGGCAGAGGACGATCTGGGTATGGACCTCGATTCCGGCGGCGGTCAGGCGCTCAAGGAGGTCGAGGACCGGCGGCCCCTGACGGCCGATGAGCCGTGTGCGCAGTTCTTCGTCCGTGGCATGCACCGAGACATAGAGGGGGGAGAGGCGCTGTTCGATGATCCGCTCCATGTCGGCATCGCTGATATTGGTCAGGGTGACGTAGGAGCCGTAGAGGTAGGAGAAGCGGTAATCCTCGTCCTTGACATAGAGGGTGCGGCGCAGTCCCCGGGGGAGCTGGTGGACGAAGCAGAAGATGCAGTTGTTGCCGCACTCGGTCGGATCGGGGTGTTCGAAGTGGAGACCGAGGGGCTCAAAGGCATCCTTCTCCAGTTCCAGCTCCCACATTTCGCCGTCCTTCCTGCGCACCTCGAGAACCAGATCCTCGACGGCGGTGTAGACCTGAAAATCGATCTGGTCGCGCAGCGGCTTGTCGTTGACGGCAAGAAGGACGTCTCCGGCCTGCAGCTCCAGCTCTTCGGCGATGCTCCCCGGTTCGACGGCTAGAATCTCCAGCATTTCAAATCTTCCCCTTGTCGGCCGGAGCGGCGAAAAAGGCCGACCCCCGATAGGTCACGAGCAGGCGGCGCCACAGGACATTGGCCGAGGCGGCGACAGGGACCGCCAGCAGCAGCCCGAGAAAGCCGAAGAGTTCGCCGCCGATGAGAACGGCGAGGATGGTCGCCAGAGGATGGAGTCCGACCCGGTCGCCCACCAGAAAGGGTGTGATGACCGCCCCTTCGAGCCCCTGAACGAGGAGGAACCAGCCGATGGCCAGCAGGGGGTGGAGGAGGTCGTGAAACTTGAGGGCGGCCATGATGGTCGCGGCGATGATGCCGAGGATCGTCCCCAGATAGGGGATGATGAAAGCCATCCCCGAAACGATGCCGATCACCAGGGCCAGATCGATGCCGATGACCGCCAGACCGAGGCTGTAGAGGACCGCCAGGACTAAACAGACGCTGAGCTGGCCGCGGATAAAACCGCTGAGAACCCCGTCGATCTCCCCCCCCAGGTCAAGGATCTGCCGTCGGTGGCGGAGGGGGATGAGGTCGGCGACTCCTGCCTTCATGCGGTCGAAATCCCGCAGCAGGTAGAAGAGGTAGACGGGAATGATGAAATAGCCGAGCACCGCCAGAAGAAAGCCGAAGGTGGAGGAAAAGGCCCGGGAGAGGAAGACGGCGATCTGTTTGAGAACGTCGCTGGAAAGGTTCCTGCCGGCATCGATGGCGCGGTCGACGAGACCCTGCAGATCCTCTCCCCCGGCAATCCCCAGGAAATCGGCCAGGGGGGACGGAACGGCACGGTAGAGACTTTCGGCGTAGGTCGGCAGGGCCTTCTGCATGAGGGCCACTTCGCTCCGGACCGCGGGAATAAGGAATGCGAGGACGGCAGCTGCCGCCACCAAAAAAGCGGCAAAGACCGTACAGACCGCCAGCGGTCGGGAAAATCTGCGGGCTTCAAGATAGTCCGCCGCCGGATCGAGAAAATAGGCGAGAATCAGCGCCAGCAGAAAAGGGACGGCAATGGAGCGAATCGTGACGAGGAAGAGGGAGCAAAGGACGATTCCAGCCAGCGTCGCGACCAGGACCCAGGGATTACGAAACATGTCAGGATCTCTCGGTTGGGCCGGCGTCCGCTCCGGGCTCCTGCGGCAGGGAGCGGATACCGGTGAAGATATAATGCATTCCGGAGAAGATGGTGACTCCTCCGGCAAGAACGAAAAGCCACCACAGAGATTCGGGCCCTCTCCCCGACAGAGGAAAGAGAAGCGCCAGGGCCACGACGATCACCTGCAGAAAGGTCGTCTGTTTTCCCCACAACGTCGGCAGCGCCGCCACCTGCTGTCCGGAAAAATAGAGAACCGCCATGCCGATGGAAACGAACAGGTCCTTGGCAACGGCGAGCACCGCCAGCCACGGCGGCAGGAGTCCGACGACGGCCAGGGAGACGAAGGAGACGGTCATCAGCAGTTTGTCGGCCACCGGATCGAGAAAGGCGCCGAGGAAGGTCTTCTGCCCCAAGCGTCTGGCCAGGTAACCGTCGAGGAGATCGGTCAGGGCGGCGACGGTGAAGAGGACGAAGGCTACGCCCAGCGCCCGGTAAATGACGGCGATCAGAAAAACCGGGACCAGCAGGATGCGCAGCAGGGTCAGGGCATTGGGGAGATTCATCCGTCACCTCGCGGCAAGGGGGGCAGCGCGAAGCCGGCCGCAGAGAACCCTATGGCAACCGCACGCTGTAAACAGAAAAGTCCCTGCCGGGAATCCATCCAGGCAGGGACCTCATGCTCGAACCGGTGGCAGGCTCCGCTCCGCTGGGCTATTCCCTGCCGCCGTGAAGGCGGAACTGGCCGTCGGAGGAGGTGATGGAGCAGATGGCATGCTTATAAAGGAGTATATCGCCACTGCTCTCGACGAGGAGGCAGAAGCTGTCAAAGGATTTGATGTACCCTTCGAGTTTTTCCCCCGACATCATCACAACGGTCACCCGGATCCGCTCTTTGCGGGCCTGATTGAGATACTGGTCCTGAATGTTAAATGGGGTTTTGGGCATGTCCGCTCCTTTTAGCTGCATAAAAAAGTTCAGTCATTTGGGGGATTTTAGCAGACTCTCGCAAGGAATCAACCCAAATTATTTTTTTGTCGCGGCGGAACCAGGTCAACTGACGCTTGGCGTAGCGGCGGCTGTCCCGCTGGATCAGGGCGACGGCCTCGTCCAGAGAGATCTCTCCGGCAAGATGACGGATGATCTCCTGATAGCCGATAGTGCGCAGCGCCTTGAGCCCGGGGGAAAAACCCCGGGCAAGAAGGGCGCGTACCTCCTCGACGAGCCCTCCGGCGACCATGGCCTCGACCCGGTCATCGATCCGGCGGTACAGTTCCTGGCGCGCAAGGGTGACGCCGATAACCAGGAGCGGATAGGGTTGTTCGGCGAAGCCGTGCCCTTCCTGAAGATCGGAGAGGCGCCGTCCGGAGATTTCAAAGACTTCGAGCCCCCGGACAATCCGCACCTGGTCGCGGGGTTTAAGGCGCTCGGCCAGGGGAGGGTCGATCAACTGCAACCGCCGGTAGAGGGCCCCCTCTCCTTCCGCTTCACCCCGGTCGAGAATCGCCTGGCGCACCTGGGGATCGCCGGCGGGGGCATCGAGGAGCCCTTCAGTGAGGGCGCGGATATAGAGACCGGTCCCCCCGACAACGAAGGGACGCTTCCCCCGCGCCGCGATATCGAGAATCGCCCGGCGTCCCTGGACGGCGAAGTCGGCGACGGAATAGTCTTCGTCCACCTCGGCCACATCGAGGAGATGGTGGGGGATTCTAGCCCGTTCCTCCGCCGTCGCCTTGGCGGTGCCGATATCCATGCCGCGATAAACCTGCCGCGAATCGGCGGAGACGATCTCGGCGTCGAAGCGCTCGGCCAAATCGAGGGAAAGAGCCGTCTTTCCGGCAGCTGTCGGCCCGCAGATCACCACCAGCGGGGGGTGCGTTTCATCCCCTGTCGTCCTCCCCATCGCCGTCATCCGCGTTTAAACATCCGTTCGATTTCGCCGAGGGTCATTCGCTTCATCACCGGGCGGCCGTGGGGACAGTGGGCGCTGAAGTCGACCTGATCGAGATCGCGCAGCAACGCCTCGATCTCCGGATGGGCGAGGGACTGGTTGGCCCGCAGCATGCCGTGGCAGGCCATGAGAATCAGGATGTTGTCGAGGGCCTCCTCCACCAGGCCGCTCTTCCCCAGGGCGGCCACCTCGCCGGCCACATCCCGCACCAGACGCTCGGCCGCGCCGTCGGAGAGTATCCGCGGAACCCCTTTCAGGGCCCAGGCATTCCCTCCGAAGGGCTCGAGATCGAACCCCAGTCGCGCCAGATCGTCGAGATGGCCGGCCAGGGCGGCGCTCTCCCGGAAATCGAGTTCGATGATCGCCGGAAAAAGCAGAGATTGCCCCTCCACCCTCCCCTGGGAGTACTGGCTCTTGAGGCGCTCAAAGCCGATCCGTTCGTGGGCGGCATGCTGGTCGATGAGGATCAGGTCGTCGCCGTCCTGACAGAGGACGTAGCTGCGTCGATACTGGCCGAGGATCTCCAGGGAGGAAAAGAACCCCTTCTCCTCCGGTGCCTGCGGCGACGCGGAGATTCGGAAGGGCCCGGGAAGGCGGCGCGGTTCCGCGGCAGAGGAAAAGGCCGAAGTGCGGGCGTAGGCCTGGAGGGAATCCTGAATCCGTTCGAGGGGGGCGGGTGAGGACCCGACAGTGAGCGGAGGCAGAGGCGGGGAGCCGGCCAACGACGTCTTGTCCCCTCCTTCCCGGACAGGGAGCCACCCCGAAGGGCGCAGGATGTCACGCACCGCGACGACGATGAAATCATGGACCAGCTTCTGGTCCTGAAAGCGCACCTCATGCTTGGTCGGATGGACATTGACATCCACCAGGGCCGGGTCGATCTCGAGAAAGAGGATGACGACGGGATAGCGACCCTTCTCCAGGAGATTGCGGTACCCTTCGAGCAGGGCGTGCTGTACCACCCGGTCGCGGATGTAACGGCCGTTGATGAAGGTGTAGACGGCCCCCGTCGTCGAGCGGCTCACCCCGGGATGGCCGACGAGACCGTGCAGACGCAGCCCCTCGCCACCGTCGCGTTCCAGGGGGATCAGGTCGCCAAGGAGCGGCCGCCCGAGGAGAGCGCCGACCCGTTCGCTGAGCCGCGTCTGCCGATAGGCCTCGATGAGCGGCCGGCCGTTGTGCACAAGACTGAACTGGACCTCGGGGTGGGCCAGGGCAAGGCGGGTGACGATGTCGGCGATGTGGCCGATCTCCGTTTCGTCCCGGCGCAAAAATTTGCGGCGGGCCGGAGTATTGAAGAACAGGTCGCGAACCTCGATGGTCGTACCGACGGGAATCCCCACCTCCCCCGCCCGCTTCACCGTCCCCCCTTCGGCGTAAATCTCCCACCCCTCCAGCGATTCCGCGGAGCGGCTGCGCAGAGTCAGGCGGGAGACGGCGGCGATGGACGGCAGGGCCTCGCCGCGAAACCCGAGGGTGCGCAAGGAAAAAAGGTCGTCGTCGGAGCGGATCTTGCTGGTGGCGTGGCGTTCCAGACAGAGGAAGGCATCGTCCTGCCCCATCCCCATGCCGTCGTCCACGACTCGCACGAGCCTCTTGCCGCCGCCATCGACTTCCACCCGGATCTCCCGGGCGCCGGCATCGAGGGAATTTTCCAGGAGTTCCTTCACCACCGACGCCGGACGTTCGACGACCTCTCCGGCGGCTATCTTGTTGCAGAGATGTTCGGGAAGGATCTGGATGCTATGTTTCACGGCCTGCCCTCGAAGAGCTGCGGGTCTTGGGGGGAAAAAAACGATTCGGCGCCCCTAAAAGAAACGGCCGGAGTTACCGGCCGTCGGATTTTCAATGTTCAATCAAGTTGAGGACTAGAGTTTCTGCTCCAGGCGATCGAGCATGCTTTCAATATCGTCGAGTTCCGCCGTTTCCTTGCTCGGCAGAGCGACCCGGCTCTTGGGAGGCGGAATCGGGGAGGGCGACGGGCGGCTGAGGAGGCCGAGATCACCGGCAACACTGTGAACGACTTCGCTGTTGACCGTTTCGACCTTGCGCAGGAAGGCCTCGAAGAGGCAGTTGTCGGCAATGGTGTTGATCAAGCGCGGCACACCGCCGGCATAGGCATGGATGGCGGGGATCGATTCGGCGGAAAAGAGCATCCGCTTCGAACCGGCGACCTGAAGCCGGTGTTTGATATAGGAAACAGCGATTTCAACGGTCAGGGACTGCAGACGGCATTTCACAGCGACCCGTTGGGCCAGTGGTTCGTCGAGCGCCAGACAGTCTTCCACCTCGGGGAGCCCGAAAAAGACGATGTTGAGGAGTTTCTTGCCGGGGATTTCAAGATTGAGCAGGCCGCGAAACTCCTCCATCAACTCGCGGGTCTGAAGCATCTGGGCCTCATCGATCAGGACAACCGCCTTGCGTCCCTCTTCGTCGATCTGCCGCAGGCGCTCGTAGAGCTGTTTGAGCAGGACCAAACGATCGACGTCCGGGTTTTTGACCCCGAGTTGCATGGCGATGCGGGTCAGAATCCATTCGGGGGTGATCCCCGAGTGAACCATGACCAGCAGCGACGATTCGTATTTATCTTCCGGAAGGTTATCGAGCAGACGCCGCGCCAGGGTCGTCTTGCCGGTCCCCACCCCGCCGATGACAACGGCCAATCCCTTGTTGGAATCGACGGAATACATCAGCTTGACCAATGCATGTTTGTGCTGGTCGCTGTTGAAGTAGAAGCGGGCGTCCGGAGCGTTGGAAAACGGTTCCCTTTCCAGCCCGAATTGTTTGGCGTAGCTCATTGCATCTCCCAACGATTAGCGGCGTTTCTCAGACGAAGGAAACCCGGTCCCTTTTGCCCTTGGCCTCTTCGTTTTCAATAACCTTCTGCAGCGCCAGAATCTTCTCCCCGACATCGCGGAAGGAACGATCCGCTTCCGCTACGGCCTGGAACTGGGCAAGGGACTGGTCGGGGCGGCTCCAGGCTTCGTAGAGAAGCCCCATCTCGAAGGAGAGTCCCATCCGATCGACGTCGCTGAGTTCGCTGCGGGACATGGCCGAACGAAAAACGTCCTCGGCACCCTCGAAATCCCCCTTTTCGATGAGGCAGATCCCCTTGAGGGTCAGGCAGTCGAGCATCCGCAGCGGGTTGCGCATGGCATTGTCGAACTCATTCACGGCATCGTCGAGAAGACCCATCTCCTTGTAGGCTATGCCGAGATTGTAGTGGGATTCAGCGTCGTCGGCATCGATCTGGCTCTCGACCCCTTTTTTGAATTCACCGATGACGCCGTCGAGGCCGAAGCGGTCCGTTTCTTCCTCCGAATCGTCCATAAGCCCCCCCCTGTTTTCGGAAGGCATTTCCCCTGCCAGATCGAAAGAACTCTCTTCCTCAAGGGACGTTTCATCGCGCCGAGCGGCAATTTCTTCAAGCTTGGCCTGAACTTCGGGAAGATCGGCCTGGGATGCAAGGAGCCCCCGGCAGACCCGTTCAGCATCATCGAAAAGCCCCTGCTGCAGATAAAACTCGGCCTCTTCCAGTTCGGCCCGCAGGTCGATCTGCAGTTCGCCGGCGGCAGAGGTCTCCTGAATATCCAGAACGAGAAAATCGTCGTCTTCCGTCGTCAAGGAGATGGGAGGCTCGGAGACCAGTTCGATCTCCAGGGAGACCTCCTCAGCTTCATCGACGACATTGTCAGAATCGAATTCTACTATTTCGTCGAGCTGAAGTTCAAGGACCGATTCTTCCTCTTCGAGGGGTGTTTCGATCTCCGGTTCGGGAATATCGAGTTCCAGCTCGAGATCGATTTCATCCACTGCCGATTCCGCATCGGGAGCCTCGTCCTCCAGTTCAATCTCGAGTTCTTCTTCGTCTGCCTCCCCAGGCTCCTCATCGATCAGTTCGAGAGAGAGTTCCAGGTCAATCCCCTCATCGAGGGCCGTCTGAGAAGGAGGCGCACCGGTCAGACCCTCGACCTCTTCGAGGAATTCAAGGGAAAATTCTTCCAGACACTCTTCGTCCTCCAGTTCCGCAGGTTCGAGATCGGCGATTTCCTCCAGTTCTTCGAGGTCCTCGACGGCGGCGTCGGGAATGACGGCTTCGAGAACTGCCCCGGAAAGTGCTTCTCCGACCGGCTCCGGCCCTCCCCCTTCTTTCCCCGGGATGGAAGACATCACTTCGAAGAGTTTGTCCCCTTCGCCCGTCGCCTCATAGACGGACTGCAGGGTCAGCATGACCTGCCTGTCGTCGACCAGGGGCTTGAGACGCTCGTAGAAGACCTTCAGCGTCCTGGCACGCCCGCCGTCAAAGAAGGCCTTCTTCCACTCCTCCAGTTCCTCCAGAGCCCTCCGGTACTCGCCGCCGTCGAGGCAGGCACCGACATAGAATTCACGAAGGTCGAGATCGTCAGGGGCGGATTTGAGAAGGTGGTGATAGGTCAGGCGTTCGTTTTCGAAATCCCCTTTTTTACGGTAACCCTGGGCCAGGAATGCGAGAACTTGGGGATTTTCCGGGTCGTCTTTCATAAGGGAGCGCAGGAGGGTGATCCCCTTGTCTGCCTCATTCCCCTCGATCAACGCCTTGGCCATGCCGGTCTTCATCCCCGAATCTTTTGGAAACAGGGGGATGAGGATCTCGTAAAGTTTGAGGATGCGCGGGTGGTCTTCTTTTGCCTTGAGGTCGTTCAGGATGTCGTCAAAATCACGGCGCGCCTGGGCCATGTTGCCGCTCTGGGCATAACCCTCGGCCACCTTGACACGGATGTTGAGATTTTCGGGCTCAAGATCCCGCATCTTCTGCAGGACGTTGACCGCCTCGGGGAACATCCGGTTCTTTTCGTAATAGGAGACCAGGGTCCGGTATTCGGCAAGGGCATTCCCTACCAGCCCCTGCTTCTCGTTAAGCTCGGCCAGGCGGTGATAGATGTTGGCTCGCGTCGGCTCGAGCTTCTGCATCTGTTTGTAGACGGCAATGGCTTTGAGATAAAAACCGTTTTCCGTGTAATATTTGGCGACGGCCTCGTACTCGGTCTGAGCCTCGTCGATGCGTCGTTCGCGACTCAGAAGTTCGGCAAGTTTCTGGCGGTTCCGCATGTCCTTGGGGTCGGCCAGGACAACCTTCTGGTAATCGTTGATCGCCTTGGAAACCTGCCCTTTTTGCAGGTTTTTCTGTGCAGAAGCGAGAAATTTTTCTTTGTTGGACAAAGGTGTCACCCATGAAAGGATTTGCGGAAATTCTCCGGCAAGTCTAAAGGATTTACAGTAAACCTGTCAAGATTAAACAAGGCTGCGGAAAATACCGACTTTTTCCAAAAAATCAATTGCGAGAATATGCAAGGGTTTGGGAGCCTGCCGGACTGTGGGGCAAAGCAAAAAATGCGATTTTTGAGGACGGATCCGGGTCTCCAGGCGCCTCTATTGGTCGGAAAGGAGCCCGTACATCCCCCGCCGGCCTTTGGAGGTTCCGACAGGCGTTTAGAGAAGGTAACGGCTCTGCCGTTGGAAGGCGCGGGAAAATTCCTCTTTCTTCTCTTCGTACCCGGGGCGCCCCATGAGGGCATAGGTAAAATCCTTTCCTTCCTCTACGCCGGGCTGGTCGAGGGGATTGACGCCGAAAAGCCCGCCGGCGAACAAGGTCTGGATCTCCAGCATGTAGATGAGGGCGCCGACGGACTCGGGGGTGACCGCCGGCAGGGAGAGCGTGCAGTTGGCGCGGCCGTTTTGGGTCAGGGTCACGGCCGTCGCCTGCTGTTCACAGCGGATCAGCTCGGCCAGGGTGTGCCCCTCGAGGTAGGCCAGGCCGGAAGCGCCGGCAAGGGAGGGGATCGCCAGGTCGCAGCCGTAATCGTCCGGGGAAAGGAAGGTGACCACCTTGTCGAAGGGACCCTCCATGTAAAGCTGCACCTGGGAGTGCTGGTCCGTCGTCCCCAGGGCCTTGACGGGAGTGGGTCCGACATGGACCAGGTTTCCCTGAAGATCGACTTTCTTGCCGAGGCTCTCGGCCCAGAGTTGACGGAACCAGTCAGCCAGATCCCGCAGGCGATCGCTGTAGGGCATCATCACGCTGATGCGGAGCCCCTTGCCGTAGGCCAGATACTGGAGGGCGGCGTTGAGGTAGGCGGGGTTCTCCCGGAAATTCTCGAGGGTTACCCGTTCGGCCATGGAAGCGGCGCCGGCCAGAAGGGCGCGGATGTCGACTCCTGCCAGGGCCAGGGGGAGAAGGCCGACAGGGGTGAAGAGGGAGAAACGGCCGCCGACTCCCTCGGGAATCGAACAGGACCTGTACCCTTCGTCTGCGGCCAGCTTCCGCAGGGCACCGGAAACCGGGTCGGTAACCAGCACGAAATGGTCGCGAAAGGAGGTGCCGACGCTCCGGCTTACCCAGTCCAGGGCGATACTGAACTGGCTCATGGTCTCGACGGTGGACCCCGACTTGCTGATCACGAGAAAAACGGTTTCGGCAGGCGCCAGAAGATCGAGCGTTTCCGAAACGCCGACCGGATCGACATTGTCGAGGACGAAAAGCCGAAGTCCGCCGCCGCGCTCCTTGCGCGGGAGGAAATTGTGGTGAAGGGGGCACAGCGCCCGGAACAGGGCGAGAGTTCCCAGGGCCGACCCGCCGATGCCGAGAACGACGACGTTTTCAAACTGCCGGCAGAGTTCCCCGGCGAGCGTCAGAACTGCATCGACCGGACCCTTGTCGAAGGGGAGTTCGTAAAAAGGGAGAAATCCCTCTTCCCGACGGACCAGGAGATCCCGATGAATGGCCTCGGCGCGGGGTCGCAGCCCTTCCAGTTCCGCCTCGCTGATCCCCCGCTCCGGGCCGAGGACCGAAGCCATCATGTTGGTGTAATCGAATCCGATACTCATGATTCCGCCCTCCCCTTTTCGTCGATTTGAATTATGTGAACTACACAATCGGTCAGCCTATAAGTCCGAAGTCCGGCAAAGGTATCGGCGCTGTCGAGGTCCTGAGCGCCAATTATGCCAAAATTCACATTTTTTTCAATTGTGCGACTTCCTGGGGGGTGAGGTGGCGAAAGTGCCCCGAGGCCAGATTGCCGAGATCGAGAAAGGCCAGCCGTATCCGTTTCAGGCGGCTCACCGAGTGGCCGAGGGACTCGCACATGCGGCGGACCTGACGGTTGCGCCCTTCATGGATGGTGATCTTGAACCAGGTGTGACTTCCGACCACCCGCACGTCCTCCACCCGGGCCGGCGCCGTCGGACCGTCGTCGAGGAGAATCCCCCGGGCGAGCTTCTGCTGGCTGGCAGCGGATAGGGCTCCGCGCACCCGGACCAGATAGGTCTTGTCGATCTGATGCCGGGGGTGGGCGAGATGCTGGGCGAGGTCGCCGTCGTTGGTGAGAATCAGCACCCCCTCGGTGTTGAGATCGAGCCGGCCGACGGGAAACAGGCGGGCCGGAATCCCCTTGACAAGATCGGCTACCACCGGCCTCCCCTTGGGGTCCCGCAGGGTGGTCACATACCCCGTCGGTTTGTTGAGGAGGATATAGAATTTTTCTTCCTGCCCCCCGAGAGGACGACCGTCGACCTCAACGCGGTCCTCGGCGGGATCGGCCCGCTCGCCGAGAACGGCGACGACGCCGTTGACCCGGACGCGGCCGGCTTCGATCCACCCTTCGGCCTCCCGGCGCGAGGCGAGGCCGGCGGCGGCGATCAGTTTCTGCAAACGCTCTTTCATGGTTTCTGCCAGGGGGAAAGGAGCCGGCGGCGGCCGGCTCTTGAAAAAAATGATCAGTTCTCGGGGGGAGCGACTGAATCGGCGCCGGCGTCGAGAACATCGAGGTTGAGTTCGCTGAATTCCTTGAGGGTCGGCAGTCCCGCGAGGTCCCGCAGACCGAAGAGTTCGAGGAACTCGCGGGTGGTTCCGTAGATCATGGGACGCCCGGGGACATCCTTCTTGCCGAGGATACGGAGGAGGTGCCGATCGAGCAGGGTCTTGACCACGCCGCCGGAGTCGACTCCCCGCAGGTATTCGATTTCCGCCCGGGTCACCGGCTGCCGGTAGGCGATGATCGCCAGGGTTTCCAGGGCGGCCCGCGAAAAGCGGAAGGGCCGGTTCTTCACCAGCCGGCGCACCCATTCCCCGTGCTCCGGCCGGGTGCGGAACTGGAAGCCTCCGGCGATTTCCTGCAGGATAAAACCGCGGCTCGCGGCGGCATATTCGGCCACCAGTTCCTGCAGCACCAGGGCGACGCTTTTTCGTTCGACGTCGAGGGCCTCGGCGATGCGCTCGAGGCGGATCGGCTCCGGCGAGACAAAAACCAGGGCCTCCACCAGGGTCTTGAGTTCAGCAGTATCCAAGGGAATCGTCTTCCAGTTGCAGAGTTAAAGGACCCTCTTCGACGACGGCGGGATAGAGCCAGATCGTTCCGTAACGACTGTTCTGCATCAGGCGCAAAAGGCGCAGCTTGACGAGTTCAAGCATCGCCAGAAAGGTGGTCACCACGTCCTGGCGCAACGGCGGCGTCGGAAAGAGTTCGGTAAAAGAGAGGCTCTGGCGACCTTCGAGAAGGGTAAGGATGGAATTGATGCGGTCCGTCACCGACAGGCGCTCCTGGTCGACTTCGTGAATGACGGGTTCAGGCGCCTCCCGCAGGACTCCGCGCAGCGCCTCAACCAGTTCGTAGAGACCGACGCTGTGGAATTCCTCCTCCTCCCCCTCCTCCAGCTCCCGGGCAGGAAAGGTCCGAGCAAAGATTTCGCGGTCGAGAAGGGGAAAGGTGTCGAGGGTGGCGGCGGCATCCTTGTATTTCTGATATTCGAGAAGGCGCCGGACCAGCTCCGCCCGGGGATCTTCCTCTTCCTCCTCGGCATCCTCCTCTTCGGAAGGGGGGAGGAGCATGCGCGACTTGATGTAGAGGAGAGTGGAGGCCATCAGGAGAAATTCGCCGGCCACATCGAGGTTGAGGCTCTGAATGACATCGATGGCGACAAGATACTGGGCGGTGATTTCGGCGATGGGGATATCGCAGATATCCATCTCGTTTTTGCGGATCAGGTGCAGGAGAAGGTCGAGAGGGCCCTCGAAATTTTCGATCTTGATTTCGTATGCCATCAGTTTCCCAACCCTCAGCGGGCCAGAAGAAATTGAATGGCCCGGTCCACCAGATAAGTCTGGGGGCCGGCCAGGATTCCGACCATGAGGGAGATCGCCGGGGAAAGAACGATGCGCCAGAGATCGGTGAAGAAGATGAGAAGGATGACGATCATAAAGCCGAAGGGTTCGAGACGGGCGAGCATCGCCGCCTGCCGAGGGGGCAGAATCCCCGTCATGACCCGTCCGCCGTCCAGGGGGGGGATCGGCACCAGATTGAAGACGGCCAGTATGATGTTGATGTAGAGGCTGAAACCGGCCATCAGCTTCACCGGCTCGAACATCCTGCTCGCCATCCCGCCGTCCTGCAAGACGCCGTCGGGAATCTGGGCCAGAACCCGCAACAGCAGGGCCGAAATGACGGCCAGACCCAGGTTGGTCAACGGCCCCGCAAGAGCCACCCAGACCATGTGAAGGCGCGGGCGGCGCAGGTTGGCAAAATTGACCGGGACCGGGCGGGCCCAGCCGAAGCCGAAAAAAAGGAGGGCGATGGTGCCGATCGGGTCGAGATGCTTGAGAGGATTGAGCGTCAAGCGACCGAGAAGCCTGGCCGTCGGGTCCCCGAGGCGTTCGGCGGTATAGCCGTGCGCCACCTCGTGCAGGGTGACGGCCAGGAGCGCCGGAACCAGCATGACGGAGATTTTGGCCAGTATGCTTTCCATCGGGACACAACCCTTCCTGAAAAATGATCCGCTTTAATTAGCAGATGACCGGCAGCAAGTCAATGAATGGGCTTCTCCCGCTCCCTGAGAGGAGAAGAGTCAGGGTTTCAAAAAGCGCTTTTTCACCAGGACGATCTCGTCCTCACGACTGGCCACCTTGCCATTGAGCCGGGCATCAAGGAGGGTCTTGAGAATTTTCTTGTACAGGGGGCCCGGCGGGATCCCCAGCGCCTTGAGTTCGTCGCCGCTAAGAAGGGGTGCGGCTTTGCGCAGCGCCGTATAAAAATAGGAGACCCAGCTCCGGACTTCGTCGTTGTCGACACGGGCCATGAGATAGAGGAGGGCTTCGGTTGCCAGAGGGGAGAGCCGGGCGTGGAGTTCGACGGGACGCAGCGGCCGGCCTCGCCCCCAGCGTCGTTCGAAAAACCGCTGCAGCCGGTGCACCTCCCTGCGCTGTTCACCAAGGATCACCCCATGGCGAGAAGGGATTCCCAGGCGCCGGTTAAGTTCCTCCAGGGACTCCTCGTCGAGCCCGGAGGTCAGGCAGAGAAAATAGACCAGCCAACCCTGACAGGGCTCGCCGGTGTAGAGGAGCTCATACCAGTGAATGGCCCGACTTGCCTCCGCGAAGAGGGACTTGACGCGGGGAGGGAGAGTCAGCCGGGAATGGATGTACGGCAACAGCCCCAGCTCGGCCATTCGCTCCACCGCCGGGAGGGGATTGGATTCCTTGAGGATCTGTGCCAGTTCGTTGAAGAGACGCGGCCCGCCGACCTTCTCGACGAATCCCATGCGCAGGGCGCTGCGCAGCAGTTGTTCGGTCTGAAGGCCGATATGAAACCCGAGGCGCTGCTCGAAGCGGATGGCACGAAAGACCCGGGTTGAATCTTCGACGAAGCTGAGATTGTGCAGGACCCGCAGGACTTTGTCCTGCAAGTCCCGCTGAGCGCCGAAGAAATCGAGAAGGGCCCCCTTTTCCGGGCCGTTGAGCGCCAGGGCCAGGGTGTTGATGGTGAAGTCCCGCCGGTAGAGATCGAGCTTGATGGAGGCATGCTCGACGTTGGGGAGCGCTCCCGGCTCATGGTAGTACTCCATGCGGGCCGAGGCAATGTCGACCTTGAAGCCGTCGGGGAAGATGATAACGGCGGTGCCGAATTTGGCGTGGGTGCGCACCCGGCAGGGATGACGCCGGCAATACTCCCGGGCGAAGGCGATGCCGTCCCCCTCGATGACGAGGTCGATATCGAGGTTTTCCTTCCCCAGAAGCAGATCGCGGACAAAACCTCCGACGGCGAAGATCGGGACGTTCTGTGCATCTCCCACCTCCCCCATTCCCGCCAGCAGCTCGCGGATGGACGCCGGCAGACGTTCGCGAACCAGACGGGAGACCTGACGTTTTTTAAGGGCGGACCCGCTGGCCGCAAGGTCCTCGACTCCGGGGTGACGCAGGGCGCGGGCGCCGGAAACCATGTGGCGCAACAGGTCGGTGCGGGTGATGACCCCGAGGAGTTTCCCTTCGCCGAAGACCGGAACCAGGCGCTGGTTGCGGTCGACAATCAGCTCCTGCAGGGTCTCGATGGGGGTCGAGGGGGAAGCGCTGGCGAATTCCCCGCTCATGTATTCGCTCACCGCAACCTCGGCGAGGCCGTGGTGGGCGGCCTTGTCAGCCACCTGCCGGGTGATGACGCCGGCGACCTCCGAACCGTCCATGACCGGCAGGGCGTTGAGATTGTAGCGGGTCATCAGCTCCCGGGCCTCCCTGAGGCTGGCTCCCCCTGCGATGCTCTTCACCGGGCTCGACATCAGGTGCCGTGCTTCCCAGCGGGGCTGAACGCGCTCCCGAAGGATCTGCGGAATCCGTTCGAGGACCTGCACCAGGGTCATGTCCCGACAGGTGCCGGAAGCGGCGAAGGCGTGGCCGCCGCCGCCGAACTCGCTGAGGATTTCCCCCACATGAACTTCCGGAATCCGCGAGCGCCCGACCATGAAGATGCGATCCCCCATGCGCACCACGACCAGCAGGGCGCTGAGATTCTCCATGTCCTTGAGCTTGTGCGCCAAAAGAGCCAGGTCGCCGACAAAATGATCCACGGTGGCATGGGCGACGGAGATCTCAATGCCGCTGACGGTCAGGACGGTGCGGGAGGTAATCAGCTCATGGAGGAGAGCCACCTGTTCGGCATTGAGTTCCTGGACCAGGGAGTCGGAAACGGTGTTGAGGTCGGCGCCGTGGGAAAAGAGGAAGATGGCGGCCCTGTAGTCGTCGAGGGTCGTGGAACTGAAGAGGAGATTACCGGTGTCTTCATAGAGGCCGAGCATCATCATGGTCGCCTCTTCGGGGGTCGGGTCGATCCCCTGCTCCATGAAGATTTTCAACAGAACGGTCACCGTCGAACCGACAGGTTCAATGACCTCCCGCTCCCCGTGAAGGTCGGCGTTGCCGGCGGGATGATGATCGTAGATGTGCACCTCGACCCCGGGACGGTGCGCCACGGCGGCAAAGGGACCGATGCGTTCCGACTGCCGCACGTCGACCAGAATCAGGAGGGTGACGGCCTCAAGGTCGATGTCCCGGACCCGACTGAAAAGAGCTGCCTGTTCGGGGTTTTTCAGAAAAAACTCGCGCAGACTCCGCTCCTGGGCGCCGGCAAAGATCATCTTGGCATCGGGATAGAGCCTGCGAGCGGCGACCATCGCTCCGAGACAGTCGAAATCGGCATTGATGTGGGTGGTGATCACGTCCATAGGCGGCAACGGCTCTTGAGTCACTTGAATTTGACTTTGTTTCAAAAGGCAAAATTTGCCACCAAGGCACCAAGACACCAAGGAGACCGAGCGTTTTTGGGGATTTTCTTGGTGCCTCCGTGTCTTGGTGGCTAAAAATCCTGTTTCTATTTTATCCCGTCACCCGTCACCGCCCTACAGCTGCAACGATCCGATCAGGTCGTTGATGTCGGCGATCCCCTCCTCAAGACAGAAGGCCTCGAGTCCGTCGATGATATCCGGCATGACCCCGGGATCGATGAAGTTGGCGGTGCCGACCTGCACCGCCCTGGCACCGACGATGAGAAACTCCAGGGCGTCCCGGGCGCAGGTGATGCCGCCGATGCCGATGACCGGTATTTTCACCGCCTGCACCACCTGATGAACCATGCGCACCGCCACCGGGCGGATGGCGGGGCCGGAGAGACCGCCGGTGCGGTTGGCGATTTTCGGTCTGCGGGTCCTGACGTCGATGGCCATGCCGGTGAGGGTATTGATGCAGCTGATGGCGTCGGCCCCGGCTTCTTCGGCGGCGCGGGCGATGACGGTGATGTCGGTGACGTTGGGGGTGAGCTTGACGATCAGCGGCTTGTTGAGGGACTTGCGCACCAGGGCCACCACTTGGGCGGCGGCTCTCGGATCGGTGCCGAAGACGATCCCCCCCTGCTTGACGTTGGGGCAGGAGATATTGAGCTCGACGGCGGAAATTTCCGGGATGTCGGAGAGGCGCCGAGCCACCTCGCCGTATTCCTCGAGGGTGTTGCCGAAGAAATTGGCGATCACCGGAACGTCGAAGTTCTGGTAATAGGCGACCTTGTCGGCGAGAAAGGCCTCTATCCCCACGTTCTGCAACCCGATGGCGTTGAGCATACCGCTGGTGGTCTCGGCGATGCGCGGCGTCGGATTGCCGGCCTTGGGATTCAGGGAGAGCCCCTTGGTGACGATGGCGCCGAGACGGCCGAGATCGAAATAGGGGGCGTATTCCTCGCCGTAGCCGAAGGTTCCCGAGGCGGGCATGACCGGGTTTTTCATTCTGATTCCGGCGATCTCGACGGCGAGGCTGGGACGGACGACGTTCATGGTCTTCTTCTCCTGACAGGACATCACTTGCACCCTCCCTCGGCACAGGAACCTTTTGAAACCGCGGCTTTCCCCCAGTCGAGATCACTGGAGTCGAAGACCGGCCCGGCCTTGCAGGTGCAGAGATAACGGGGTCGGGTCTCGCTGTGGCCGACCCCCTTGACGACGCAGCCGAGGCAGGCGCCGACGCCGCAGGCCATGTGGGCCTCCAGAGAGACCTGCAGGGGCACGCCGCGGCCGCGGCAGATCTTCTCCACCGCCGAGAGCATCGGCATCGGTCCGCAGGCAAAGACTTCGGCTTCGGGATATTTGCCGAGCTTGCGCTCCAGGACCCGGGTAACGAATCCCTCCTCGCCGAGGGTGCCGTCATCGGTGGAAACGTAGGTTTCGACCCCCGAACGCTCGAACTCGGTCACGGCGAGGATATCGTCGCGACCTCGTCCCCCCATCAGCAGCCGGACCCGGTCTCCGCGGGAGATCAGGGCCTCGCCGAGCATGAAGAGGGGGACCAGGCCGATGCCGCCACCGACCAGAATCTTCTCCCGTCCCGGCACGCCGAGATCGAAACCCTTCCCCAGGGGACCGAGGAGTTCCACCCGGTCCCCCTGGTGGAGTTCGCTGAGGATGCGCGTCCCCTCCCCCACCACCTTGTAAAGGATCTCCAGGTACTCCCGTGCCGGCAGGCCGTCGCATTCGGCCGGCAGACAGCCGACGCGAAAGATGCCGAAGGGGCGGCGGAGCAAGGTCGGCAGTGCCAGCGCCGGACGCAGCATGACGAACTGCCCGGGGGTAACGGTGCCGGCAAAACCCGGCGTGAGAATACGCATCCGGAAGGTGCCGGAAGTAATCTCCTGGTTGGCAAGAACGATGGTTTTGTAGTTTTTCATGCAACGGGCTCCAGGTTGAATCGCATGGGTATCAGAGTCTGGACTATGGCAGGTTTTTTCCGCCGGTTCCCTGGGGACAGCGGCGCCAGGTGCGGTTCAGCGGGGTCCTGTGGCGGCGGAATCGGTCAGGAGTGACAACTCCATCAGCAGGGCATCCTCACCATCTGAATAATATCCCTTCCGCCTCCCGGTCCCCCTGAATCCGAAGCGGCTGTAGAGGGCGATGGCGGAGACGTTGCCGACCCGGACCTCAAGAACGACTCGTTCGGCCCCCTCACCGCGCCCCCGGGCAAGAAGATGCCGGAGCAGGGCGACCGCCACTCCCTGTCGACGAAAAGCAGGTGCGGTGACCACATCGTGGATTTCCACTTCGTCGGCAACCGTCCAGGAGCAGAGGAAACCGGCGATACTGCCGCCCAGTTCCCCGATGTCGATGCGGGCGACGGGGTTTTCCAGTTCGCGAAGGAAGAGGGCCTCGGACCAGGGGTGGTCGTGACAAAGAGCTTCGATCGCCACCACCTCGGAGAGGTCGGTCCTCTCCATCGGGCGGATAAGAATGGAATTTAAAGGGTTATCCATGAAGGGCGCCGCCGGCCTCGGAATCCCCGCCAAAGGAGGAAGAAAAATCAAAGGAATGCCTGAAAACGGTTCACAGGATATGACAGCCACCCCTGGTCTGTAAAGGGATAAACGGCCCGGACGGCGGTCCCGCCCGCCGGTAGTCGCCCCGGCAGGAGACCGAGGGGAGACGGCCCCGCCCAGGAAGGGCGCAGGAGAGAAAGAAGGATAGCGGAAACCACCTTCCGGGGGACTTTGCCGTTGACAAACCAGCCTCAATTGATTTAATAGTTAGCGACTTTGACACAAGGAGCTTAAGGCATTGGCGACAGACAATAAAGTGACTTATAAGGATGCCGGCGTCGACATTGATGCCGGCAATCGTTTTGTCCAGATGATCAAACCGCTGGTCAAGGCCACCTCGCGCCCCGAGGTCCTCACCGACATCGGCGGTTTCGGCGGGCTCTTTTCCCTCCACGCCGACAAGTACAAGAAACCGATTCTGGTTTCTTCCACCGACGGCGTCGGCACCAAACTCAAACTCGCCTTCATGATGGACAGGCACGACACGGTGGGGATCGATCTGGTCGCCATGTGCGTCAACGACGTCATCGTCCAGGGGGCCGAGCCGCTCTTCTTCCTCGATTACCTGGCCACCGGCAAACTCTCGCCGGAAAAAGCGGTGCAGATCGTCAAGGGGATCTCCGACGGCTGCATCCAGGCCGGCTGCGCCCTGATCGGCGGAGAAACGGCCGAAATGCCCGGGATGTACGGCGAAGGAGAATACGACCTCGCCGGATTCACCGTCGGGGTGGTGGACGACAGCAAAATCATCGACGGTTCCTCGATCACCGTCGGCGACCAGGTGATCGGCCTCGCCTCCACCGGCCTTCATTCCAACGGCTACTCTCTGGCCCGGAAAGTCTTTTTCGAGCGGATGGGTCTGGGGATCGACGCCGTTCTTCCCGGACTCGAAAAGCCCCTCGGGGAAGAACTCATGACCCCGACACGCATCTACGTCAAGACGATTCTCAACCTGCTGCGGGATTTCCAGGTCAAGGGAATGGCCCACATCACCGGCGGCGGCATCGTCGAAAATCTCCCCCGGGTCCTCCCCAAGCACTGCCGTGCCATCATCCGCAAGGACAGCTGGCCGAAACTGCCGATTTTCGAACTCCTCCGCCAGGGGGGCAATATCGATGAACTGGAGATGTACCGCACCTTCAATTACGGCATCGGCATGACCCTGGTCGTTCCCAAAAAAGATACGGACGACATCCTGGGACGCCTCGGCGGGCTCAATGAAAAGGCCTACCTCATCGGCGAGATCGTCAAGAGCGGCGAGAGCGACGAACAGGTCGAGTTGGTCTGAGCCGGTGACAGGGGGAGCGGTGACGGAGAGACTGCGGCTGGGATGCCTGGCATCGGGAGGAGGGTCCAACCTGCAAGCGATCATCGATCGCTGCCGGGACGGCTCCCTGGCGGCGGAAATATCCGTGGTCATCAGCAACAAACCCGATTCCGGAGCCCTGCAGCGGGCCCGAAATGCCGGGATTCCCGCCCTGTGCATCGACCACCGCAACTTTCCCACCCGTGAGGATTTCGACCGCGCCGTCGTCGCCGCCCTGCTCGAGGCCGGGGTCGAACTCATCGTTCTCGCCGGCTTCATGCGTCTGATCTCCGACGTCTTCCTCGATGCCTTCCCGGGCCGGATCATGAACATTCATCCGGCGCTCCTCCCCGCCTTTCCCGGCCTGCACGTCCAGCGCAAAGCCCTCGAATACGGCGCCCGCGTCACCGGAGCCACCGTCCACTTCGTCGACGGCGGAGTCGATACCGGACCGATCGTCATTCAGGCGGTCGTTCCCATCCTCGACGACGACACCGAAGAGTCCCTTTCGGCGAGAATCCTCGAGCAGGAACACCGCATCTACCCGAGGGCCATTGAGCTCTTCGCCCAGGGACGGTTGCGCATCGACGGCCGCCGGGTCCGCATCGAGCCCCCCCTCCCCCCCGGCAGCGAAGTCCTGGTCCACCCGCCCCTTTAGCCGGCGGCTCCATCAGCGGAAGCTGCAACACCGGAGGGATCATGTCACGGCCGATTCTGGTGAGCGCCTGCCTCCTCGGCCTGCTCACCCGCTACGATGGTCAAACGAAATGCAACCAGAAGGTCCTCGACTTTCTCAAGGCGCAAGGGCTGGTACCGATCCCCGTCTGCCCCGAGCAACTGGCGGGGCTTTCGACCCCCCGTCCGGCCACCTTCTTTTCCAAAGGCGACGGCCGGGACCTTCTCGACGGCAAAGGCACGGTGGTCAATCGCGTCGGGGACGAAATGAACGCCCCTTTCCTGCGCGGGGCAGCCGAGGTCCTGAAGATTGCCCGGATCAGCGGCGCCACCTTGGCGCTCTTCAAAGAACGCAGCCCCTCCTGCGGAGTGCACCAGGTCTACCTCGAGGAGACGATTATTGCCGGCCAGGGGGTCACCAGCGCCCTGCTGCAGCGAAACGGCCTGAGTCTCTGCAGCGAAGACGATATCTGACCTGACAGCAAAGATCCCCCGGCCCGGTCTCGCCTCCCTTACCCAGGTTCTTGACAGCCCATGGAAAAAACCGACATAGGAACCACCAGCCGGCAGCGCCCGCCAAGGCCGACCTCCTCCCCGGGGGCGGGGAGATCGGGGGCCTCACACCATTACCAGGTCATTATCCTCGGTGACTGTCTTGCCTCGCGCATCGCCGGGGTGATCCTCGCCAAACGCGGCTGCCGTGTTCTTACCCTGCAGGGACAACGGCCCTCCGGTCACCCCTGGTTCCAGTCGTCCTTCCACCTCGAACAACTCCTCGAGAGTCTCGGCGGGAGGGCCTGCTTCACCCCCCCCACCCCCTTTCAGGTCATTACCGAAGAGAGCCGACTCGAGATCAACGGCTCTTCCCCCCTTGAAGAGGAAGTGCGCCGGGAATTCCCCGCAAGCCATCGGGACGTTCTCTCCGCCCTGGCAAGACTCGATCTTCTCGGCCAGGAGTTGGAAAAGGTGCTGTGGCGTAGCGGAGGGCTCCCCCTCTTCGGCGTCGGCAGCCGTCTCAAGTTCACCACCCGGCGGCTCTTCTCGGGTCTAAGGGCCAAGGGGATGATGCGCCCGCTGAGCGAGGTCCTCCTCCCCTTTGCCGGCGACCCCGCAGGGGCTGCCCTCAACGCACTCTTTGCCGGGCTGGCCATGACCCCGCCGGAAGAGCTCTCCGTCGCCGAAGGGGCCCTGCTGTGGAGCAATGCCATTCGCAGCCGCGACGTCTCCCCTTCGGGCCTCGACGATCTCCTCGGCCACCGGTATGAGCAGTTTCACGGCGAGATCGGGGACCTGACCCAGGTGCAATCCCTCGATTTCGCCGGGAAGACCCTGCGCAGCGCCATCCTGCGCAGCGGAGCGCGCTGCAGCGCCGATCACTTCATTCTCGGAAGTCCCGAGGCACTCCCTCTGCTGCCGGAGAAGCTGCGAAACAAGGTCTCCGCCTCACCCCGGCGGAGGACCCAGTTCTCCACAGCTCTCGACGACTCCCTGGTCTCTCCCCTCATCGCCCCGCGGGTGATCCTTGCCGGGGCGCCCCCCCTGCGCCTGACCCTGACTGCGCGGGAGGCCCAGGTCCACTGTTCCATCGACCTCCCCTGGCAGGCCGACGCCGCCGACGAGGCCAGCGTCAAGGAGATCGTCCGTCGTCTGTCGCCGCGGCTCTTCCCCTTTGGCCGATATACCTTGCAGGCGGCGCACCCTCAGGCCGCGGGGGAAGCCGGCCCGCAGAAGAGCGGGGCCCGGTTCCTCGGCGCCCGCAACGGCATGCGCCTGCGCGGCAACCTCCTTCTTTGCCATGGCCCTGGGATTCTGCCGTCCCTGGCCGCCACCGGCGAGGTCCTCGCGGGGTTTTCCACGGCCAGCCAGATTTATCGGCGATTAAAGCCCGTCAAATGAGGGACTGCACCAGTCCCGCCATAAAAATGGTTGCAATTTCCCCGCAGCCATGATATCTATCCGGATCTAAACTTCCAGGAGGTCAAAGAAAATGTCCAGAGTCTGTGAAATCTGCGGAAAAGGGCGGACAACCGGCAACAATGTCAGCCATGCACATAACAAAACCCGGAAGGTCTGGCTCCCCAACCTTCAAAAAGTCAAGGCCCTCAAAAACGGTACCGTGCGCTCCATCAAGGTCTGCACCCGCTGTATCCGTTCCGGTGCCGTAACCAAGGCCCTCTGAGCCAAGTGACCCAAAAAGATACGGGGGACGAACCGGCTGGTTCGTCCCCCCTTTTTTTTGCTCGCCACCCCAGTCCCAGGCGTTCGGTTCGAGTCGCCCCTCCCCTACCCGCCGTAGGCAATTCCTTCGATTTCGACACCGACTCCCTTGGGGAGACCGGCAACCTGCACCGTGGCCCGCGCCGGAGCGATCCCCGGGAAAAAGCGACCGTAGATGGCGTTAACTGCGGCAAAGTCCCCGAGATCCTGCAAATAGATGGTCGTCTTGACCACCTGGGAAAACTCCAGGCCCGCAGCCTGCAGCACGGCACCGAGGTTAGCCATCACCTGCTCGGTCTGCCTCTCGATCCCCCCTGAAACCACCTCGCCGCTCCGCGGATCGAGGGGAATCTGTCCCGAAAAAAAGAGATAGTCTCCAGCCCTCACCGCCTGGGAATAGGGCCCGATGGCTTTCGGAGCCCCTGCGGTTTCAATCTTTTCCATCCCCATATCTTTCTCCTCGATTCTCTCCTGAGGGAATCCGCCCGAGCACCCTCGGGATCCGAAGCCCCCTTTAGTTGCGCAGGCGTTCGACCTTGTACACCCCCTTGACCTGAAGAAGGGCGTTGATGACGCGGTTGAGGTGGTCGAGGTCCTGAACGTCGACCTCAAAATTGTTTATCCCCTTGCGGTCCTTGGTGGAAAGGACGGTGGCGCTGATGATGTTCGCTTCGCAGTTGGTGATGGCTCCGGTGATCCCGGCCAGCATCCCCTTCTGGTCATAACAGTGAACACGGATCTTGACGGGACGTGACGCCTTCTTCTTCATGTCCCATTCCACCTCGACGCGCCGTTCGGGATCGGCCTCCTGGACGTAGGGACAATCGACGGTATGGACCGTGACTCCGCGGCCGCGGGTAATGAATCCGAGGACCGGGTCGCCGGGAAGAGGGTTGCAGCATTTGGCGTAACGCACCAGAATATCCTCGATGCCGTGAATCTTGATGGCGTTGGATGGTTTTTTCCTGATTTTGTCGAGAACCTTGCCGATGCGCCCGGCCTTGGCCGGTTCGCCGTGCAGCTTCTCCTGGGGGACGATTCGAGCGATCACCTGGCCGAGAGAGACCTTGCCGTAACCGAGACCGGCGAGAAGGTCATCGACTTTCTGAAAACCCAGCTCGGCCACCGCCTCCGCCATCCCGGGAGAGGCCAGGGCGCGGTTGATACTGAAACCGTATTTGCGCAGTTCCTTCTCGAAAAGGTCCCGCCCCATCTGCAGGCTTTTTTCCCGCTGTTCGGTCTTGACCCACTGACGGATTTTGTTGCGCGCCTTGGAGGTGCGAACGTATTTGAGCCAGTCCTTGCTCGGCACCTGGTTGGGAGAGGTCATGACCTCGACGATGTCGCCGTTGTGCAGTTCGCTCTTCAAGGGGACGAGTTTGCCGTTCACCCGCGCCCCGACGCAGCGATGGCCGACGTCGGTATGGACGCTGTAGGCAAAATCGATGGGACTCGAGCCCCGGGGGAGTTCCTTGACGTCACCATTGGGGGTGAAGACGTAGACCTCCTCGGGGAAGAGATCGATCTTCACCGAATCCATGAATTCCCTGGAATCCGTGAGCTCCTGCTGCCATTCCAGAAGCTGACGAAGCCAGCCGAAACGTTTGTCGTCCCGGCCGCTGACCCCGGAGTCGCCCTTCCCCTCCTTGTATTTCCAGTGCGCGGCGATCCCCTCCTCAGCCACCCTATGCATCTCCTCGGTGCGGATCTGCACCTCCATCCGCTCGCCGTAGGGCCCGATCACCGTGGTATGCAGCGACTGGTACATATTCGCCTTGGGCATGGCGATATAGTCCTTGAAGCGACCGGGGATCGGTTTCCAGGCGGCATGGATCATCCCAAGGACACCGTAGCAGTCGCGGATACTGTTGACCATGACCCGGAAGGCGATCAGGTCGAAGACCTGCTCAAAATCGACCCCCTGTCGCTCCATCTTGCGATGGATCGAATACAGGTGCTTGGAGCGCCCGGAAACATCCCCCTCGATTCCGTGCTCGGCCAGCTTGCCGCGAATGAATGTTATGACCTCCTCGATGTAGCGCTCGCGTTCCTTCTTCTTGCGCATGACCTTGGCGGAGAGTTCATTGTATTCTTTGGGGTTGAGATAGCGGAAGGAAAGGTCTTCGAGCTCGCACTTGATCCAGCTGATCCCCATGCGGTTGGCCAGGGGGGCATAGATGTCGAGGGTTTCCCGGGCGATGCCGAGCTGCCGCTCCGGAGACTGAAAGTCGAGAGTCCGCATGTTGTGGAGACGGTCGGCCAGTTTGACGAGAATGACCCGGATATCCCGGGCCATGGCCAGAAGCATCTTGCGGAAGTTTTCGGCCTGGCGTTCCTCGCTGGTGCGAAAGGTGATCTTGCCGATCTTGGTGACCCCCTCGACGAGCTGGGCCACCTCGGTGCCGAAGAGGGTCTGCAGCTCCTCAGGCGTTGCCAGGGTGTCTTCAAGGGTATCGTGAAGGAGTCCGGTCACGATGGTGGGGACGTCCATCCTGAGCTTCGTCAGGATCAGGGCGACTTCCATGGGATGGGTCAGATAGGCATCGCCGGAAAGGCGCGTCTGCCCCTGATGCACCTTGGCGCTGAAGACATAGGCCTTGCGAACCGCATCGAGGTCGGCGTTGGCGTTGTACTCTAGGATTTTATCGAGAATTTCGTCGAGGCGAACCATGAAAACCAACCCGGATCAGTGCGCCAAAAACAATGCCGGCCATATAAATTATAGCCGGCATCGGTTCGGACGCCCGAAAGAGAAAACAGGGACTGGGGCGCATATCTTACGGCAGGAACGGAAGAGACGGCGCAGGTGGCGGCAGTCCCGGCTAACGTTTTTTGACCGGGATCTCGTAGTCGACTTTTCCGGCGGCGATCTCGCGCAGAGCAAGAACGATCTTCTTGTTCGCTGCCCGATTTTCGATAAGGGACTGCCCCCCCTTATAGAGCTGCTTGGAGCGCTTGGCAGCGACCATGACCAGAAGGAACCGGTTGGGGATCTGCTTTAGACAATCTTCGACGGTAATACGTGCCATGACTATCATTCTCCACTGGGGTAAAAAATAAAGATCCGTTGAAATAAAAAAATGCCCCGTCCGGAGGCTAAAGGCCAAAGGCCCCGGCGACGGTGGGGAGGACCCGCGGGGTGCGGATCCCTTCGGAGACGATGACGGCCCGGAGCTGTTCGAGGGCGAGGGCGAAATCATCGTTGATCACCAGGTAATCATACCAGGTCGCCTGGCGGACCTCGTCCCGGGCGTTGGCGGTGCGCCGGGCGATGACCTCGGCGGAATCGGTGTTGCGTCCGAGCAGGCGCCGCTGCAGTTCTTCAAAGCTCGGCGGGAGGACGAAGATGAACACCCCCTGCCGCCAGTTTTTCTTCAGTTGCGCCGCCCCCTGGCAATCGATGTCGAGCAGGATATCCTGCCCGGCGGCGGCCGCCTCCTTCAGGGTCGCAATCGCCGTGCCGTAGCGGTTGCCGTGGACCTCGGCCCATTCGGCAAAATCGCCCCCTTCGACCATCGCCGAGAAGATTTCATCGGAAACGAAATGATAGTCGATGCCGTTTTTTTCCCCGGAGCGCATGGGCCGGGTGGTGTAGGAGACAGAATGCCGCAGGGTCGGAAAAATGTCAATAATTTCCTTGCACAGCGACGTTTTGCCGGCCCCGGAAGGGGCTGATATTACGAATATAATTCCTTCACGATTCATGGATGGCCGTATCGGTAACGGGTGACGGACCCCTAATCCTTATTCCACATTCTGGACCTGTTCGCGAACCTTCTCCAGCTCGGACTTGATGATCACCACCTGCCGAGTGAGTTCTGCGTCATTGGATTTGGAACCCATGGTGTTGACTTCGCGGTTGAGCTCCTGGAGAAGAAAGTCCATCTGCCGCCCGACCGGCTCCAGTACGGCGAAGAGCCCGCGAAGCTGCTTGAGATGGCTCCGGAAGCGCACCACCTCCTCGCTGATGTCGCAGCGGTCGGCAAAGAGGGCGATTTCCTGGGCGAGGCGTTGGGGATCGAATTCCAGGTCCTTCTGCAGCCGGGCGAGCCGTTCACGGAGTTTTGCCTGCCACTCGAGGGGGACCTGCGGGGCCCGCTCCTCCACCCGATCGAGAAACTCCTCCATGGCCGAGAGACGCTCCTCCATGTCGAGACGGGTCGAATCCCCTTCGGCCAGACGCATCTTCTCCATCGCCTCGAGAGCGCGAAGGAGGGCCTCGTCGAGGCATCCCCGGACCAGCTCCTCGGCAACGGTCCCTTCGGTCACCTGGATGACGTCCTTCTGGGCGACGAGAAGGGCAAGAGGGATCTCTCCGGAGAGCGAATAGTGACTGCGCATCTCTTCAAAGAGGCGGACATAGGCATCGGCCAGGGGACGGTTGAGAACCGGGACCGTCGCGCTTGCGGTGGCAAATTCCTGATTGATGAAGACGTCGATCTTCCCCCGCCGCAGCCGTTCGGCGACCTTCTTCTTGATTTCCGCCTCAAAGGGGAGGAGGGATCGGGGTAACTTGACCGTCACGTCATTGTAGCGATGGTTGACCGATTTGAGCTCGACGGTGAGGCAAATCCCGTCGGCACTGGCCTGGCCCTTGCCATAGCCGGTCATGCTTTTTATCATGTGGTCTCCAGCAAAAAAGTCTGGTCCATCCAAGCGAACAGCGATAATCGGCGAGGGTAATGGTTCCCGGCCGGGGTGTCAATGGCAAAGGGCAGAGCCCGGGAAGAACATCGGGACAAAGAATTGCCGACAAGCCTTAATCAAAGAGGCTGGCTCCGGCAAGGTTTGCCGCGGAGCCGTCTTTTTGCGACAAGAGGGGGTCCGTGATGGGCCATTCAATGTTCAGGGATTCATCGTTCCAGGCGATGCAGCGCTCAAACTCCGGCGCATAATAATCCGTCGTCTTGTACAAAAATTCGGCGTAGTCCGAAGTCACCAGAAAGCCGTGGGCAAACCCCTCAGGGACCCAGAGCTGGCGCTTGTTCTCTGCGGAAAGGATCATCCCCACCCACTTGCCGAAGGTAGGCGACTTGCGGCGGAGATCGACGGCCACATCGAAGACTTCGCCCACCACACAGCGCACCAGCTTCCCCTGCGCCTGTTTGATCTGGTAGTGCAGTCCGCGCAAAACCCCCTTGGCCGAGCGGGAGTGATTGTCCTGAACGAAGGTCGTCTGCAGACCCGTCGCCTCCTGCCATTGGCGCTGGTTGAAGCTCTCGTAGAAGAACCCCCGTTCGTCGCCGAAAACCTTCGGCTCGATCATCAGCACATCGGGAATTTCGGTCGGGATCACCTTCATCAGAACTCTCCCCGAACGACCATTTCCAGATAGGTGCGGTATCCCGACCTGGGCGTGTCGGCGATCACCGCCTCCATGCGGTCGCGGTCGAGAAAGCCCTTGCGATAGGCGATCTCCTCGAGACAGGCGATCTTCAGCCCCTGCCTGGCTTCGAGGGTACCGATGAAGTGACTCGCCTCCAGGAGGCTCTCGTGGGTCCCGGTGTCGAGCCAGGCGATTCCGCGGCCGAGTTTTTCCACCATCAGTTCGCCGCGCCGCAGGTATTCGAGATTGACGTCGGTGATTTCCAGCTCGCCCCGAGGGGAAGGCTTGAGGGCCTTGGTGATCTCCACCACCTTGCCGTCGTAGAGGTAGAGGCCGGGGACGGCGTAATGAGATCTGGGCTGGGCAGGTTTCTCTTCGATAGAGAGGACCTTTCCCCCCTTGTCGAACTCGACGACACCGTACCGTTCGGGGTCGTGCACCGGATAGCCGAAGACCATGGCGCCCCCTTGAAAGGAGGCTGCAATGCGGTCAAGCCCCATCTTGCCGTAGAAGATGTTGTCGCCGAGGATCAGGCAGACCGGGTCGCCGTCGATAAATTCTTCGCCGACGAGAAAAGCCTGGGCGATCCCTTTGGGCTCGGCCTGCACCTTGTAGGAGAGCTTGATCCCGAAGCGGCTGCCGTCGCCGAGGAGCGCCTCGAACCGGGGGGTATCGTGGGGGGTGGAGATGATGAGGATGTCGTCGATCCCCGCCATCATCAACGTCGAGAGGGGATAATAGATCATCGGCTTGTCATAGACCGGCTGCAGCTGCTTGCTGGCAACCAGGGTCAGGGGGTAGAGGCGGCTGCCGGCGCCGCCGGCCAGGACGATCCCTTTGCGAATTCCGTTCATGACTGCAATCCTTTATTTTTCGCTAAAAAAAATGGCTCAGACCTCTGAGGAGCGTCTGTCGAAGTAACGAATAAGGGACTCTTTCCAGTGGGGAACGGTGGCCCCGGTCACCCTCCGGTACTTTTCCTTGCTGAAGACCGAATAGGCCGGCCGCGGCGCCGGGAGAGGATATTCCTCGGTGCGGATCGGCAGCACCGCCTCGGCGACAACGGTTGCCCCCCTCCCCTTCAACTCTTCGACGATGGCCAGGGCGAAGTCATGCCAGCTGCACTCCCCTTCGTTGGAGAAATGGTAGAGGCCGTAGGGGCTGTTCGCCGGTGGCGGGTCGACCGTCGCGGCATCGAGAAGATTGAAGATGGCGCCGGCCAAATCGCCGGTGTAGGTCGGGGTGCCGAACTGGTCGGCGACGATCCGGAGCTCCTGGCGCTCGGCGGCGAGGCGGGCGACGGTCTCGACGAAGTTCTTGCCGCCGGGGCCGTAGAGCCAGCTGGTGCGGATAATGAAATACTCCTTCAGCCCGCTGCTGCGAATCGCCTCCTCGCCGAGGAGCTTGGAGCGGCCGTAGGCCGAGGACGGGTTGGGTCTATCCTCCTCGGCGTAGGGGCGCGTCTGCTTGCCGTCGAAGACGTAATCGGTGGAGATATGCACCAGCGTCGCCCCGACCTTGAGGGCGGCCGCGGCAAGAATTCCCGGACCTTCGCCGTTGACCTTATTGGCCAGATCTTCGTTGGTCTCGCAGGCATCGACGGCGGTGAAGGCGGCGCAGTTGATGATCACGTCGGGCTTAAGCTCGCCGATGACCTTCTGCACCAGGGAGGCGTCGGTGAGATCGAATTCGGGGAGGTCGAAGGGGGTGATCTCGAAGTCGGCCGAAGCAGTATCCAGAACCATCGAGGCGAGCATTCCCTTGGCACCGATCAGAGCGAGACACTTTGCAGGTCCGGTCATGCTCAGCCTCTCTCCCCATACATCTTCTCGTAATACGCTTGATAGGATCCGTCAATAACCGCAGAGATCCATTCGGGATTGGCCAGGTACCAGTCGAGGGTCTTTTCGATCCCGGCCTCGAAGGTCACCGCCGGACTCCAGCCGAGTTCGTCGCGGATCTTGGCGGCATCGATGGCGTAGCGGCGGTCGTGCCCGGGACGGTCCTTGACGAACCGGACCAGCGAGCGGCGCGGCTCTCCTCCCGGGAGGAGTCCGACCTTGGCATCGAGGAGGTCGCAGACGGTGTGGACGATTTCGATGTTCTGCTTTTCGTTGTTACCGCCGATGTTGTACGTCTGCCCGAGGCGCCCCTTGCGCAACACGGTGAGAATCGCCTCGCAGTGGTCGACGACGTAGAGCCAGTCGCGAACGTTCTTGCCGTCGCCGTAGACCGGCAGCTCCTTGCCGTTCAGGGCGTTGTTGATGATCAGCGGGATGAGTTTTTCGGGGAAATGATAGGGGCCGTAGTTGTTGGAGCAGTTGGTCGTGACCACCGGCAGGCCGTAGGTGTGAAAGTAGGCGCTCACCAGATGGTCGCTCGAAGCCTTGCTCGCCGAGTAGGGAGAGCGGGGATCGTAGGGGGTGGTTTCGGTGAAATAGCCTGTCTCGCCGAGAGAGCCGTAGACCTCGTCGGTGGAGACGTGGAGAAAGCGGCAGCCGGCGGACTTCTCGGCACCGCCGAGCCAGGCCTGGCGTGCGGCATCGAGGAGGGTAAAGGTGCCGGTAATATTCGTGCGGATGAACTCCGCAGGCCCGGAAATGCTGCGGTCCACATGGGATTCGGCGGCGAAGTGCACCACCGTATCGATATCCTCTTCGGCGAAGATCTGCGCCAGCAGCGGTGCGTCGCAGATATCCCCCTTGACGAAGCGGTAGCGGGGATCGTTTTCGACATCGGAAAGGTTCTTCGGATTGCCGGCATAGGTCAGCAGGTCGAGATTGACCAGACGGCACTCCGGCAGGGCAAAAAGAGCCAGGCGTACAAAATTGGAGCCGATGAAACCGCAGCCCCCGGTGACAAGAATGTTTTTCATCCGTTCCTCACAAAAGTCGGCATAAAGATTCAGGGAAAAAGTCGATCGGAGCCGCTCAGAGACTCCAGTAGCTGAGCCCCAGGGCCTCGACCTCAGCGCGGCCGAAGATCTCCTTGACGTCGATCACCACCCCGCAGCCGTTGCCGTTGCTGCACAGGGCTTTAAGCCCCGCGGCACCAAGGGCCAGAAATTTTCCATGGGCGACCGCGACCACCACGGCATCGACCCCCCCGATGCCGTCGAGGGCAATCAGCTCGACGCCGTATTCGGCCTGGGCTTCTTCGGCGGAGGCAACGGGGTCATGGACCAGGGTCTCGATACCGTATTCCTCCAGCTCGCGCAGGATGTCGACGACCTTGCTGTTGCGGATATCCGGCACGTTCTCCTTGAAGGTCAGGCCCAGAACGAGGACCCGCGCTCCTTTTACCGCCTTGTCGGCCTGGATCAGCTTCTTGACCGTCATCTCGGCGACGTATTTCCCCATGCCGTCGTTGATCCTCCGCCCGGCGAGGATCACCTGGGACTGGTAGCCGATCTCCTCGGCCTTGTAGGTCAGGTAGTACGGATCGACCCCGATGCAGTGCCCGCCGACCAGTCCCGGAGTGAACTTGAGAAAATTCCACTTGGTGCCGGCCGCCTCGAGAACGGCGCGGGTCGAGATGCCGAGCTTGCCAAAGATGATCGCCAGCTCGTTCATCAGGGCGATGTTGAGGTCGCGCTGGGTATTCTCGATGACCTTGGCCGCCTCGGCGACCTTGATGCTCTCGGCGCGGTGCACGCCGGCGGTGACGACCATCTCGTAGACCCGGGCCACGGTCTCGAGGGTCTCGGCATCCTGACCGGAGACGACCTTGATGATTTTGTCGACGGTATGAACCTTGTCCCCGGGGTTGATCCGTTCCGGGGAATAACCGACCTTGAAGTCGACGCCGCACTTGAGGCCCGATTCGGCCTCAAGGATCGGGATGCAGATCTCCTCGGTGACCCCGGGATAAACCGTCGATTCGTAGACGACGATGGACCCGGCAGCGAGATTGCGGCCGATGGATCGGGACGCCGAGATCACCGGGGTGAGATCGGGTTTGCGATGATCGTCGATGGGGGTCGGAACGGTGACGATGAGAAAGGAGGCTTCCTTCAGACGCTGCGGATCGGTGGTGTAGTCGATGTTCGTGGAGGCCAGGGCCGCTCCGTCGAGTTCGCCCGTGGCGTCAACGCCGCGGCGCAGTTCGTCAATCTTTTTTGCGCTGATGTCGAATCCGAGGACCGAAGCCTTGCGGCCGAAGGCGGCGGCCAGGGGGAGGCCGACATAGCCCAGTCCGACCAGGGCGATTTTCGCAGTCCCAAATGCAACCGATTCTGCTGTTACCATATTTCCAATCACTCCCAGTGTTTTATTAAATAGTGACCGATGACAGGAAAAAACCCCGGTCTACGTCATCGTCCAAAAGCCCAGGACTTGCGTCTGATGCATCAGATTGTCATTACAAACCCACAGGAATCAAGGCCTGACGGACCTTAAAAATCCAAAAATTTAACATTTTAAGTGATATGGGTCAAATCATATCAAGGGATAATCACATCCCGATCATAATTTTATGTTTAGTATTCCAAATAATGAATTTTTTTAGTTTTTGATAATTTTTTATGTTTTTCATAAACGAATTTGATAAATCCAAACAAAATAACCTTGCGCTGAACATTACTGATTTTGTGTTTAGAAAAAATAAATTTTTCAAAAAAGGACCTGTCTTTTTCCAGTGATTTTTTTATAGCTTGTTGAATTTTTTCTTCACTTAATAACGTTTTTGCTCTTTTATTAAGGGTAAGTGTGTCTATAGATTCTTCAAAGGAAACCGAGTTTATCATACCACGGGCCCAATTAATTAATATTGGAGGATTAGGTCTGGTGGGCCAATATTTATCCAGATATTCTGTAACTATTTTGATTTGGCGAGGCGTGTTTTTGTGAATGTTGTTGTCATGTAACCTGTAAAAAACATTATTTTCTTTGATGATTTTAAAATCAAAATTGGAATTGTTCAGCATAAAGTAAAAAATTTTGGTTCTTAAAATAATATCATCACCGGTCATATCTTCATCAAAACCACCTATCGTATCTACGATTTCTTTTCTGATGATTGACCCTTGAATATAGAATGATCCGAATTTGGAATATTCCAATTCTAGAAGGTTTTCAATTGTAGGATTTTCCATAGTGTGGAGTGATAATTGGGAAGTTTTTTCATTGACTATTCCCTCATTATCAATAGATAGTGCTTTTGAAGAGGCAATGAATGCTAATCTAGGATTGCTATTCATTTCTTCCAGTTCGGAAAAAATAACTTTTGAATGAAATACGTCATCAAGAGAAATAAATGTTATAAATTCACCGGTTGCATTTTTCAGAGCATTATTGAAATTTTTGCCAATATTTCCAGTATTTTTTTGAGCAATAATTTTAAGAGTATAAGGGAAGGAAGTTGCTAACTCATTCAACAAGGAAACACTGTTATCATTGGAACCATCATCAACAACAACAACCTCAATATTCTCATATTGAATAGCACAAATTGAATCAAGATTTTCTTTTAAGAAATTTGCGTGGTTGTAACCAAGACAACAAATGGATAACAGATTTTTTTTAAATGAATTCATTTATACCCTCAACATTTTCTTGCCGACCGTAATCACACGAGCGCCGAATTCAAGGCCAAAGTCGCCATTGAGGCACTTTCCGAAGACAAGTCCATGGCTTATTTTTCAACCAAGAGCTTCAATCAGACAATCAGATACATAGCCAACCTGACTATTAGAGAGATGGGGCCCCATCGGCAGACTCAAAATCTCATCGCACATTGAATCTGAGATGGGAAAGCGACCAAAATCTTTTGGCATCGAGTTGTAAGCCTCTTGTCGATAAGGCGGGATCGGATAATGAATCATAGCCCCTACCCCTTTAGCTGCCAGATGGGTCATTATCTTCTCCCTGGCACAAGTTCGAACCACATACAGGTGCCACGACGATTCTTCACCCACCTCAACTGAGGGCAAAATCAAGTCGGTATCTGAAAGTTGTTCCGAATAAAGTGCTGCAATTATCTTTCTTCGCTGATTCCAAGTGTCAAGTTGACGTAACTTCACCCGCAGCACAGCTGCCTGCAATTCATCAAGGCGACTGTTCACACCGGCAGCCGTGTGAACATACTTCTCTTTAGACCCGTAATTCCTTAACGACCTCAAACGGTCGGCCAGTTCGCCGTCATTCGTTGTAATAGCACCACCATCTCCAAGGGCACCGAGATTTTTCCCAGGATAAAAACTAAATGCAGCGGCATCCCCCAGAGCCCCTGCTTTGTCTCCTTGAAAAGAAGCACCATGTGCTTGAGCGGCATCTTCAACAACCTTGAGTCCATGCATTTTTGCGATACCAGAGATGACATCCATTCGAGCGGGACGGCCGTACAAATGCACAGGCATGATGGCTTTGGTCCTGGACGTAATCGCTGCCTCTATCAAATCCGGATCAAGATTATAGGATTTAATCGAAATATCGACCGGAATCGGAGTCGCACCTATATGGGAAACCGCGAGCCATGAGGCTATAAACGTATGCGCGGGAACAATTACTTCGTCCCCAGGGCCGATATCCATGGCGCGAAGAATCAATTGTAAGGCATCGAGCCCGTTACCGACCCCTACACAATGTGACACCCCACAATAGTCTGCGAACGCAGACTCAAAGGCCTCAACCTCAGGGCCGAGAATATACCACCCGGACTTTATAACCCGCTGGATCGCGGTGTTAATTTCATCTTGGATCTCAGCACATGGGCTGATCAATTCGAGAAAAGGTACTTTCATATTTTTTTCGAAATCGCCTCCAGAAATTGATCATAATCACGATAATAATCGGATTCGTCATAAAAATTAGAAGCCAGAACCATGCAAACCGAGCCGGAAGAAAAATTATCAAGTTCTCGCCAGATCATCGGGCAGACGTAGAGACCCTGATAGGAACGATTCAAGTGAATTCGCTTCTTGCCATGACCATCATCCAGAACTACATCAAAGCTGCCTGACATGGCAACAATTAACTGGTGCAGTGCTTTATGGGCATGACCACCGCGTTCGGCTCCGCCGGGAACGTCATAGAGGTAATAAACTCTCTTTATATCAAAGGGAATATGATTTTTACCTTCAATGAAAGTCAGATTACCTCTAACATCTGAAATTTTTGGGAGTTCAAGTATTTCGCAATCACTAATACTCATTCTTTACTTCCTTCTTTTTTTTCTGCGTGTCCATCGGCGAAACCAATAACACGAGCTGGGTTGCCTACAACGATTGCATAATCAGGGACCTCCCGAGTTACAACGGCTCCCGCACCGACCATGGCACCCTCACCTATTCTAATTCCTGCGAGTATCGTTGCATTAGCACCCACCGACGCACCTTTCGCTATAAAAGTTTGGGTAAATTGCTCGGGATACACTTTACTTCGTGGGAAAAGATCATTTGTGAAAGTCGCATTTGGCCCAATAAAAACATCGTCATCAATTCGCAAACCGTCCCAAATCTGAACACCGCATTTTATTGTAACTCGGTCACCAATAACAACATCGTTTTCAATAAATACATGATCGCAAATATTACAATCTTTACCAATTTTAGCGCCTGGAAGTATATGTGTAAAAGCCCAAATCCGAGTATCGTTACCGACATTCAAAGACTCAACCAAGGCATTATCATGTTTAAAAAACCCCATATTACCCTCCTCGTTGATCAATATATTCTTAAAACCGGCATACCATCATTCTCTTGCCTGAAAAAAATCAGACAAAATAGTCGCAATGCGGTGTTGGTAAAGATGCTCAGCCAGAACACGGCGGCGACCTGCTTTTGCTATGGCACGACATTCGGAATCGTCACGAATAATTCTTTCAACGGTATCGTTAAGCTCATCAACATCGCGATAAACAAGCAATTCCTTACCAATATCGAAACAATACTCGAGGTCACTTACAGCATCATTCAAAACGATACATCCAGAAGCTGCCGCATCAAAAGTTCGCATATTTAATCCATTGACCACGTTGTCACTGTTTTTAATATTCAAAACACAAATATGGCGGTTATAAATTTCATCAACTTTCTGAAGCGAGATTCGCTTTGCATGAATGTTATGAACAGAACTAGCCATTTGATCCCAACGATTACCTACAATTATCATCGGCCGGGACACCTGACGGAGAAGTTTTTCACGATTTGGGGCATAAGCACCTACAAATACCATGCGGGAATCTCTGTTCGCTTGATTTTTCAGTGAGTAAACCCTGGAATTGCATGCTAGTGGCAGATAACTGGTATTATTGATTCCAACTTCAGCGGCTTTTTTGACAAAATACGTATCAGTAAAATAGAATTTATCAATGCACTCCAAACGTGCCAAATTCTGAAAGTCAGACAAATCACCGATCCACCATGCAACAAAAGTGGATTTTTTTTTAGAATTTAAAACCTCAAAGATTTCAGGCGGAACATAAAAACAATCAACGATTAGCACCAAATCTGGTCTAAACGACTGCATGACAGCGTTAAATTGGTTGCCGACGAGGCGGTCAAACCATTGTCGATTAAATTTCTTTATGGCATTTTTCTTAAGACGGTCAACCAGTCCGAAATAATTCACAGAAAATGGACAAACTTCCACGTTTCGAAAATCAGCCATAGCATCCAATACATTTTCAAACCAATGTAAAATGCCACCCTTTTTCCCAAGGACTAATATGCGAATTTTTTGATCAGAAATCACAGCAATATCACCCAGCTAAAAGCAAAAAAGACAGGACAGGAATTTCACGTGGAAATGTATTTTTTATACAAATCATCTTTAGTACCGAAATACTCGAAAGTATAATTCCCCGCGAGACATCTTATGAGCAATTTTTTTTAATTTTTTAGGCTCGACATATTCATACAATAAAATCAATTCTTTCAATATCATATTGTATAATTTAAAATTAAAAAATGAACTTTTTGCATAAGTCAAATGTTTTACATAACGACAAACGATTTCAATACTATTTTCTTCATAAGAACCTATGTCCAAAATCCTTTTGAGAATGGAAAGTTTTTTTTGTGAATCTCTTCTGAATGCAAATAACTTAGAAACTTTACGCCTTGAGGAACGATCAGCTTTTTTTCTTATACTTGGATTATTTATTGAATTTGAATTATGCATTCGATGTTTAACTAATGCTTGATCAAGGAAACTTATACCTTCACCTAAGCAGGCCACAATACCCAACCACTGATCATACACAATCTCAATGGGGAATGGCACAGCAGTATTCAACAGCTTTCTCGTTACCAAAATATTATGCCCAGAAATCGTATTGGATTGAAGCAGATAAACAAGGGGCCTCCCTGCAATCGGTGGCACTCCATGAAACTCGAGTTCATCCTCGCAAAGAACACAGCCATGCTCGTCTATAATAACGGCATTACTGTACAGCAAACCGCTTCTCCCCAAATGATCAACCATAGTTTGAATCTTAACTCGATCCCAAACATCATCCTGGTCAGAAAATAATATTAAGTCTCCGGTGGAAAGCCGTGCCGCCTTTTCGAAATTCCCATTAATGCCCAGCCGAGATATATTCTGATATACCTTTAGTGTTTCTGGATATTTCTGTCGATAATCCTGAAGTATTTTATAGGTATTATCGGTCGACAAATCATCAACAACGATTATCTCATGGGGAACCAGTGTTTGGTTTAATATACTTTCAAGCTGTTCAATAAGAAACTTTTCACCATTAAAGGTTGTCATGACTACAGAAATACTATGCATAAAATAATCCATAAAAAATATAATACAAAAAAAGATGTTAAATAAAGTTTAAAAACCTTCCTATCTTAGGAAAATCTCCGTACAAAAGTTTTGACTAAAGTAAGAAATTTTTTCCGATTGAATATCGTGTTCAACATCTTTGAATCTGAAATATAAAACCGTGTAATCATTGTTTGGACAAACCTTGACCTTAGTGCAACTTGATATTTTTGAATGAGACAATACTTAATGCCGTAAAAACGTTCATCAACTGTTCCGGAACTAAGATGCTTCAAATGAAAATCGATGACATAACTTGTTCGCCCAAGGATATCGGCAATCAAACACAAGTCAGTTCCGTAGAGATGAAAACCACTCAAGTCATGGGATACAGCGAGATTTGCTGAATTTTTGACGAGGATGAAATTCTCATCAAGGCTGAAAACCTTTTCCGGAAAGCACCCGATCCTTAAATCTTGCGCGTAAGGATCAGAAATTCGTACCGCCTTGTGACCAAGATTTGCGGCTCCAGCATTACCAACCACCGCCCAAAGTGGATCAATCTCCTCAAGATCAGCCAATCGCCTTTCCAATACACTACGATCGTCAAAATCAAGCAGAACATCCTGATGGCAAATGATAATAAATTGACCACAAGCCCGGTTCAGAAAAAGGTTGAATCCAGAAAAGCCGTCAAATCTGTTTTCATTTGTGTTGTCAACAATCAGATATTCAGTGTCATCCTCCGTAAATCCAGCACGGACGAAACTATTAAACATTGCCTCGTATTGCTCGACATTGCTCACTAGCGTACAAATCGAAAAATGCTTACTCCAGTGAGTAACATCAATTTTGTATCGATCCAAATTCATCAAGGCCTCTTAAACATATCGCAGGTCATATAGTTGAAAGACAACTCATAATTCATGCAGGAGGCCAAATAAAGCTGACTTGATAGCATCCTTTGAGAAATACTGTTCATAACTCCTGCGGGCAGCACTGCCGAGCGCCGGAAGCTCTGCCCTGTGCTGACAGATCCGTTCCAAGGCAAGACTGATTCCCTGCGCGTCCCCGGGAGGCGACCAGAACAACCCCTGGTTTTCGTCCTGAAGCAGCGCCTCGGGATAGGCTCTGGAGGCCGCGGTCAGGACAGGCCGGCCGAGAGCCAGGGCCTGATAGACCTTGTTGGGGATGACCCGGAGTGCCTTGTCGCTGGAGCCGAAAATGCCGAGAAGAATATCGGCCTGGGCCAAACGCGCCGGGAGCTCCTGCAAGGGACGCCAGTTCTCGAAAGAGATATCCAGCTGCGGATTCGCGGCGCGAAGCTTGGCCACCCTCGCCTCGCAGGCGGCACGAAGGGGACCGTCCCCGAGGAGCCGCCAGCGCAGCGGAGGACCAGAATACAAGGCTGCAGCCTCGATAACAAGCTCTATGCCATGCAGGCCGATGAAGGTGCCGGAAAAAACCACCTCCAAGGGTCCATCGGTCATTCTGGTCGGCTGGGGCTTGAACAGTTCCTCTTCGGCGCCGACCGGCACGACCCGGATCCGGTCCCTTGGAAACCCCAGGACAGAAGAGAAATAATCCCTGTGTCCCTCCGTATCGGCGATCACCAGGTCAGCCAGAGAAAAGAGCTCACGCTCCCCGGCTAGCAGTCGGCGGCCCCTGATGGACTCGGCCGGAAATTTGCGCCGTTCACTGACCTGTTTGTCGTAGGCACTGATCAAGGGGTCAAAGACCAGGGGAATTTGCTGGCGCCGGGCATAGCGGTACGCCGCCCGCAGATCCCGGTGTCGAAAACAGGGGACCCAGACCAGGTCAGGCTTTTCCAGGCCGCACAGCGCCGCCTCGAAATCTGCCACGGCGGAAAGCCGCGGGACGAACCGGCGCACCCGATGGCCCAGGGAAGTAAATGCCGCTTCGATCACCCGGTTGCGCGGGTAGTCGGGACCGTAGTTTCCGTATCGTCCCCAGAAGAGCAGATCAAGCCCTGACATCGGATACGTCCTTTCCCTCGCCCAGCAGTCCGCGGACGCTCTGCCAGATCAGCTCCGGGACATCCGGATGCTGCCGGAAGACGGCCGCCGGAAGCTGTTTCAACTCTCCGAGGTCGGAGATTTCATGGCGGGTGATCAGATTGCTTCCGGCATACCCGTCGAGCGCCAGGGCATCGTTGCCTTCGGGCTGCGACTGCCGCGGCCTGAGAGTGACCACGGGGCGGCCGGAATAGATCGCCTCGGCGACCATGGTCAGACTGTCTTCGGTGACCAGAACCCCCCGACACCGGCCGAGGAACTCGCGGACGACCGGGCGCGGCGTCTGGCCGAAATAAACCGCCTCCTCGAGGGAATCCGGAGAGATCCTCGTCTGCAGCACCTTCTCGACCTCGCCGCCGGTGCGACGGGAGGTGGTCAGCAGCCAGCGGACGCCGAGATCCCGAGCGATCCGGTTCATCCCGTCGGCCAGCAGCTCCCAATCCGCCGTTGTGAAATGATAGCCTGCTCCGTCGCCGCCGATCAAGACCAGCCAGGGCGCCTCCGGACCTGCGAGCGGCATCTTTTCGGTCAGTTGGAGGGGAACCGGCGGAAGGGGGAGCACCACGTTATTGTCGCTCCCCTGGGGAGTGACGCTGAATATTCGGCTATAACAGCGCGCCGGATATTTTTTCAGGGTGCCGCTATAAAGATTCGGCACGGCAAAAATCTCTCCGAGCAGGGCGTTGGCCAGCAGGGTATTGCCCCCCGAGGAGACTATCAGGTCCGGCCTGCCGACGGGGAGCTCGATCCGGTAGACAACCTTGAGCAGACGCCGGGCGAGGTTTGCGGATATCGGCAGGAGGAACCGCAGCAGGCTCTTGAGGAAGCGGCGGCGGACTTCCAGGGTGATCTCGAACGTCCTGACGGGGCAAAAGCGGCCGATGGCTTCGGCGATCCCGCGGCTCTGGCTGAGATGGCCGGAGGCTCCGTCGCTGAGAAGCCAGAGAGTCCGGATTCTATTTATTCCAGCCACGCCGCCCCCCTCGCATGCGCAGGATGAAGGCCAGCAGGTTGTCCTTGCCGCTGATCTTGATCCGTTTGAGGAGAAACCGGCTGCACCCGGAAAAATCGTTCAGACCGGATTCGGTCGTCACCGCGCTGCTGTAACCCGCCTGTTCAACGAGTTTGTCGTCCCCCGCACGATAATAGCCGAAGGGATAGGCAAAACTTTCCACGGACACTCCGAACTTTTCTTCGAGCAGACGTTTCGACTCCGTCAATTCGACCAGCTTTTCCTCGTCTCCGAGGTTCAAAAAATTCGGATGGGTCAGGGTATGGGATCCGAGTTCCACCCGCCCGCTCCTGAGCATCTGCCGCACCTCCTCATCGGAGAGTTTCGCCTCGTTTTTCAGCTCGCCGCCTTCGTGATGCGCCTTCTTGGCCGTCGACCACTCCCGGTCCTGGCGATCGACCACCAGGTAAAGCGTCGCCTTGCAATTGTATTTCTCCAGCAGCGGCAGCGCCCGGTGAAGATTGTCGGCAAAACCGTCATCGAAAGTCAGGACCACGGCCTTCTCCGGGATAGCCTCTTCGGACTTCAGGAGTTCGGAAAGTGTCAGGGTAGTCCAGCCGTTGCGCACCAGCCAGGCGAGCTGCTGCTCGAAACGCCTTGGTGTGACCCGCAGGCCGTTGAAACGGGCTCCCGGCCGATGGGGCGCCACCATATGGTACATCAGGATGCGCGGCACCCGCGTCGAGATAGGTGGACGCCACCAGGCATAGCGCCAGGAGAACCAGAGTACGCCGAGCACCGGGAGAAGGAGCCAGTTCATCGTTTCTCCCTTCCCTCGGACGACAAGCGCCCCGCCGTCTCACGATAGACGACCAGGGTTTTGTCGACCATCTGCCCGAGACTGAAATGGGTGGCCACGAAGTCCCGCAGGCCGGGCCAGGAGCGGTCCAGCGTCGCCAGGATCTTATCCGCCAACCCGGGTGCATCTCCGGTATTAAAGAGAAAACCGGTCTTTGCCTCCAGGACGATATCGAGGATTCCCCCATGCCCCGTTGCCACCACCGGAACGCCCAGGGCCAGGGCCTCGGCGGCCGAGCGGCCGAAACTCTCGGGTTTTTTCGAGCTGGAGACCACGACACGGCTGAGAGCATAAATTTCCGCCACTTCGGTGCGGCTGCCGGTAAAGCGGAGATGATCGGCTAGGTCGAGTTCCGTCACCAACGTCTGCAAGCCGGCGAAATAGTCGCGCTTGTCCTCGCGCACCCCGCCGACGATCAGACCGAGAACTGCCGGCTGACGATCACGGATCAGACCGATGGCCCGGATGAAGGTCTCGTAATCCTTGAGCTGGGTGACCCGTCCGACCGCCGAAACGACGAGCCGTCCCTCGAGACCCTGTTCGCGGCTGAATGCCTCCATGAAGGCGCGGTCGAGGTTGTCCGGATCGAAGGCCTGAAGATCCACCCCGCGGGGGATGATCACCAGCCTGTCGTCGGGGACGGCGTAGTGTTTCTGAACATATTCCTTGATGGCGCTGCTGACGCAGATCACCCGGTCGCCATAGGTCATCACCCGGCTGTAGGGACTGACGCTGTTGAAGCCGTGCACCGTGGTGACGAAGGGGATTTTCAGGGAGCGGTTGGCCAGAACCGCAAGCCAGGCCGGAACGCGGCTGCGGGCATGGATCAGGTCGGGGCGAAGCTCTTTTAAAACCTGGCGCAGGGCCCGGATCCGCTTGAAGGCCGTCAGGGGGTTCTTCGAGGCGACGTCGAGAGGCACATGACGGCCGCCGTCGGCCTCGATGGTCCCGGCGAGCCGTCCGCCGGCGCTGATAACGAGGCTCTGGTGGCCGCGGACGACCAGTTCGCGGCTGAGTTCGACCACGCCGCGCTCGACCCCCCCTTCATTGAGTTCGGGGATAATCTGGACTATGCGCATGGGTGGACGTCCTTGAGGCGCTCGGCCACATCGATCTTGCGCCGGCAGGCGGCCACCTCTCCGTCAAAGAGATGGAGGGTTCCGAGTTCGGCGAGACGCGCGACCATGCGCGAGAACTTATTGTCCCGGTTTTTTGCCGGCAACGCCAGAATCTCCACTGCCGCCGCGCCGAAACTCACGGCCTCGCTGATCATCGACGTCGAGTCGCTGGTGATAAAGACATAGTCGCTGATCGCCAGGAAATCGGGGATCGGATTGACCGGATCCTGCGAATAGATAAAAGACCGGGTAAAGGGAAATTCTTTCAAGATCCGTTCCACCTCCGGGGGGGTGCGCCGGGAGGTGGTGACCAGGATGTCGTGCTCCGGAAAGAGACGGAAGATCTCCTCCAGCCGGGCACGCATGAAAGGAGCTTCCAGGGAAAACTGCTTGCTGTTGCCGCCGATGATGAGCGAGACGTAGCGCCTCCCCGGTTCCCCCCGGAAGACGCCACCGGGGACCACCCGGCAGAGGTTGATCGGCAGGGTAAGTATGTTGGCTCGCAGGGGTGGCCGGTCGTGCTCCTGGGCGACGATCAGGGAAAAGTCGTAGCGGTACCCCCGGGGGAGCATGATGGCAACCGACTTGCACCCCAGGCACCTGGCCAGGGTCTTGTTGGCATAATAGGTCTCCGAACCGGCGGAAACCACGGCGCAGTAGTCACCCAGCAGAAGGGGGGCAACAAAGAGAGCCGGGACGTACCAGCCCAGGCGGTCGCAGAGATAGGAGAGGGCTTTGGACAGACGGCTGCGGAACGCCACCTCGGCGACCTCGTAGTCGAGGTGCAGATGGCCGGCAAAGGCCAGGGACTGATTGAAATGTCCGGGCTTGTTGTCGCTGAGGATCAGCACTTTCATGAAGCGCCCCGTAGTCGCAAAAATAGGTCGAATGGGAATCTACAGGCGCTGGGCCTCATCGATGAGCATCACCGGAATGCCGTCGCGCACCGGATAGGCCAGGCGACAGGCTTCGCAGATCAGCGCCGACTCATCGGCGTTGACATGCACCTCCCCCTTGCACTGAGGACAGGCAAGAATTTCAAGGAGTTCTGCGGAGATGGCCATGATTTCCTCCCTTTTCGATTAACATTTCCATTACCCTGTCCACCCCGCCCTCCTCGACGAATTCGAGGATCAGGGGTACTTCGTAGCAGGGAACGGCAAAGGATTGTCCCGCCAGCTTGACGCCGTCCTTCTCGGTGGTGATCAGGTAGTCGGCCCCAAGGGCCGCCTCGCGAATCGTCCGGAGCTCCTCCGGGCCGTAGCCGGCATGATCGGCAAAGGCCAGGGTCTGCAGCAGCTCGAGCCCCTCGCTCCTGAGCCCGGCAAAAAAGGCCTCAGGATCGGCGATGCCCGCAAAGGCCACCCCCTTTTCCCCCTCCAGCGCGGCAAGCGTCCGGCGCTCGCCGCCGTCGAGAGCAACGGCCTCGGCGGAAAGCCTGTGGCGGGCGTGGAGCCTGGGACCCGGCAGGTCGAGAGAAGGAAGGACTTCTGCGGTCCGGGTAAGAATAAAGATATCTGCCCGACCCAGGCCCGACGGGAACTCCCGGAGGAGGCCGGCGGGGAGAGGCCAGCCGTTGCCGAAGGGGGCGCGAGCATCCAGGAGAACGATGTCGAGATCCCGCGCCACTCCCAGGTGCTGGAAACCGTCATCGAGGATGATCAGTTCGGCGCCCAGGCGATCCACCGCCCAAGCCACACCCAAGGCGCGCTTCCGGGCGACCAAAATCAGTGCCCGGGGGTTGCGCCGGGCCAGCAGGTACGGCTCGTCACCGCAGACGGCGGGATCGAGAAGGGGACCCTCTCCGTCGCAGACCACTGCGACACCGGCGACCCCGGCCCCGCCATAGCCGCGGCTCACCACGGCGACGCGGATTCCCCGTTCCCGACAGTCCTTGAGCAGGGCATCGACGAACGGCGTTTTCCCGGTGCCGCCGGCGGCCAGATTCCCCACGGAGACCACCGGCACCGAGGCACGATTGATCTGAAGGACGCCCTGCCGGTAGAATAAGACCCGAATCAGCCCGAGGATACCATAGATCAGCCCCAGGGGTAAAAGGAGGGTAAAGATGAGCCACTGCCAGAATTTAGATGGTCCCTGAAGGGCGAGGCGACGATGAAAAGCGACCAGCCCCATTCCTAGGACTCCAGCAGGCGCCGCAGAGTGGCCAGGGTCCGATCGGTGGCGCCGGCATTCTCCAGCAACAAACCGTTTCCCCCCTCCCCCAGCGACTGCCGCAGGACGGGATCTTCGATGAGGCGGCGCACCGCCTCAGCAAGCGCTGGTGCGTCAGCGACCTGAATCCCTCCCTGGGCCGCCAGGACCAGCCGAGAAATCTCCTTAAAGTTGTGCATGTAAGGACCGAATATCACCGGCTTTTTGAGGAGAGAAGCTTCGAGAATATTGTGGCCGCCGACGGAAACCAGACTGCCGCCGACGAAGACCAGATCAGAGACGGCGTAAAACTTCATCAGCTCGCCGATAGTGTCGACCAGCAGCACCTCGCCGGCCCTCAGCGGCTCCCCTCCCCCGTCGATGGCGCTGCGCAGCGTGCATGGCACTCCCCGGTTTGCCAGATCCTCGGCGAGGGCACGGCAACGTTCAGGATGACGGGGAACCAGGACGAGGACGAAATTGACCCCGGCGGACACCAGATCCCGGTAAACCTGGAGCACGATCTCCTCCTCGCCGGGATGGGTGCTTCCGGCGACCCAGACCGGAAGGTCTGCCGGGAGGCGATAGGTTTCCTTGAGTGCGGCAACGGAGGCGACGTCGGGGACAGGGGCCTGCATGTCGAATTTGAGGTTGTGCGTCACCTCGATCCGCTCTGCCGGAGCTCCCATCAAGGCGATGCGCTCGCCGTCGAGTGCCGTCTGCATGCAGAAGGCGGAAAAATCCTGGAGGATCGGCTGAAAGAGGGGGCGCAGGGCCCGGTAACGGGGGAAGGAACGGTCGGAGATCCGCCCGTTGACCAGGGCGATGGGGATGGCCTGGCGCCGGGCCTCGCGAATAAAATTAGGCCAGATTTCCGTTTCGACGATGACGATCAGCGCCGGGTTGACCCGGCGCAGGACGCGCCGCACCACCCAGGAAAGATCGTAGGGAAAGTAGAGGGAGAGGTCGGTTTCGCCAATCCCCCGGGCGATCTGCTGGCCGGTCTCGGTGACGTTGGAAATGATCAGGGCCGCCTCGGGCCAGGTTTTTCTCAGAGCCTTGATCAGGGGGATCGCCGCCCTCGTCTCTCCGACGGAGACGGCGTGAATCCAGATCACCCGTTTCCCCTGCAGCGGCGCCAGGCGCCCGGCGGAATAAATGCCGAGGCGCTCGCGAATCCCGCGGCGGACCTTCCCGTGGAAGGCTCCCCTGACCAGATAATAGGGGATCAGCACCAGGGTCAATGCCAGGAGGATCAGATCATACAGCAGATACACCGTGGTCCTCCAGACGCGTGGCGGCTTTGACGTTGTTGGCTTGCATCGCCTCGCTGAGGCGAAAGCGGAAGGCTTCGGGCTCCTCCCCCCTGGCAAAAGTCACCGCCTCGCCGAAGGCGTAGACTCCGCGGCCGAAGGGATAGGGGAAGAGAAACCGGTCCCAGGAGGCGAAACGATGACCCCGGCTGCAGGCAAAGGCCATGGGAATCACCGGCCGACCGGTAAGGCGCGCCAGATGGACGACGCCGTCCTTGATCTGATGACGCGGTCCTTTCGGACCGTCGGGGGTGATGACCAGATCGAACGGCTCGGCGCCGAGAGCGACCAGAGCCTTGAAGGCCGCCTTCCCTCCCCGGTGAGAGGAGCCGCGCACCGCCCCCTGGCCGAAATGTCCCATGGTCCGGGCAATCAATTCGCCGTCCTTGGAGGCGCTGATGAGGATCTTCGACCCCGGCCCCCGATACCCCAACGCCATGAGGAGGAGCTGATCGTGCCAGAAGGCGAGGATGACGTGCTCCCCCCTCTCCCAGGAGGCACGGAGAACCTCCTCGTCGAGAAATTCGATGCGTGTAAAAAAGTGCAGCAGACGGATGATCCCCGCGGCAAGCGCAGGGGCCAGGCCCAGGATCAGTCGATCGATCAGGGGCTTGATTCTCATGGCTGATCCTGAAACTGCAATTCGTAGAGCCTCTGGTAGAGACCGCTGTTTTTCAGCAGTTCCTGGTGGGTTCCGACCTCGCGAACCCGACCGTTTTCGAGCACCACGATCTTGTTGGCGTTCATGATCGTCGACAGACGGTGGGCGATGACAAAGGTGGTGCGATTGCGCATCAGGTTGGTCAGCGCCTTCTGCACCATGGCCTCGCTCTCGGTATCGAGGGCGCTGGTGGCTTCATCGAGAATCAGGATCGGGGCATTGCGCAGCAGGGCCCGGGCGATACAGATCCGCTGCCGCTGCCCTCCGGAAAGGCGCAGGCCGCGGTTGCCGATGGAGGTCTCGAAACCCTCGGGGAGGACGGCAATGAACTCGTCGGCGTAGGCCAGACGCGCAGCCTCCTGCACCTCTTCATCGCTGGCGTCAAAACGGCCGTAGCGGATGTTGTTGCCGATGGTGTCGTTGAAGAGAAAGGTCTCCTGATCGACCAGGGCGATGTTCGACTTGAGGCTTTCCAGGGTGACATCGCGGATGTCGACGCCGTCGATGCACACCCTCCCCTGCTGGGGATCGTAGAAGCGGGTCAGGAGTCCGGCAATGGTCGATTTGCCGGCGCCGCTCGGACCGACCAGCGCCACAACCTCGCCGACGGCGGAGCGGACGGAGAAGTCCTTGAGAACCGGTTCGGTGTCATAGGCAAAGAAGACGTTTTCGAAGGAAACCTCGCCGCGGACCGGTCCCAGAGGCCGGGCGCCGGGACGATCGACGATCTCCGGATTCTCCTCCAGAACCTCGAAAACCCGCTCCGCCGCTCCGACGGCCTGCTGAATGACGTTGTTGACCCGGGTCAGGCGCTTGACGGGGGTGTACATCATCAGAATCGCCGCCATCACCGAAAAGAGCTCCCCCTGGGTCATGGCCCCGGACATCACGCGCTGCATGCCGTACCAGACTACGGCGGCGACGCCGAAGGAGGCGAGGATTTCAATGATCGGGGTCGAGGCGCAATCGTATTTGATGACCTTGCGGTAAAAGTGATAAAAACGGAGATTTTCCCTCTCGAACCGCTCAATCTCGCGATCCTCGGTCCCGAAGGCCTTGATGACCTTGATTCCGGAAAAGGTCTGCTCGAGAACCGTGGTCAGAATCCCCATCGCCCCCTGCCCTCTCTTGGAGTAGCTCTTGATCTTGCGCCCGACCTGGTAGAGAGGAATACCGGCGACAGGAAGGACGATGAAGGCCATCCCCGCCATCTTCCAGTCGCTGTAGAAGGCGACGCCGATCAGCGCGATCAAGGTCACCCCTTCCCGCAGGATGCCGACCAGAACCTCGGAGACCGAGGCCTGCATGACGCCGACGTCGTTGAGAATCCGCGACATCAAAACCCCCGAGGAGGTCTTGCCGAAAAAACGCATCGACAGACCGACGGAGTGGCTGTAGAGGTTGTTGCGGATGCGCTGCATGACCAGCTGGCCGCAGGTCTTGATGAAGTATTCCTGGATGAAGCGCGACATCCCCTTGAAAGAGGAAAGACCGATGATGATGAGCGGCACCAGCCGGGCGAGGTCGGTATCCCGGGCCACGATGAGCCGGTCGATGAAGGGCTGCACCATTTTGGCGGTGGCGGCGTCGGTCCCGGCGACGCCGAGAGAGGCGATCATCGACAGGGCGATGCGCCCCTTGTAGGGACGCACATACTCGAGAATGCGACGGTAGGTCTGAACGGCGTTTTGACTCATGAGGAACGTTTCCTTCGCACCAGGCCGCGGCTCATTTCGCTGGCCATGGTCGCCACCCGCTCGGAACAGCCGGGTGCGCCGATTTTTTCCTGAATCAGGGCCAGTCCACGGCGGATTTTGGCATTATAGTCCCCGTCATCGAGGATTTGCAGGATCTCGGCGGCCAGCGCCGCCGGGGTCGCCTCCTCCTGGATGAATTCCTTGACGACCCGCTTGCCGGCGACGATGTTGGCCAGCCCGACATTCTCGACCTTGACCAGACGCCGGCCGATGGCGTAGGTCAGGGGGGCCATCTTGTAGAGAATGGCCATCGGCGTCCCCACCAGCGCGGTCTGCAGGGTCACCGTCCCCGAGACGCAGAGAACGGCGTCGCAGGCGTTGGCGGTATCGTAGAGGCTGTCGTGGATCAGGGTCACGGGGAGGGACCGCTCGGCCAGTTTCGCCTCGAAGAGCGCATCGGAAAGGGAAGAGGCGACGGGGAGAAGAAAGCGGGTCCGGGGCTTGGCCTGCAGGATCGCCTCTGCGGCGTCAAGGATGGTCTCGAGAATGAAACGAACCTCGTTGCGGCGGCTGCCGGGAAAGAGCCCGACGACCGGATCCGACGGATCGATGCCGAGGCGGCGGAGAAAGTCGTCGCGGCCGACAACCACCTCGGCCTCATCGACCAGGGGGTTTCCCACATATTCGACCTCGATATCCTCCCCACGGTAGTAGTCCGGCTCAAAGGGGAGTATGGCCGCCAGGCGATCGACGACGCGGGCGATCTTTTTCACCCGCCCCCGGCGCCAGGCCCAGACCTGGGGGCTGACATAGTGCAGAACCGGGATACCGGCTTTCTTAGCCTCTTTTGCCAGGCGCAGGTTGAAGTCGGGGAAATCGATGGTGATCAGCAGATCGGGACGCCCGGTCCCGTGGAGGATCCCCTTGAGGCGCTGAAAGGCCCGGTAAATCACGGGAAAGTGGCCGATGACTTCCACCAGACCCATGACCGACAGTTCTTCCCCGGGGATCAGGATTTCGCACCCGGCCTCGGCCATGCACCGCCCTCCAACGCCGAAAAAGGAGAGGTCCGGATCGAGCTTTCGGGCGGCGCGGATCAGGTTGCCGCCATGGAGATCCCCGGAAGCCTCGCCGGTGACGATCATCGCCCGGCGGGGGCCTTGTTTCAGGGGGATCCTTGCGGTTTCCGTTCGGCTGTCCTCAGATGTAGCGCTGTTCAATCTGCACTCCTTGCCGAAAACGGCAGACGCAGTTCGTTTAAGACCTGTTTTTCAGAAACCAAAAGCGAGGTTTGCCATTGGCCCACCTCGCCTCCCCGCACCCCCGGGACGCCGCAGCGCTCCGCAGCCGATCGGCGTCTCAGCGAGCGATTCCCCGCTGGCTGTTCTTGATGAATTCGACGAAATGGTCCAGTTCCGGGCTCGGCTCGAGTTCGGCGGCGATTTGTGCCAGCGCCTCCGCCTGCCCAAGACCCGAGCGGAATATCAGCCGGTACGCCTTTTTAATGCCGCGAACGGCTCCCTCGGAGAAACCGCGGCGCTTGAGTCCCACCAGATTGAGTCCCACCGTCTTGGCCCGATCCCCCTGGGCGATGGTGTAGGGGGGGATATCCTGGTTGACCATCGAGCCGCCGCTGATCATGGTATGAGCGCCGATCCGGGAAAACTGGTGAACGGCAGAGAGGCCGCCGAGGATGGCGTGATCATCGACTTCCACATGTCCGGCCAGGGTGGCGCCGTTGGCAAGAATGACGTGATTTCCGAGGCGGCAATCATGGGCGACGTGGGAATAGGCCATGAACAGGTTGTCGCTGCCGATGATCGTCTCCCCGCCGCCGTCTTCCGTCCCGCGGTGCAGGGTGACGAATTCGCGGACCATGTTGCGGTCGCCGATTTTCAGATAGGAGACCTCGCCGTGGAACTTGAGATCCTGGGGAGCGGCACCGATGGAGGCGAATTGGAAGATCCGGTTGTCGCGACCGATTTCCGTCCACCCTTCAATGACGGAATGGGGGCCGACCGTGGTTCCGGCGCCGATGACGACATGTTCGCCGATGACGACGTAGGGGCCGATCTCAACGGACGGATCGATTCGGGCTCCATCATGAACGATTGCGGTTGGATGTATCATCTCGTCAAAAAATCCTATTTGGCGGCAAAGGTGGCTTTGAGATCGGCTTCGGCAACAAGGGTATCGTCGACAAAAGCCTTCCCCTTGAAGCAGTAGAGACCCCGCCGGCAGTTGGTCAATTCCAGCTCGATGCGCAACACATCCCCGGGAACCACCGGCTTGCGGAAGCGGGCATTGTCGATCCCGGCGAAATAGGTAACGCGCCCGTCATCGATCTTGTCGGTCACCATGGCGAATACTCCGCCGACCTGGGCCATCGCTTCGATGATCAACACCCCGGGCATCACCGGGTGGCCGGGAAAATGCCCCTGGAAAAAAGGCTCGTTGATGGTGACGTTCTTGATCCCCACCACCCGTTTGCCCACCTCGAGTTCGACAATACGGTCGACGAGAAGAAAGGGAAAGCGATGGGGGAGTATTTTCATTATTTCCTGAGTATTCAGAACCATGTCTGTTACCTCTCCCGAATAAGCATTTCAAGTTCTGCAAGCTGGCGCTTCATGCGGTTCATTTCCTTGCGCATCTCCGGCAGGCGGCCGAAGGTCAGGGAGGCCTTCACCCAGTCCTTGTGCGGAATCACCGGCGATCCGGAGAGGACCTGGTTCCCTTCCAGGTTCCCGGCGACACCACCCTGGGCGCCGATGGTGACATTGTCGCCGATTCTGATGTGCCCGGCCAGACCCGCCTGTCCGCCGAAGGTGCAATGCCGACCGATCCTGGTGCTGCCGGCGATCCCCACTTGGCCGCAGAGGATGTTGTCTTCGCCGACCACGACGTTGTGGGCGATATGGACCAGGTTGTCGATCTTGGTCCCGCGTCCGACGAGCGTGACACCGAGGGCGGCGCGGTCGATGCACGATCCCGAACCGATCTCCACGTCATCTTCGACCACGACGATCCCCACCTGGGGAATCTTGAAATAGCCGCTGCCGTCGGGGGCAAAGCCGAAGCCGTCGCAGCCGATCACCACCGAGGGCTGGATGATGACCCGATCTCCGAGACGGCACTCCTCGCGGATCACCACTCCGGCATGAATCAGGCAGTCGGCGCCGATGGCGACCCGGTCGTAGACAATGACGCCGGGATAGAGGATGGTTCCGTCGCCGATGGAGACGTCCTCGCCGACCACGCACCCGGGATGGACCGTCACCCCCCTGCCGAGGCGGGCCGTAGGGTGGACCAAGGCGCCAGCCAGGATCCCCTGGGGTTCCGGTCGACGGACCTGCAGGAAAGTGAGGATCTTGGCGAAGGCCAGGTAGGGATTGGGGCAGACGATCAGGGGAAAGCCCTGCAGCTCGACGCCGGGGGCGACGATGACCGCAGAGGCCCTGCACTGAGCTATCCCCTTCAAATACTTGGGATTGGAGACAAAGGTGATGTCCCCGGGACCGGCCGTATCGAGAGTCGCCAGGCGCTCGATACGGCATTCGCCGTCGCCGACGACGGTGCCGCCGACCAGTGCGGCAAGTTCCTTCAGTGTTGCCACGGGTTCCCCCTTACTTGCCGGCTTTCTTGTACTGCGCGTCGTAGGCCTTGATGACCTTCTCGGTGAGATCGATGCGCTCATCGGAATAGAGAATGAAGTTTTCGGCCTGCTCGAGAATCAGCGTGTAGCCTTCGCTCTTTCCCATCGTCTTGATGATCGTCTCGAGCTCGGCGAGGATCTGGCGGATATAGTCAGCCTCTTTCTGCTGCAGCTCTTCCTGAATGTCCTTGGTGAAACGCTGCCATTCCTTGACCTTTTGCTGATAGTCCCGTTCCTTGGCCGCCCGGGCCTCCTCGGAGAGAACCAGGGACTGCTTCTCCAGTTCATCCTTGAGCTTTTTGAGATCCTTCTGCCGCGCCTCGAGAGGCGCATCGTATTCCTGGGCTTCCGCCCCCATCTTGGCCTTGGCGCTCTTGCCGGCTTCGGAAAGGGTGAGAGCCTTCTGCAGATCGATGTAGCCGATCTTGAGTTCGGCCGACATCGCCGGCAGAGCCGAACACACCAGGATTGCCAGGACCAGTCCGATAAGTCGCTTCATTTTTATCTCCTTGTCTGATGAGAAGTGTCGTTTTAAAAGAATCGGCCGATGGAAAACTCGAACTGACTGCGGTCCTCGCCGTCCATCGGATCGAGATTATATCCCCATTCCAGCCGCAGCGGCCCCATGGGGCTGAACCAGCGGATCCCCCCGCCGACGCTGGTGCGCACACTTTCAAAAAAATCCTCGTCCTCGCTCCAGGCGTTGCCGGCATCGAAGAAGAGCAGCCCCTTCAGGCCCATGTCCTTGAGAAGGGGAAAGGTGTACTCGAGGTTGAAGATTGCCTTTTTGTCGCCGCCGATATACTCGTAATCGCTGACGGTGGTTGCCACCCCGGTCACCGGGTCCACAACCCCCGAGGTGCGCAAAACCCGCGGACCGACCTCGCGGGATTTGAAGCCGCGCAGGGTGTTGATGCCGCCAAGAAAGAAGCGTTCGTCGACGGGGATCTCCTCCCCCTGCATCCCCTGGACAAAACCGACCTGGCCGTGGGCGGAGATGACCGTCCCCCACATCAGGGGGTAGAAATGCCGGTAATCGGCGATGTATTTGGCGAATTTTTGCGTCCCGCCGAGACCGGCATACTCGACGGACAGCTCGGAAACGGCTCCGCGGGTCGGGTCGAGGTGATAGTCGGTGGTGTTGCGGGTCAGGATGGCGGTGAGGGAAGAGAGGGTCGAGGTCCCGGCCTGATCCTCGTAGATCGACCCCGCCACAACATCGAGGATTTCCTTTTCTTCATAGCGATAAACGAGGAGGGAACGCAGGTTGTCGGAGAGGGGGTAGCCGAGTTTGAGATCGCCACCGGTCGCCTTGCGGGTAAATTCGTTCCACTCCCGCGTCGTCTTGTAAATATCGAAGCCGAGGGTCAGTTTCCTGTCGAGGAAATAGGGGTCGGTGATTCCGAGCTGGTAGGTATTGCTGGTGCCGCCGTAGGAACCGGAGAGGTTGAGTTTCAACGCCCGACCGAGAAAGTTTTCCTGGGACACCGATCCCTGACCGATGAAATGGTCGACGGAGGAGTAGCCGAAACCGATGCTGAAGGTCCCCGTGGCCTTCTCCTTGACGGCGACGTCGACATCCATTTGTTCGGCATCGGCCCCCTTGGCCGTGGTGACATTCACTTCTTCGAAGAATCCGAGGTTGTTCACCCGCGCCCGGCTCGTTTTCATCTTGGTACTGCTGTAGAGATCCCCCTCGGCCAGCTTCATCTCCCGGCGGATGACCTTGTCGCGGGTCCGGGTGTTGCCGCTGATCCGGATGCGGCCGATGGTGACCTGAACGCCCTGTTCGATATCGAACATCAGGTTGATGCGCCGCCGCTCCAGATCGAGATCGGTCAAAGGCGAGACGTTGACGTAAGCGTAGCCCTGATCGGCATAGAGATCGTTGATGGCGAAGACATCTTCGCGCAGGCCCTTGCGGCTGAAGACATCCCCTTCCTTGAGTTTGACAAGGGAGAGGATGTCTTCCTTCCCCTTGATCAGGTCGCCCCGCACATCGACGGTGCCGACGCGGAACTGCTCCCCCTCTTCGATCTCGATGAGGATGTCGAGGAATTTTTTAGCCGGGTCCATGATCACCCGCGGTTCCTTGACCTTCACCTGCACGTAGCCGACGTTGTAATACTGATCGGCGATGATCTCGAGATCGGTTTGCAGCACCTGTTCCCGGTAAGCCCCCCGACCGGTCATCCAGGATAGGAACCAGCGCTCTTTGGTCTCCATGACCTTGCGCAGCTCACGGTCCGCGAAGATCGTATTGCCGGAAAAACGAATATTGCGGATGAGGATTTTATCCCCTTCGGCGACGGTGAATAAAATGTTGGCTTCGTTGCGGTCGTTGACATCGACGCGGGGGGTGATCTCCGCGGCGTAATATCCCTCCTCGATGTAGGCCTCCTTGATGGCCCTGATCGACTTTTCGACGGCACGGGGGTGATAGATCTCGGGCGTGCGGATGCTGATCAATGTCTTGAGCTTGGCTTCGTCGAACTCCTTGTTCCCGGAGAATTCGACTTTTCTCACCAGGGGACGCTCGGTCACCCGATAGATGAGGACCTTCTTGCCGTTGCGTTCTTCGAGGTCGGCCTGAACATCCTGAAAGCGTCCGAGTTCGAAGATGGCGCGAATGTCCCGGTCAATCGCTTCGGCGGAAACGCCCTCCCCTTTTTCCACCTTGACGACGGTCAGGATCGCCTTCGATTCCACCCGGCGGTTCCCCTCGACGACGACCTCGTCGACGGAATACGTCTGGGCCAGAGCGGCGCCCGGCACGAGGAGCAACAACAGAACTAAGAGCAGGGCCCATTTGGACATGCAGATCATAACTCCTTGGAAACACCCTGCCAAAGTCGGGCATTATAAAAAAATACCCCAGGGGTGTAAATCAAAAACTAGTACTAGTACTAGGCCCGGACCAGGCCGTCTTCCATGTGCACGATGCGATCCATGCGCCCGGCCAGCGTTTCGCTGTGGGTGACGATGACCATGGTCAGACCGCGGCTCTGGTGAAGATCATTGAGAAGACGGAATATTTCGTCGGCGGTACGGCTATCGAGGTTCCCCGTCGGCTCATCGGCCAGAAGGAGCTGAGGGGACATCACAAGGGCCCGGGCGATGGCCACGCGCTGCTGCTCGCCGCCGGAGAGTTGCCCCGGCTTGTGGTGGAGGCGATGGCCGAGACCGACCTCCCGGAGAAGCGCCTCGGCCATGGGACTCGCCTCCCGGTGCGTCTTTCGTGCCACCAGGGCCGGCATCATCACGTTTTCGAGGGCGGTGAATTCGGGGAGGAGCTGGTTGAACTGAAAGACGAAACCGACCGTACCGTTGCGAAAGGCGTCGAGAACTGCCCCCTTCAGGGAGGAAATATTGGTTCCCTGGTAGCTGACCGATCCGGAGGTCGGGCGATCGAGGGCACCGATGATGTGCATGAAGGTCGTCTTGCCGGCGCCGGAGGAGCCGACTACGGCAATCCGCTCTCCCTGCTCGATGCGCAGATCGACTCCACGCAGGACCTCGACCCGTCCCTGGCCGATACCGAAACTTTTTGTCAATCCGACTATTTCAATCACGCGAGCACCTCGAATCAGTCATAGCGCAGAGCCTCGGCGGGATCCATCCGCGCCGCCCGCCAGGCCGGGTAGATGGTGGCGAGAAGGGAAATGGTCAGCGCCACCGCCACCACCGCCACCACATCGCCGGGATTGACCACCGAGGGAAAACGGTCCATGCCGTAGACGGCCTGATCGAAGATCCTGATACCGAGCATGCGCTCGAGCCCCTTGATAATCGGATCGGCATTCTTGGCAAAGAGGAGGCCGAGGCTCGTTCCGAGGCTGGTCCCGAGGACGCCGATGATCAACCCCTCGAGAACGAAGATCTTCATCACGCTCTTCGAGGTGGCCCCAATCGCCTTCAATATGGCGATGTCCTTATGTTTTTCCATGACAACCATGATCAGGGTGGTGGCGATATTGAACGCGGCCACCAAAACGATGATCCCCAAAACGATGAACAGGCCGAGTTTCTCCAGCTTGAGCGCCGAGAGAAAGGAGCCGAACATATCCTCCCAGGAACGGACCACATAGGGGTAGCCGAACGCCTGCCGGAGCTCCGAGGCCACCTGATTGGCATGGTCGAAGGAGTCGACCTCGATTTCAATCCCCGTGGCCTGGTTTTCGGCGTCGAAGAAGTGCTGCGCCTGCCCCAGGGAGATATAGCCGAAGTAGGTATCGAGAAAACCGCCGCGCTGGCTGAAAATCCCCACCACCCGAAAGGGCTTCATTTTCGGGATCATCCCGAAGGGGGTGATGTTGAACATCGGCGGGATGACGTTGACCGACTCGCCCACGGCAATACCGAGGGAGGTGGCGGTGTCGAGTCCGATAATGATTCCGGGCATGGTCGCCGCCGTATCGAAGAGGAGTTCCTGCACATCGCGATCTTCCTGGGTCAGAAATTTCTGCCTGAAGATCTTGTTCCCCTGCTCGATCCCCTTGACGTTGACCGCGGCGACATTGCGCTTCGAAAGGAGCATGGCTTCCTTGGAGACGAAGGGAGTGGCGGCTGTGACATGGGGAGAGGACGACAGGGCTTTTTCCACCGCCTTGGGGTAGTCGGAGATCTCTGTGCCCTGCTTCTGGATCAGAACATGGGGGATATTGCCGAGGATCTGCTGCCGGACCCCGTCGTGAAAACCGGTCATGACCGCCAGGACGACGATCAGGGCGGCCACCCCGAGAGTTACGCCGGCGATGGAGATAAAGGATATGACGGAAATAAAGGTCTGCTTGCGCTTGGCTCGCAGGTAGCGCAGGCTGACAAACCATTCGTAGGACATAGAACCTCAAGGGCGCAAGGGCGGTGAGGGGTGTTCCAAAACCGGTGACGGGTGAGGTTTTCTTGGGAAATTACCCGTCACCCGTCCCCGCTCATTTGCTTTCCGGCCGCAGCTGGGGAAAGAGGATGACATCGCGGATGGACGCCGAATCGGTGAGAAGCATGACCAGCCGGTCGATGCCGATCCCTTCACCGGCTGTGGGGGGGAGGCCGTATTCGAGGGCGCGCACGTAGTCCTCGTCCATGGCATGGGCCTCTTCATCCCCCGCCTCCTTCTCGACCAGCTGTTTCTGAAAACGCTCCTTCTGATCGACGGGGTCGTTGAGTTCCGAGAAGGCGTTGGCCAGCTCGCGACCGACGATGAAGAGCTCGAAACGGTCGACCACTTCGGGATTGAGATCATTCTTCCGCGACAGAGGGGAAACCTCCGTCGGATATTCGGTGATAAAGGTCGGGTTCCACAGGTTGGGCTCGGCCACCTCGTCGAAGAGTTCGGTGAGGAGCTTGCCGTAGCCGATGGTGCTCTCCAGTTCCAGACCGAGGGAGCGGGCGTACTCCAGGGCGCGCTCCCGGTCGTCGAGCAGGGCCGCATCGATTTTGCCGTACTTGACGATGGCCTCCTTGACGGTCAGCCGGTCCCAGGGAGCGGTCAGATCGACGTCCCGTCCCCCGTACGGGAAGACCAGGGAGCCGACCACCTCCTTGGCCACGTGACAGATCAACTCTTCGGTGAAATCCATCAGGTCGTGGTAGGTGGCGTAGGCCCGGTAGAACTCCATCATGGTGAACTCGGGGTTGTGCTGGATCGAAATCCCCTCGTTGCGGAAGTTGCGATTAATTTCGAAGACCCGCTCGAAACCGCCGACCACCAGACGCTTGAGATAGAGCTCGGGAGCGATGCGCAGAAACAAATCCATCTTCAGGGAGTTGTGGTGGGTGATAAACGGCTTGGCCGTCGCTCCGCCGGCGATCGGCTGCATCATCGGCGTTTCCACCTCGAGAAAATCCTGACTTTCCATGAACTGGCGGATCAGACGGATGATGCGGCTGCGCTTCAGGAAGACGCCCTTTACGTCGTCGTTGACCATCAGATCGACATAACGCTGGCGATAGCGGGTCTCGACGTCGGTCAGGCCGTGCCACTTTTCCGGAAGGGGCTGCAGCGACTTGGTGAGGATGCGGATGGAACTGGCCCGCAGCGACAGCTCGCCGGTCTTGGTGCGAAAGGGCGTCCCCTCGAAGCCGACGATGTCGCCGAGATCGAAGCGGCGGAAGAGCTCGAAGGACTCGGCTCCGACGTTGTCGCGGCCGACGTAAACCTGCAGGCGCCCCTTGCGGTCCTGGATCTGGATGAAGGCCGCCTTGCCGAAATCGCGCCGGGCCATGATCCGCCCCGCCAGGACATAGCTGACGCCGCACCCCTCGAGAGCCTCGGCATCGGCCTCGCCGTGGGCGGAAGCGACATCGGCCGAAGTATGTTCAACCACAAAGTCGTTGGCGTAGGGGTTGATCCCCTGCCCTCGCAACTCTGCCAGCTTGCTGCGCCGCTGTTGCAGAAATTCGTTCAATTCTTCCATGAAATACAACACCTTTCATCCGGAACTTTTCGGGGTGCACCATATACCCCGGGGTGCGGTGAGTCAAGGGGAAACCCGGTCATTTGCCGGCGGTTGCCGTCCCGCAAAGGGCGCCGGAATCGGGAATGGAAAGCCGACTCCGGAGCCTGGAATAGGGCCCGATTCAGGGCGCCGGCTCAAGAACAACAAAGGTCCGGAGTACAGTCGTAGGTTTGTCAACGAGAGTCCCTGTGACGCTCACGCCATTTTTTCCCTCGTGCAGGGCAACGGCAGGAGTAGGGGTAAAGGTCCAGGTTGTATCGGTCACCTCCGCGGCCATTCCGGCCGCACCGTTGATGGAGACCTGCACCGTGACCCCGGCCTCCGTGGTTCCGGAAAACGACTGCAAAGGGTCGGTGGTCGGGTTGACAAATGGATCGATGGTCACCGACGGAGCCGTCGCGGCGAAGGTGATGACCGCGGTTGCGCTCTGTGCCGGATTGACATCATCGCTGTGGGTCACGGTCACCGTATGTCCCCCGGTGAGACCTGAAATGTCGCAGCTCCAGAAGTCGCCGGTTACGGTCACCGCACCGGCCGTGGCGGCCAGGTCGATTGTGACCGCCGGATCGGCGGCGCCAGGAGCGAGGAAACCGCCGATGGTCTGGCTACTTGCAGGAGTCGGCGTCACATAGGCCTCGAGGGTGACGACCTCGTAGGTCAGCACCAGCAGGAGGGTATTCGAATTCCCCGTGGCGTCGGTGGCGGTGACGGTGACGGTGTTTCCTCCCGGAGCCAGGTTGGCGATGGTGACGCTCCAGAGCCCATCGACATTGGAGAGAGCGGCAACCGTCGCAGTGGTGTTGACCGAAACCTCGACGGTCGCTCCCGGCTCGACGGTTCCGGAGAGATTCCGGGTGCTCGTATTGTTAATCGCCGGCATGCCGTCGATCGTCAGCGTCGGCGAGACCTCGTCGGGGTCGGATGCGCACCCCGCCAGAAGGGCGAAGAGGAGCAGAAACAGCAAACGTCCGATCTTCATGTTTTTCATAGGCAACTGACTCCCTGTCTCCCCGTCTTTACTGACAACCGGGGGGAGATGTTATTTCTTGCTCAGCAGATAGGCTTCGATGAAACCTTCAATATCGCCGCCGAGCACGGCGTCGGTGTTGCCGACCTCGTAGCCGGTGCGATGATCTTTGACCATGCGGTAGGGGTGCAGCACGTAGGAGCGGATCTGGCTCCCCCAGCCGATTTCCTTCTTCTCCCCGGCGATGGCCGACGCCTCTTCCTCTTTTTTGCGCACCTCCAGCTCGTAGAGACGGGCTTTCAACTGCTTGAGGGCCGTGGCGCGGTTCTTGTGCTGGGAGCGTTCATTCTGGCAGGAAACGACCACGCCGGTGGGAATGTGAGTGATGCGGATGGCCGAATCGGTCTTGTTGATGTGCTGGCCGCCGGCGCCGCTGGCGCGGTAGGTGTCGACCCGGAGGTCCTTGTCGAGGATCTCGACTTCGACATCGTCGGAGAGTTCGGGAAAGACAAAGGTTGAGCAGAAGGAGGTGTGGCGACGGGCATTGGAGTCGAAGGGGGAGATCCGCACCAGCCGGTGAATCCCCATCTCGGCCCGCAGATAGCCGTAGGCGTAGTCTCCCTCGGCGGTGAAGGTGACGCTCTTGATTCCCGCCTCGTCGCCCCCCTGGTAGTCGGTGATTTCGGTACGGAACCCTTTTTTCTCGCAGAAACGCAGATACATCCGCAGCAGCATCTCGGCCCAGTCCTGGGCCTCGGTTCCGCCGGCCCCGGCGTTGATGCTGAAAATCGCGTTGCTGGCGTCATGCTCCCCGGAGAGCATGCGGGCAAACTCCATCTTTCCGACTTTCTGCTCGAGGGTCGGCAGAAGTTCGCGAATCTCGGCGAGCGTCGCCTCATCCTCCCCCTCTTCGCCGAGTTCGGCCAGCACCTGCAGGTCTTCGAGCTCCTGGCTGACCGTTTCCCAGCCCTCGACGATTTTCTGCAGAGAGGTGCGCTCCTTCAGGAGCTCCTGGGCTTTTTCTCCCCGGTTCCAGAAATCGGGTTTGGCAATCTCGGCATCGAGTTCGGCGACTCGTTCTTTTTTTGTCGGTACGTCAAAGATACCCCCTCAGCTCTATGAGCTTGACCTTCAGGCCATCGAGGGTTTCCTTCTCTTCACGGAACATGTTTTTTCTCCTCGTCCTCGGGGAATAAGTGGCCGATTATAGCCGCACTCCGACGATTGGGCAAGAGATCTCTTGTTCTAGGGATCGATTCAAAAAAGGGGAGTGAAAGCGGTCAGCGGTTTTTCATGACCAGAAAAACCAGGTGGGTTCTGCCTGAAACATTCAGTGTGCGGTAAATCCGGCTGACGTGGGTCTTGATCGTCTGTTCGCTCAGACACAGCGCCTCGGCAATCTCCCGGTTTCGTCTTCCCAGGACAATCATCTCGACGATTCCCCTATCCGCCTCGCTCAACCGGGCCAATTCGGGAACATTGCTCCCTCTTCGGGAATGCCCAAGAAGGGATTTCATCCTCTCATGGTCGATCCAGCCTTCGCCCCGGGCAATGGCAAGGAGCGCTTTGGGGAGGAGGTCGCTTGCCATATCCGGGGAGATCACGCCATCAACCGGTTTTGTCAACAAAAGACAGGAGAGGTTGTTTTCCTCAAGGCCGTTGTCGATCAGAATGAATTTTGCATCCTTGTATTCGCTGAACAACTCGTCCCGGCAGGTTTTGCAATCCAGGATAACGAAATCGATGACCGGCTGGACAGGCCATTGTCCCCGAATTTCGGCCGAGTAACCGTCGAAGCGGTTATTAATCAGACAACACAGGGCTTCACCCAGAAGTCGATTGCCCATCTCGACCAAGACCCTCACTCTTCCCCCCTTCGACGACCTCAACATAATCGGGTCCGGAACAACACTACTCTCATATCACCGGGGGGTGGAATTACAACTCAAAAAGGTATAGGGATAAAAATCAGGGGGAACATGGCAGGTGGTTCCGGGGGTGGGGAACCCCCCTCCCCCGGAACCATGGAACGGGGAGGCTAGCGGACTTCCACCTCGATGGAAGTGAAATTGTTCGGGGTATCGAGCAGGGCCGTGGTATCGCTCGGATCCATGGCAACCAGGCTGGTGTGGTTGTTCACCACCTCGCTGCCGATGGTGGCGCTGTCATCGAGGCTGAAGGTCAGACGCCACCACCCGGTTTTGGTGATCGGTTCAGGAAGGACATCCTGATTGAGCATCCAATTGTACCCATAAACGAGTCTGCCGGCGACATTGATCTCGGCAGAATACCCCCCCGTGCCGTCAATACCGAAATTCTCCGCGAGGGCCCTGTCGAACAGGGTATAAACCACGTTTCCGCCCGGTCCGTCGAGCTTCTCGATGGTCAGGCGCGCGGTGACGGCAAAGACATTGCGACGGGTCGATTCATAGGTCGTGGCATCGGTTCCCTGCATTTCGGTGACCTGAGAGCCGAAAAGAAGCGCCATATTGTAGGCCGTCAACGTATCGGCGGGATCACTGAGAGCAGTGTCCTGATAGAGGACCGTCTCCACCCGAATCACCGAATTGGCCGAGAAGGAGACGCTTGCCAGATTGTCTCCCCAGTCGACGGTAACCTCCTGAACGGCTCCGGGGTCTGCGGCAATACCGTTGACCCAATCGGCCTGCCAGGTATTGACCGTCTGTTGCTCGTAGTAGGGGACGGAATTGAGGAGAAAGACCGTAAGCGGATCGAAATGGGGAAATTCGGCCAGGGAGGCCAGTTCGTCCACCGTCGGCCGCAACCCGGTATTGACGTCGATATTGGTCAGGGTGTAGGGAGGGACCACTGTTGTGGATAGGAGGGTCCCGGTTACTCCGTAACCATCGGCAAAAACCAACGGAAAGGAAAGATTGTTGCCGTACCCGGTATCCCCGCCACCGCCGGTCGTGCTCCGTGACCCCCGGGCCGTCGCCGACACTTCGGCAGAAGGTGCGCTTTCCGTCGTCCCGATAACGGCGGTAATGACATAGTAATAGGTGACGCCGCCGACCAGACCGGCCGTGTCGACGTAGGGAGAGGCGGTCACCGCGGCCGCGATCCGGTTCGCCGGATCGACGATCACTCCGGGAGTTTCGGAGCGATATAGGTTGTAGCTTTCCGGTGCGGCTCCGGTCAGGGGGGGGGACCAGGAGAGGGTGATGGAGCGTGTCGCCTCCTCGGTCACGGTGGCTGTGACATTGACCGGAGCATCGAGGGGAAGACGCGGCTGAACCGAAACCTGCTGGGACGGCAGACTCTCACCACCGACCCCGACGGCCGTCACCATGTAGTAGTAGGTGGTGTCGTAACTGACCGCCAGATCGGTATAGGGGGAGGTGACGCCGGGGAAAGCCGGACTGGCAAGAGTCACCGGTGGGGCTTCGGATCTGTAGAGATTGTAGGAGGTCGCTCCGACCGGAACGTCGGACCATTGCACAATGACCGAGGGCGTATAGGTTTCTCCCGCCGGGACGTCGGTGGCCGTCACCGAAATACTCGCCGGGGCGCTTGGCGCCAGGGTGACCGAACCCTCTGCAGAGGGGAAACTCTCTCCTGCGGGATGGACGGCCGTCACCACACAATAGTAACTGGTGCCGTTTTCCAGGCCGGTTACGGTGAGAGGGGAAACGACGTCGGCGACCAGCAGCCCGTTGGCCGGAGTCACCCCAGGGGCGAGCCCTCCGTAGAGGTTGTAGGCGATTGCTCCGGGGACCGTGGTCCAGGCCACCGTGGCGGTACCGTCCCCGGAGGTCAGCGAGGTGATCTGTGGAACGGCCAGCTCCGGAGTCGCAGGCGGCGGGGATGAACTGCTATTACACCCGGCCATCGGCAGAAATAAAAGGACCAGGGTCCACAGGAACAACAGAAGCTGATGCGCACAGAGCTGAAAAGGTCGGCCTCCGGTCCTGTTCAATGTTTTTTTCATGGAACACCTCCCTCCGCAATGGTCCCCCGGCGGACCCATCCGCTTCGGATGGGTTTCGGACAACCGCTTTACGATGAGAGTCTACCAATCTGACTAAGGTTCACAATGAGACTCTTGTATCTAATTGGTATACAAAAGTCTCCATACTAAAGTATCAGTTGAGTTCACCGGATTCAGGGGAGAAGATCTTCAGGATCGAGGGCGGCCGAGGAAGGTTTTCTGGTTTTCACCAGCCAGAAGCAGCAGAAGGGGAGCAGGAGAATCGGCAGGAGATCGCCGAAGCGGGTGTAGAGGGTCGGAGACGCTCCGAGGCCGACGGAACCCGTTAGATAGCGCGTCTCGAAGATCGGGGTCTGCGCGACGATCCGTCCCGAAGGGGCAATCAGGGCCGAGATCCCGGTGTTGGCGGCGCGGGCGACCCAGACGCGGTTTTCAATGGCGCGAAAGCGGGTCATGGCCAGATGCTGGTAGGGAGCCGAAGAGCGTCCGAACCAGGCGTCGTTGGTGATGTTCACCAGAAGGTCGCTCCCTTTGGCAACGTAATCCCTGGCCAGTTCGGGGAAAATCCCTTCGAAGCAGACCAGAACGCCGATCTCGGAGCCGTTCATGGGGAGGGGGCTGACCGTCCCGGGAGAGAAGTCACCGATCCCCACCACCAGTTTGTCGATGAAAGGGAGAAAGGGCTTGAGGGGGACGTATTCGCCGAAGGGGACCAGGTGAATCTTGTCGCTGCGCCCAAGAACCGTCCCCTGGGGAGAGAGGAGAAAGGCGCTGTTGAGATAATGATAGCGCCGGTTGACCACCTCATAGGCCGGGCTGCCGAAAATCAGTCCCTCTGCGCCCCCCTGGGGAACCTCCCTGACAAGAGCAGCCAGAGGGCCTCCGTCCTGAAAGTAGAAGGGGGTGGCGCTCTCGGGCCAGATCAGCAGCTCGGCCGAACCGCTTCGAACGGCCTCTTCCGAAAGACGGCGATAGGTGTCGACGGTCGCTTCCTGATTTGTCGGATCCCACTTGACCGACTGATCGATGTTTCCCTGGATCAGGCCGAGGGTCAGGGTCTCCTCCCGCACATCCACCCCCTGTCCGAGGCGGTAGAATCCGTAGCCGGCGTTGGCGGCAAAGAGAAGGAGGGCAACGGTCAGAGCCGCCAGGGGAAAGGGCCTGGAGCCGGCCGTCCTTCCTGCGTACCACTGCCAGCAGCGGGCCAGGGTGGCGTTACTGAGAATCAGCAGGAAACTGATTCCATAGACACCGAAGAGGTCGGCGGACTGGACCAGGGCCAGATGACTCTGCTGGGAATAGCCGAGGGTCGCCCAGGGGAAGCCCGAGAGGAGGAAGGAGCGGAGAAATTCCAGAGCCACCCAGAAAACCGGAAGGGTGACGACGATGGAAAGGCCGAGGCGTTCCCGCAGTCGACAGGCGGCCCAGGTGGTTACCGCAAAGAAGAGAGCCAGATAACAGACCAGTATCAGATAGGCGGCCAGGGAAAAGAGCGGATGCATCTGGCCATAAGTGGTCATGACGATGTTCAGCCAGTAAAGGACCACTGCGAAAAAACCGGCTCCGGCGACAAAACCGCTGCGGAAGGGACGCCCGAACATGGAGACGAAAAGGGGGGCGAGGGCGAACCAGGCGACACTGGCGAGATCGAGACGGGGAAAGGAAAAAGCAAGGAGGAGACCGGACCCCAGGGCCAGCAGGGTCGGTCTGTCGGGAACAAGACGCCGCATCCGTCAGATAACTCCCGCGGCGGAGTTTTCCCTGGGGAGACGACGGATGCGAACCTTGCGAATCTTGCGGGAGTCGCACTCGATGACGGTCATTACCAGCCCGTTGTCGCTGATCTCCTCCTGGGGGAGGGGGATATGCCCCATGAGGTTGAAGAGATACCCGCCCACGGTGTCGAACTTTTCCCGGGGGATGGTGATATCGAAATGCTCCTCAAGTTCCTCGATGTTGAGACGACCGTCGACCAGGATCGTCCCGTCCTCCTCCTCCTGCAGCCAGTCCTCCTCGAGGTCGTATTCATCCTGAATGTCGCCGACGATTTCCTCGATCAAATCCTCGATGGTGATGAGGCCGGAGGTGCCGCCGTATTCATCGATGGCGATGGCCATGTGAACGCGCTTGGTGCGGAATTCCTGAAGGAGGGCCTCGATATTTTTGGTTTCCGGTACGAAATAGGGGGTTCGCATCACCCGCGGAATCGAGATCTCTTCGGCGGGCTGTCCCCAGAATCGCAGAAGGTCCTTGGCATAGACGATACCGACGATCCGGTCGTTGGTCCCCTCGTAGATGGGGATCCGCGAATGTCCGGAGGAAATCACCGCATCGAGAAGTTCGCCGAGAGTGGCGGTGGTGCTGCAGCTGACCATGTCGGTGCGGGGAACCATGATCTCCCGAACGATGGTTTCACCGAATTCGAAGATCGAGTGGAGCATCTCCCCCTCCCCTTCGTTGATGATCCCCTCAACCTCCGACTCGTTGATGATTTCCTGCAGATCCTTTTCGGTGAGCGCCCGGCGCCGGCCGAAAACCATGTGCTGCAGAGTCTGCCGCCATGTTGATGGTCTACCGTTGGGACTGTCTTCGTCCACGAAAGCGTGTCCTCCTCTTTGGGTATGTAGGGCTCCCGGCACAGGCGCCGGGAGGCAAATCAGGCAAACAACAGGTGAAGAATCAGTGTCACGACCACACCCAGCAGGATGCCGACCAGCACCTCCCGCAGGGTGTGAATTTTCAGGAGCAGACGGCTGTGGCAGACCATCGTCGCCAGCACCACGGCCAGAAGGGTGGTCAGCGCTCCGACGCTGGACAGGGCCACCGAGGTCGCGATGGAAAAGGCGACGGCGGCATGGCCGCTCGGCATGCCGCCGTGCAGGGGGGTTCCCCTGCCGGTACAGGCCTTGATAAAAACGACCAGGATGGTCACAACCAGGACCGAAACGACGGACAGTTCGCCCCGCGGCGGCCCGAGTCCGCTGAAGTCCCAGCCGGTGCCGGGGAAGACGTAGCGGGACAGAACCAGATATCCGGCAATGAGGGCGCCGACACTGGTCACCAGAACGGCGCCGGCGGCCACATCCTTGGCCCGTCGCGCCAGGAGGTGAAAATCGGGGGAAACGAGATCGACCACCACCTCGAAAGCGGTATTGACCAGCTCGGCGAAGATCACCAGAATCACGGCAAAGGCCAGGAGAAGAAATTCCAGGGCCGAGACGTGAAAGAAGAGAGCCATAAGGAGAACGGAGACGGCGGCAACAAAATGGTAGCGCATGTGGCGCTGCGACTTGACGCTCCAGAGAATCCCTTCGATGGCGCAGTTAACGCTCTCCAGCCAGCTCGAAGGCTTCATGCCCCCCCTGTGTCGCCACCCAGGAATTCCCGGCGCAGTATGGCAAAAATCTCCTCCTCCCGGGCCTCCATCCTCCGAGCCTCCTCTGCAGTTCCGCGCTCATGGTCGTAGCCAAGAAGATGAAGAATACCGTGCAGAAGAAGAAAGTAGAGCTCACTTTCGAAGGGGAGTCCCGCCTCCAGGGCGTCCCGGGCCGCGGTATCGGCGGAGATGACCACATCACCGAGAAGCCCGGGGTGAATCCCGGCCCCCTCCCCTTCCTGCATGGCAAAGGAAATCACGTTGGTCGAACGGTCGCGCTCGAGGTAGTCGGAATTGATGCTCCTGATCTCCTCGTCGTCGACGATCACCACCGAGAGTTCGGCGTCAGGACATCCCGAGACGCTTAAGATCCTCCGCGCCACTTTTCGCAGGCTCAGCTTCCTTATCTTTTGTCTCTTTTGCCGGTTCTCGATTTGTATCTTCACCGTTTTTCCTTTTGGCTGCATCCTTGTCCCGTTCCTTGTAGGCCGGTTCGGGATAATCGATCCGATGGTGGAAGATTCCTGCCAGTATCAGGTTGAAACTTTTGGCGATATTGTGCAGATCCTTGAGAGTCAGCTCGCACTCGTCGAGCTGACCGTCGATAAATATGTTATTGACGATTTTCTGCACCATCCCCTGAATGCGGGCCGGAGTCGGTTCAGTCAGGGTGCGACTGGCCGCCTCCACGGCGTCGGCGAGCATGATCAAGGCCGCCTCCCGCGTCTGCGGTTTGGGACCGGGGTAGCGGTAGTCACGCTCGTCGACCTGCTGCACACCGGGATCTTCCTTGTTCTTGGCCTTGTCATAGAAGAATTTGATCAAAGCGGTTCCATGGTGCTGGCGGATGATATCCACCAGATTTTCACCGAGCTTGTTCTCCCGGGCGATCTCGACGCCGTCCTTGACGTGGGACATGAGGATCAGGGCACTCATCGACGGAGCCAGCTTATCGTGGCGGTTCTCCTGGTTTCCCAGATTCTCCACGAAATAAAGGGGCTTGCGAATCTTGCCGACGTCGTGATAATAGGCGGCCACCCGCGCCAGGAGGGGATTGGCATTGATAACTTCGGCCGCGGCCTCCACCAGATTGCCGACGATGACCGAGTGGTGATAGGTCCCGGGAGCCTGGATCATCAGTTCTCGCAGGACCGGCTTGTTCATGTTGGCCAGTTCAAGGAGCTTGATGTCGGTTGTGTACTTGAAAATCGATTCCACCAGGGGGATGGTGCCGTTGACCGTCACCGCACAGAGAAAGCCGCTGACCAGGCCGAAGCCGAGCTTGTAAAGAAGCTGGGGATCAAAAGCCCGTCCCGCCATCAGGTGAATGGCGAAAATCAACAGGGCGTTGACCAGAGAAATCCGCAGCCCCGCATGATAGAGGGTCGAACGCTCCTTGCACTGGCGCACCCAGTGGGCACCCGTCAGGCTGCCGACCAGGGCGTAGAAGGTAATAAAGAGGTTGTCGCCGAAGAGAACGCCCAGTAGAAGGGAAGAGAGGACCGCAAATATCAGGGCAATTTCGGAATTCAGTACGATCCGCACCAACATGGCGCCGACAGCAAAAGGGAGGAGATAATGGTAGCTTGTTGAGTCGATATAGGGGAAGGCACTCTCCAGTGCTGTGAAGACGAAAATGGACAGTTTGATCAGGACAAAGAGTCCGATGAAGGTCAGACCGAGAAAGAGGAGATCCCGGTTCACGGGTTGGTATTTGCGAATATTGCGCCGCGCATAGCGGTGACAGGAAAAGACCAGGAGCATGGTGCAGAGGAGGAGACCGAGCCCGGTACGCAGGGTGCTGTAGTCGCTCCCCAACTCCCGCATTGCGCGAAGCTTTTTGATCTGCTCCTCCGACACCCGCTCCCCTTCGCGAACGATCATCTCTCCCTTCTTGACCTGGAAGAGAACCGGCTTGACACCCTCCCGCGCCAGCCGCTTTCTGGCTTCGGTCTCGTTCTTGTTGAAGGTCAGGTTGGGACGCAGCAGTTTCTGCACCACAGAAAGAAGGACCTGACGCTCCTTGGCCGAGAACTCGCCGATCCCTTCGATCCCCTGGTTCAGGGCTTCCTGGGCATCGCCGACACCGACGACGTCCTGAAGAGCGGGAGCGACCGTTTCCTTCTGGGAGACCAGGTCACGAATCGTTATTCCCCGTTGCTGGTCCGGCTGGAAGAGCTGAAGGTTCCCGACAATATTCTTGCTCAGGGCCTGCGTCACAGCGCTGCGCAAACGAGCGAGGTTTCCGCTACCGACCCGCAGTTTCACAAAAGCGCTGTATTCCTGATCGCTGAGACTGATGCCGAGAACCCCTTCTACTCCCTTGCGCAGGGTTTCGGAAGTCCCGGAGGGTTCCGCCTGGCCGGAGACGAGCTTCAAAGCCTGAACGAGGCGTTCGGCGGTATCAACAGCTGTCTTCGGGTCGAAGTCATAAAATGGCAGGACCGCATCTTCGGCCTCCTGACGCTTGGTTTCCGTCAGCGGCAGGTCGGGAATCAGAAGGTCTTTGGGAGCCTTGATATCCCGGGAAACAATATCGCCGGGGGAATAATAGTCGGGGACGAATCCCCCCTTGGGAATGATGATGGCCGTCAGAATCAGCGCCAGCACGAAAAGGAGGAGGTGGCGCTGCTGGTGTTCATCCAGCGACAGGCGAAGAATCTTCCAGAACCCCGCCCCTTTGGACGCACGTTGCCCACTCTCGGGTTTTCGATCGGTCTTGGTCATGGTGTGGGGATTGCCTTTTTGGCAGGAGCCGGCCGGGCCCGATCATAGGCCTGGACGATGCTCTGCACGATGGGGTGACGTACTACGTCCCGGTCGGAAAAATAGTTGAAAAAGATCCCGGGAATCCCCTGAAGGATCTCGGTCGCCTCGACCAGGCCGGAAAGACGCCCGGAGGGGAGATCGATCTGCGTGACGTCGCCGGTGACGATGGCGCGACTGCCGAAACCGAGGCGGGTGAGGAACATCTTCATCTGCTCCTGGGTCGTGTTCTGCGCCTCGTCGAGGATGACGAAGGCGTCGTTGAGGGTCCGTCCGCGCATGAAGGCCAGGGGAGCCACTTCGATGATTCCGCGATCGATGAGATCCTGCCCCTTTTCCACGGACATCATGTCGAAGAGGGCGTCGTAGAGGGGACGCAGGTAGGGGTTGATCTTTTCGGCAATATCGCCGGGGAGGAATCCGAGTTTCTCTCCGGCCTCGACTGCGGGGCGCACCAGAACGATGCGGCTGACTTCCTTTTTCATCAGGAAAGAAACGGCCATGGCCATGGCCAGATAGGTTTTGCCTGTCCCGGCCGGACCGATGCCGAAAACCACATCGTTGTTGCGGATACCGTCGATATAGGTCTTCTGGGCGAGACTTTTCGGGGAAATGTTTTTCTTGCGTGCGGGGATGCTGATGGTATCGAGAAAGATGTCCCCGAGACGGGCCCTGGAGTTGGCGCTGAGGATCCGGATCGCGTAATCGATATCGGAAGGATAGAGCGGGTACCCCTCCTTGAGGAGGGAATGAAGTTCCTCCATCAGGCGGCGGGCGAGTTCTGCCGCCGCCGGGTCGCCGCCGATGGTGAGTTCGGTCCCATTGGAACCGATGCGCACGCCGAGGGACCGTTCAATCTGCCTGAGATACCTGTTCTGCTGGCCAAACAACTGGTTTGCCAGATTCTGGTCGGCGGCGACAAACCGCTCCAGTGCTTCGCTCTTGTCCAAAAAAATCCCTTTGGTTTCCCTTAGATTCAAGGGTGAACATTAGCACCGACCCGGTGCAAAATCAATCATTTTTGACAAAGGGGTGCTCCCCTTCTCCGGCGAAAAAGGGGTTCCAATTTACCATCATTGTGTTATAAATATGACGCTTGCGGGCCGGCGTTGCCGGCCTTCTCATTTCAATAATGCCAAAGGGGGCCATCATGAGTGAAATAGTTGACATCTACGCCAGGGAAATCATGGATTCCCGGGGAAATCCCACCGTTGAAGTGGAAGTTTACCTGGAGAGCGGGGCCATGGGTCGCGCGGCGGTCCCCAGCGGCGCTTCCACCGGCAAACGGGAGGCTCTCGAACTGCGGGACGGCGACAAATCCCGTTACCTCGGCAAGGGGGTACAAAAGGCGGTGGACAACGTCAACGAAATCATCGCCGAAGCGCTGATCGGCTGGGAGGCCTCCGATCAGGCCGGGATCGACCACAAACTCCTGGCCCTCGACGGCACCGAATTCAAGAGCAACCTCGGCGCCAACGCCCTCCTCGGCGTCTCCCTGGCCTGCGCCAAGGCCGCCGCCGAAGATGCCGGCCTCCCCCTCTACCAGTATATCGGCGGCTCCAACGCCAAGGAACTCCCCCTGCCGATGATGAACATCATCAACGGCGGTGCCCATGCCGACAACAACGTCGACATCCAGGAGTTCATGATCATGCCCGCCGGGGCCGATTCCTTCAAGGAAGCGCTGCGCATGGGCGCCGAGATCTTCCACTCCCTGAAAAAGGTTCTCAAGGCCAGGGGTTATAACACCTCCGTCGGCGACGAAGGGGGCTTCGCTCCCGACCTCAAGAGCAACGAGGAAGCGCTCCAGGTCATCATGGAAGCGATCAAGGCCGCGGGCTTCACGCCCGGCGAGGACGTGTTGCTGGCGCTGGACGTCGCCTCCTCCGAACTGTACAAAGATGGCAAATATCTGCTGGCCAACGAAGCCAAGCCGCAGATGACCTCCGCCGAACTGGTCGAGTTCTACGAGGATCTGGTCGACCGCTATCCGATCATCTCCATCGAGGACGGCATGGCGGAAAACGACTGGGACGGCTGGAAGCTCCTCACCGACCGCCTCGGCAAGCGCATCCAGATCGTCGGTGACGATCTCTTCGTCACCAACACCCGCATCCTCAGGGAGGGGATCGACAAGGGGATCGCCAATTCCATCCTCATCAAGGTCAACCAGATAGGGACCCTGACCGAAACCCTCGATGCCATCGAGATGGCCAAGCGGGCCGGATACACCGTCGTCATTTCCCACCGCAGCGGCGAGACCGAAGACACCACTATTGCCGACCTGGCCGTCGCCACCAATGCCGGGCAGATCAAGACCGGATCGTTGTGCCGCACCGACCGCATCTGCAAGTACAACCAGTTGCTGCGCATTGAAGATGAACTCGATGAGGTAGCCGTTTTCGGCGGTCACGAGGTCTTCTACAACCTGCGAAACCGGTAGTTCCAGAAAACCTCCTGTCGGACAACGAAAAAAGGCCTGCGGAATACCGCAGGCCTTTTTTCGTTTTGGTCCTTAAAAGCTCATCCCGGATAAAGGGAGTAGCTCCCCCCTTCACGGACACGCCGCAGCCTCCCTTCCCGGTCCATTTTCAGAAGCGTCTGTTGCAAGACCCGTGTTTTGACCTCGGGGAACCGCTCATAAAGGGTCGTCTGAAGAATCCCCGGCTCCTTGCTCACCGCCTCCTTCAGCCGGTCATCGAGAGAGGACCCGGTTTCGGAAGGCGGCTTCATCTCTGCTGCCACTTCCCTGCGACCGGCCGCCACAGGTGGCACGCTCTCCTCTGCGCCCCTCCCTTCGGCGTCACGGCTCGCCGAAGCCGCCGTCATGTCGCTGCGGATTTCCTTCTCGATCGACTGCAGTCTGCGGTATCCGTAAAATCCGGCCGCGACAGCACCCGCAGCCACCATCACCAATCCCAGCATACTTGCCCCCTCCCTTGATCCGTCTGCCCCGGGGAGAAACCTTCCCGGGGGGGTTATTTTTCCACCGTCCCTCCAGCCGAGGCGAGAATCTGCTCGACGCGATTGTTATCCAGGACCTCCTCTTCGAGAAGGGCCTCGGCCAGCTTTTCCAGGAGATTTAGATTTTCGCCGATGACCTTTTCGGCCCGCCGCGCCCCTTCCTTGACGATCTTTTCGATCTCCTGGTCGATAATCCAGGCCATTTGTTCGCTGAAGGTCTTGTCGGTCGCCAGTTTGCGGCCGAGAAAGGGATGCTCCTCACCACGGCTGAAGGTCAGGGGGCCGATTTTTTCGCTCATCCCCCACTGGCAGACCATTTTTTCTGCCAGTTCGGCGACCTGCTTCAGATCGCTCTGGGCCCCTGTCGAGTATTCGCCGAATATGGCCTGTTCGGCGGCCCGCCCGCCGAGACTGACGGCGATGCGCGACAGAAGGAACTCCTGCTGATAATGATAGCGGTCGTCCACCGGGAGCTGCTGGGTCACCCCGAGGGCCTGCCCCCGGGGAATAATGGTGACCTTGTGAATCGGATCGGCCCCCGGAGTCAGTTTGGCCACCAGAGTATGTCCAGCTTCATGATAGGCGGTAATGCGTTTTTCCTTTTCCGAAAGGACAAGTTTGCGTTCCACCCCCATCAGAAGGCGATCCTTGGCTCGCTCCATGTGCGTCATCGCCACATTCGGGGAATTTTCCCGGGCGGCAATCAAGGCCGCCTCGTTGACCAGGCTCTCCAGATCGGCGCCGCACATCCCCGGCGTTCCCCGGGCGATCACCATGAGATCCACATCCTCCGCCAGAGGAACCTGACGGGTATGAACCCGGAGGATCTGTTCGCGGGCCCGCCAGTCGGGACGGTCGACCACGACCTGTCGATCAAAACGTCCCGGTCGCAAAAGAGCCGTATCGAGGACGTCGGGACGGTTTGTCGCCGACATGACCACCACCTCGGCGTGGGGATCGAAGCCGTCCAGTTCCGACAACAGCTGATTCAAGGTCTGCTCACGCTCGTCGTTTCCGCCGCCCAGCCCTGTCCCCCTGGCGCGGCCGACGGCATCGAGTTCATCGATAAAAATAATACTCGGGGCGCTCTTCTTGGCGCTTTCGAAAAGATCCCGGACGCGACTGGCCCCGACGCCGACAAACATTTCGATGAACTGGGAGGCGGAGATGGAGTAGAAGGGGACACCGGCTTCTCCGGCGACGGCCCTGGCCAACAGGGTCTTGCCGGTCCCCGGAGGTCCGACCAGCAGCACCCCCCGCGGCACCTTGCCGCCGAGGCGGGTGAACTTCTTCGGATTGCGCAAAAACTCGACGATTTCCGTCAACTCCTGCTTGGCCTCTTCAAGCCCGGCCACATCGGCAAAGGTGACGCTGGAGGTTTCCCTGCTGTAGAGGCGGGCGCCGGATTTGGCAAAACTCCCCATAATCCCGCCACCGGGGCCGCCGCGGCCGCGCATCCCCTTGAGAATGAACCACCAGACGCCGATGATCAGAACCCAGGGGAGAAGATAGACCAGGACGCTGGTCCAGGGAGAGGGTTCCTGCTCCGGTTGAATATTGATTTCAACCCCCTGTTTTTCCAGGTCCGTCAGGAGTTGGGAATCCTGGAAAGGAGGGAGAAGCGTCGTGAAGCGGCTGTATTGGCGGGGAGTCCCCTTGTCGTCCACATCCCCGACAACGATCGGTGACTTGAAAGAACCGCGCAGGTCACTCCCCTGAACGGTGATTTCCTGCACGTTTCCCTGCTGCAGTTCGGTCTTGAAGCGGCTGTAGCTGAGGGGGGTCGTTTTAACTGGCGGGGGTGGGGCCATGGCCAGATAGAGGTAGTTGAAGCCCACCACCAGCAAAAGGACAAGAAACAACTGTCGCATGATATTTTTCTGCATGGTGACTCCGCGAAGTCGTCCGGCGCCTACCTCGAACCGGTTGAACCTCAGGACGGGGAAAACCCCCTGCGGCAGATGAAGCCGTCCCGGTTTCCGTCTACTCCCCCTCCCCTTCCTCCCCCCTGAACCACTTGTCAAACCAGGTGCGATGATCCTTTTCGGCCAGAATCTGGATATCTTTCGGCCCCAGCCAGACGCCGCCGCAACCGGGACACTTGTCCAGAGGAACGCCGCGGAAGATCATCGGTACGATCGCCTCGCCGCATTTGGGACAACGTCCCAGGCAGACCTGGCGAATCGATTGTTCACGGGCCTCCTCCTTCATCTTCTCGATCTTTTCCTGCTCAAGGCGATGAAAAAATTCATTTTCCAGTGCTTTTTTGCGCTCGTCCCAGGCATTTGTCATCGCATCACCTCCTTGAAATTACTGCCATTTCGCCAAAAGTATACCGGCTGGATAACATCTGGCAAGCCACAGGAGAACCATCGGTGACAATCTCTACCGGGAAAACTCGGTCAAGGCGCCGCAAGACGGTAGCATCCTGACCCGTAGGCGGCATTTTTTCCGACATTGAAGAGGGAGCCGAGGTGCAGCACCCAGAGAATCGCGTCGAGAGCGTCCCCCGCCAGGCGCAAGGACCCGACCAAGCCGCCGATCTCCTGATCGCGGTCGGCTCTCTCGAGAAGCTTGTAGTCCCGCCACTCGAGTCCATTGTCGATTTCTTCAAGAGATCGGGCGGCGCGAAGGAGCGGATCGGGGTCACCTACGATCTCGCAATGACAGTGGGCAGCGATCATCGAGGTCACCCGCCGCAGCACAAATGGAAAGATCTGGGTGAAATTGGGGCGAAAGAGGGGTTTGCCGCCGGACAGAAGCCTGGCCGGAGTGAGGAATTCCAGAGACAATTCCCGACCGGAGAAATCCCGCCGAGCCAGCCACCAGGGGGTGTCTATGATTGGCGGCGCCATATGACCGAGGTCGGAACCTTCTTGCCAGAGGCAGCGCTGATCCCCCGAGGGATCTTCGGCCTCGATGGCGACCAGATCGAAGAGCCCTTCGCCACGGCAAAGCCCCATTTGCCCAAGTTTTTGGAGGGTTGCGGCAAAATCGCCGAGCTGCTGCACGGCCGTGCCCAGGAGCAGGACCGGCAATCGCAGGGTATCGCCGCAATCATAGGCTCGAACTTCTCCAGGCGAAGGGTGGAGGACAAAACCGGGGGCGGGTCGTTGATGCCGACGCACCAGGACCGGATCGGAAAAGAGGGGGGGATCAAAAAGGGCCGCAAAGGCCTCCCCCCCCCTCCCTACGCGGTCGACGCCGAGGGCATGCCGGGCTGCCCGGAGCAGATCGCGACGCAGGGAGAGGAGGATAGCCGAGTCCACCGTAAAGGGTTCCTGGAATTCTAGAAGGAAATGGATCCGGGAGAATTCCACGCCGGCCAGCGATTCGGGACTGTCATGGAAAAACATGCGGTTAAGTCACTCCCCGGGACGTTGCGGTCTTTTTCGCAGTTAAAAAAAGGGCGGGTCAAAAGACCCGCCCAGAGGGAGGACCGGCACAGGCCGGTCAATGAAAAATGAAGCCTATTCTCAGATATGGGCCATGGGGAGGGTCTTGGCCAGTTCGCGGTTCATCCGGGAGATGAAGGTGACCTTGATCCCTTTCGGGCACGCTGCTTCGCACTCATAGTGGTTGGTGCAGGCACCAAACCCTTCCTTGTCCATTTGCTCGACCATCGCCCGGACACGGCGTGCCGCTTCGACTTCGCCCTGGGGGAGAAGACCGAGGTGAGCGACCTTGGCGGCGGTAAAGAGCATGGCCGAGCCGTTGGGGCAGGCGGCCACGCAGGCGCCGCAGCCGATACAGGCAGCAGCATCCATCGACCGTTCGGCATTGACCTTGGAGATGGTCACGGCGTTGCCGTCGGGAACGCCACCCGTCCGGGCCGAGGTGTAGCCGTAAGCCTGGATGATGCGGTCGAAGGCGCCGCGGTCGACCATCAGGTCCTTGATGACAGGAAAAGCCCGGGAGCGCCAGGGCTCGAGGAAAATATGATCGCCATCGTTGAATTTGCGCATATGCAGCTGGCAGGCCGTGACCAGATCATCGGGGCCATGGGCAATGCCGTTGATGACCTGAGAGCAGGTCCCGCAGATCCCCTCGCGGCAGTCGTGGTCGAAGACGATCGGCTCGATCCCCTTGGCGATAAGGTCTTCGTTAACGACGTCGAGCATTTCGAGAAAAGACATGTCGGGGCTGATATCGTTCGCTGCGTATTTCTCCAGCTTCCCCTTGTCCTTGGCGTTCGCCTGGCGCCAAACGTGCAGTGTCAAATTCATTATTTGTAACTCCTCACGGCCAGATGGACATTGTCAAATTTCAGCGGCTCCTTGTGCAGCTCGGGTGCCTTGTCAGTTCCCTTGTACTCCCAGGCGGCGACGTAGCAGAAATTCTCGTCGTCGCGCATCGCCTCACCATCCGGAGTCTGATGCTCGGTACGGAAGTGGCCGCCGCAGGACTCGTCGCGGTGGAGAGCATCGCGGGCGAGGAGTTCACCGAATTCGAGGAAGTCGGCGACGCGACCGGCGTTCTCGAGCTGCTGGTTGACCTCGGCGCCTACGCCGGTGACCTTGACGTTGGTCCAGAACTCTTCGCGCAGTTCGGGAATACGCTTGATGGCCTCCTTGAGACTCGCTTCGCTGCGGGCCATGCCGACGTTGTTCCACATGATCTTGCCCAATTCACGGTGGAATTCGGTGACGGTTTTCTTGCCGTTGATGCCGAGGAGTTTTTTCGTCTGCCCTTCGGCATCCTCCTTGGATTTTTTGAACTCGGGGTGATCGGCCTTGACTTCGCCCGGCTTGACCTGGGCCAGATAGTTGGCGATGGTGTAGGGGATGACGAAGTAGCCGTCGGCCAGACCCTGCATCAGGGCCGAAGCGCCGAGCCTGTTGGCGCCGTGGACCGAGAAGTTGGCCTCTCCGAGAACGAACAGCCCGGGGATGTTGCTCTGCAGGTTGTAATCGACCCACAGCCCGCCCATGGCGTAGTGCGGTGCCGGGTAGATGCGCATCGGGCGCTGGTAACCGTTTTCATCGGTGATTTTTTCATACATGTCGAAGAGATTGCCGTAGCGTTCGGCGATCGTCTTCTGGCCCAGACGCTTGATGGAATCATCGAAATCGAGGTAGACCCCGCGCTTGCCGGGGCCGACGCCGCGGCCGTCGTCGCACTGTTCCTTGGCGGCGCGGGAGGCGATGTCGCGCGGAGCGAGGTTGCCGAAGCTCGGGTACTTGCGCTCCAGGTAGTAATCGCGGTCCTGCTCGGCGATTTCATGGGGCTGTTTTTCGCAGTCTTCCTTCTTTTTCGGCACCCAGATGCGACCGTCGTTGCGGAGCGACTCGGACATCAGGGTCAGCTTCGACTGATGATCGCCGGTCTGGGGGATGCAGGTCGGATGGATCTGTGTGTAGCAGGGGTTGGCGAAGAAGGCTCCTTTTTTGGCGGCCTTCCAGTTCGCGGTCACGCTGCAGCCCATGGCGTTGGTCGAGAGGTAAAAGACGTTGACGTAGCCGCCGGTGGCCAGACAGACGGCGTCGGCCCAGTGGGACTCGATTTCGCCGGTGATCATGTTGCGAACGGTGATCCCCTTGGCGACTCCGTCAACCAGGACCAGATCGACCATCTCCTTGCGCTCGTGGAGCTTGACAGTCCCTTCCTTGACCTGGCGGGAGAGCGCCTGGTAGGCGCCGATCAGCAGCTGCTGGCCGGTCTGGCCGCGGGCGAAGAAGGTCCGGGAAACCTGGGCGCCGCCGAAAGAGCGATTGTCGAGGTATCCGGCGTAGTCGCGCCCGAAGGGGACACCCTGGGCGACGCACTGATCGATGATATTGTTCGAAACCTGGGAGAGACGCCAGACGTCGGCCTCGCGGGCCCGGAAATCGCCCCCCTTGATGGTGTCGTAAAAGAGGCGGAAGATGCTGTCGCCGTCGTTGGGGTAGTTCTTTGCGGCGTTGATGCCGCCCTGGGCAGCGATGGAGTGGGCGCGCCGCGAGCTGTCCTGGTAGCAGAACGCCTCGACATTGTAGCCGAGTTCGCCGAGCGTGGCGGCCCCTGCGCCGCCGGCAAGGCCGGTACCGACCATGATGATCTTGTACTTGCGCTTGTTGGCCGGGTTGACCAGCTTCATATCCTGGCGATGCTTATCCCAGGATTTTTCAATGGGTCCAGTAGGACATTTGCCGTCGAGTATCACTGTAATTACCCCCTAGAGATTCAATGCGCCAAAGTAGACTAAAACGGGTGCGACGAGGAACCCGATCGCGACGAGGCCGGCAGCCCACCGACCACCGGTGGTCAGCAGGGGCAATGTGGCATCGTTGGTCAGACCGAGGGACTGGAAGAAACTCTGAATCCCGTGACGCAGGTGCAGCAGCAGAACGACCATGGCGGCCACGTAGAGAAGGGCCACGGAAAATTTCTGGAAACTCACCACAACCATCTGGTAGACATCGAAACGGCCGGCGACGTCGACCATCTGGTTGAATTCGGGGTTCAATGTGTGCAGGGTGAAGTGAAGCAGATGGTAAATGGCGAAGGACCCGAGGAGGATCCCGGTCCAGATCATGTTTTCTGAAGAGAAGGTCGCGCGCAGATTCTTCTTTTGAAAATAGGCAACCGGGCGGGCCGCCTTGTTTTCGAGGTAGAGGGAAAATCCGAGGTAAAGATGAAGGAGGAAGGCCACGACCATAACCGCCCGGAAGGCGTAGAGGAGCGGCGGGAAGGCGCGCAGGTGCTCGGCATAAGCGTTGAGTCCGTCCGCTCCCCAGAGGATTGTCAGGTTTCCGGCCATGTGGGCAAAGACGAATCCAACCATCGCCAGCCCCGTGATTGCCATAAGAAACTTCTTACCTAGTGAACTTTTGTACCATCGCATGGCATCATCCCATCCCTTGTGAAAAGTAATGTTAACGACCATAGAAAAAACAGGAGGAAACCTTCCGCCCTGTCAGAAAATCCTTGATACGACCCCTCGCCCCCGTCGGCAGCGGCCCGTTACCCCCAAAACCGTCCTTCTGGCAACCCTTCCGCCCGATCCGAAGAAGGGGAGCTTGTACAGGGAAAAATAACTGCGCAGACGATTAATAACCGCTTACATCCGGGGGAATAAGTTGGTTTTAAGTAACATTCGCGACGTATACATGTCAACCGAAAAGTTGTGTACTGTGTACTGTTGTCAAACGATGTTAGGTTAATCTCCGGCAGCCATCGGGCCCCGGGGAAGGCCGACTCAGATCCAGCAAAGACGAGGTTTGCCGCCCCTGCGGGATATTGCTTTCCCGAGCCGTTTCTGCTAGAGTCGCGCCACCCGAGGAGGTCCCGCCCAATGATGAAGGAGGGTCTCCGCCCCCGTACTCCCCTGACCGCTGTCCCCTAAAAGGCCACTTATCATGTTCGAGTTTACTCTGCAGTGCACCGACCCGGGGAGCGCCGCCCGCAGGGGTCGCCTCGAGACCCCGCACGGCGTCATCGAAACACCGATCTTCATGCCCGTCGGAACCCACGGCGCCGTGAAGGCCATGACCCCCGCCCAGGTCGAAGAGACCGGAGCCCAGATCATCCTCTCCAACACTTACCACCTGCACCTCAAGCCCGGCGAAGGTCTGGTGGAAAAAGCCGGCGGCCTGCACAAATTCATGAACTGGCACCGCCCGATTCTCACCGACAGCGGCGGCTTCCAGGTTTTTTCCCTGCCGAAGAAGAAGATTACCGAAACAGGGGTTTACTTCCGCCATGAAGTCACCGGCGAGGAGATCTTTCTCGGCCCGAAGGAAGCCACCACCATCCAGAACGCCCTCGGGGCCGACATCATCATGGCGTTCGACGAGTGCATCCCCTACCCCGCCACCCACGCCTATTCGGCAAAGTCGATCCGTACCACCTTGAAATGGGCCGATGAATGTCTCAAGGCCCACACGCGCAGCGACCAGGCGCTCTTCGGCATCGTCCAGGGGAGCGTCTACGAGGACCTGCGCCGGGATTGCGCCCGGGAGCTGACCGCCATGGATTTTCCCGGCTACGCCATCGGCGGGGTGAGCGTCGGCGAGGGACTCGAACTCCTCAAGAAGGTGGTCGACTACACGGCCCCCTTCCTGCCGGAAAACAAGCCGCGCTACCTCATGGGGGTCGGTCTCCCCGAGGATATCCTCGAGAGCGTCGAGCGGGGGATCGACATGTTCGACTGCGTCATTCCGACCCGCTACGCCCGCAGCGCCACCCTCTTTACCAGCCGCGGCAAGATCCGCCTCACCCATCGCCGCTACCGGCGCGATTTCTACCCGGTGGACGCCGCCTGCAGCTGCTACTGCTGCCGCAACTTCACCCGCGCCTACCTGCACCACCTCTACAATTCCAACGAGATCCTCTCGGCGATCCTGGCGGCGATCCACAACGTTCACTTCTATCTCGAAATGATGGCCGGAGCGCGACGGGCAATCGAAGAGGGGAATTTCAAAGGGTACAAGGAAGAGTTTCTCGGCAGCTACGGTTTTTCCGATTCCGACGACGGCTGAAGAGAAGGAAAGAGCGAGGAGGGGATGAGCGAGAGGGCAGAAGGAAACCTTGAACCGGCCTTGATACAGAGGCTGCACAGGGCGCTGACGGAAAGCGGCGACGAACTCTTCACCCTCATGCAGGATGGGTCGCCGGAGGTGCTGCGTGCCGCCCTGAAAAATCCCGCTCTCGGCGAAGAGCACCTTCGGGCGCTCCTCAAGCGCCGCGACCTCACCGAGGATCTGCTCAAGGCCATTCACCAGCACAAAGCGGTCGCTTCCAGCCACCGGCTGAAGGTCGCCCTGGCCTACAATCCGATGACCCCCGGGCCGATCGTCCAATCCCTCCTCGGACAACTCTTTCTCTTCGAGCTCATCACCCTCTGTTACCTCCCCGGAGTCACGCCGGACCAGAAGCTGGCCGCCGAACGGATCATCCTCCAACGCCTGCCGACGACGGATCTGGGGAACAAGGTGACCCTCGCCCGGCGTGGAACGAGTACCCTGGTCGGCGAACTCCTCAAGGAAGGGGAACCTCTTCTGATGGAGCCCTGCCTGGCCAACCCCCGCCTGAAAGAAATTTCCATCCTGCAGTTTCTCAACGGTCCCAAGGGAACCGCCGAGACGATTTCGATCATCGCCCGCCATCCCCGCTGGAAAACCCGCCCCAACCTGAAAATGGCCATCCTCAAAAACCGGAAGACCCCTCCCGTCTGGTTCACGCTCTTCCTGCCCCCCCTGCGCCGCGTCGATCTCCACGAGCTTCTGGCTTCGCAGCGACTTTCCCCTGGGCAAAAAAAGCTGGTCGAAGATGAGGTACGGCGCCGAGATCGCTGATCCGCTCCGTCCTATTCCTGCGCCACCACGAAGCAACCCGGATAACCGCTTCTCTCCAACTCATCCCGGGTCGTCTCGGCCACGGCGAGGGATCGGAAGCTGCCGACCCGCACCCGATGAAAGAGGGCGCCGTTGACCGTCCCCGTCTGCACTCCGGCGGCGCCGTAGCGTTTCTCCATCTCCCCGGCGAGGCGCCGGGCATTGTCGGCAAGGGAAAAGGCGCCGATCTGCACGGCAAAATGACCCGAATCGTAGCTTGCCGGCGCATTGTAGCTGATCGCCCCCGAAGGGTCCCGCCTCTGGTAGCCGAGGGCTTCGATGCGCACAGGAGCCGTCCCGGGGCCGACCACGTCGAGCTCTTTGGCTGCAGCATAGGAGAGGTCGATGATCCGCCCCTTGACGAAGGGACCGCGGTCATTGATCCTCACCACCATCTCCTTGCCGTTGTTCCGGTTGTGCACCCGCACAAAGACCCCGAGGGGGAGGGTCTTGTGGGCGGCGGAGATGCCGTACATGTCGTAGGTTTCGCCATTGCTGGTTTTTTTGCCGTGAAAATCCTTACCGTACCAGCTGGCCAGGCCATCCTCGATGAAACCGGCGTGACTGAGGAGCGGATCGTAGCGCTGGCCGTTGACCGTGTACGGTTTCTGGTGACCCTTGAGAGTGGCGGTGGAGGGCGAATCGAGGACGCGGGTATTATAGGCCGGCCCGCCGCAGGCAGAGATCACCAGGGCAAGAAGGAGGAGGGGGATAACAGGAGGGGACATGGGGAGCTGCTCCTTTGCAGCTGCGGCCCCTTCAAAGGCCGCAGGGAAGACGGCGACCGGGACCAAGGGAGCGACTTCCGGCAGGCTCAGGAGTCTCCCCTCAGGGAACGGGCGGGCGCTCGCGCACCCGCCTGACCCCTTTCGGTCTATTCCTGGATCCGGCTCATGGCCCGGAACTTCTGGTAGCGCTGTTCCACCAGTTCCTCGGGAGAGAGGGCCTTAAGCTCGAGCAGATGCTTTTTCAGGTAGACCTTGAGGCTGACGGCCGCCCCGGGAATGTCGTTGTGGGCACCGCCGAGGGGCTCGGGGACGACGTCGTCGATGACGCAGCCGAGTTCGTCGATATCGGTAGCGGTGAGTTTCAGGGCTTCGGCGGCCACATTCCCCTGGGAACCGTCGCCCCAGAGGATGGCGGCACACCCCTCGGGGGAGATGACCGCATAGACCGAATACTCCATCATCAGCACCCGGTTGCCGACGGCGATGGCCAGGGCGCCCCCGGACCCGCCTTCGCCGGTGATGGTGACGATGACCGGAACCGTCAGCGAGGCCATCTCCCGGAGATTGCGGGCAATGGCTTCGGCCTGGCCGCGTTCCTCGGCGCCGATCCCGGGAAAGGCCCCGGGGGTGTCTACGAAGGTAAAGATCGGCAGGCCGAACTGCTCAGCCATCTTCATGACGCGCAGCGCCTTGCGGTACCCTTCGGGATTGGGCATGCCGAAATTGCGATAGACCTTCTCCTTGGTGTCGCGCCCTTTCTGATGACCGATGACCACGCAGGGCTCGTTATCAAAGCGGGCAAAGCCGCAGACCAGGGCCGGATCGTCGCGGAAGTTGCGGTCGCCGTGCACCTCGAACCAGTCGGTGAAGATGTGCTGAATGTAATCGAGGGTGAAGGGGCGGTTGATATGGCGAGCCAACTGGGTACGCTGCCAGCGGGTCAGGTTGGCAAAGATCTCCTCACGGAGCTTTTCGGTCTTTTTTTCCAGTTTTTTAATCTCGCCGGAAAAGTCGACCTTCTCTGTGGAATATTCCCGGAGCTCGCGGATTTTCTGTTCCAGCTCGACGAGAGGTTTTTCAAAGTCCAGATAGAATTGCATAGGGTTCTCCTGAAATTGGTTTTAAAAATGCCGCTCCAGACTGGCTCCGCATACCACCAGAATACTGAACTGAATTCAACATTATTCGAAGGTCACAACGTTATAGCCGAAAAGCTTTTCGCTGTCATCCATGATTTCGTCGGAAGCGCTCACCTTGAGCCCCTCCGGCAGGACGATCAGGGTTTCGCTGCGGTTGGGGATCACCAGATGAACGACCCCCTCGCAGTTGCCGCGGTGGCGTTCCATGATCTGACGCAGGGCCCGCAGCTGGCCTTCGTCGAGGCCGGGGGTGCTCAGACGGAAATGAACCCTTTTGGTGAGGCGATCCTTGACCTCGCGCAGGGACAGGACCTCGTTGGCCATCAATTTGACCGTTTCCTCGGAGATATCCAGGGTTCCGGTGACTAGGAGCGGCTCCTCCCCCTTGAGGAGTTCGGAGGCGGCGAGATAAGTCTCGGGAAAGACAACCATTTCGACGGAGCCCGAAAGGTCCTCGAGGGTGACGAAGGCCATCCGGTCCCCCTTTTTGGTGGTCAGCTCCTTCATCCCGGCGACGATGCCGCAGACCCGCACCTCCTCCTTGTCGCTGCGTTCGATCAGCCCAGCGGTGTCGCAGGTGGCAAAACGCTTGATGGCCGCGGCATGGCGGGAGAGGGGGTGGCCGGTGATATAGAAACCGAGGGATTCCTTCTCGAAGGCGAGAAGGATTTTTTCCGCCCACTCGTCCATGGCCGGCAGCTGGCCGTAGCCGTTGCCCGAAGTGGAGATGATCTCCTCGTGGCCGAAGAGGGATTCCTGTCCCTGCGCCTTCTCCTTCTGGACCTTCTGCCCGACCTCCATCGCCTCTTCGAGTGCCGCCATGTACTGGGAGCGCTTGCCGCCGAGGGAGTCGAAGGCGCCGCACTTGACCAGGGCCTCGAGGACCTTCTTGTTGACCTTGCGCAGATCGACCCGTTCGCAGAAATCGTAAAGGGTCGTGTAGGGACCCGCACTCCGGACTTCGATGATCGACTCGAGAGCCGCCGAGCCGACCCCCTTGACGGCGCCGAGGCCGAAGCGCATGGAGCGGTCATGGACGGTAAAGGTGCGGTCCGAGGCGTTGATATCCGGAGGGAGAACCTCGATCCCCATGGAACGGACCTCGGAAATATTCTTGAGCACCTTGTCAGTGTTTTCCATATCCTCGGTGAGGAGCGCCGCCATGAACTCCACGGGGTAATGGGCCTTGAGAAAGGCGGTCTGGTAGGCAATCAGGGCGTAGGCGGCCGAGTGGGACTTGTTGAAGCCGTAGGCGGCAAACTTCTCCATCAGGTCGAAGACCCCTTCGGCCTTCTTCGGGTCGAGTTTGTTTTCCCTGGCGCCGGCCACGAACTTGGCCCGCTCCTTGGCCATCTCCTCGGCCTTCTTCTTTCCCATCGCCCGGCGCAGCAGGTCGGCTCCGCCGAGGCTGTAGCCGCCGAGGACCTGGGCGATGAGCATGACCTGCTCCTGATAGACGATGACCCCGTAGGTATCCTTGAGGATCGGCTCGAGCTGGGGGAAATCGTAGGTGATCGCCTTCTTGCCGTGCTTGCGCTGAATGAAGTCGTCGACCATCCCCGACCCCAGGGGTCCGGGGCGGTAGAGGGCGCAGATGGCGATGATGTCTTCAAAGCAGGAGGGCTTGAGCTTGATCAGCAGCTCCTTCATCCCCGAGGATTCGAGCTGGAAGACGCCGGTCGTTTCCCCCGCCGACAGGAGACGGTAGGTCTCCGCATCGTCGTCGGTGATCAGCCTCAGATCGAAGGCGGGGTCCTTGACATGGTGAATCAGCCGTACCGCGTTGTCGATGACCGTCAGCGTCTTGAGCCCGAGGAAATCGAACTTGACCAGTCCGATCTTCTCCACATAGCTCATGGCGAACTGGGTCACCTGCCCCCCCGACTTGGGATCGGTGTAGAGGGGGAGGTACTCGGGGAGCGGCCTGGGGGTGACGACCACGCCGGCGGCATGGGTCGAGGCGTGACGGGTCAGCCCTTCGAGGGCCAGGGCGATGGAAAAGAGTTCCTTGACCTTGGGATCCTTGTCCACCAGATCCTTGAGTTTCGGTTCCTGCTGAAGGGCTTCCTTGAGAGTGATATTGAGAACCGTGGGGACGAGCTTGGCGATTCTGTCGACCTCGCCGTAGGCGATGTTCAGGGCCCGACCGACGTCGCGCAGCACGCCCTTGGCCTGCATGGTGCCGAAGGTGATGATCTGGGCGACGTTGGTCTCGCCGTAATGCTGGCGCACGTATTCGATGACCCGCTCACGGCCGTAGATGCAGAAGTCGACGTCGATATCCGGCATCGAAACGCGCTCCGGATTCAGGAACCGCTCGAAGAGGAGGTTGTAGGGCATCGGATCGATGTCGGTGATGCGGACGGCAAAGGCGACCAGGCTGCCGGCGGCGCTGCCGCGTCCCGGTCCGACGGGGATGTTCTGATCCTTGGCCCAGTTGATGAAGTCGGCGACGATGAGAAAATAACCGGGAAAGCCCATCTGCCGGATGCAGTCCAGTTCGATATTCAGGCGTTCCTGGTACCCCTTTTCCTCCTCGGCGCTGAAGGCAGGACGCAAGCGGCGGATGTCCTTCAGCCGCTCCTCCAGCCCCCGGCGGGACATCTCCTCGAGGACGTCGTCGAGGCTCTTGTCGGCGGGTTTTTCATACTGGGGAAAGTGGTAGGTCTTGAAATCGAGTTCCAGATTGCAGCGCTCGGCGATCTCGACGGTGTTCCTGATCGCCTCGGGGACGTGCTGGAAGAGATGGGTCATCTCCTCCGGGGTTTTGACATAGAACTCATTATTGGAAAAACGCATCCGGTTCGGATCGTCCATGGTCTTGCCGGTCTGGATGCACAGCAGGACTTCGTGGGCGTAGGCGTCCTGGCGGGTCAGGTAATGACAGTCGTTGGTGGCGACCAGCGGCAGCTGCAGCTCGCGGGAGATCTCGATCAGCCCCTTGTTGACGGGCGTCTGCTCGGGGAGGAAGTTCTCCTGCAACTCGAGAAAGAGACGATTGTCGTCAAAAACCCGGGCCATCTCCCGGGTCCGCTCCAGAGCCTGCTCGCCGCGGTTCATGCCGATGAGCGTGGGGATTTCGCCGCCGAGACAGGCCGTCAGGGCGATCAGCCCCTTGTTGTGGGTCGCCAGCAGTTCCCAGTCGACCCGGGGCTTGTAATAGAATCCCTCGCGGTAGGCGGCCGAGACCAGATGACAGAGGTTACGGTAGCCAACGAGGTTCTGGCAGAGGAGGACGAGGTGGTTGGACGCCTCCGAGGAGCCGCGGGCGTTCCCCTTGTCGAAGCGCGACCCCGGTGCGACGTAGATCTCGCAGCCGATGATCGGCTTGATCCCGGCACTGGAGGCCTTGAGGTAGAACTCCACGGCGCCGAACATGTTGCCATGATCGGTGACGGCCAACGCCGGCATCCGGCACTCCTTGGCGCGCTGCACCAGATCGCCGATCTTGATGGCGCCGTCGAGGAGGCTGTACTGGCTGTGCAGATGTAAGTGGACGAAACCGGCGTGTTCCATAGGGAGAAGGCTTAATTCCGGGTTTGAGGTTGCGGGTTTCGGAGCGGATTGCAGGATCCGCCCCGGAAATGAAAAAACCGATATCAGCGAACGCTTGCGCGTTGCGTCGACCGGTTTCCGAGAAGAAGGGATGGGTGACAATACCACCGGCCGGCAGGGAGCGTCAAGCCTTACCTCCCCCCGCCACCCGGCAGAATTTCGACGCCGAAATGAAGAAGGAGATCGGTGAGGAGGATCAACGGCAGGCCGATGAGGGTGGTGTAGTCATCCCCCTCCATCTTTTCCATGAGGGCGATACCGAGCCCCTCGATCTTGAAGGATCCGGCGCAGTCGACGGGATTTTCGCGGGCGACGTAATCGGCGATCGCCCCCTCCGAGAGGGTGCGCAGGGTGACGGTGTAGGTGGAGACGTCGGTGAGGGCTTCGCCGCTGGCGGCATCGAAAACCGAGAGCCCGGTATAAAAGACGTGGCTTCGACCGCTCATCTCCCGAAGCTGCTGCACCGCCTTCGCGGCGGTCTGCGGCTTGCCGAGGATTTGTCCCCGGGCGTTGACGAACACCTGGTCGGCGCCGATGATCAATGACTCGGGATAGCGCTCCCGGAGGCTGGCCGCCTTGTGACAGGCCAGATGCTTCACCAGCAGTTCCGGGGCCACCGACTGGTCCATGGTTTCCTTGTAGAGGGGCGCCGCCACATGAAAAGGGAGGCCGAGCTGGCGCAGCAGCTGCATGCGGTAGGGGCTGGTCGAGGCAAGTACGAGGGTGCGCATGGGTCCATCCTTCGGAGAAAATTTCCGACCTTTTTACCCCAGACGCCGAGCAAATGCAATGCAATCCGCCTCCCCTCCACTCTTCAGACGGCGCGCCGCGCCCTGGACGGAGCAGCCTCGGCCACCCCCAAGGAGTATCCGCCGTGGCCGGCGGCGGAACCCAGGGGGATCCAGCCGTCCTCGCACCGATAACCGACCACCGCATTGCGCACCACCCCGGTGAGCGCGGGGAAATCGGCGAGGCAGAAACGGATCGAATGCAGCGCCTCGGCGACCCCCTCCTCGACGGCCTCGCGGGGAACCCGGGCAAAGAAGAGCTCGAGGGAGCCGGGATCAAGCCAAGCGTCGGCAAAGGTGACCTCCACCCGGCTGCCGAGCTCCACCAGCACCTCCCCTTCGAAACCGCCGTCGCCGAGGGTCCCGGAGAGAGCGAATATGGTTTCTCGGCCGTTGCGCCGCGTCTCCGCATGATGGATGTCAAGATAGAGTCCCCTCCCCTTCGCTTCCGCCCTGTTGAACCAGACCATACGCACCTCCCGTCGGATTATCGGTTATCTTCCCTGAGTCAAGGAATAACCGACGATCGCGACAGAATACGTCACGGCTGTTCGCTCGGTGGAATCAGGCGCCGGAAAGCCCTTCTTCGAGGCCGCGGCGAAAAGCGTCGCGCAGGGAGGGGGGTGAAAGGACCTGCACATGGGGGAGATAGGAATAGAGCCAGGCGAGGATTTCCTTTTCGCCGCCGGCGCAAAAGCTCAGAAGCAGCGAGCCGTCCGCCTCCTCGCAGAGCTCCTGCCCCGCCTGCCAGGTTCGCTCGCGGATCAGGTGGGCTACGGCGGCGGTGAAACGCACCCTGATCGTCGACGGCGCTTCATCGATGAGACCGAAAGCGCTGCCGGTGAGATCGGCGGCCCGGTAATCGTCCGGCACCTCGAAGCGCTCCTTGAGCACCTCCACGTCCTGCAGACGATCGACGAGAAAGAGACGCAGGGCCTTGCGGTTGTGAGCATAGCCGCCGAGGTAGAGGGAATCCTTGTAAAAGAGGAGGGTGTAGGGGTCGAAAATGTACTCTTCGGGACGACGCCGGGGAGGGGCATAGTAAATACGGCAGCGGTACTGAAAGAGGAGGGCCTCCCGCAGCCTCTCAAGAATCTCCTTCTTGCCGCTGTAGTCGCGGACCCCCTGAAAGAGCGGAGTCGCCGCCTCGGCGATGCGCTCCAGATGGGCCACGCTGCGCGGCGGCAGCGACGAGCGGATGCGGCCGAAGATGGCGTCGAGGTCGTCCTGGAAGGGGGTTCCCTGAAGGAAAGCGAGCTGACCGCGGCAGAGATAGAGGGTCATCAGCTCGGGGAGGGAAAAGGTGATCGGGGGGATTTTCTTGAAACCGGTGATGAAGCGGTAGAGGGTGCGGCCGTCCCCTTCCTCCTCGGAAACAAGGGGATAGCCGGCTTCGCGGATCGACTGCAGGTCGCGGTAGACGGTGCGCCGGTTGACCCCGCACTCCTCGGCCAGCTCCTCGACGCTCGCCCCGTAGCGCGCCTCGAGGATGCGGATCACGTCGTGCAGCCGCGCCGCCTGGCTGTATTTTTTCGCCGGTCTGGGCAAGCCCGACCTCCCGTTGCCGGATGGCGGTACGGGGTTAGCGCTCGGTCCCGTCCGACTCCCGATCCTGCAGATAATGGGTGTATTTGTGGGACTTGCCGCGAACCTTCTCCGAGGGATACTTGCGGATATTCTTGGCCATCTTGGCCAGCACCGTATCCGTGAGGTCGAGCTGCAGGGCGTTGGCCAGCGAGAGGGAATAGATGACGATATCGGCCAGTTCCTCGCCGATGTCGGAGAGGGCGTCTAGCGGGAGGGTCTTCGACGCCTCGACGGTGAGCCACTGGAAGTGCTCCATCAGCTCCGCCGCCTCGATGGCGATGGACATGGAGAGATTTTTCGGCGTATGAAACTGCTCCCAGTCCCGCTCATGGACGAACTGGGCCATCTTCTCCTTGAGATCCTGCAGGGTGGTCCGATCATCGCTCATGAAGCCTCCGTGAAATCTCAGTGCCGGGTGAGGTGACCTTCAGCAGTCGGCTTGCAGTTATTCCCACTCAATGGTTGCCGGCGGCTTGCTCGAGATATCGTAGGTGACGCGGTTGATCCCCTTGACCTCGTTGATGATGCGGCTGGAAATCCTCGCCAGATCCTCGTAAGGCATGGGGTACCAGCCGGCGGTCATGAAGTCCTTGGTCTCCACGGCGCGCAGGGCGACGACATACTCGTAGGTCCGCCCGTCCCCCATGACGCCGACGCTCTTCACGGGCAAAAAGACGGCAAAGGCCTGGCTGATCTTGTCGTAGTGGCCGCTGGCGTAGAGCTCCTCGATGTAGATGGCGTCGGCCTGGCGGAGGATGTCGCAGTACTCCTTTTTGACCTCGCCGAGGATGCGCACCCCCAAGCCCGGTCCGGGGAAGGGGTGACGCCAGACCATCGGCCGCGGCAGGCCGAGCTCTTCGCCGATGGCGCGCACCTCGTCCTTGAAGAGTTCGCGCAACGGTTCGAGGAGCTGCAGCTTCATGTAATCGGGGAGCCCCCCGACATTGTGGTGGCTCTTGATGTTCTGCGCCTTGCCGGTCTTGGCGCCGGCGCTCTCGATGACGTCGGGATAGATCGTCCCCTGAGCCAGGTAGTTGGCGTCCTTGAGCCGGTTCGACTCTTCTTCGAAGATGTCGACGAAGAGACCGCCGATGATCTTGCGCTTTTTTTCCGGATCGCTGACCCCGGCGAGGGCGGAGAGAAAACGCTCCTCGGCATCGACCCGGATCACCTTGACGCCCATGTTCTCGGCGAAGGTGGCCATCACCTGATCCCCCTCGCAGAGGCGCAGCAGGCCGTTGTCGACGAAGACGCAGGTGAGCTGGTCGCCGATGGCGCGGTGGATGAGGGCCGCGGCAACGGAGGAGTCGACGCCGCCGGAGAGGCCGAGAATCACCCGGTCGCTGCCGACCTGGGTGCGGATGCGCTCCACGGCGTCCTCGATGATCTGCCCCGGCGTCCAGCGCCCGGTGCAGCCGCAGATCTTGCGGACGAAGGTGTCGAGAAGGAGTTCGCCCCGCGGGGTGTGATTGACCTCGGGGTGAAACTGCACGGCGTAGAGACGCCGGGCCTGGTTCTGAATGGCGCAGACGGGGGCGTTGTCGGTTCCGGCCACCACCTCGAACCCCTCGGGGACCAGGGAGACATGGTCGCCGTGGCTCATCCACACCGGGCTCTTGCCGTTCTGGAAGAAGCCGTCGAAGAGCGGCCCGGGTTCCCCCTGGGCGAGGAGTTCGGCGTGGCCGAATTCCCGCTTGCCGGCCGGGACCACGGTGCCTCCGAAGTGGCGGCTCATCAGCTGCATTCCGTAGCAGATCCCCAGCACCGGCACCCCGAGCTCGAAGAGAGCCTCGGCCACCGCCGGCGCCCCCTCCTCGTAGACCGACTTGGGTCCCCCCGAGAGGATGATTCCGCTCGGAGCAAAGGCGACGATCGCCTCGAAGGCCATGTCGAAGGGGTGCAGTTCACAGTAGACGTGGGCCTCGCGCACCCGACGGGCGATGAGCTGGGTGTACTGGGACCCGAAATCGAGGATGAGGATTTTTTCCTGATGGATATCGATGGACATCGTTATTTATTCCTGAAAAATGGAAAACCGTTCACCACAGAGGCACGGAGGCACAGAGATTTTTTAAAATATTCAGGTGCCTGACTCTGTGTTCTCTGTGTCTCAGTGGTAACAGGTGTCTGTTTCTTGCATTGTAATGCCTGGCAAGTCGCCCCAGTCCGAGAAAGAGCCTAGCTGGTTTTCTCGACCCGGTAGTTGGGCGCTTCGTGCGTGATCGCCACGTCGTGGACGTGGGACTCGCGCAGGCCGGCGTTGGTGATGCGCATGAAGGCCCCGTTGTCCTGCAGATCGCGCAGGGTGCGGCAGCCGGTGTAGCCCATCCCGGCGCGCAGGCCGCCGAGAAGCTGGTGAATGTTGGAGGAGAGGGACCCGCGGTAGGGGACCCGTCCCTCGATTCCTTCGGGGACCAGCTTGACGTCGCTTTCCACATCCCCCTGGAAATAGCGGTCCTTGCTCCCCTGCTTCATGGCGCCGAGGCTCCCCATGCCGCGGTAGGTCTTGTAGGTCCGTCCCTGGTAGAGGATCGTCTCTCCCGGCGATTCGTCGGTGCCGGCAAAGAGGGAGCCGATCATGATGACGTCGGCCCCGGCGGCGACGGCCTTGGGGAGTTCTCCGGAATACTTGATGCCTCCGTCGGCGATGAGGGAAACCCCGGCCTTGCGGGTGACCTTGGCCACGTCGGCGATGGCGGTGATCTGCGGCACGCCGACGCCGGCGACGACGCGGGTGGTGCAGATCGACCCGGGGCCGATGCCGACCTTGACCGCGTTGACTCCGGCCTTGATCAGGGCCTCGGCGGCGCTGGCGGTGGCGATGTTTCCGGCGATGAGCTGCAGGTCGGGATAGGCGCGGCGGGTGTCGGCCACGGCGTCGAGAACCCCCTGGGAATGGCCATGGGCGGTGTCGATGACCACGACGTCGACCCCGGCCCGGACCAGGGCCTCGAGGCGCTCCTCACGGTCGCCGCCGACGCCGATGGCGGCGCCGACGCGCAGGCGCCCTTTTTCGTCCTTGCAGGCCGAGGGGTACTTGCGGACCTTTTCGATATCCTTGATGGTGATCAGTCCCTTGAGAACGAAGTTTGCGTCGACCACCAGCAGCTTCTCGATGCGGTGCTTGTGCAGATGGTACTTGGCTTCCTCAAGCGTCGTCCCCGGGGGGACGGTCACCAGCTTGTCCTTGGTCATGACGGCGGAGATCGGCTGGTCGAGACGGGTCTCGAAGCGCAGGTCGCGGTTGGTGAGAATCCCCACCAGCAGTCCGTCCCGGGTGATCGGCACCCCGGAGATGCGGTATTTCTTCATCAGCTCCAGGGCCTCGAAGATCTTCTGATCGGGGTGCATGGTGATCGGGTCGACGATCATCCCGCTCTCCGATTTCTTGACCTGATCGATCTTGAGCGCCTGTTCGATGACGGAGAGGTTTTTATGCACGAACCCCATCCCCCCTTCCCGAGCCATGCAGATGGCGGTTCGGGACTCGGTGACGGTGTCCATGGCGGCGGAGAGGAGGGGGATGTTGAGACGGATTTGCGGGGTCAGCCAGGTGGAGAGATCGGCCTCCTTGGGGAGGACGGTGGAATGAGCCGGAATCAGTAGCACATCATCGAAAGTGAGCCCTTCGCGGATATCGAGGTCGTGCATCGCCATCTCCTTTGCCGGGGGGAAATATCGCTATTTGAAACTCTAAAGAGAATGAATGAAATTTATGAATTGCCACCAAGGCACCAAGACACCAAGGAAAGCAATTATTTGTATTACGTTTTTCTTGGTGTCTCCGTGCCTTGGTGGCTAAAAATTCGCCATTCTAAAAGCCGGAAAACCTGGGGTTGGATCCAGGAAAAAGTTCGATATCCGGCCCGGCAACCAGGGGTTCAGACCGAAAAATATTAACTGGCGACTTTATACCTGCCCCTGTGGGGGGTCAAGGAAAAAGGTCCTGAAAAAAGCCTAATTGGGGATGAACTGACCACGGTCCCTGATGCGATAAACCAGGGCGGTGAGCAGACGCACGGTGTTCTCCAGATCGCTCAGGGAAAGGAGCTCGACGGGGGTGTGCATGTAGCGCAGCGGTACGCTGACCAGGGCGGCGGCGACACCGCCGCGGGAGAGCTGGATGACGTTGGCGTCGGTCCCCGTCGCCCGGGCCTGGGCCATGACCTGCACCGGGATCTTTTCGTCGCGGGCGCACTCCATGAGAAGCTCAAAGAGGGCCGGGTTGACGTTGGCTCCGCGGCTGAGAATCGGACCGCTGCCGACCTTGAACTCGCCGAGTTCCTTCTTGTCGACCTCGGGAAAATCGGTGGCGAAGCCGACCTCGACGGCGATGCCGATGTCGGGGTCGATGCCGTAGACGCTCGTCGCGCCGCCGCGCAAGCCGACCTCCTCCTGCACCGTCGAGACCCCGTAGAGTTCCACCGGGGGGGCGCCGCGGCGGCGGACCTCCTGCAGCACCCGGGCGACGATGAAGGCCCCCATCTTGTCGTCAAAAGCCCGGGAGATCACCCGGTCTCCCTGCAGACGCTCGAGACCGACCTTGAGGGTCACCGGGTCGCCGATCGCCACCAACGCCTCGACTTCGCTGCGGCTGCTGCAGCCGATGTCGATGAACATCGCCTTGAACTTGACGACGGTCTCCCGCTCCTTGGTTTCCATCATGTGAATCGGCTTCTTCCCCACCACCCCGAGAACCGGCCCGCCGGTGCCGTGAATCAGCACCCGCTGCCCGGGAACGAGGTGGGCGTCGACCCCGCCGATGGGGGAAAAGAAGATGAAGCCGGCGTCGTCGACGTACTTGACCATGAAGCCGATCTCGTCGCAGTGGCCGGCGAGCATCAGGCGCGGAGCCCCCTCCCCTGCCGCGGCGATGCGGGCGATGACGTTCCCCATGACATCGGTGGTCACCTCGTCGGCCACCGGCTCCAGTTCGCGGCGCATGATCCGCTGAGCGGGCTGTTCATAACCGGAGGGGCTCGGAGCTTCGACCAACTCCTTGAGAAAAGCGAAATCCGTATCGTTCATGAAATCCTCGCCAGTTGAATGTTGCTGTGTTTATAAAAAAGCGATGTTTCACCACGAAGGTCACGAAGGAAAATCCTTAAAATCCGGCTCTCCTTCGCGCTTCGGCTGAGACAAGGTCAAATACTTTATATCCGCAGATGACGCAGATGTTCGCAGATAAAAGCAGGGTCGTGTGGAATGTTTTTTGACCTGGCCCTTCTCCGCGCCCTCCGCGCCCTCCGCGGTCAAAAGCCTTTCAGCAGGCAAAGCTTTCACCACCCGTTCGCTGCACTCACTCGAGGGCACAGAGATCACAGAGAAAGCCGATAAAATTCTAGCCTTGGGGGTTAACCAAAAACAAAGTTTTTTACTCCTGCCCTTCTCTGCGTCCTCCTGACCTTCTCAGCGCTCTCTGCGTTGAAATTGACCCTGCAGGCTTCACAGGAGAGAGCGGGCCACCAGGGCCTCGCTGTTGCGCCGGGTCTGTTCGAACTCTGCTTCGGAGAGCCCCGCCCCGAGGGCTATTTTCCGCGCCATATCGAGGGACGTGAGATCCCCGGGGGCATGGCTGTCGGTGTTGACCACCAGCAGCGCCCCGGCGGCCAGGGCGGTGCGGGCGACGTGACCGTTGGTCAGGGAGTGCCCCTTGCGGGTGGTCAGCTCCAGACAGATGCCGCGCTCGGCGGCCAGGGCGGCGTCTTCGGCGGTAATCAGCCCGGGATGGGAGAGGATGTCGATGTCGGAAAGGAGCGCCGCGCGGTTGGTGCCGCACGCCACCGGCTCGACGATGGTTTCGCCGTGACAGACGATGATGCGGGCGCCGAGGGCTCGGGCCTCCCTGGCCGCCGCGGCAATCGACGCCGGCGGGATATGAGTGAGCTCGATCCCGGGAATCACCGTCAGGCCCCAGGCGGCGCCGAGATCGCCGGCCACCCGAAGGATGCGCGGGATGATGAAGTCGAGGTTGGAAAAATCGCCGTGGTCGGTGATCGCCAGCGCCCGGTATCCGAGGATAGCGGCGCGGCGGGTGAGCTCGGAGGGGATCAGTTCCCCGTCGCTGAAGATGGAATGGCTGTGCAGATCGATCATGAAAGTGTCGTCTCCTGGACGGAGGTTGGGGGATGGCCGGAAAGTGTCAGGTGCTGCAGAAGGGCGCGGAGATGGAGAGAGAAAAATCAGACCGGAAGCGCGTAGTACAAGGACCTTCCTCTGCGCTTCTCTCCTCCTCTGAGTCTCTGCGTTGACGATTGGTTCGGTTGCCGTCCCAAGGAGTAAACGGACTCAACTGCAGGGGAACCGATCCAGTGGTCCCGAGCTAGATGACAATCTCGCCGAGCTGGGTGTTTTTGTTCGACCGAAGGATGCGGACCGGCACGGTCCTGCCGATGAGTTCCGGGCTCCCCGGGAAGTTGACGATGCGGTTCCAGGTGGTGCGGCCGAAGATCTGTCCTTCTCCCTGACGGCTCTCTCCCTCGACGAGGACCGGCAGAACAGCCCCGACATCGGCGGCCCAGACCTGGCGGCCGATGGACTCCTGCAGGGCCAGGAGGCGGTCGAAGCGCTCCTGGCGGACGGCCGCGGGGAGATCGTCGGAAAGTTCTGCGGCAGCGGTGCCGGGACGGGGAGAATAGAGGAAGGTGAAGACGTCGGCGTAACGCACCTCGGCCACCAGGTCGAGGGTGGCGGCAAAATCCTCTTCGGTTTCTCCGGGAAAGCCGACGATGATATCCGAGGTGAGGCGGATCTCCGGGGCGACTTCCTTGAGGCGGCGCACACGGTCGAGATACCCGGCGCGGGTGTAGCCGCGGTTCATCAGTTTCAGCACCCGGTCGGAGCCGCACTGTACCGGGAGGTGGATATGCAGGCAGAGCTTGTCGAGGGTAGCGAAGGCGGCGATAAGCTCCCCGGAGAGATCGCGGGGGTGGGAGGTGGTGAAACGGATCCGCTCGATGCCGTCGATGGCCTGGACGGCGGCGAGGAGGGCGGCAAAGGAGAGTTCCCCCTCGATTCTGGCGCCGTAGGAGTTGACGTTCTGGCCGATGAGGGTGACTTCACGGACCCCTCCGGCGGAGAGTTCCTCGATCTCGGCGAGAATCTCGGCGCTGGGACGGCTGATTTCCCGGCCGCGCACATGGGGGACGACGCAGTAGGAACAGAAGTTGTCGCACCCCTGCATCACCGTCACGAAGCGGCTCACCATATCCCCTTCCGTGCGGCGGGGGAAGAGGGCGAGACGGGTCTCCCGATCGAGGAAATCGGTCTCCAGGCAGCGGACCCGGTTCTTCTCCACCGCCTGGACCATCTCGGGGAGCTTGTGGACGTTGTGGGTGCCGAAAACAAGGTCGAGAAAGGGGAGCTTCTCGAGGAGCCGCTCCCCCTCCTGCTGGGCGACGCAGCCGCCGACGCCAATGATCAGGGCCGGGTTGTCGGCCTTGAGGGGTTTGAAGCTGCCGAGATGGCCGTAGACCTTGCGCTCGGCCTTGTCGCGCACCGAGCAGGTATTGAGGAGGATCAGTCCGGCGTCTTCGACCAGAGATACCTGCCGGTAGCCGATCTGCTTCAGGGAGTCGACGATCCGTTCCGAATCGACCACGTTCATCTGACACCCGAAGGTCTCGAGATAGAAAGTCTTTTCTGCTGCCAAGGGGAAATCCTTTATCTGAAAAATCCGGCGAACCTTACAATGATAAAATGCATCAACGCAGAGTCGCTGAGATGGAGAGAAGTGCCTGCAGGATCGACCTTCTGTCAAAAATGATCTCTCTGCGCTCTCCTTGGTCCTCTGCGACTCGGCGTTGAATCCTTTTTCTTACCCGTCTTTCCTTCTTTCCCGGTTATTGCGAAGTCATCAAGGTTAATCAATGGGGGGGGAGAAAGTCAACCGGTTTCACCGGCGGAGGAAGGGGGCTCCTGACCGGCCAGACGCCCCGTTGCGGCCATCGCCGCCTCGAGGTGGCGGGTGACCAGGCGGGGGTATTCGATGCAGGAGAGGACCAGGGTCGTCGAAGAATCGACGGCGACAATGCGCAACGAAGCGAGCTCTTCGCCGTAGGGTTTGAGGACAAAGGAGCCGACGGCATCGAGGTCAAGGACCAGGTGCCGGACACGCAAAAAGCCGCGCTGAGCCAGGATGCGCCGGTCGGTGACGGCGTAGAAAACGTTTTCCCATTCGAGACGGGCGACAAAGAGCTGCCCGAGGGCAAGATAGAGGGCGGCCAGGAGAAACGGCAGGGGGATCCAGGGGATCAGCGGCAGGTGGTAGACGGCGGCGAGTTGCAGAGCGACGACCTGCCAGTAGAGGGTCGGAACCAGGAGGATGACGCCGAAGAGGGCGTGGCGCCAGTTGCGCATGGTGTAGCAGCGCGGCGCCGGCCGCCCCTCCCAGACAAGGCGTTCTCCCGGCTGCAGCAGGGTGGTCCAGTCCATCAGCGCCCCTCGAGAATGCGCAGCCGCTCGCCGGCGGCCCGGCCGAGCTTGCCGCCGCCGTCGGCCTCGGCGACGGCGCGGTAAAGCTCCGCGGCCTTGGCGGGCTTGCCGGTCTTCTCATACCCTTCGGCCAGCAGGTACCCCCCCTGCAGGGTCGGCAGGAGCGCCATGCTCGCCTCGAACTCCTTCACCGCCGCCGCCCCCTTTTCCTGCTGCAGGTAGACATAGCCGAGACCGAGACGTGACGCATAGTAATTGCCGTCGAGATGCACCGCTTGAGCGAGGTGGCGGCGGGCCGAGGCGAGGTCGTCGGCGCGCAGATAGGCCATCCCCAGCGCGGTGAGAATCAGCCCCTGATCGGGAGCCACGGAGGCGGCCTGCAGATAGGTGGCGATGGCCCGTCCCGCGTCCCCCTGTTTTTCCAGGGCTTGCGCCTGATCATAAAGAGCATATCCCTTCTGCGCCTCGCGGATTCCGGCGGTCGCCGCCTGCAACTCCTCGGCGCCGAGGCGGTATCCGGAGTTGCCGAGGGCCTGGGGATAGGTGGCGGCGATATAACTGCGGTTGGCGTCGAGCCGATCCCGGGAGAAGGGGTGCGTGCGGAACATGCCGCCGAGCCAGTCCGGTTCGGCCCCCTTTTCGACCTTGCGGTAAAAGAACTCCTGCAGCTGCACCGCCCCGGCGGGATCGTATCCGGCCCTGACCATGGTGTCGATGCCGAGGCGGTCCGATTCCCGTTCCTGCTCGCGGCTGTAGGAGCGATCGAGAAGGGCCGTCGCCATCTCCCCGGCCTGGCGGGCCAGCGGGCCGTAGGACGCCTGGCCGGTGACCCCGGAAAGAACCGCCAGCCCCGCTCCGAAGAGGGTGTCGCGCTGCATCCCCTGCACGGCGTGGCGGGCGTCGACGTGCCCCACCTCGTGGCCGAGGACCGCGGCGAGCTGGGCCTCGTTGTCGAGATTGACCAGGAGTCCGCGACTGACGGCGATAAAGCCTCCCGGGAGGGCGAAGGCATTGGGGGAGGAATCGTTGACGACCCGGACGCGGTAGGGGAGATCGGGGCGGCCGCTGAGACGGCCGAGGCGCACGCCGACGGCGTTGACATAGGCATTGAGGTCCGGGTCGGGATACTCCCCTCCCATCTGCTGCAACGCCTGGGGAAAAGTCTTTTCCCCCAGAGCGATTTCTTCAGCGGGAGAGACGGTAATCAGAGCCAGTTCCTGGCGGCCGGTCGCCGGATTGAGCGCGCACCCCCCGAGGAGTGCAACAGCGGCCAGCACCGACAGGGTTCTTTGCAGGACAGTCAACGGATGCATGATTTATCTCCTTTTCCCAACCTCGGCCTCTCGACCAGTTGCAGGTCGGACGTCACCTATCCTAGAATGATTTTCTCGGCGTCGCAACACCCGATCCGCAGGACCTCCCGTGGCGACGATATTTTTCTGGTTATTTTTATGACTTTAGTATAGGATTGTGAGGTTTTACAGGTGGCCTGCCGCCACCCACCGATTAGCGACCCAGAGAAGGAGCAGTAGACAGAGCCATGTCAGCAAACATTCGTAACATCGCCATTATCGCCCACGTCGACCACGGCAAGACCACCCTCGTCGACGCTATGCTCAGACAATCCGGAGTCTTCCGTGACAATCAGGCCATCACCGAGCGGGTGATGGACAGCAACGACCTCGAGAAGGAACGGGGGATCACCATCCTCTCCAAAAACCTCTCCATTCACCACGGAGGGCTGAAGATCAACATCGTCGACACCCCCGGTCACGCCGACTTCGGCGGCGAGGTGGAGCGGGTTCTGAAGATGGTCGACTCGGTGCTCCTCCTCGTCGACGCCTTCGACGGCCCCATGCCCCAGACCCGCTTCGTTCTCAAGAAGTCCCTTGACCTCGGCATCAAGCCGATCGTGGTCATCAACAAGATCGACCGCCCCGGCGCCCGTGCCGAAGAAGTGGTGAACATGGTCTTCGACCTCTTCTGCGAACTCACCACCGACGAAGGGCAGCTCGACTTCCCCATCGTCTACGCCAGCGCCAAGAGCGGTTACGCCAAGCGCCACCTCGCCGACGAATCGAATGACCTCGAGCCGCTCTTCGAGATGATCGCCGAACGCGTGGCGCCCCCCGTGGCCAACCCCGATGCCCCCTTCCAGATGCTCGTTTCCAGTATCGCCTACAACGACTACCTCGGCCGCATCGCCACCGGACGCATCGCCAACGGCCGCGTCAAGGCCGGCGAAACCATCGCCCACATCGACAAGGATGGCAAGATCACCCGGGGGCGCATCAGCAAACTCCTCGGCTACGAAGGATTGGCCCAGATCGAAATCCCCGACTCGGTCGCCGGCGACATCGTCAGCATCGCCGGCTTCGAGACCGTCAGCATCGGCGAGACCCTGGCCAGCGCCACCGAGCCGGTGGCCCTCCCCTACCTCGCCATCGACCAGCCGACCCTTTCGATGAACTTCATGGTCAGCGACTCCCCCTTCGCAGGCAAGGAAGGGAAGTACGTCACCTCCCGCAACATCCGCGACCGCCTGACCAAGGAGCTGCGGACCAACGTCTCCCTGCGCGTCGAGGACACGGACAATACCGATACCTTCAAGGTCTCCGGGCGCGGCGAACTGCACCTGTCGATTCTCATCGAGAACATGCGCCGCGAAGGCTTCGAACTCTCCGTCTCGAAACCCGAGGTCATCTTCCAGGAGATCGACGGCGTCCGTTGCGAGCCGATGGAATATCTGGTGATCGACGTCCCCGAGGAATACCAGGGGACGGTCATCGAGAAACTCGGCACCCGCAAGGCCGAGATGGTCTCCATGCAGCCGATGAACGGCGTCAACCGCCTCGAGTTCGTCATCCCGGCCCGGGGGCTCATCGGTTTCCGCACCGAATTCCTCACCGACACCCGGGGCACCGGCGTCATGAACCACACCTTCCACGAGTACTCCCCCTACAAGGGCCCCATCGCCGGGCGGAAGAACGGCGTCCTGATCTCCGTCGACAGCGGCGAGACGGTCGGCTACTCCCTCTTCAACCTCCAGGATCGCGGCATCCTCTTCCTCAGTGCCGGCACCCCCGTCTATGAGGGGATGATTGTCGGCCAGCACGCCAAGGACAACGACCTGGTGGTCAACGCCTGCCGCGGCAAGAAGTTGACCAACGTCCGCTCCTCGGGAACCGACGATTCGACGAAGTGTTCGCCGCCGACCATCCTCTCCCTGGAGCAGGCCCTCGAGTATATCGCCGATGACGAACTGGTCGAAGTCACCCCCAAATCGATCCGGCTGCGCAAACGCTACCTCGACGCCAACGAGCGCAAGAAGCACGAGAAGAAAAGCAAGTAACAGCGCCTGACAGACCAGGGCCCCGGGAGACCGGGGCCCTTTTTTTCACCCCCACAACGGAAATTGGCCAGAACAACTCGCCCGCCTTTCCTTTGACATTTCCGGCCGTTGCTCCCCGCCGATCCCCGCCATGAACTGCCCCGCAAAAATACATCCACGTTTCATAATAACGGTTTACATCCTGTTTTCTCTTGTTATATCAATGTGTTGCTGATCTGTTTACCCTTACGCCTCCTCCCTCCTTTTCAAAACATAAACAATCGGTATACAGAATAAAACAAAAACTGGCCTAAGATACTGTTTTTACGAAATTTTTTCCATACTACCCCTTGCATTCGCAAGGCGGCGCGCGTATAATCCTCATCAGTTATGTAAAATAAAACCATATCAAACACATAAAGAGGAGAACAAAAATGGAATGCCCCGTATGCAAAAGCAAAACCCGTGTTGAGATCGACACCCATTCGGACGGATTCGCCAAAAACCTTCAGGAATGCGGCAACTGCGAAGCGCTGTGGACCACCGAGAACAACCGGAGCATCCTCATTCACGGCGCCATCCCCCACCTGGCCGTCAATCAGTAATTCGGCTCCAACGCCGCCAACGGAAAAACCGTCCGTGTCCTCACCTACCCTACCGGTGACCAATGCGGACGGTTTTTCTTCTCCCTTCTCCCTTCTCCCTTCTCCCTTCCACCAAACTGGCATTTGTCGGCCAGCCGTGCTATGAAAAGAGTTCAACCGATCCGCAAAGGAGGCACCTCATGGCCCGCTCTCTGACCGACACCGTCGACATCAACGGCAAGATTACCCTCCCCAACCGCCTGGTGCGCAGCGCCACCTGGGAAGGGATGTGCGACGAAAGCGGCGCTCCCGGACCCCGTCTCGAGGATTTCTATCGCGCCCTGGTGCGCGGCGGTATCGGCCTGATCATAACCGGCTACACCTTCGTCCGCCGGGACGGCAAGCAGCTCCCCGGCAAGATGGGGATCGACACCGACGCTCTCCTCCCGGCACTGCAGAGCCTGACCCATGCCGTCCATCAGGAGGGGGGGATGATCTTCTGCCAGCTGGTGCATGCCGGCGGACAGTCGTCGGCAGCGACCATCGGCACCACGCCCATCGCCCCATCGGCCGTCTCCTTCCCCGCCTACCCCGGGATGCCGCGGGCGATGACCGTCGCCGAGATCGCCGAAGTCGTCGCCGCCTTTGCCGCCGGAGCCCGCCGCGCCCAGGAAGCGGGATTCGACGGGGTGCAGCTCCACGGCGCCCACGGCTACCTCATCAACCAGTTCCTTTCCCCCCTCACCAACCGGCGCCAGGACGAGTACGGCGGCTCCCTCGACAATCGGCTGCGCTTTCTCTGCGAGGTCTGCAGCGCGGTGCGCCAGGCCGTAGGACCCGCCTATCCGGTGACCATCAAACTCACCGCCAGCGACAACCTCCCCGAAGGCTTTACTGTCGAGGAGGCCCTGGAGGCCGCCCGGCGCATCGAGGCCCTCGGCATCGACGCCATCGAGATCAGCTCCGGCACCGCCGCTTCCGGCAAGCTCTCCCCGGTACGCCAGGGGATCGACAGCGAGGAACAGGAGGGGTACAACGCCCCCTTCGCCCGCGCCTTCACCCAGTCCCTGCAGATCCCGGTCATGGTGGTCGGCGGTTTCCGCTCCTACTCCGCCACCCGGGAGCTTCTCTGGGAGGGGTGTGCCGACCTCTTCGCGCTCTCTCGGCCGCTGATTCGCGAGCCCGACCTGCCGCGGCGCTGGCTGGAGGACGAAGGCTACCGCTCCACCTGCATCTCCTGCAACGGCTGTTTCAAGCCGGGGCTCAAGGAGGGAGGGATCCGCTGCGTCATCGCCGGCATCGCGGCCGAAAACCGCACCGTCCCCGTCTGACGATTTTTAATGCAAATCTCTTGAAAAATATGGCGAATTCGACTATATTGTGCGCGGCCGCAGGGCCCGAATTCCAAGTCAGAAAGATCCCTCCAGGAGGCTTCGTGGACAAAGAGTTGAACGCCAGGGAAAAAGCCGTACTCCTTGCCATCGCCCGCACGGCCATCGACAGCTGGGTCTGCAGCCAGCAGCCCTACATCGAACCCCGGGAAGAAAAGGCGCTCAACAGGCGCAACGGGTGCTTTGTCACCATCAAGGAACAGGGACGTCTGCGCGGCTGCATCGGCAACTTCTCCTCCGAACTCCCCCTGTTCCGGGAGGTCTCCGAGATGGCCGTCGCCTCGGCGACCAAGGATCCGCGCTTCTACCCGCTCAAGGAAGAGGATCTCGGCGAAATTTCCCTGGAAATCTCCGTCCTCTCGCCTCTGCACAAGATCGAGGACATCGGCGAGATCGAGGTCGGCCGCCACGGCATTTATCTCGAGAAGGGGTACTACCGCGGCGTCCTCCTCCCCCAGGTGGCAACCGAACACGGCTGGGACCGCGAGACCTTTCTCAACCAGACCTGCGTCAAGGCCGGACTCCCCACCGAAGCCTGGCGGGCCGAGGATGCCGAGATCTACATCTTCAGCGCCCAGGTATTCGGCGAACAGGATCTCCCCGAAGAAGAAGCCCTGGCCAACGGGGGCTGACCGCCCTCTTCGCTCTGCCAACAAAAAAACCCCCGACGCGACCAGCGGCCGGGGGTTTTTTGTTGTTGCACGCCGAAAACGGAAATTCTATCCGCCGCCGCCGAAGAGCTTGAGGTACTGCAGGCGTTCGTAGCTGTGCGGCCGCTCGCTCCGGGCCTGGCTGAGGCGCCCGCGAAAATCGCCGAGGGCGGCAAAGCCGTGACCGTCCATCCACTCCTCCAGCTCGCCGCGCATCCGGCCGATCTGTCCAAATCCGTGGAGATAGAGGGTGGAGCAGACCTGAACCGTCGTCGCGCCGGCGAGGATCTGCCGGGCGATGTCCAAGCCGTCGTGAATCCCGGTGGCGGCGGCGAGATCGCCGTCGATCCTCCCGGCCAGCAGGGAGATCCAGCGCAGGGTGGTGTGGCTCTCCTCCGGGGAGCTGTAGGGATTGCCGGCGACAAGTTTCAGGGTCTCTAGATCGATATCGAGGCGCAAAAAGCGGTTGAAAAGGACCAGGGCATCGGCGCCCCGCCAGACGACCCGACCCCCGCCCGTGGCGCCGCCGCACCAGCCGACGGAAAAATCGGCCCCCTCCACCCGGTCGCGGGTCAGGCGTTCGGCCACCCGGGCCAGTGCGGTGAAGTGGGGACCGATCTTGAGGGCCACAGGCACACCGACCCGGCTCTTGACCTCATGGAGAATGCGGAAATAGATCTCTTCGACCTCCGCTCCCTCCTGGTGCGGGTCGGTGGGCATCAGGGCGACATTGAGTTCGATGGCGTCGGCTCCGGCTCCTTCCAGCTGCCGGGCGTAGTCCCCCCAGCGACCGTCGGTGACGCAGTTGAGACTGGCGATAATCGGGACCTCCACCTCCTGTTTGGCCTCCCTCACCAGGCGCAGATAATCCCGGGGACCGAGCGCCATGCCGTAGCTGGCCAGATATTCGGCGGCTTCGCCGTGATCCACGAAATCGGCATAGCGTCCCAGAGCCCTTGTTTCGGCGGCGATCTGTTCCTCGAAGAGCGACTTGAGGACGATGGCCCCGGCTCCGGCCTCGGCGCATTTCTTCACACCCTTGAGGTTGGTGGTCAGGCCGCTGCTGGCGACCACGATCGGGTTGGAGAGATGCAGGCCCATATAGGTGGTGGAAAGATCAGTCATCGGCGCCTCCTTTTCATTGCAATGGGGGGACGGTTGCAGCCTCGCTTTCATCAAGACCCTGGGGAAAAAAGCTCACGACCATTTTGTTCTGCCGTCAAGACGCCAAGACCGTATCCGTGGCACCTCGGTGGCAAAAACCTTCCTTAGCGTTTTTCCAGGCGATCAACCGGGTCGTCATCGATGCCCCCTGTCCCTGTCCCTGTCCCTGTCCCAATCTCGGCCCCGGTCCCGACGGTCGTCGCGCCGGCGGTCGTCGCGGAAATCGTGACGATCCCGCCCGCGATAATCCCCGCGCCCCCGCCACCAGTCGTCGTGGCGGAGCGGCGAGCGGTAAATCCGGCTGCGAAAATGGTGGGGATAGCGGGTGCGGAACTGCCAGCCGTCAAGATAGTAGCTTCCCGGATAGAGGTGGCCGTGGCGGTAGACGAGACCGAAACTCAAAAAGATGTTGTAGGGCGCGTAAAACCCCGAGGGGTAGTAATAGTAGCGCTCCGGCGGCGTGTAGACGTAGACCCGGGCCGGCGGCGGGGGGCTCAGCGCCCCGCCGCCGGAGTCGGAGACGATCTGCCAGGTGCCGTCCGGCTGACGGCAGGCCCTTCCGTACCCCTGCTCTTCCCGGCCGGCGATGATGATGGTGCTGATAAATTCCCGGCACGGCTCGCCGTCCGGACCGGAAAAGGTCCGGGTCGGCACCACCGCCCCGGAGCGCCCGGTGTCGGGGTTGACCCAGTCGGCTCCCTGGTTGCTGGGGTTGTTTTCCAGGGCATACTGCAGGGTATCGGACATCGCCTGGCGCTCCGGTACCGCCAGGGCCCCGAGATTCTGCGCCTCCACCGCCGTCCCCCAAACCAGGACCAGGAGGAGCAGCGTCCACACGATTCCCTTTTGTTTCATGATCTTTCTCCCGGCAAGAGTGACCATTCGTCCCGGACAGCCCTCACGGCTGGTTCGGATACATCTATTATAACAGGGACTGGACGGAGCCCCTTGCGTCCCCTATTATTAAGCCTGTACCGTCTGCTGCAACTCTCCAAGGGGAAGGAAAAGACCATGAAGCCGTCGACCCTGAGCATGATCCTGCTGGCCCTGTGCATCATCGCGGCGGCGATCTTCTTCCGCTGGCCGCAGCCCCCGCCCGAGCCCCTTCCGCCCCTGGTGCAGGTCCAACCGGTACCCGAGAGACGGGCCGAGCCGGCGATCCTCCATCCCCTCCCCCTGCCGGACATCGTCGAGCCCCCCCTCCCCTCCCTGGCCGAAAGCGATCCCTACCTGCAGGAACTCCTGGCCCGGAACATCGAGACCCCCAAACTCCTGGGGCTCCTGATCCCGCGGGATTTCATCCCCCGCCTGGTGTTGATCGTCGACACCCTTCCGCAGCGCACAATCCCCCTCCAGCACCTCCCCCTGAAGGCGCCGGAAGGGACCTTTTTGACCCTCACCACCGCCGAGGGGTTGACGATCGCTCCGGCCAACGCCGCTCGCTACGCTCCCTACGTGGCTCTGGCCGAGGCCATCCCCGCCGAAACCCTCGCCTCCCTCTACCGCCGCCTCTACCCCCTCTTTCAGCAGGCCTACGAAGAGATGGGGTATTCGCGGCGCTACTTCAACGACCGCCTGGTGGAGGTCATCGACCACCTCCTGGCCACCCCGGACCCCGCCGCACCCCTCCTCCTCGAACCCCGCATACGCCGCGTCATCTACGCCGACCCGTCCTTCGAGGCCCTGTCCGCCGGACAGAAGATCCTGCTGCGCATGGGAGACGAAAACCGCCGTCGGGTTGTCAAGGTCCTGAGGGATTTCCGGGCCGCCATCGTCCTCCAGGGTCCCCAATAACCGGGGCGAGGATCATTGTGGAGGGGGAATTTTCTGCTATACTTTCGTTTCGGTTTTCCACCCCAACGAAAAACAGGAGATGGACATGAAAAGAATGACGCTGTGGATCGTCGCGGCCGCGGCACTGACCCTGACGGCAACCGGGGCGCTTGCTTCCGACGAAAAAAAAGAACATCTGGGAATGATGGGCGGCAACCAGGGAATGAAGGCGATGGCTGCGCCGTCGGCGGAGACCCTGGCCACCGGCAAGGCGATCTACGAGAAGACCTGCGCCGTCTGCCACGACACCGGTGTCGCCGGGGCCCCCAAGCTCGGGGACAAGACCGCCTGGGCCCCGCATATTGAGGAAGGGATCGATCACGTCGTCGAGGCGGCCATCAAGGGGGAAGGCGCCATGCCCCCCCGGGGCGGTGATCCGTCTCTCAGCGACGCCGAGGTGCGGGCGACGGTGAGTTACATGCTCGAACAGGCGCGCTGAAGAGCCTCTTCCGGCCCTGAAACGAAAAAAGACCGCCAGGCTTTGCGCCTGGCGGTCTTTTTTCGTTGCGGAAAGGCGGATCAGAGCGACTTGAACATATTGTTGAGCGAGACCTCGTAACTGTCGGTCCATTGGTTGATGGTCCCGGCGGTGACTGCCTTGATTCCAAAGGCTCCCAGAACCGTACTCCCCTGCATGTCGATGCGGCGGTAGAAAATCTTCTCCCCGTTCTTGTCCCAGAAGGAGACGACGTTTTTCGTCTTCGCCCGGGTCGTCGGGACGATGCCGCCGGTTGCCTGGGTCCACTCGGAGAAGACCAGGACAACGGCGTCGACTTTGAGGGTCTTGCAGAGCTCACGGGCTTTTTCCGCTGTGATATCCCCTTTTTTGAAGGCGGCACCGAAAAGCGGCATCTCCTTTTTCTTTAAGATCGGCGAATAGACGGACACCTGGATATCTTCGGCCGCCTTGCGGTAACCGGCCTCGGCGACAAAAGTTTCCGCCTTTCTCACCTGCCAGTGTTCGGCCAGGGTCTTCTCGGTAAAGGTCAGCATCTTCACCGTGCTCCCCCGCATCAGATCGCGGACGGAGGTGCCGCCGACGCTGCCGGAATCGACCGACCCCCCCCAGTCGCTGATCGCCAGGGAGACAACCGCGACCTTCTTCAGTTCAGGATTCCCCTTGATCTTCGCCGTGATGTTGGCGGCACACCCCGTCAGACCCAGCAACAGAACCACCAATCCGGCAACCCATAAACGTTTCTGCATGAATCGACCCTCCTGTGAATGAAATAAACAGATTAAAATGCGTTGGCGCTAATAGTCGCAAAATGACCGCCCGTTTGCAAGAATTTTCAAAAAGTTTACGGAGGACAAAAGTAAAAGGAGGAGGAGACGCCCCGCACTCCGGGAAAATTGCCACCGTCCATTGCGTCGCCGGTTATCTCTGCTTCAATAGCAGGGTCAGTCTTGTGCCAGATCGCCCAATCCGGGAAGGAGGAATCATGACCAAGGATCATCACGACGACGAATGCCCGTGCCGCCAAGGGGTCTCCCGCCGCGGTTTTCTCACGACCCTGGGGGTCGGTGCGGCGGCGGTGGCGGTCTCAGGGAAAGTCGCCGTTGCTGCGCCAGCCGGAGCCGTCGCAATCACCGGCGAGGAGATGACCAAAATCGTCCTCAGCATCAACGGCCGCAAGCAGCGCCTCCTCGTCGAACCGCGGTGGAGCCTCCTCCACGTGCTGCGCGACCGGCTCGGCCTCACCGCCGTGAAGGTCGGCTGCGAGCGGGGAGAATGCGGCGCCTGTACCGTCCTCATCGACGACGAACCGCGCTACGCCTGCATGACCCTGGCGCTGGAGGCGCAGGGGAAGGAGATCACCACCCTCGAAGGGCTGATGAGGGGGGAGGAGCTCGGCGCCACCCAGCAGGCTTTTTTAGAGACGGACGCCTTTCAGTGCGGCTACTGCACCCCCGGGCAGATCCTGGCGGCCGAAGGGCTGCTGCGGGCCAATCCCGACCCGACGCCAGAGGAGATCGCCCAGGGTATGAGCGGCAACCTCTGCCGCTGCGGCGCCTATACCCATATCTTCGCCGCCGTGCAGCAGGCGGCCGAAGCGAAGAGAGGATAATCCCCGGTTCGAAACTATCCTTTTTCACGGAGACCGATCATGGCCGAAGAGCAGAAGGACCTCTATTACACCCGGGACATCCCCGTCCCCGAAACCCCGCCGGCGGGGAGCGACCCCGCCCCCTGGGACAAAACCACCATCGTCGGCACCCGCAGGAGCCGGGTCGACGGCTACGAGCGGGTCAGCGGCACCGCCCTCTACCCCTCCGATCTGGCGCTGCCGCAGATGCTCTACGGCGCCATCGTTCGCTCTCCTTACCCCCATTGCCGGGTCAGGAGCGTCGACACCGCCGCCGCCGAGAGGCTGCCGGGGGTGCGGGCCGTTCTCACCGACGCCTCCCCGGAGGCGCAGGTGCGCTGGGAGTGGTCCAGGGGGTACGAGAAGCGCCTCTTCGATCCCCATTGCCGTTTCGAAGGAGAGACGGTGGCCGCCGTCGCCGCCGACACCCCACAGCAGGCCAGAGACGCCGCCACCGCCATCGTCGTCACCTACGACGTCCTCCCCTTTGTGGTGACGCTGGACGAGGCGGCCGCCGACAAGGCCGAAAAGGTCCACGACCAGGGGAACCGGGCCAAGCACGACACCTATTCCCGCGGCGATATGGAGAAGGGGTTTGCCGCCGCCGATGCAGTCCGAAAGCGGTCCTACAGCACCGCCGCCGAGCTCCACACGCCGCTGGAGCTCCACGGCTGCCTCGCCAACTGGGACGGTGAGAGCCTGACGATCTGGGAGTCGACTCAGGGGGTCTTCGCCGTGCAGAGCAAGGTCGCCGCCACCCTCGGCCTCCCCCTGTCGCGGGTGCGGGTCATCGGTTCCTACCTCGGCGGCGGCTTCGGAAGCAAGCTCACCCCGGGGAAGTACACCATCATCGCCGCGCTGCTCGCGAAAAAGGCCGCCCGGCCGGTCAAACTCTTTTTAAGCCGCGAGGAGACGTTCCTGGCGGTGGGGAATCGACCGCCGGCGCAGATGACGATCAAGGGCGGGGTCAAAAAGGACGGCACCCTCACGGCCCTCGAGTTCACCGGGATCGGCACAGGCGGCGCCTTCCCTGCCGGCGGCACCGCCCTCCTCGACTGGCTGGTGCGCGATCTCTACCTCTGCCCCAACGTCGCCTGCGAGACGACCGACCTCTTCATCCACGGCGGCCCCGCCCGCCCCTTCCGCGCTCCCGGCCATCCCCAGTGTTCCTGGGCTCTCGAGCAGATGATGGACGAACTCGCCGAGGCGATATCCATGGATCCGGTGGAACTGCGTCTGAAGAACATTCCGACGGTCAGCCAGGGGCGCGGCGGCGTCCCCTACACCAGTACCGGGCTCGAGGCGTGCATCCGCTCGGGAGCGAAGATCTTCGACTGGTCGAAGGCGCGCAAAAAGGCCGAGGAGGAGAGCGCCGGGAGTCATCTCAAGCGCGGCGTCGGCATGGGGAGCTGCGTCTGGTACGTCGGCGGCGGCGGTCCCCCCTCAACGGTAATCCTCAAGCTCTTTGCCGACGGCAGCGTCAACCTCAACATGGGGGCCTCGGATATCGGCACCGGCACCAAGACGATCATGGCCATGGTGGCCGCCGAGGAGCTGGGAATCAGGCCGGAGTTGATCCAGATCGAGAACGCCGACACCGGCACCACCTCCTACGCCACCCCCAGCGGCGGCAGCAAGACCGTCCCGACCGAGGCGCCGACGGTGCGGGCGGCCGCCGTCGAGCTCAAGCGCCAACTCCTGCAGTGGGCGGCGGAGGACCTCGGCGAGCCCGTCGAGGACCTGCGCTTCGAGGGGAGCCGCATCGTCTCGAAGGCCTCCGGCAAGGAGATCGGAACCACTGCCGTCTCCCGCCTCAAGAAACGCGGTCTGGCGGTCGGCATCGGCCATCGCGGACCCAATCCCGACGGCAAATCGGTGAACCCCTTTGCCGCCCAGTTCTGCGAAGTCGAGGTCAACACCCGCACCGGCGAGGTGCGGGTGCTGCGCTTTGTCGGTACCAACGAAAGCGGCCGGGTGATGAACCGCCTGACCTTCGACAACCAGGTCTTCGGCGGCATCGTCATGGGGATCGGCCTGGGGATGACCGAGTTCCGCCAGTTCGACGTCGGCCAGACCGGCAAGGTCCTCAACAAGAACTGGCACGACTACAAGCTGCCGACGGCTCTCGACGTGCCGCTGCAGATGATCTCTGAGCCGGTCGAGATGCCCGACGCCGAAGCCAACAGCGCCGGCGCCAAGGGGCTCGGCGAGCCGGTGACCATCCCCACCGCCGGGGCGATCGCCAACGCCGTCTACCACGCCACCGGGGTGCGGATCACCGAGAGCCCCCTCAACCCCCTGCAGGTCATGAGGGCCCTTTCCGCCGCGCAAAAGGAGGCCTGAGCCATGCTGCCGAACTTCAATTATTTCCGGCCCGATACCCTCAAGGAGGCGATCCGCGAGCTGCAGTCCCCCGGCGCCCTCCTCCACTCCGGCGGCACCGACCTGCTCGGCTGCCTCCATGACGGCGTCCTTACCGCCGAAAAACTCATCAGCCTGACCGCCCTCACCGAGCTTTCCGGGATCGGCTCCACGAGCGACGGCGGCCGGCGCCTCGGCGCCCTGACGACGATCACCGCCCTGGCGGCAAACGGCGACCTGGATAAAAATTATCCCGGCCTGGTGCAGGCCGCCGCCTCTGTGGCCTCGCCGCAACTGCGCAACCAGGGGACGCTCGGCGGCAACCTCTGCCAGAAACCGCGCTGCTGGTACTACCGCGGCGAGTTCGACTGCCTGCGCAAGGGGGGCCCCAAATGCTACGCCGTCGCCGGCCAGAACCAGTTCCACTGCCTCCTCGGCGGCAGCCAATGCTACATCGTTCACCCCTCCGATCCGGCCGCAGCCCTCCTCGCCCTCGATGCCCGGGTGGAGATCGCTGGCCCCGGCGGAAAGCGAACGGTGGCCGTGGAGAATTTCCACGTCCCCCCGCAGAAGGATCCCCACCGCGAGACGTTTCTCGAAGAGGGGGAGATCGTCACCGCCGTTCTCCTTCCGCCCCCCCAATCCGGTAGGCGCAGCTCCTACCGCAAGGTGCGCGCCCGCCAGTCCTGGGACTTCGCCGTCGCCGGCGTCGCCCTGGCCCTGCAGATAAACGGCGACATCGTCAGTGACAGCCGGGTGGTCCTCTCCGGCGCCGCGCCGGTCCCCTGGCGCTCGAAAATGGCCGAAGAAGCCCTCCGGGGAAGGACGCTCGATTCCAGGAGCGCCCGGGCCGCCGCCGAGGCGGCCATGGCCGAGGCGCGGCCGCTGGCTCACAACGGCTACAAGGTGCCGCTCTTCAAGGGGCTCATCGAAGATGAATTGCTCAAACTCGCCGGATAGGGTTTCGTTTCAGGAGGGTCGCCGACCGGTGCCTTCGACGCAAGCAAAAGGAGCCCCCGGCGGAATCTTCCGCCGGGGGCTCTCAACTGTCAGGGGGCCGAATCCATAGCCGTGCGTTACGCGGGCGTGAAATCCACCTTGCGATAAAAGCGCGAGAGCTCGAGCATAACGGATGCGACATCGGCGGCCTCGATGCCCTCCCCCCGGGCGCGGATCATCTCGATCAGGGAGGCGATAGTGGCAAGGAAGGCGGCAGCGTAGGCCTGTTCCTCCTCGTCGGAGGGGGCGAAGATGGCAATGATCGCCTCGGTCATCCAGTCATCGAACTTGAGGTTGCGCAGCAGCATGCGCGCCATGTAATGGGCGGCACTGGTGGTCATGCCGGCGGCCAGCGCCGACTGATAGACGGTGCCGTAGGAGAGCGCGCCGAAATAGACCAGTTTCTGTTCCGGTTCGTTCTCGGTCTCGGGAGGGTAAACGATTCCGGAGCTGATGAGGGGCCAGACCGCTTTGTAGACGGCCGAGAACCGGCGCTTTTTAGTGAAGATTTCAATTATGTACATGGGGGCTCCGATAGGGTGGGAAGGCGACAAGGTGAAACGGCACCGGGAGACAGGTCTGATAGACTGGAAAAAGAACGGCAGCCACGGAAGGAGAAGGCGATGACCCCGCTCTCGGATTTATCCCTGTCGACCCTGTTCCTGCTCTTTCTGATGCTGTTCCTGTTGATCGGCAACAGTCCGGCGATGCATCGGTGGCTGGATCGGATCACCAGGATGGCAAGGCGGGAAGGTGGGACGAAGGCGGAAAAGGAGCCCGAAGAAAAGCCGATGGGGAGAAGTGATCGCCTGAAGGGTTTCGAGGCGATCCTCTTTCAGCAACTGGCCCTCGCCGGGGTGAAGGGACTCTCGCCGGCAAGCCTGGCCGACGCTCTTCATTTCGACCGGCCGGCGGTCGAAGAGGCCCTCGCCTCCCTGGAAAATCAGGGAATGATCGAGCGGGGCGGTCTGCTCGGCCGAAGGTTTCATCTGTCCCCCGAGGGACGCGAGCGCGCCGTTCAGGAGGGGATCATCCCCCAAACCCGGACCGGGGACATTGCTTAATGTCCCCTTGGGGCTTTTGTCCTCGCAACTGCGGTCGATTCAGGAAGCTTGTTTGAGGCGTTCGGCAACCCAGACCTTGATAATTGACGGGCGCGGAACGCCGAGGCGTTTGGCCTCCTTATCGAGTTGGTGGATCATCCACAGCGGGAAATCGACATTGACCCGCTTTTGCTCCTGCTCCGGCCGCCTTGCTTTTGCAAGGTCGAGCTGGTCGACAATTCCTTGCCTTCGTCGAATTTGCGGTCGAATTCTTTAGCCTTCATAGCTGGCGGCCCTTGTCGGTCAGGCGATATTGCTGCAGGCGGCTGTTGGGCTTGTCGGGGAAGGTCATCTCAATCAGACCGTCGGCCAGGGCAGGTTTGAGGTAGCGTTCGCGGAAGGATTTGCGGTCCGAAAGGCCCAAGGCGGCTTGCAACGCCTCGCGGCTCATCTCACCTTGGAAAACTGCCAACAGTTCACTGACTTGGGGGGTGACTTGAGGGCTGACTTGGGGGGCGGAGGTGGTCACGGTATCCAGGATCATTCGCAGCATGAAGGCGATGAAGGGTGCCGAATCGGTCTGGCGGGTGCTCTCCTGCAAGGCCTGGTAGTACTCGGCCTGGTGCTCGAAGATCAGGCTTTCCACCGGGATGTCGGCAAACAGGCCGGACATCAAAATACGGTGCGCCTCCAGCAGATCCTTCTCCGCCTCGGGTTTCCAACTATCGAAATAGTCGTAGGCGGCCAGGGCGTTTTTCACCTCCTGCACCTCGCGGGGCGGAGCGATCACCCGCTTGCCGTCGAGAATCGCGGTAATTTGCGATTCGCTCAGGGTATTGCCCTCGATGGCTAGCGAGCCGTGAATGGTGCGGACGCGGTTGATACGCCGCAGCCGCAGCGCCCTGACCTTGTCGGTGAGCACTGTCAGCCGCCCGATGGCCTCGCTGATCCCGGCGGCCCGGTTCAGGATCTCGGGGGTGATGTTGTAGGGCGGCTGGTAGGCGCTCATCTTCTCACCGTTCAACGGGCGTCGTCGTTCGCGCCCGGCGCATCCTCGCCCAGAACCACAGGGCATTTATTAGCCTCATTCAGAACGAGGTTTCCCTTCTTGACATTATCTTTACAGAACTGCTCGAACTGCCGCTGAGCCAGCTTCGAAGGAATGGTCTTGCCGTTCTCCCAGCGGTTGACCGTGGCGAAGCTCACCCCGAGGGCGTGGGCCAGTTCCTCCTGGGAGAGTGCCAGCTGCCGCCGCACCTCCTTGACCGTTGCCGGAAAGTTTTCGGGTTGACGGATCATGGCCATTGGACATCTCCCGCTGATTGGACCAGGCGCAGCAGGCCGGGCGCAACGTTCCACTGGTGGCCGTCGTCGGTGGCGACGCTGATGGTCTTCTTGTTGAGGCGCAGCACCATGCCTTCCAGCATCCGGCCGTCCGGGGCCTGGAAGCCGACCCGGTCGCCCCTGGTGAAGCTGGTCATCAGCGTGGTGGCGCGGGCCTGGGAGATGAGCTTGAGCCGCTCGACGATCAGCCGGTTGAGAAAGAGCAGATCCTCTTCGTTCAACCGCTTGATCGCCTCCACGGCGGAGACACGGTCAACGATCTTGACGCTGCCGGGTTTCATGGCTGCGACTCCTGTTGATGCACGCGAAGGCGCGAAGACGCGAAGTTAGTGTGTTTGTTGACGACGCGCTGTAGACCGTCCTTCAGGAGCGGAGCGCCGAAGTTGATGAGCAGCCCGAGGGGAAGATTCATCAGGCGCAGGTAGGTCAGAAGCTGTTTGGGATGAACAGGGTGGATGTTTTCAACAGATTTCAGCTCAACGATCAGCTGACCATCAACCAGCAAATCCAGCCTAAAACCTTCGTCGAGTGAAACACCCTGATACTGAATGGGAACCGGCTTCTGCCTCTCGACCGACAGGCCACGCTGTTCAAGCATTTTGGACAGAACCGCCTCATAGACCGATTCCAGCAACCCCGGCCCCAGATCACGGTGCAGTTGCAGCGCCGCATCGATCACCATCGCGGCGACTTCCTCGATATCCCTTCGCGTCTTCACGTCTTCGCGTGAGGCCATCTCAAACATTGACCCGCTCCTGTTCAATATAGGGGCGCAACTCCGGCCGCAGGGCCTTTTCGGTGACCAGATCGACCGGACAGCCGAGCAGATCCTCCAGATAGAATTGCACGCCGAAATATCGTTTGGAATTGGCAGGGCCATCGAAAGCCACCAGCACATCGACATCGCTGCCGCTGGTCGCCGTGTCGCGGGCGGTCGAGCCGAACAGTGCCAGCCCGGTTACACCGAAGCGGGCCTGCAGCACCGGCTTGCTGCGGCTCAGCAGTTCAAGAGCGTGTTGTCTCTTCATGGTTCAACCTCACAACGGTCGTATTCATCTTCTGAGCCTTTGCGCATATGAAACCGTCGAGCATACGAAGGCCATTTAAAACTATCCGAGATTATAACATCTGCTATGTGGCGTGCAACTCAAAATTCGATGGAATTCCGACAGGTTCACTATTCCATTCAAACTTCCGCGGCCACATGTCGTAATTTCACTCAGGAGATTTGTGTACCTATTTCCAGCTAAAACTTCGTCCCCTGCACTTTCCTAAGCTCTCTCGATACACTTCTCACCGTCATTTCTTGAATTGCTCACATAGCTCGATACCGGATACATCTCAAGCACATCAGGTTTAAGAGCCCTCAGGATGTCCTGCAGTACGTGAGTCTCCTTGAACTCAGGATCAAGCCAGGTATCGAATAGCTCCGCCTCCAAAACGGCAGGCATGCGGTCATGGATCTCGGCCATCCGGTGTGTAGCTGGGACAGTGATGATGCTGCAGCTCTCTATGGCCTCCCCTGTCTCCTTCTCCATCCAGGCATCCCATAGGCCGGCAAAGGCGATAGGCTGCTTATCTGCCCTGTAGATGTAGTAAGGCTGCTTCTTGTCACCCTGCTTGTGCCATTCGTAGAAGCCGCTTGCGGGGATGATGCATCTCTTGGATTTGAATGGATCTCGGAAGAAAGGTTTTTGCGTAAGGGTTTCTACGCGAGCATTGAAGGCTGATACTCCTGTGCCCTTATCTTCTGACCAGTGAGGAATGAGGCCCCACCTGAGTGAGCTTAGTGTGCGCGTATTGTCTTGCTGTCTGATTGCTGGTATCTGGAGGGTTGGTGCGACGTTGTAGCTCTGGAGGTAGGACGGGATGCTCTCAAGGCGAAACTGTGCCTTCAGGGTGCTTGGCGAAATGTTGGCTGTCGAGATGCGTCCGCACATGGGGAGAGTGTATCAAAGAAAAGAGGCTACTTAACGCGCAAGGTGCGGGTTATTTCCGCGTCGGGTCAAGGGATTATCAGGCCGAGGCTAGTCCAGAAGAATATGATCCCCCGGATTCTTCAGCTCCTTGAGCTCCGGCAGGATCTCCTCCATGTCCCTGAGGAGCCGTTCGGTGTTCTTGAAGACCCCCTTGATCTCTGGATGCCAGGCGATTTCCACCTGGTGGCCGCAGTGGGTGCAGCTGTCCGTCGCCCGGTCACCGGCGGGAATCGCCTGGTAGACGGTGTAAAAGCCGCAGGCGTTGCATTTCTGGCGGTGAAATATGGGGTCGACCAATTTTTCGATATTCATGATCCCTCCTCCCGTTCTTTCGATTGCCGGATCCGGGATGGCCTCTCCGGATCTTCTCTTACCCCTTTATCGCCCGACCCGGGGGAAGGGGTCAAGTCGCCTGAGACGGAGGACTTTTTTCCGCTGTCTCCCCTTCCCTCGCTGACGCGGCCATCCCTGGCCGCGATGCAGCCACTGACTGGCGCTCGCTGCGCTTCGATTCCCGCCCCCGGAATATAAAAAGGGCCCGCCCCGGATGGGGTGAACCCTTTTTAAATGGTGGGGTGGCGTCCATTAAGATGTTTTCTTTTCCATATTAATTAGTTAGCTTGGTCCGACCCCCAAGCCCCCTTCCACGCCTCCATGAAATTTCCACTGGATATTTGCCAAAGAGAGCCAGCGGTATCCTTCTTAATGGCACCCTCAACTTCATTCGGAAAGATTGTCAGGAAGTCCAAACCCGTAAGCGTCTAGATCTCATCTGCGGAGGTAATGTAATAAACCTAGGTATTGATACTATCAATACCAAGAAAATCTTCAATAGATTCAAACCTTTCAAATCTGAATGGATAAATAGATATGGCTTCACCATTCTGCAAATCGACTAATTCACCCATGCTCTTCCAAAATTTCAAGCTAACACCAACCCTTTTCCTGATACCATCCTCGTCAATTAAAATATCATCAATCAAACCATGTGGTAAAAGTGCTAAATTTAAATTTCTTATCTCTGAGAAAACATCAATATGTGCTTGGTGGTTTCCATCAATACCTATTGAAGCGAAACCTGACCCATATCTTATAAACTTGTTATTCCTTTCATCATAAATAACATCGCAAATAATGCTATCAATGTGCTCTTTTTCTTTTTCTATTGCTTTATTATGTATTCTTATTTGTTCGCCTGCCAAAACTACATTAAGAACAGATTCGGCAACAAATTTTTCTAAAACATAACTTGCCTTCTTTTCAAATATCTTTTCACCATCATCCACGATCGACAAATATTTTATTCCAGTACTTTCAAAATATCCTACCAATTTCAACAGCGATTGCTTGCAAACACTTCCAATAACGCAACACTTAAGCACACCAACACTATTAATGCAGTACACCTTACAGTTGTATGTCCTATACAGCAATTCTATAGTATCTTCACCACTTTCATCCACCAGACCAAATGACGATTGATTATGAACTAAGCCTGCCGAAAATTTGTCAACATGATCATATCCATCGTCATCATCACCATAACCTTCCCTAGAACTATAGTAAGCATCATTATTGGGATTAAGCTGGTTTGAGCGATTATCATCGTCATGCTTAGCCATAACTACCTCCACTTTAAAGTTCCACAAAACCTACAGATGTTGCATCATTTTGACACCATAAGGCGAGAAAATATTTACAAACTTAATTATTATCACAACCAACCCCATAGCATATGGAAGGTATGACTCAAAAAAATATTTTGTATGCAGGGAAGCTTTAATGTTTGATATAAGTAGAGACTTAAGATGTGACATAATCGGAACATCCACTATCAAATCATCTGGGTAAATATTTTGATGGAACGCATGACCAGGTTCTTGCGAAAGCACAAGGTTTCGCTTAAATCGCACTTCAATCTTTCTACCACCAGACTTAATGACTCTCGAATCTTCAATTATATAATTAGTACCTCGATCTGCTTTAAAATAGTCCCTACATAATGTTTCTTGATTTGCAATAAATGACTCATCAACTAAGTTTTTAAATAAAATTCTTTTATACTCTGAATAACAATATTCAAATTCTGATGATTTTTTTACAATTTTAAAATAATAGAAATACATTATACCGAAATAAAAAAACATTCCCCAAAGCCAAAATGTGATCATATTTGGGTTGTCAATAATCAACTCATTCCCAAAAATATTTACTTTTTCAATCCTAACCTGGGATAATTCTACAAACAAAACAACCAAAGATGAAAGCAGGAAATATCGCCTCTTTTTAAGAAACAATTCTCTTATTGCAAGCCAATCATCATCATTTTTATCAAACATGCTTAACCTCGATTGAAATTAAATACTTTAGAAAAACTCAAGATCATTAACACCTCAGCGAACCAACCACGTAAGTTCAGTTTCTATCCTTTGACAAGACATGTTCCAAATGTCAAATTTTCCACTCAAGATGCCACAAGCCTTTGGGGTTGGGAATTTGCGCTTGGATTGGGTGATCTTATGGTCCGAGGGAACGTTCTTTATATTCTAAGTTTCTTTTCTTTATCAACATCGTAAAGTTTCTGGTGTGTACGCCTCCAGACTAGGGAAGCATTCATTTTTCCAGAGTCCAGGCGGAAAAATTCTGGGTGCTCCTCAAAAATGATTCTCCAGTAGTCCGCATTCGATGACTAGCCACTGATTCGGTCAGCCCAACCCTTAAATTGAGCTTGTAAAACTTGTAAGTTCCCATAACCTGAATCGCAGCTATAACATCCGCAAGCCTATTCAAGTCACTTAAATATGGCGAATTTGTCATCTCAAGCCCACCCCGCGCATAAAACTTCTGCCTGCTTCAGGACCAACTCCACCGCATCATCCTGCTTGTCCGGCGGATACTTCCACTTCCGTAGCGTCCGGCGAACAAGGTTGCGTAATTTAGCCCGCACACTCTCCCGTACCTGCCAGTCGACCGAAGTGCTGTTGCGCAGCTTCTCGGTGATTTCCACCGCGATCTGCTTGAGGATTTCGTCGCCCAGTTCGCGCACGGCGCTTTCGTTGTTGGCCAGGGCGTCGTAGAAAGCCACCTCGTCGGGATTGAGGCCGAGAGCCTCGTCGCGTTTGAGGGCCTGCTGGAAGTCCTTGGCCATCTGGATCAGCTCTTCGATCACCTGGGCGGTTTCGATGGCGCGGGCGTGGTAGCGGCCCAGGGTCGCCAGCAGGCGGTCGCCGAATTTCATCTCCAGCACCACGTTGTTGCGGGTGCGCGCCTTGATGGCGTCGCGCAGCAGTTTCTCCAGAAGTTCCAGTGCCAGGTTGCGCTGCGGCATGTTGCGCACGTCGTCGAGAAATTCGTCGGAGAGCAGAGCGATGTTCGGCTTGTCGAGGCCGGCCAGGGCGAAGATGTCGGCCACCCCTTCGGCGATGACGGCATTATCGAGAATCTGTTTGAGGGCCGAGTTTTTGTCCTCTTCGAGGCGCTTTTTGTCGACGGTGGTGTATTTGACGATGGCGGCCTTGATTGCCGAGAAGAAGGCGATCTCCATACGCAGCGGCGCGGCTTCGTCGAGGGTACCGCAGAGCGAGAAGGCTTTGGTAATCGCCGCCATCACGTCGAGGAAGCGTTTTTTGCCATCCTTGAGTCCGAGAACATGGTTGGCCGCCAGCACCAGAATCTGATGGGCCCGGATCTTATAGTCGCTGTAGTCGAAGCCGTGAAACAGGCCGCGCACCACGTCGATTTTTTCCAGCAGGATCGCCAGTGCCTCTTCGGCCTTGAGGGTCGGCGTCCCCTTCCCTTGTGAGGTGGCGTAGATCTTCAGCGCCTGCTTCAGTTCGTTGGCGATACCGATGTAATCGACCACCAGCCCGCCCGGCTTGTCCTTGAAGACCCGGTTGACGCGGGCGATGGCCTGCATCAGATTGTGACCGCGCATCGGCTTGTCGACATACATAGTGTGGCAACTCGGGCAATCGAAACCGGTCAGCCACATGTCGCGCACGATCACCAGCTGGAGCGGGTCCTTGGCATCCTTGAAGCGCTTCTCCAGCCGCTTCTTGGTCTGCTTGTTGTGGATGTGCGGCTGCAGCAGCGGCCGGTCGGCAGCGGAGCCGGTCATGACGATCTTGATCGCCCCCTTCTCAGGGTCGGCGTCGTGCCACTCGGGCCGGAGCTTGATGATCTCGTTGTAAAGATGCACGCAGATCTCCCGGCTCATGGCGACGATCATCCCCTTCCCTTCGACCAGCGCCGTGCGCTCCTCGAAGTGCCGCACCAGATCCTCGGCAACCTGCCGCAAACGTGGTTCGGCCCCGACCAGTTTCTCCAGCGCCGCCCATTTGCTTTTGGTGCGTTCGCGCAGGCTGACGTCCTCCTCGTCCTCGATGACCTCTTCGACGTCTTCGTTCAGCTCCTCGATCGCCGCCTTGTTGATGTCGAGCTTGGCCAGGCGGGATTCGTAGTAGATCGGCACCGTCGCGCCGTCTTCCACCGCATCCTGAATGTCGTAGATGCTAATGTAATCGCCGAACACCGCCCGGGTGTCTTTGTCTTCGAGGGAGATCGGCGTGCCGGTAAAGCCGATAAACGAAGCGTTTGGGATGGCGTCGCGCATGTGCTTGGCGTAGCCGTAGATGTATTGGCCGGTTTTGGTGTCGAGCTTGGCCTTGAAGCCGTACTGGCTGCGGTGCGCCTCGTCGCTGATAACGACGATGTTGGAACGATTGCTCAGGACCGGATGGGCGTCTTCGTCGCCGAGCAGGGAGAATTTCTGCACTGTGGTAAAGATTATGCCCCCTGATTGCCGCGACTCCAGCAACTCACGCAAGTCGTCACGACTGTCGGCCTGCACCGGTGTTTGCCGCAGCAGCTCCTTTGCATTGCTGAAAGTGGCAAAGAGCTGGCCGTCGAGATCGTTGCGGTCGGTTACCACGACGATGGTCGGATTGTTCATCTCCGGCTGCTGCAGCAGCTTGCCGGCGTAACAGCACATGGTGATGCTCTTGCCCGACCCCTGCGTATGCCACACCACCCCTGCCTTGCGCGAACCGGGCTGCACTTCTTTGCCCCAGGTAGCGCGCTGGTCGGAAATATCCTCTCTCGATGTCGGTGCCGAAGCGATCAGCGTCACCCGCACCGCCTCGCGCACGGCGTGAAACTGATGATAGCCGGCGATCTTCTTAATGGTGTTGCCGTCGTCCTGCTCGAAGAGGATGAAGTAGCGCAGGTAGTCGAGGAGCAGTTCGCGGTCGAAAAACCCTTTCACGACCTTCTCCAGCTCGTATTCGAGTAGCGGCTTGTCGTCTTCGTTGCGGATGGTGCGCCAGGGGAGAAAGCGTTCCTTGTTGGCGGTCAACGAACCGACCCGCGCCGTCAGCCCGTCGGAGAGGACCAGGGCGGCGTTGCAGACGAAGAGATCGCCGATCTCGTCCTTGTAAGTCTGCAGCTGGTTGTAGGCGCTCCAGACATCGGCGTTGGCATCGGCGGGGTTTTTCAGTTCGATCACCGAGATCGGCAGGCCGTTGATGAAGACAACGATATCGGGGCGGCGCAGTTGCTTGCTCCCCTGCACAGTAAACTGGTTGACGACCAGAAACTGGTTCTTCTCGACATTGTGGAAGTCGATCAGCTGCACATGGTCGGCTTTGATTTCGTCGCCGTCGCGGTATTCGACCGGAACCCCTTCAAGGAGCAGCTTGTGGAAGGCGCGGTTGTTGTGGATAAGCACCGGGGATTCGGGCTTGGTGACTGTCAGGGCGGCTTCTTCGAGAGTGTCGAGGGGGAGGTGCGGGTTGATCTTTTGTAGGGCGGTGATCAGACGACCAGTCAAAACAACTTGAAGGTAGTCGCTGCGCTCCGGGGTGTCACCGTCGGGGGCGATGTTGGGGCCGTAGGCGTAGGTGTAGCCGCAGGCGTGGAACCAGTCGAGACAGAGTTGTTCGAGTTGGTCTTCGGTAAACATGGATTAATCCTCTAACAACTTCAAACATATAGATTCGATTGATTCTTCGTGATCATTCTCGGGGTACCAAATGGGAAATATATTTGCTGCCGCCAATGACTTTTTTCTAGCTACACGGTCATCGTCGTCTTTCAATTCCAAAATTGCATAGTGCCTCGGGAGCGTCGTTGCACCATATTTACTGACAACTTCAATCATTGATTTAATCGTACGATCAACAGTTAGGCTACACCCGACAAACAATAATGACTTTCCGAAAAGTACACGATTAAAAAATATCTCTACCGAAGCACCGTCAGCGTATGCAGCGTCATATTCACGCTTCAAAAGAACCCGGTCTTCAGCTTGATCACATTCACCATGAAGCTTAAGAAGCATTCTACTCCCAGCGGCCATTAACCGTACACATTCAGCTAGGCTTCGCCCATATTTGATTGTATCAAAACCTTGCTGAAATCCCTTATATGCTCGTTCGATTAATCTGTCATAGTTAGTTGTAATAACGGAACTACCAGGATAAAGCAGTGGTAAATAATGGATGGCTCCAATTAGGTCTTTTTCTGAAGAAAATACGGATTCCATGTTTTCATTAAAAAGAGCAGCGCCTAAATCATCATGTAGTAATTGTGCCGCCAGCTCGTATTCACCCTTTTGCAAAAGCTCGGTTAGAACATCTCCTCTCACATGCGATTCGGCGCAAGTTTGGTAGAGAAATTTTGTCCATCCTGGATAACCACATTGGATTGAAATACCCGCACCAACAAAAGGTATTGATCCACCAGCCTTGTAAGTCCTTTTGAGGCGCTCAAATCTTGGGGCGTTATCGAACTGCGAGATTATTTCATCTGCTTTCTCCAGTAATCGTAACCGCCGTTGTTCAAGCCAATCAGCAAAAGCCATATCGTAAGTAGTCGGCTCCAGTTCGCCTAAAATACGACTCCGGTCGAACGGGTAACCGACTATTTCGACAGCACCTTCGCTGTTCAGTTCTTCGTCATATTTTTTCTTAAGAAAGTCCATATTGTTGTCTCAAACGCCCTTGTAAAAAGGCGCTTCACCCGAAATAAGTTTAGGCAATAGAGAATCGCGCAAATCGATTAAAGTTTGAGATTGAGACGAATTTTCATAAATTTTCTCAAACAACGGGCTAGCTATACGATTGAAAAAATCCCAGATTTGATTTTGAGAGTTACGAGAAGGAACAACTACTTGAATTTTTTTTAGATCAGATACATTCAAATATGGCAATGCTGTTCCGTTTGCAAAAACAGTGAAATCAATCGAACTAAGGAGTAAGTACAAATAACATGACATCGACTCGCCGCCACATGGAGCAGCAGACATCATATTGTTATCGACAATGGTTGGCACTCTTAACAACCGTCTGCGATTGGATAATAGTGCAACCCCAATCTTAGCGAAAACCGTTGCTCCACTCGGATGTAATTTAGAATTCATCGCTTTCCGCTGAGGTTCAAATATATAGTTTTGTGCAGATCGGATGAAAATCTCATTCCCTTCAAGGTTCATGTCACTAACTTTTATAAATGGATACTCCCCCTCGGATTGACCTTGGTGTTCAGGCTTGAAAGCCGACCCAGCCGCGAATTGACAAAGTGCAGACAACTCTTGATGCTCCCACCCCACCGGAATCAACCCCAACTCCGACTCCACCAGCTCATCGGGAAACAGGGCGGCGGTTGCGGCGAGTTGTTGGTATTGCTCGGGGGGGAGTTGGTCGAGTTCGGGCTCAAGTTTGTACCCATTCGGGCATAAACCGCTGATGGCGCACATGGCGGCGCGCTCGGGGTCGCGGCCTGCGGCTTTGGCTTCGATCTTGGCTTTGACCGGCTCGAAATCGACAAACCAGTTTTTGAAGATGGTCTGGGCGATCTGTTCGAGGGTTTGGTTGATTTGGCGGTTGAGTTCGATTTTGTCGTCTATTGCCCCAATAGAATTTGCAATTTCATCTTGGACCTCTCTTGGAGGCAGGGCCAACTCCATTGTCCGAAAATCATCTCTACGGACAAACTCTCTGGCCGCACCCGATGCCCACGCTAAGAGGTCTTTTGATTTATGTGTGAATACATAATAGAGATAGCGTTGATTGACTTTGTCATCTTTCGCCCTGACCACCCACATATTTTGATTGAGCAGCGCAGGCAAATCAGATTCTTTGACGATACCTGTTTTGCCTAGCGTTGCCCCCACCATAACGAAAAGCGTATCCCATGGCTGCAAGGCAAATCTTTCGTACTCTTTTGATTTTTCTTCTGATACGAAAGTTGCGCCATTCCGAGTGATTCGTCCGCTACCGTCAATATTTACTGTCCTGAGAACAAAGCGGCCAGAATCAGTATATTCTTCGCTTTTAAAGGCATAACCACCTTTTAATTCTGCAACATCCTGCAGTTGAACTGTGGGCCACTCAGCACTCATAGCCCAACCCCGCCAAATTCCGCTTAATCTCACCTTCCAACTCGCTACTCCGCGCAAACTGCTCCTGCAACTGCGCCGTCAACCGCGCCATCTTCTCGGCAAAAGGTTCGCCATCCTCCACCTCATCCGCCGCACCGACATAACGCCCCGGCGTCAACACGAAGTCGTGCTTCTTGATCTCCTCCAGCGTCGCCGAGCAGCAGAAGCCGGCTTCGTCGGCGTATCCCTCTCCCTTTTGCCAAGCATGAAACACCCCGGCGACCCTTTGAATATCCTCCGACTTGAAATCGCGCAGCACGCGGTCTTTCATGTAGCCGAGGTTGCGGGCATCGATGAAGAGCACCTTGCCGGAACGGTCGGCCAGCGTCCCCCGCGCCTTCTTGTTGCGGGTGAGAAACCAGATACAGGCGGGAATCTGGGTGTTGGTGAAGAGCTGCCCCGGCAGGGCGACCATGCACTCGACCAGATCGTTCTCCACCAGCGCCCGGCGGATATCCCCCTCGGTGTTGGTGTTGGAACTCATCGAACCGTTGGCCAGCAGCAGGCCCAGAGAGCCGCCCGGTGCCAGGTGGTAGAGCATGTGCTGCAGCCAGGCGAAGTTGGCGTTGCCGGAAGGCGGCTTGCCGTACTGCCAGCGCGGATCGTCGTCGGCAACGCCGGTGTCCCACTCCTTCATGTTGAAGGGGGGATTGGCCATGACAAAGTCGGCGCGCAGGTCGAGGTGCTGATCGTTGGTGAAGGTGTTGGCCGGTTCCTTGCCGAAGTTGAAGTCGAGGCCGCGGATGACCATGTTCATGGCGGCGAGCTGCCAGGTGGTGTGGTTGTACTCCTGCCCATAGATGGAGACGTTGCCGAGCTTGCCGCCGTGTTCCTTGATGAACTGCTCGCTCTGCACGAAGAAGCCGCCTGAACCCATAGCCGGGTCGTAGACACGCCCGGAAAAGGGCTGGAGCATCTCGACGATCAGGGTGACGATCGACTTGGGGGTGTAGAACTGGCCGCCCTTCTTCCCTTCGGCGAGGGCGAACTGGCCGAGGAAGTATTCGTAGACGTGGCCGAGGATGTCCTTGGCCTGCAGTGATTCATGGACAAAGGGGATGGTGGCGATCAGGTCGATGAGCTCGCCGAGCTTGGCCTGGTCGATCTGCAGGCGGCCGTACTGCTTGTTGAGCACCCCTTTGAGCTTGGGGTTGTCCTTCTCGATCGCCTCTAACGCATCGTCGATCAGGCGGCCGACGCTGCGGATGGTGTAGACGCTCTCCTTGCCGTTCTTGATGACGATCTCGCTGCCGGGCGGCAGCTTGGAGTTGTTCTGCAGAGTCTCCCAACGCGCCAGTTGCGGCACCCAGAAGACGTTCTTCTCGGTGTAGTAGTCGCGGATCTCCAGCTCGGCGGCAATCTCGGCCTGGTATTCTGCGTCGGAATCGTAGTCGCCGGGGTTGAGGTAGTAGTCGTGATCTTCGTTCTGAAACTGAGCGATCAACTCCTGACGGCGAATGTCGAAGGCGTCGGAGACGTACTTGACGAAAAAGAGACCGAGGACCGCATGCTTGTACTGCGCCGCATCGAGGGTGGAGCGCAGCTTGTCGGCGGCGGTCCAGAGCTTTTTTTCGAGGTCCTGCAGAAACTTCTGGGCTGACATCTAAATCTCCAATATTTAAGCCAAAATGTTTTTACCGTTGGATTTGCCTTCTGCGATTTAATTCAAGTTAATCCTTTATCCGAAATGAGTTTAAGAAATATGTTACCTTCTTCAGCAGCATATTTGTATCCACTTTTTTCTTTAACTGCTTTTTGAAAAGATTCCTTAGCTTTTTTAAAGTCATTTCTATTTAGGTATATCTTACCAAGTTCCAAAAACATTCGTTGTCTAATTTTAGTCTTAAATTCTCTGTTTTTAGTAAGAGAAATAGCAGATTGGTAAAATTCTAGTCCCTTTTCAATTTCACCCCTCTTCATTTTATATAGGCCAAAGGTAGCCGTACAAAAAGGGTCTTTATTTAAATAAGGAATAATATTATTTACCAAAATTTTAGCAGATGACATGTCATCAAAAAAAAGATATCCAAACATTAGGTTATTTACGACCATCATTTTCCGATCAGGATTAATATCCTCACCTATAATAATGGCGGCTAGGTGTTTTGAATATTTGTAAAATTCATCTTTATTACTATTGACTGCAGTTGACAAATATAACTTTGACACAATGATTGGAATGGCATTATTTATGTCCTTAAATCGTGAACCCACATATTTATCAATGAACTCAGTTGCCTTATGATATTTGGACATTGATTCAAGTGCTATTAAATATTGAATACATATTTCAGAAAATATTTCTTCTTTAATTTTTATACCTTCACTTTTAATACAATCATCAACAATATCAACAACTTTAGATGGATGTTTAATTTCATTTAGAAGAATAGTCAAATTAAGAAGAGGAACTGAGATATCCTTTCCTTTATCCAAAGAATAATTTACAGCATTAACTAAATAGGATAAAGATTTTTTCAGATCTCCCAACTTCCAAGTCACTAAACCTATATTATTTAAATTAGATGGTTCAGAAGATAATTCGGTGAGTTTACCCAAGGCAATCTTGGCCTTCTTGTATTTTTTCCCATAAAAATATGATCGAGCCAACCTTTCCCAACCATACTCAGAACTTTCGTTAAATTTTACAAAAAACTCTAATTGTGGAATACAAGCCTCATATTTCTTTTCCCTAAATAATAAATCTGAATAAAGTACAATAGCGTTTTCGTTAAGTGGATTTAGTTCAATCGATCTTCTTAATTCTGCAATTGCCTTTTTTACATTACCTAAAGTAAGGTGAGATACCGCGAGATTAGCGTGCAAAGAAGAAGAATCCTTCCTAGTCTCACAAGCAATCCTGAAACTTCTTATAGCTTTCTCACATTCACCGTTACTTAAATAGAGTGCACCTAAAAACATTTGAACCCTGGAATCACTAGGGTCTATCTTTAGGGCGCTTTCTAGGTAGTTCGTAGCAAGCTCCATATTGTTATTTTTAAATTTCAAGTAAGCTAATTTGAGATTACAGAGAATGTCCGATTCATCTATGCCTTCCAGCACAGATTCAGCATCTCCCAACCTACCATCGTGAAGAAAAATATCTGACAATTGATGCTTTAAGTTATTTGATTTTTTGACTTGAATTATGCTTTCAATTTCTCTTATAGCGACATTGCTCTTCCCGGATGCAAATGCTAGGCTCGACAACTTGCCTATGAATGAGGTTGAATCTTTGAATTTTTCATATTTTTTCTTAACCACCTCAAATTCATCTGAAAATATACTTTCAAAATCAAAGGGATCATTTGATGCGATTTCGAGGACAGAAAAATTTGTAGTTGCTGAACATGTCTGATTATTCAACTTAGTCAAGGACCTGAATCCAAAAGAAAAAGACATATCCGCATCATCACCTACGACAACTTCTATTTCTCTTTCTTTTGTCTGGATTTCTTTTCTATTTGAAGATATTTGTTGGATTAACATTCTAACCCCCTATGATGCAGTAAATACCTATTCAGTTTTTCATTCTTTTTTTGTATTTTAAGAATTTTATTTCTTTTTATTTCATCTTTCCTAGCCAGTATTCTTTGCTGATCTTTTTCATTCATAATAACACTAATTGATTTATTTATAACGACACGAATTGACTCAAAATCACTAAGTCTATTATTGAAATCAAAAGCACACAATCTTTGTTGTAAATTAATAATCATATCTATTATCGATCTCTCGGCACTACACCCCCCCCCTTGGAAGTGTGGATACCGCACCATCCTTTTTATTCGGTTAATATTTTCATTCCAAGATTTTATTTTTTCTTCACGAGAGGAATATTTATTTAATTCATATGCCATTGCATTTAATGCCAAACGAAAATTTGGATTTTTATCAAGCTCAACAAAATACATCCTCTCATTAAACAACTCGTACAAAATACATCCCAATGCATAAAAATCAGTATATTTTGCTATCTCCCTGTCCCCAGAAAACCCTAGAAATGCCTCCGGTGCTGAATACATATTGGCGCCTACGTGAAACCCTACACCATATTCATCCAATATTTTTGCAGAATCATATCGAGCTGCAGTACCAAAATCTATAACATATACAATTCTATTTTCTAAAACACCTCTTGACCGCATATTATCAGGCTTCAAATCTCTGTGAAAAATATGTTTTCTATGTATTGCTTCAACTGAGTTAACTATTTGCCTAAATAGGACCAATTTTTCTAACGTTGAATTACTTTCTTCTGAAAAAAAATATTCGTCGATATCGTTTTCTATATACTCCGTTACAAAGTAATCGCAAGGAACTTTAAATGGAGAAGATCCAGGAACATTTACCATAATATTGAATCTACAAAGTTCTTCTACCAACTGAAGGCATCTTGGAACATCTTTAATAACTTTTAATATCCTAGGCTCTCTTTTAAAGCAGTTAATCCGGTAATCATTAGCAAGTGAATCTGGGTCCATAAATTTAATTACAACATCTTTGCCTGTTTGTTTATCCTTAGCCGCAAACACAATAGAAAAATAACCTCTCTTCGGCTGGCCCGAAGGAGGGGGATAATTTAAACATTTAATGTTGATGAATCGGCTATTGAGCTCAGCACCCAGCAAACTTTCTATCAGGAAATCCGCAATCATAGCAGCCACCTTCCCCTCATTATTTCCTACCCAAATAAGAAACTTTAGCAAAAAACTACCATCATAGGGGACATCCTTGATATTCTAAGTTTCCGTATCTGAAGAAAACATCTCTGATCACTACTGTCCGGTTAATAGCCGAATAAATTCAGCTGGTTATAATCTTGGGTGTCTGGAATCTGCTTGAGCGCTTCCGCAACCAACGATGAAATGGGCTTTTTCTCGAACAGATTGACCTCCAGGATCTGCAAAAAAGTGTAGAGAGTACATTTGATGCTAAGCTGCCTTTTAGCGATCGCCACAAGTAGATATATGCAAAGAGCTACCCATATCTGGCTCTTGACCGCATTGATAGAAGTCCCGTAGAACGCTTTTATTCGTAGATGCTGTTTGATCCACTTGAAGAATAGCTCCACTTGCCAGCGCTGTTTATAGATGTCTGCAACCGTTGTGGCTCCAATTTCAAAGTGGTTGGTGAGGAATACAAGCCGCTTGTTTCGCTCTTTATCAACATAACTGACCCGGCGCAATCTCTCCGGGTAACCCTTTTTCGATTTCTGGGTGACCAAGGCAATCACTTGGTCGGCTCGGACGCCGGCCTCCTTGTCCTTGGGCAAAGAGTACAACCGCTGGTAGCGTAGGTTGTCCTTGGCCCGCACCACGAAGAAGGCGCCCTGTCGGTGAATGGCATAGAGCCGGGCAAAATCTACGTAGCCGCGGTCCATCGTGTAGATGGCCTCTTCGGTGACGGGCATTTCGTCAAGCATCTTGACGTCATGTACTTTGCCGGTTGTCACGGCCACAAACGTGGGGATGATGCCGCGCAAGTCAATGAGCGTGTGCATCTTGACCGCTGCCTTGGTCGTGCGAAACTCGGCCCACGGAAACAGGGTGAGGCAGAGGTCAATGGTCGTCGAGTCAAAGGCGAACAGTGGCTGCTTCAACTCGATGGCCAAGGGCTCATCCCGGTACAGCTGCTGTGCCATGCCGATCAGGACTTGGCCGAAATCCTGAAAAATGCGCCAATCCCGGCGCTCGTTGGCGTCGGCAAGGGTGGAGCGGGAGACAGCGCCACGAAATCCGATGTGGTAGAGCTTCTCCCGATGAGAGTTCAGGCACGTTTCGATATCCCTCAAGCTCTCGCGACCCGATAGCTGGGCATAAGCCAGGCACAGGAACTGGTCAAATGCAGTAAAGCTTTTGGCCCGGTACTCGCCGCGATACCGTCGGGCACAGAGGTTGAACTCGTGACGCGGGAGAAACTGAAGTAGCTGTCTGAAAACGGTCTGGCCAGCGTTCATGGATGCCCTCCTGAAGTGTCAGGAAGATATCACTCGCGGGCGGGGTGAAGCGATTTCAAATCGAGAAAAGAACAGTTGAGCCAAAGTACTATAATTTTCAGTAGGTTATCGACGTACATTCAAAGTTAACCGGACAGTAGTGATCTCTGATATTTAAGTTTTCAGCTTCTCCCCCAAGCATTAAAATTGTAAACCCCAGGGTAAAAGCCTTCTTGCCAGCAATCCGCCAACCATGAGGACTAAAAAGGCCCTCTAACTCCTCTCGAACACACCCCACTAACCTCTTGATTCCACTAAATAAAAATGAAGCCTCAAAATACCCTTCCCGCCCTCTTATGTCAAATTCTTAATCTGCTCCGCCAGTTCAAAAACACTTCCCCAAGAGACATGACAGAGAAACCTGAAAATCGACCAGGCCCCCTTTGACCGAGAATAGAAAAAGCCCCGATTTCTCGGGGCCTTTTCTATCTTTCCGGACTGTGCCGGACTATCAAATGGTGGAGGTGGCGGGAATCGAACCCGCGTCCGAACGTCTTTCACTTAAGGCTTCTACATGTTTAGACTGTGTTTTGGATTTAACCCGTCAAGGCTCCCGCAGTCAGGATATTTGACAGACGATCCTGCTTTGATTTCGCTTCTGAGCCACAGGCGCTCACAGAAGCTATCCCACTAAATTGACGTCTCAAGTTCACGCGGGAGATGAATCCCAAGACGCAGCAGCAATTAAGCTGCTAGTGCGTAACGAACGTCAGTATCGGCGTTTGTATTGTTGTCAGTTTTTTTACGAGGCCCACTGACATCCTCGACATGCCACCTTAGCTTCCAACCTCCGTCGAAACCTTGGCACCCCCATAGGATTCGTCGTTCATTTCGCAGCGCCTTGACCCGGCTGCCGGGTTTTTAATTCTTTGGATATTATGCCACATCGCCCCCAAAAAACCAAGGGACACTTTTCTAGTCCCGGCTGTGATCGCGGACGGCCCGGGCCATCTCCCGGTCGGCCTGTTTCCCCTTGAGGGTCTCGCGTTTGTCGTGCAGCTTCTTCCCCTTGCCGACGCCGATCTCGAGTTTGACCCGGCTGTCCTTGAAGTAGATCTTGGTCGGGACAATGGTCAGCCCCTTCTCGTCGACCTTGCGAATCAGCTTGTCGATTTCGCTGCGGTGCAAAAGGAGCTTGCGCACCCGGGTCGGGTCCTGGTTCTCGCGGTTCCCCTGCTCGTAGGGGCTGATGTTCATGTTGTTGATGAACACCTCGTTCCCCTTGATGCGGCAGAAGGACTCCTTGAGATTAACCTTCCCCAGGCGCAACGACTTGACCTCGGTTCCGGTCAGGACCAGACCGGCCTCGAAGACGTCGTCGATGAAATAGTCGTGAAAGGCCTTTTTGTTGCTGGCGATGAGTTTAATGCCCATTTTTCAATTCTTCGGGATAGACCTCATCCTCGTTGAGGATGGAGTGAATGCGCGGCATGAATGTCTCCTTGGCGATGGCCCGGCTGCCGACGCGGATGGTCAGAAACGATCCGACCAGAAAAGCGACGCCGATGATGGCGGAGAGGAGGTTCGGGTCGGGGCCCTCCGGCATCTTCTCGCCGACCAGAAGGCCGAGAACGGCACCGAGAAGAAGGGCCAGCAGCGGCACGATATAGAGCACGAAGGAGGATTGGAGGAAATTTTTGGTGCTGGTCACGATCCTGACGCGGTCGCCGATCCGGGCGTCCAGGGTATTGAAGGCCTCGACGGTGCGCGCGCGGCTGTCGTCGCCGATGTGGCACACCTCCATGGAGGCGCAGTGGCCGCAGGCGCTGCTCTTCTGGCAGAGGACCAGGGCCACCTGTTTGCCTCTGAGTTCGACGACGGTTCCGACTTCTTCCAGCATGATTGCCCTTGTTCGAGAATCTGCAACGGTTCGATGGTCCCCTGACCGCCCCCCGGGAGTTCACGAAGCGGCGCCCCTTTCTTGAAGCAGGGGGGATTATAAAGGATCGGCTACCCCTTTTGCAACACATCCCTGCCGTCGAGGTAGAGAGAGGCGACCTCGGCGCTTCGCCCCTCTTCGCAGAGAAAATCGGTGAGGGTCGCCAGGGAGGGGAGCGCACCGGGGCGCAGGAGCTGAAAGTGGCACCCCATCCCGGGGTGCAGGGCGCCCATCTCCCCGTCGAGCCCGAGGACGGCGGCGCCGTTGCGCGTCGCCATGGCCAGGAGGGTCTGGCCGTCGAGATCGTCGCCGAACCACTGGCGGGCGAAGGAGAGCTCGTCCCAGAGGGAGAGCGAATCGTTGCTGGCCAGGCTGTCGGTCCCCAGGGCCAGGGTCACTCCGGCGGAGAGGAGATCGGCCACGGGCGCGCGGCCGACCCCGAGGCGGGCGTTGGAGCGGGGGCAGAGGACGACCGGCGTTTTTGTCCGGGCCAGGCGCCGGGCGTCGTCGGCTGTGACCTGCACGCCGTGGGCGAGAAGGGGTCGGTCGGCCAGGGCGCCGTGCTCTTCGAGATAGGCGACGGGGGTGCGATGCGGGGCCGGCGGCACCATCTCAGCCCAGCCGACATGGGGATAGAGAATTTCGGCGATGGCCCCCTTCCCTTCGGCGAGAAAGGTCCGTTCTTCTGCGGACTCGCCGAGATGGATGGCCGCCGGCACCCTTCGCCTGCGGGCGAAATCAAAGGCCTCTTCGAGATAGGAAGCGCTCAGGGTGTAGGGGGAATGGGGGGAGAGCCCGAGCTGCAGGGAACCGGATGTCTGCTCGTCGAGAAGGGTGCCGATACTTTCGAGAATCTTGCGATTGCGCTCCGGGTCGAAGCCGAGGGTCTCGAAAAAGAGCCGCCCCTTGAGGGGAGACGAGCGGTGAGCCGCCCGGGCCGGAAACCAGGAGAGGATGTCGCCGACGGCGCCGGTTCCGGCGGCCAGGGAGAGGCGGATCCCCTCCTCGAGGGCGCCGAGGTAGCGATCGGGCTCGACCCGGCGCTTGATGCGGATCACCTGCAGGATCCAGTCGACGAAGGTCGCAGGAGACGTCGTCTCCCCCATCTCTTTGGCCCAGCGGGGGAAGTGGCTCAGCTCAAGATGGGTGTGGGCGTTGGCCATCGGCGGCAGGAGGATGGCGTCGCCGAAATCGACCACCGAGGCATCGGGGTGGGTCACGGCCAGGGCGCGGCGGGGACCGACGGCGGCGATGCGCCCGTTTTTCACGAGGAGGGCGCCGTCCTGCAGCGGCGGGGCGTCGATGGGGAGAAGAAAACGCGCGCAGAAGAGCTTCACGGCCGCTCCCGCCTCACCTCGCCCCGGCGCAGGCCGGAGCGGTCGGACCATCCTCGATCTCGGCGCAGAGGGCATCGACCTGCAGCATCAGCTCGCGGATCTCCGGGTGTTGGACGATCCGGCACTGCTCTTCGAGCACGCTGGCAAGGATCTCGTCGGTGGTCAGGGGGTTGGCGAGAACGACGCGCAAAACGGTGAGCTCCTGGCCGTAGGGAGCCAGGCGCAGACGGGTGCGGGAGACGAAGGTCTTGCCGGCCTCGCGCTCCTCCTTCTGCAGCAGCAGATTGACCTGATCGAGCAGGGCGTTGAGGTGCGTCCGCTGCAGGGACGTCGCCAGGACCAGCTTCTGCTGCACGGCCTGCGGGCAGTAGCGGTAGGTCAGGATGTTGAGCTCCGGGACGCTGGTGAGCTCGAAATCGGGGTGCTGCCGGATCATGGCGGCGAAGGTTTTGGCCCGGGCGATCCCCAGATCGATGAGGAGCTCGTACCCCTTGCGGCCGATGATCGAGAGCCCGGCGTGGACGAGCATCGCCTTCCCCGGCCGCGACCCTTCGAGGGTGTGGCTCCCCAGGTCCTTGGAGCCGTGACGGAGGATGTAGGCGGCGTGATGCTCGATGGCCGAAAGGGCCGTGGGGTCCTTGAAGACGACCATTCCCGCCCCCATGGGGACGTAGAGCTGTTTGTGGGCGTCGATGGTCACCGAGTCGGCCCGTTCGATCCCCGAGAGGAGGGAGCGGTGGCGGTCGGAGAAGAGGGTCGGCCCCCCCCAGGCGGCGTCGACATGAAAATGACAACCGAACTCCGCGGCGAGATCGGCCATGGCCGCGAGGGGATCGACGTTCCCCGTTTCGGTGGTGCCGGCGATGCCGACCAGGGCCAGGGGGCGGATGTTTTCCTCCTGCAGCCGCAAAAACTCAGCCCGCAGAAGCTTGAGATCGATGCGGTTGTCGTCGTCGGTGTCGATGAGCACCAGGTTGTCCCGCCCGAGTCCGAGCAGGTCGGCGGCCTTGCCGAGGGAATAGTGCCCCCGCCGGGAGACGAGGACGGCGAGGCCGTCGCACCCCAGGTGCTTCAGGGATCGCACCAGCCCTTCCTGGGCGATGCCGCGGAAATCTCCCGCCGGTGCGAAGAGGCGGTTGCGGGCGACCCACAGTGCCGTGACGTTGGCGATCGTCCCGCCGGAGCAGAAGGCTCCGAGGGCGTGCCGGCTGTCGTGGATCCAGCGGGCGTAGAAGGTGTCGCCCCCCCGGTAGACGAGGCGGTGGAGCATGGCGAGGACCTGGCGCTCCATCGGCGTGAAGGCCTTGGAGGTCTCCACCTTGACGAGATTCTGGTTGAGGGCCGTCATGATCCTTGAGAGGGGGAGCATGAAGTAGGGGAGCGCCGAAGTCATGTGGCCGATAAAGCCGGGAGCCGCCGTATGGACCGACTGGGCGACCAGGTTCTCCTTGACGAACTCGGTGTACTCGGAGACGAAGGTCGGCTCTTCGGGGATGGCGGTGTTGAAGAAGTCGGCCTCGATATCCTCGAGGCTCCGCTCGAGGGCGACGATGTGGGTCTGGAGAAAGCCGGCGACGTCCCTGCTGATCGCCTCATCGATCTCCCCGAGGGTCGAATCGGGGGCCTCGGGAACCGTGAAAATGCGGTAGAGGTTTTCCAGATTGGCGCGAGCCACGTCCCGGTGCTTCGGCATGATCGTCAGTCCCTGGAGAAAAGAAGCGCGTTGTCGAGGAGGCGGGTTTTGCCGATGAAGACCGCCATGAGGAGGACCGAGTCGGCATCGAGCCGCTCCTGCTCCTGCAGCGTCTGCTGATGGCAGATCTGCAGGTAGTCGATCCGCGCCTCCGCCTGCTCTTCGATCAGGGCGCGCAGAACCGCCAGGATCTCCCCGACGCTCTCCACCCCGCTGCGCGCCAGCTCCCTGGCCCTGGCGATCCCCCGCGACAGGACGAGCGCCTGCTGCCGTTGTCCGACAGAAAGATAGACGTTGCGGGAGCTCAGGGCCAGGCCGTCAGGCTCGCGGACGATCGGCATGCCGACGATCTCGACGGGGAGGTTGAGGTCGGCGCTCATGCAACGGATGACGGCAAGCTGCTGGAAATCCTTGCACCCGAAGAGGGCGACATCGGGCGCGACAATGTTGAAGAGCTTGGTTACGACCGTCGTCACCCCGCGGAAATGTCCGGGCCGGCTGGCACCGCAGAGGGTCTCGGTCAGCCCCTCGACGTCGACGTAAGTGGCGTAGCCGGCCGGATACATCTGCGGCGCTTCGGGAGCGAAGAGGACATCGACGCCGGCGCGGCGGGCGAGCTCGGCATCGGCGGCCAGATCTCGGGGGTAGGAGGCGAAATCCTCCCCGGCCCCGAACTGGGTCGGATTGACGAAGATGGAGAGGACGAGGAGGTCGCCGCGGCGCCGCCCCTCCTGCAGCAAGGAGAGATGGCCGGCGTGGAGAAACCCCATGGTCGGCACGAAGGCGATGCGCTCTCCCTTGAGCCTGGCGGCGCGAGAGCGCTCCTGCATGATCCGGATGTCGTTAATAATAATCATAAGGTCCGTGACTGATTACTTGAAGGAATGCTCTTCGTCGGGGAACTCCCCCCCCTTGACCTCGCGGATGTACTCTTCAATCCCGCTGCGGATCGTCTCCGAGACGTCGGCGTAGCGCTTGACGAACTTGGGGGAGTATTTTTCGCAGAGGCCGAGGATGTCGTGGATCACCAGGACCTGCCCGTCGCAGTGGACTCCGGCGCCGATGCCGATGGTCGGAATCGAGAGGGCGGCGGTGATCTCCCGGGCGAGCTCCATGGGGATCCCTTCGAGGACGACGGCAAAAGCCCCGGCGGCCTCGACGGCCAGGGCGTCGGTGAGGAGCTGACGCGCCTGCTCGGCCGCCTTCCCCTGCACCTTAAAGCCCCCCATGCGGTGGATCGACTGGGGGGTCAACCCGATATGGGCGACGACGGGGATATCCATGGCGACGATGGCCGCGATGGTTTCGGCGACGTTCTCCCCCCCTTCGAGCTTGACGGCCTGGGCTCCCCCCTCCTTGATGAGGCGCCCGGCGTTGAGGCGCGCTTCGCGCAGGTCGACCTGGTAGGAGAGAAAGGGCATATCGACGATCACCAGGGCGCGCGAGGTCCCCCGGACCACGGCGCGGGTGTGATAGATCATCTCCTCCATCGTCACCGGCAGGGTGTTGTCGTAGCCGGAGACGACGGAGCCGACGGAGTCGCCGACGAGGATCATGTCGATGCCGGCATCGTCCATCAGCCGGGCGAAGGGGAAGTCGTAGGCGGTCAGGACGGAAATCTTCTCCCCTTCGGCCTTCATGCGCTGAATATCGAGAATGGTCGTCTGTTTTTTCACTCGCGGACCTCTACCCTTTCCGTCGCCGTACCCCAAACAAAAGATGCCTTCCGGAACGGGTCCGAAAGGCATGCGTCGGGGCAAAAAAGGGGACAATGCTCCCTTTTTGCCTGCTGTCGCCTTCCGTCCCGGTCCGATGGATCCAGGCGGTATCGTGATGAATCGAAAAAAACCAGGCGGCTGCACTGCTCCGGTACCTGTCCCGGGCCGCCCGCAAGGCTTCTTTAAAAAAGCGTTTTATCGTATACCATGGGTTTTTCTTGCCTGTCCACCATTATTTCACAGCCGCAGCCGCCGTGACAACCGGCAAAATCGCCCCCTCGGGCGGTCGCTATCAGAAGAGTTTCTTCCCGGCCTGATAGGCGTCGGCGACCTTTTCCCCGAGACTCCAGTATTCACGGATTCCGCCGAGGTAGACGAGGGGATCGAAGGCCAGCGGGCTCATCTCCCCCTCGGGGTCAAAGGCCGCCTCGGCGGCGTGGATCTCGAGAATCTCGCCGAGGACCAGGCGGTAGTCCCCCAGTTCCAGCTCGCCGCAGTAGCGGCACTCGACGTTGAGTGGGGATTCGGCAATCAGGGGAGCGGCCACATGGACGGCGGCGGCGGCGCGCAGCCCGGTGACGGCGAGCTTGTCCTCGTCGCGCCCCGATTTGAGGCCGCAGAAGTCGGCTTCGACGGCGAGGCGCGAAGGGACCATGTTGACCACGAAGCAGCCGCTGGCGCGGATGTTCTCATAGGTCTTACGCCCCTGGTGCAGGGAAACGGCCATGGTCGGCGGTGTCTTGCTGACGATCCCCGTCCAGGTGGCCGTCATGATATCCGCGTCCCCTTCGGCATCGAGGGTCGAGATCAGGGTGGTCGGCTGGGGAAAGAAGGTCACACAGGGACCGAGGGTGCGTTTTTTCACTGTTGTCTCCTTGGAATATTTTCGATTCAGACGGGCCGTGCCGGTCCTCTGAAGGAGAGCATCCCTTCCAGGGTGCCGACGAGCACGGTGAAGGGGTGGTAATTGGCCGCCGGACCGGAGCGCAACCCCTCCTTGAGTCCCTGATAGAAGCGGACCGTTTTCCGCCGCGGGGCCAGATAGGCCTCGAGATTGCCGGCGCTCTCCCGGAAGACCGCCGCCGTCAGGGCGAAGCTGACCGCCGCCGTCCGCTCGACCAGAGCCTGATAGGCCATGCGGTCCCAGCGGTCGCCGATGCGCACGCGGGCAATCATGGTCCGGAGCTCGTCGATGCCGAGCCGCGTCTTCACCTCGCGACAGGTTTGCGCCACGGAATAGAGATCGTTTTCCGTCTCCCCGGCGAGGGTCATCAGGGGGAGGAACTCTTCGAGATGGGAGAGGGTCGTTAGTTTCAGCGCCGAATCGGCGGAAAAACCGAAGCCTTCCAGGGCCTCCGAGCGCTCCTTGCACCGCCCCCACTCCTCGTCGCCGAGAATTCCGCCGAGGATCCGCTGGTAGGCAAGGAGCTGGTGGCGATAGTCGTCGAGGACCGCGGCCCCCGGCATCAGACCGATCCCGTTCTTGAGCGCCCAGGAGGTCATGGCGCTCAGCGTCCCTTCCAGATCGAGGAGCAAATCGTACTGCTCGGCGGCCGGAAGGCGACCGTCGGCGGCGGAAATCCGGCGGCGCAGGTCGCTCCCCTCGAGAACCGCATCGAAGGCGAGATAGGCGGCGACGGCCTCCATGAGACTCCCCCCCGCTTTTCGCGCCAGAGTCGAGGCAAAGGGACTGCCGGCCTGGTTGATCACCCGGTTGGTGATCACCGTGGCGGTAATCTCCCGCGCCAGGGGGTGCCCGTCCAGATTTCCGGCAAAGCGGGAGGCAATCGGGGACGGAAAGTATCCGGCGAGGAGATCCCGAACCCCGTCCTCCTCGGGGAGGGTGCTCTCGAGGAGGGCCTGATAGATCTGCATCTTGGAGTAAGCCATGAGGATCGAGAGCTCGGGGCGGGTCAAGCGGCCCTGGGGGCGGGCCGCAACCTCCCTGGCGGTGGGGAGGTATTCACCGCGGCGGTCGAGGAGGCCGGCACCGGCGAGGCGGTCGGCGAGCTCGAGATAGACTTCCGTCTCCCGGCCGCTGCGGATCATATCGAGGGAGAGGCAGAGGCTCTGGCCGTAATTGTTGGCGAGGACGGCGGCGCAGACCTCGTCGGTGACGCTCTGCAGCAGCCGGTCCCGCTCGTCATCGGAGGTCACCTCCCCCGTCTCCCGCAGGTGCTGCATCAGGATCTTGAGGTTGACCTCATGGTCGGAACAATCGACCCCGCCGGAATTGTCGACGGCGTCGGTGTTGATCCGTCCCCCGGCCAGGGCGTATTCGATACGGCCGCGCTGGGTGAACCCGAGATTCCCCCCCTCCCCGACCACAAGGGCCCGCAGGCTGTTGCCGTCGACGCGCAGGGGATCGCTGGCCCGGTCGCCGACGTCTTCGTTCTTCTCATTGGACGCCTTGACGTAGGTACCGATCCCGCCGTTCCACAAAAGATCGACCTCGGCGGTCAGGAGGAGGCGGATCAGCCCCTGGGGATCCATCGATTCGTGGCGCACCCCGAGCCACTGGCGCACCTCGGCGGAGAGGGGGATGTCCTTGGCGCTGCGGGGATAAATCCCCCCCCCCTTGGAGAGGAGGCTGCGGTCGTAGTCGTCCCAGGAGGACCGGGGGAGAGCGAAGAGCCGCTGGCGCTCGGCAAAGGTCGTCGCCGGATCGGGGTCGGGGTCGAGAAAGATGTGGCGGTGGTCGAAGGCGCCCTTGAGACGAATCTGCCGGGAGAGGAGCATGCCGTTGCCGAAGACGTCGCCGCTCATGTCGCCGATGCCGACCACGGTGAAGGGCTCGGCCATGATGTCGCGGCCGAATTCGAAAAAGTGGCGCTTGACCGATTCCCAGGCGCCGCGGGCGGTGATTCCCAGCTCCTTGTGGTCGTAGCCGTGGGAGCCGCCGCTGGCAAAGGCGTCGCCGAGCCAGAAGCCGTATTCGGAGCTGATGGCGTTGGCGGTGTCGGAGAGATGGGCCGTCCCCTTGTCGGCGGCGACGACCAGATAGGGATCGACCTCGTCGTAGGCGACGACCCCTTCCGGGCGGATGACCTCGGCGCCGCGGCGATTGTCCGTCAGGTCGAGGAGGCCGCGCATCAGCTTCTGGTAGGCGGCCCGGGAGAGTTCTCCCCCCTCCTCGCGGGTGGCAAAGGGGGTCTTGACCACGAACCCTCCCTTGGAGCCGACGGGGACGATCAGGGCGTTCTTGGTCATCTGCGTCTTCATCAGGCCAAGAATCTCCGTGCGGAAATCGTCGGGGCGATCGGACCAGCGGATCCCCCCCCGGGCGACCTTGCCGCCGCGTAGGTGGATCCCCTCCATCTCGGCGGCGTGGACGTAGATCTCGAAGAGGGGGCGGGGGGCGGGCATCTCGATGATGCCGATGGCGCTGATCTTGAAGGCGAAGAAGTCATCGGGACCGCCGCGGCGCACGAAAAAGTTGGTGCGGACCGTAGAGTCGATGAGGTTGAAGAGGGTGCGCAGGATGTTGTCCTCGTTGACGTCGCCGACGCTCTCCAGGGCGGAGGCCAGCTCCAGGCGCAGGGGGGAGAGGGCCTGCTCTTCGCGGTCGGCGGCGGTGGGCCAGCGGGAATCGACCCGGAAGCGGTTTTCGAAGTAACGATAGAGGAGGAGCGCGACCCGGGGGTTGTTGATGAGGGCAAAGGCGACCCGCCGTTTGGTAAAAGGGGAGCCGAGCTGGAAGTAATAATTGCGGTAGCCGCGGAAGACGTCGATCTGTTCCCAGGTGAGGCCGGTGAGGAGCAGGAGGCGATTCAGGTAGTCGTTCTCCACGACCCGGCGGCGCAAGGCGCCGAGAGCTTCCAAGAGCGGCGGAGCCAGAGTGGAGAGGGTGCCGGCACCTCCCCCCTCGGGACCGCGGACCGCAAAGCTCTTGATATGAATCTCGGTACCTGCGACTGCCACAAGAAGATCGACCTCCTCGATGACACTGAGGTTGAGGTTTTCCAGGTACGGCATCAAGGCATTGAGGTTGTTTTTCTCCGTGGAGTAGAACTGCAGGCGGTAGTGGGACGTCTCCTGCCCGAGAGGCCCCCAGAGATCGAAGATCTCCTCCCTGGAGTTGAGAACCCGCTCGACGTTGAGGATATCGCGAAGAGCGAAGCGCGGGTGGGTCAGGGCGCGGTATTCCCGGGAAAAACTCCCCCGGTAGCGGCGGAAGAGGGCAAGGCCCTCCGTCTCGCCATGGCTGCGCTCCAGAAGGAGCTGCAGCTTGCTCTCCCAGGGGCGGGCAATCCGGGTCAGGGCGTTTTCGAGACGGGGGAGATCCCATTCCATTCCGGCGTCGCCGGGGATCAGGCTGGCATGCAGGCTCAGATAGTCGGAGGAGATGTGCACAATCCTCGAGGAGACCGCCGGGGCGCGGAAAAAACGCCGCAGGTGGGCCTCGATCCGCAGCAGGGTCTCATCGCTGAAGAAGTCCCGCGGCATGATCACCAGAAGCTTCACCCCCTGCACCGCCAGACTCCGTATCGCCACCACCCTGACGGCGTCGTGGCGATAGAGAAGGGTGAAGGAGCGCACCGTCTCCAGCAGGGCCGCAGGGGACATGAAAAACATTTCCGCCTTGGGAAAGCTGTTGACGATCTCGAGAATCTTCCGGTAGTCGTGGCACTCCCTGGGGACCGAGAGGCTGGCGAGGGCCCCTTCGATGCGGCGGCGCAGAGCCGGGACATGGCTGGCCCCCTCCTCGAGGGTGCGATCGGCAAAGAGACCGACAAAGACATGCTCGCGCCAGGCATCCCCTTCGAGGATTTCGCGCACGCCGATATAGACCAGGGGCTCGGCGCGGTGCACGGGACTTGAAACCGGCAGCTCCTCCACAACCACCGCCTCCTGCCGCAGGAGGAGCGCCTTGAAGGGAGGAGGATAATCCTGCAGGGGGAAGACTCCCGGTTCGGGAAAGGCGATGAGGTCATCGTCGAGACCGAGCCGGCCCTTGACCTCGCTGCCGACCTTCCCCCCTCCCCCTTCGACCTGGAACTGGCGACTGGCCAGGGGGATGAAGTTGCCGTCCGAGAGCCAGCGCCAAAAATCCCGATACCCGTCGCTGTCGACCATCCCCTCGAGGGCCTTGAACTGCCGCCGGAGGGCGTCCCGGTCGGAATGGGCCTGCAGGGCGGCGGCAAGGACGGTCTTGACCCTGGCCAGCAGCGCTGGGGCGGAGGCGGAGGCGAGCCCCTCGACCTTGATGATCATGAACGATTCATGGGGTCCGGTGCCGCCGACTTCGCCCAATTCGAGCAGGACCCCTTCCTTGCGCCGCACCCTGAGGATGGGGTGGGCCAGGACCTGAAAGCGCAGTTCGGCACCGGAGAGGACGTTCTGCAGCGAATCGAGGAGATAGGGGGCGTCGGGGGTATTGGTCAGCAGCAGGGCCCGGCTGCCGGTAGAGGTCGGGAAGGTCGCGACGGTCACGGCGTCGCGACGAAGGGCGATGAAATCGAGAAATCGGCCGAGCCAGGCGACGAGGTCCGGGGCCGGGTACATCTGGAGATAATAGAGGGGGGCGTGGGAACGCAGGATGCCGGAAAGGGACGTCAACAGCAGACGACGCTGCGGGTCGGGCTCGGCGGCAAGAAGAGAGAGGATTTCGCCGACCTTGTCTTCCAGCTCCTGCGGCCTGGCGGGATCGGTGCTGGGCGTGTCGATTCGTTTCATGGCGTCCCTTGGTGGAAAGAGGTGGCCCGCAAACGGCTGCCGGGGGTTCGGCACGAACGGTATCAGGTTAATTCATCGCGCTCCATTTGACAAGGATCGCCCTCCGGCCGGGGGACAGAGAGCCGGGGGATCAGGAGAGAATCTCGATAACGGCGCGGGCGCGGAGCTCGGCCACCCAGTCGCCGAGGAGCCGGGCCCCGGCCTCTTCCTTGAGAAACCGCCGGATGCGGGGAGCGGCCTCATCGAGGGGGAGGGGCCGGTCCTCCCGCCGGTCGAGGACCTTGATCAGGTGATACCCGAAAGGGGTCTCCACCACCTCGCCGACGGCGCCGACCGGTTGCGAAAAGGCCGCGTCTTCGAAGGGGCGCACCATGCTGCCGCGATGGAAATAACCGAGGTCCCCGCCCCGGGAGGCGCTGGGACAGGCGGAATGGTCCCGGGCCAGGGCGGCGAAATCTTCCGAGGCCGCCCGCCCCTTGAGATCGTTGATCAGCGCCAGGGCCTCCTCCTTCTTCCCCTCCTGAATCCGCACCAGGATGTGGCAGGCGCGGATCCGGGCCGGTTCGAGAATCCGCTCGGGCCGGCTGCGGTAAAAATCCTCCACCTCCGTTTCCGTCGGTTCAGTCACCTCGGCGAGTTTGGCGGCGGTCATCCGGTTCACCGTCAGATCCTGGCGGAGCATCCGGTGATAGGCGGCGGGATCGATGCCGGCCTTGGCCAGGGTGGCGTAAAACTCGTTTTCATCGGGAAAGTTGGCGATGGTTTTTGCTTTTTCTGCGTTGATGGCCTCCTCGTCGGCCACCACCCCAAGGGAGAGGGCGTGCTGATAGACCAGCTCCCGGGCCAGAAGCTTTTCCAGGGCCAGTTCCCGAACCTTAACTCCCTCCTCGGCGGTAAGGTGCTCCATGGTCTTGCGATGGAGTTCCATGGCAAACCCCTGCACGGCATTGTCGAATTCCTGGCGGCTGACCGGCTTGCCGTTGACCACGGCGACGGGTTGGGACACGGTGGCAACTCCTTGTGTTATGGGCGGCTGGCTTAAGGGATCTGTCCGGCCGTCGTTGAATTTTTTCCGAGGGCCTGGGCAAGACGGGCGAATTCCTCGAGACTTAAGGTTTCTCCCCGCCGCACCGGATCGATGTCGATGGCCAGCAGGATCTCCTCCAGATTCGGATCGCCGAAACCGGAGGCCTTCAGGGTGTTGCGCAACGTCTTGCGGCGCTGGGCGAAGGCCCCCTTGACCACCCGGCGAAAGAGCGCCTCGTCGGTCACCACCACCCGGGGTTCGGGGAGGGGCTCGAAGGAGAGGACGACGGAATCGACCTTCGGCGGCGGGGAAAAGGCCCCGGGGGGGACATTGACCACCCGTTTCACGTCGAACCAGACCTGGCAGAGGACCGAGAGGATGCCGTAGTCCTTGGTCCCCGGAGAGGCGCAGAGACGGTCGCCGACCTCCTTCTGAAACATGAGGACGAGGCGCCGGAAGAGCCGGCGGTGATCGAGAACCTTGAAGAGGATCTGACTGGAGATGTTGTAGGGGAGATTGGCGACCAGCTTGTAGGGGGGCGCCGTCAGCAGGGCGTCCCAGTCGAGGCGCAGCGCGTCGCCGAGGTGCAGCGTCAGCTTGTCGGGGGCGCGGGCGGAAAGCCGGGCGGCCAGGTCGCGGTCGACCTCCATGACCGTCATCTCGTTGATCAAGGGGAGGATACGGTCGGTGAGGGCGCCGAGGCCGGGACCGATCTCCAGCACCCGGTCCGTTTCGGCGAGGTCGGCGGCGGCGAGAATCCGCTCGACGACGTGTTCGCTCTTGAGAAAATTCTGGCCAAAACGTTTTTTCGGGCGGTAGTCCATAAATAATCCGGATGGGAGGGGGAGAAGGAGCCTGGCTGAGGAACCTAAGGAGCGGCGAGGCGGAGTCAAGACTTCTTGCGGGGGCGCGGCCAGCGGGGGACCCGCCAGGTCTTGATCAGCGGAATCAGCCGCAGGGTCAGGGCATAGCTCAGGCCGGCACAGAGAATCCCGAAGAGGAGGCTGCCGAGGCACAGGGGGGCGAGGACCTCCCAGCCGAGATTTTTGAAGGCCGCCGCGGTGAGCTCCGCCGGAAAATGGGCGCGTTTCATGCCGAGGAGGAGCCGCCCCAACTCATATTCCAAGGCATAGATCACCGGCGCCGTAACCGGGTTGGTGATCCAGACGCCGAGGACGGCGGCCAGACGGTTCTCCTTGAGGAGGAGGGCGAAGAAGATCGCCAGGACCATCTGAAAACCGAAGGTCGGCGTCATGCCGATGAAGATCCCCAGAGCGAGGCCCTTGGCAATCTCGTCGGGTTCCCCCCGCAGACGGAGAAAGCGCACGACGTTGAGTTTGAACTGTCGAACAAAAGACCAGCGTCGCCACATAATATTCTACGACTTCGCCTCCCCCGGATGCCACTTTTCGCGACCGGCCCGGTCGAGGGGCCAACTGGCCAGGGCGTTGAGATCGAGGGGCTCGGAAATCCCGGCACGGAGGTAGCAGTCCCCCGCCACCGCCAGCATGGCGGCGTTGTCGGCACAGAGAACGGGAGAGGGAAAATGGATGTCCAGGCCCTTTTCCCCCCCGAGGGCGTGCAGACGGGTGCGCAGGCCGCTGTTGCAGGCGACACCGCCGGCGACGACGATCCGTCCCAGCCCCTGCTCTTCGGCGGCCCGCAAGGTCTTCTGGCAGAGGACGTCGACCACCGCCGCCTGGAAACTGGCGGCCAGGTGGTGAAGGTGATCCCCCTGGATCGGCCCCTCCTGTTTTTTCACATAGTTCAAAACGGCGGTCTTCATGCCGCTGAAGCTGAAATCGAGATTCTTCTGGTGGAGCAGCGGCCGGGGAAAGGGGATGGCCTCGGGGTTGCCTCCGGAGGCGAGGCGGTCGATGAGGATCCCCCCGGGATAGGGGAGACCGAGCATTTTTGCCACCTTGTCGAAGGCTTCGCCGGCAGCGTCGTCGATGGTGCGCCCGAGGAGGACGTAGCGTCCGATGCCGTCGACCCGGTAGAGGTGGGTGTGCCCCCCGGAAACGGCGAGGGCCAGATAGGGGAAGGAAACCTCCTCCTCGAGAAGGGGCGCCAGGATGTGCCCCTCGATGTGGTGCACCCCGACCAGGGGGAGCTTGCGGGCAAAGGCGATGGCCTTGGCCACCGACAGCCCGACCAGCAGCGCCCCGATGAGCCCGGGGCCGCGGGTGACGACGATCCCCTCGACGGCTTCGAGTCCGATGGCCGCCGTCTCGAGGGCCTGATCGATCACCACCGATATCGCCTCCACGTGTTTGCGCGAGGCGAGCTCGGGGACGACTCCGCCATAACGGGCGTGAACGTCCACCTGCGAGGCGATGATGTTGGAGAGGACCTGCCGACCGTCGCGGACCACGGCGGCCGATGTCTCGTCGCAGGAGGATTCTATGGCAAGAAGGAGCATGAGCACCTTAGGGGTGAAGGGGGACTAAAGCAGATTCGCAGCGAGTTCGGCGAGGATGGAGCGCTCCCCCTTGGTCAGGGTGATGTGACCGGCGATCTCCTGCCCCTTGAATTTTTCGACGACGTAGGTCAGGCCGTTGCTCGAGGAATCGACGTAGGGGTTGTCGATCTGGTAGGGGTCCCCCGTGAGGATGATCTTGGTCCCCTCCCCGGCCCGGGTGATGATGGTCTTGATCTCGTGGGGGGTGAGATTCTGGGCCTCGTCGACGATCATGTACTGTTTGGGGATGGAGCGGCCGCGGATGTACGTCAGGGCCTCGATCTCCATGATCCCCATATCGACCAGTTCCTTGTACCCCCGCTTGCGTTTCCCGTGCTCTTCCACGGCGCCGAGAAGGAGCTCGACGTTGTCAAAGATCGGCTGCATCCAGGGAGCAAGCTTTTCCTCCACATCGCCGGGGAGAAATCCGAGATCCCGCCCCATGGGAAAGACGGGGCGGGAAACGAGGAGCCGGCTGTAGCTCCCCTCGTCGGCCGATTTGAAGAGACCGGCGGCGATGGCCAGCAGGGTCTTGCCGGTGCCGGCCTTCCCCACCAGGGTCACCAGCTGGATATCCTCGTTGAAGAGGAGATCGAAGGCGAATTGCTGTTCGCGGTTGCGGGGGTGAATCCCCCAGACCCCTTCCTTGGGGGTGCGGATCAGCGGCACCACCTGTCTCAGGGTATGGTCGTACCGGCCGATGGCGGTGTGGGAGGGGTTGGCGCTGTCCACCAGCGTCAACCCCTGGTTCGGCTGGAAATCCCCTTCCAGGGGGAGAAATCCCTGACCGTAGAAGGTGTCGACCTTCGCCTTGTCGACCAGAACCTCGGCGGTCCCCGAGTAGAGCTCCTCGATGGAGACCTTGTCGGAGGCGTAATCTTCGGCCATCAGCCCGACGGCATCGGCCTTGATCCGCAGGTTGATGTCCTTGGTGACGAAGATCACCGGGCAATCGCAACTCCCCTTGAGCTCGATGGCGACGGCGAGGATGCGGTTGTCCCCCCGTTCGGCACGCAGTTCGGGAGGGAGAAGCTTGAGGGTCTCCTCGGTGCAGAGGGCGACCTTGAGGACCCCTCCGGAATCGAGGGTCACCCCCTCGGTGAGGTGCGCCTTCTCCCGGAAACCGTCGATGTAGCGGGAGATCTGGCGGGCATTGCGGCCGATTTCGTTCTGATCCTTCTTGAAGCCGTCGATTTCCTCGATGACGGTGATCGGAATGACGAGATCGTTGTCCTCAAAGCGGAAGAGGGCCTGGGGATCGTGAAGCAGCACGTTGGTGTCGAGAACGTAGGTTTTTTTCATGCGCGGCCTCTCTGAAGGGGGTGCGGGGGGGACGGGGGAGGCGGCGTCAGCGGTCGTAATCCACCACTTCGATCCCCTCGGAGGTCGCCAGAAGTTTGATGTGCAGCGGATAGACCTTGCCGCCGATGTTGCGCGACCCTTCGAGGACCACCTCGCCGTCCCCGTTGAGGGCATGGAGGACCTGCTCCGGCGACTCCTGAATAATGTACTCGCTATAGATCCGGGTGCGCATCAGCTCATCGCGGGTCACCGGGTTTTCGGGAGCCAGGGAGCAGGCGCCAAAGGTCGCGAGAATAAAGAGACAAATCGCCGGCATCACAATTTTTTTCATGGACGTTCTCCTTTGCGGCCGATCCCGCGCACCTAATCGGGGGGATGGGTGGAAATGGCGGACAGGGCCACCAGCAGCTGGTCGATTTCCTCGGCGGTGGAGAAGTAGCCGGGGCTGACCCGCACCGTCCCCCGGGGGAAGGTGCCGATGCTGCGGTGGGCATCGGGAGCGCAGTGCAGCCCGACTCTGCTGAAAATAGCATAATCCCGGTCGAGAAGAAACCCGACTTCCGCAGGGTCCCGCCCGGCGAGATTGAAAGAGAGGGCGCCGCCATGGGAGCGAGGGTCGGCCGGACCGTAGAGGGAAATGCCGGGGATCTCGCGCAGACCGGCGATGAGACGCTCGAGGAGTTCCCCTTCGTGAGCGCGAACTTCGGCGAGCCCCTCGGCGGACAGGAACTCGACACCGGCCTTGAGTCCGGCCAGCCCCGGCAGGTTGAGGGTACCGCTCTCCAACCGTTCGGGCATCTCCTCGGGCTGCAGCTCCGAATGGGAGTTACCGCCGGTCCCTCCGTAGATCAGAGGGGTCAGGTTCAGGCCTTTGCGCACGTAGAGAAATCCCGTCCCCTGGGGGCCGAGGAGCCCCTTGTGGCCGGGAACGGCGAGGAGATCGATCGCCATCCCCTCGACGTTGATGGCGATCAGCCCGGCGCTCTGGGCGGCATCGACCATGAAGCGGATCCCCTGGCGGCGGCACCAGGGGCCGATCTCCTCGATCGGCTGCACCGTTCCGGTGACGTTGGAGCAGTGGGAGAGGACGACCAGACGGGTCTTTTCGGCAAGGCAGGCCTGGCGGATGGCGGCCGGGTCGACGAAGCCCTGGGGGTCGGCGGCGACCTTGACCACCGTCACTCCGCGCTCCTGAAGGGCCCGCAGAGGGCGGGTCACGGCGTTGTGTTCCATGGTCGAGGTGACGACGCGATCGCCGGGGCGCAGGAGGCCGAAGAGCGCCAGATTGATCGCCTCGGTGGCATTGGCGGTAAAGGCGATCCGCGAGGCGTCGTCTATGGCAAAAAAGGAGGCGAGCGCTTCGCGGGTTTCGAAAACCAGACGCACGGCATCGAGAGCCATGCGATGGCCGCCGCGTCCGGGATTGGCGCCGCAGAAACGCAGGGCCTCCTCGACGGCGCAGATGACGGCCTCGGGTTTGGGAAAGGTGGTTGCGGCGTTGTCGAAATAGATGGCCATGGAGTCATTCGAGCCGAAGAGATAGGTCGTTGCCGACGTTCAGGAACGGGTACCGCTGCACAGGGAGTCGCGCCCGTCGGGGTTGCCTCTCAGGGTCCGGGAGAGGCCGCGACAGCCGCCGAAGCAGAGGGGATAGTCGCGGCACCCCGCACATCCCGCCGGGATCGCGGCGATCTCGGCGCGGATTGCCATCCGCAGCGGTGACTGCCACAGCTCGGCAAGTGAAGCCCCGACGAGGGATCCGAGGGGCGAAGGCCAGGAAGAACAGGGGTGAAGCATCCCTTCGGCATCGACGTGGGCCAGACTGTTGCCGGCCTGGCAGCCGCCGTATTCGCTGCGCCCCTCCTCGCCGCCGGGAAAGAGGATTTCCCAGAGGAAGAGATCGTGGATCTCCAGAGCGATGCCGCGGCGCAACGTCGGGGGATCGTCGCCAACCGACTCTTTCAGCGTCGAAAGGTCCTCGGCCGACAGAAAATCATCCCGACGGGAGTGGCAAAAACTAGCATCGATACCGATGTTTGGCAACTTAAATTTCCCCACGCCGCGCTCCCGACAGAAGGAGAGCAAATCGGGCAAAAAGCCGATGGTGCCGCGCAGCGGAGTCAGGAGGAGGGAAGGATCGAATCCCCGCCTCCGGAGACGGTCGAGAACCTCTCCGAGACGGACGAAATCGAGTTTTCCGCCGCCGATGAAGGAGGCCGCATCGAGAAAAAGGGAGCCGATGGAAAGGGGCCCCTTCAGGGTGCGCAACTCTTCCTCGTCGCCGCTGCAGACCACCAGCGTCCGGCATCCGGTATCGGCCAGCCTCGAAAGGATCAAAGCGATCTCCGGATGGGCCAGGGGGCGCTTATCGAGAGTGACGTAAAAGACCCCTCCCTCGCCGAGGGCTTCGGCCACCGCGGCGACACAGCGGGCCGGCCGGCCGTCGGCGAAGTGAAGGTCCCAGGTCGCCCGCAGGGGGGTATCGAGAAGATCGAGGGTCATGGAATATCCGTAGCCGTAAAGAGGGGTCCTTTTCCGGGAAGGACCCCTGAAAAAAAACGGGGGCAGCATGGCTGCCCCCTGGTCCCCAGTGTCCCGTTTGGTTAGTCCATTCAGATAATTCTGAGGCATTTTGGTCGCTGCCAAGGCGGGTCGACGCAGGCCTAGCCGGGCTTAAGCCGAGGAGACCCAACGCAGGGAGCGGCCAAAAGGACCAGAATTAATGGACGGAATTAACCAATCGGGGCACTAGCAGGGATGAACGTTAGAGGAACCGACCACCCGGGGCTTTACGTATTTCTGCATGCGCCTCACCTCCTTTTCCATGCGATTTATTTCCAACCAACGATCGAGATATGCCAGGGACCGGAGTTATTTCCAGCAGTGCGGATCGGGCTCGCAGAAGTCCCCGGTGACGGCGAAGGAGCGGGCGGTGCAACCGCCAAGACAATCCGAAAAAGCGCCGCATCCGCTGCACTTGCCCGTCGCCTCCTTGTTGCGCATCTTGTTGAGAATCGGCGAATCATACCAGAGGGTATCGAAGTCGTCCCGGAGGATGTTCCCCACCACCAGCGGGATGAAGCCACAGGGGGTAATGTCGCCATCGGGGCGCAAATGCAGGGAAAGTTTACCACAGCTGCTCCCCTTGACCAGAGGATTTTCCTTGTATCCGGGGAGCGAGGCGATCACCGGATCGTCGAAGGAGATGTCGAGATCGACCGTCTCTTTCTGCACGGCCAGGGCCTCGACGTAGAAGGCCTTCCACTCCTCGGGGGAGAGATCGAGTTCCTCGCGGTTTTTGAAGCCGCGGCCGCTGCACTTGAAGTTGTGCAGGTAGACGGTGCCTGCGCCGTGCTCCCGGGCCAGCTGCAGCAGGTCGCGGAAGTGCCGGTGGTTGATCCGGGAAATCACCGCGCTCATGGTGCTCTTGAGGCCGACGGCGGCCAGGGCGTCGAGAGCGGCCACGGCGCGGGGAAAGGAGCCGGGCCGGTTGCGGAAATCGTCGTGCAGGGCCCCTTCGGCGCTGTCGATACTGATGCCGACGCTCTTGAAGCCGCTCTCCTTGAGACGCCGGGCGGCGTTCTCATCGAGGAGCCAGCCGTTGGAGTTCATGGAGACGTTGAGGCCGCGGGAGGTGGCGTAGGCGGCGATGTCGAAGAGGTCCTGGCGGATCAGCGGCTCGCCGCCGCCGAAATTGATGAAGGGGACCTGCTTTTCGGCCAGCACATCGACGATGCGAAAGATATCGGCGGTGCAAAGTTCCTCGGCGACCTCCTCCCGGCTGTAGCAGTGGGAGCAGCTGAAGTTGCAGGCAAAGGAGAGGGTCCAGTTGACGGTCAGCGGCGCCGAGAAGAGCTCGGTGATCGGATCAGCCATGGCGCAGCCACCCCCTTTCGAGGAGATCGTCGATGAATTCGGCGACGTCGCCGGCAAGCTCTTCCCGCGCCACCTGATACTCGCCGGCGAGAGCGTCGACGAGCTCATCGGCGGTGCGGCTGCCGTCGCAGAGGGTCCAGATTTCGCCGCCGACGAGATTGAGCTGATGCATCATCCCGGAGATCATGAGGATCACCGTCCCGCGGTCGGAGACGTCCTCCCCTGCTTCCGCGGCCTGACGGATCGTTTCTTCCCGGCGTTTTTCCACCCGCCAGACGATATCGGGGTTACGGATCAAGCAATTCAATAGTCGTTCCTTTCAGAGGGCCCCAAAAGAGCAGCCGGTCAGGCGGGGGCCCGTTCGCGAAACAGAAGGGTTGCGCCGAGGACAAAGAGGCAGCCGGCGAGCACGGCCGCCTTGCCGACCAGGGAGACTCCGGCGGCGGTGGCGGCAATCCCCCAGGACTGCACCAGGGCGCCGCCGATGAACATTCCCACCACCACCAGTCCGGCGTCGGCATCTCCCTCCCCGGCCTTGATCAGCTGGCGGAAGGGACAGCCACCGATGAGGACGGAGATCCAGCCGACCAGAGCCATGCCGAGAAAGGACCAGAGGTGGTCGAGATGAGCCCCGGGCTGACCGTAAAGCCCGAGGTGAAAGCGGCCGGTCGCCAGGTTGAGGGCGGTCGCGGCGGCGACAAAGGCCAGCAGTCCCCAGAGGAGGGGGGAGCGGCGGCCGAGAAGGAGGGTGTCGCGCACCCCGCCGGTGATACAGAAGCGGCTGCGTTGGGCCAGGGCGCCGAGAAGAGCTCCTCCCCCCAGGGCCAGAAGCCAGGGGGCGTGCTGGGCGGCGCTCCCCCGTCCGGAAAAGATGAGGAAACCGGGACGGGCGATGAAAAGGACCAGCAGCAGGAGGAAGAAGCCGGGAACGAGGAAGCCGCTCCCCCTCCCCTCCTCCCGGCTGCTGCCAAGATGGACCCCGCCGCCGAGCCCCTTGAGCCCGGCCCAGACCCCGGCGACCAGCCCGAGGACCCCGGCGACGGCGGTGAGGTCGCCGGCGGTGAAACGGAGAAAGAGCTTGATCGGACAGCCGATGAAGACCGCGCAGCCGACCATGAGAAAAATACCCGACACCAGGCGCGGCAGAGGGGCGCTCCCGCCGCGGGAGCGGAATTCCCGGAAACCGGCGGCGCAGGCGGCGGCGCCGAGAACGAAGCCGATGAGTTCCGGCCGCAGATACTGCATGCGGGCGTTTTCGTGGAAGCCGAGAGCCCCGGCGCTGTTCTCGATGAAGCAGGAGACGCAGATCCCGGAATTCTCCGGATTCCCCCAGACCGCCAGCAGCACGCCAAGGGCCCCGAGAAAGGCCCCGGCCGCAATGACGATCCAGAGATGGCAGTCACGCAGGTTCATCGCTTCACTCACAGCCGCCGGCGAGGCGGCTCTGCAGGTAATGGACGTTTTTTACCGCCGCCGCCAGAGAGAGATTCTCCGGGTGGCTGCGGGCCTGGCCGCCGAGAATCCGCAGCCCGTCGTCCACCAGCTGACGGATTTCCGTCTGGCGCGACAGAGGGCTTCGGGCATCGACGTAATCGCCGTTGAGCCGCAGGGCGGCGACATAGCTGGCGACGGCCTCGGCGAGAACCCCCATCTCCCCGAGGATCTCGCCGCGGAGGATGTAGCCGTGAGCCTCGCCGGGGTAGCGGCGCTCGAGCTCGTCGAGCTTGAGGAGGGCCTGCTGCAACTGGCCGTCCCGGCGCAGATCTTCCACGGGGCCGTAGAGCTTCTGCACGAAGGCGACCCGGGCCTGGTAGTCGAGCGCCTGCTCCATCGCCTTGTCGACGCCGGCGGCGCTCCGCCCTCCCCCGCTTTCGGCGACGGCCAGCAAAAGGACGAGACCTCCGGCGACAAGGAGAAGGAGAAGGCCGTGGAATCTGTCGAAACGGTCGAGGGTCATGGTCCTCAAAAAGTCTGGTAGGGGGGCATATTAGTGCGCCGGGCCATGTCGCGAATGATGTCGTAGTCGCTGTCGAGGAGCTCCTCGAACCCTTCCACCCAGGCCGACTGCAGCACCTTGACCCGCTCCCCGTCGATCTCCACCGTATCCTGAGGCTTGAGGCCGAGGAGGGCCTTGCGGACCTTGGCCAGGATGGCGGGGTCGAGATCGGCGGAGGATCCGAAGGTGCAGTAGGGGATCACCGGACTCTGGGCCAGGACCACAAAGTCATCGACGTTGATCTTGCCGTCGGCGGCCATCAACTCGAGGTCGAGGGCGGGGGCGGCGGCGACGTCGAAGGCGCCGAAATAGAGGCCGTAAAGGACTTTTTCATGTTTGAAGGAACCGGAAGGGATGGCGTAGTAGGCCAGATCCGTCTCCGGGTCGATCCCGGCATTGAGCATCAGGTCGTACTGGGCAAGATAGCCGGTGGGGGCCATCGCCGGTCCGAAAACCAGGCGTTTGCCGCGGATATCCTCGAGGGTCTTGATGCCGCTGTCCTTGCGGGCGATGAGGGTCCCGGCGCTGCGGGCCCCGAAGTGACCGCGCTTGTCGGCGGCGACGAGCCGCAGGTCGGCGTTGTGCTGCAGCACGATGTAAAGGAGGGAATTGGTATGGGTGAGGGCGAATTCCCCGGCCTTGAAACGCCCCTCGAAATCCTGGGTGTCCACCGGGACCGCCTCGAAACGGACCCCTGCCTGCTCCGAGAGGTAGCGGGTCAGGGGGGCGAAGCGCTGCATCGTCTCCTGCTCGTTGTTGCAGTTCATGTAGCCGATCTTCAGCACCGGCCCCTGCGGCTCGTTGTCGCAGCCGGCCAGGAGAAAAAGGGCCGTGACGGCAGCCAGCAACAGAGAGAGCCGGATGGCGGAGAATGGGGATCGGAAGGAATTCAGCAGCATGAGGAGCCTTAGGGTCAAGCGGTTAATTAGACAAAGAAGCCCGAACAAGGCCTTAATCAATAATCTGTCAAAAGCTCAGGGGCATGTTTCACGCGACAACGCAACGACGCGACGAAAACCCTTGGCACCAATCCTGATCTTGTTCTTGATCTTGAAGCGTTGCGTCGTTGCGTCGTCGCGTGAGGCAAAAGAATTTATTTTCCCTGCGCCACCGGAGTCGTCAGCGGCCCCCCGGCATCGACAAGACCCAGGCCGGCCCGGTCGGCGCCGTCGCGGATGAGAATGGCGATCGCCTTGGCAGAAGTCGTCCCCCACCCGTTCCCCCGGGCGTCGACGGCCCCTTCGCCGTCGTTGATCAGGGCGTACTCGCCGTTGTCCACCAGGGAGTTATCCTGAAAAATCCCCTCCGAGTCAACCCATTTCACGCCGGCGCGTCCGTTGCCGGCGACGCGGTTGCCCAGGATGTCGCACTGGGAGTCTTCAAGAAAGATGCCATGTTCGCTGTTGTCGAGAAGGGTGCTCTCCCGCACCGTCCCGCGGCTCCGCTGCAGGTAGAGTCCCTTGCGGTTGCCGACAAACCGGCACCTTTCGACGGAAAAGGTGGAATCCCGCAGGTTGGCGCCGTTGATCAGGTTCCCCTCGAACAGGGAGTCGCGCACCCTGACGTCGCTGTAGACGCAGCGCAATCCCCAGTCATTACGCCGAATCGCCAGGCGTTCGAGGGTCACCTCCGAATTGCGGAACTGCAGCCCGTTGAGGTTGTCCTCCACGGTGCAGTCGCTCAGCGACACCGTCGATTCCTGGAACTGCAGGGCGCGCACGTTGCGCCGGAAAACGACGTCGGAGAGGCGCCCCCGGGCGAAATGGGCGTGGAAGCCGCGATAGGCGTACTCCACCGTGCAATGGGAGAGGACGTTGTCCTCTTCGGAGGCCATCATGTTGATCGCCCCCCAGTCGCCGGGAACGGGGGTCTTCTCGGCGGAGGTGAAGAGAATCGGCTCCGCGGCGGTGCCGAGGGCGCGCAGGACCCCCTGGACAAAGAGTTCATGCTCGCCGATGCCGTCGCCGTTGCTGTCGAGGCGGCTCAGGCGGACCACGGTCCCGGGGCGGATTTCCAGCGTCGTCCCCGGGGCCACCGTCAGGATTCCGTCTATGTGCACCTCCCCTTCCCAGACCGTATCCTGAAAAAGGGTCTCCTCCCCGGTGTAGCGCAAGGGCTCAGCGGCCAGCGCCGGCGCGGCGAGAACGGCGACAAGGGCGATCAACAGCGGGATCGTTCTCATGGCGACACCTCCTCCGGCCCGAGGAGGCGGATATTTTCTTCGTTCTCCCGGATCTGGGTCGGATCGTAGACGAGGTCGCGGGGATAGAGGGCCAGCCCGATGGCGTTGCCGGTGATGCGGTTGCCCGCCAGGGTCGGACGGCTGGTGGCATCGACGAACACCCCCTCCTCTGCGTTGCCGACGATGCCGTTCCCCTCGAGGACGGGATCGGAGCCGAGCCAGCAGAAGACCCCCCCCTCGCCGTTTTTGAAGGTATTTCCCACAAGAAGAGGCGCACTCCCCTGCTGGGCGATGAGGCCGTAGCGACATTCGGAAAAGACGCTCCCTTCGACCCGCGGCGAGGAGCGGAGACAGAGGACTCCGGTCTCGGCCCGGGAGAGCTGCAGGTGGCGCAGGATTGCGGCAGCGCCGTCGAGAATGATTCCGGCCCACAGGGGGTCGTCCCCGACCTCCGACCCGGGAGCCTCCGTGGTCAGGAAGACCACCGGCGCCTCCGGAGTCCCGAGGATGTTGAGGGTCCCGCGCACCAGGAGCTCGGTGGCCGGCGAAAGGTATTCGGGGTCGATGCGGGTGCTCTCGGAGACCTGGATGCGCACCCGGGTTCCCGGGCGCAGCGTCAGGGTGCTCCCCGCCGGAATCAGCACGTCGCCGCTGAAGAGGACATCCCCTTCCAGCACCGTCTCGCCGCGGAGGATTCCCGCCACCTCCCGGGGTTCGGCGGGGGTGACCGGCTGCCCGGAGGGATTCAGGCAGCCGGCGAGGAGCAGAAGGAGCAAGGGAGCGATGCGGGCAGTCGCCATCAGATCCACCCCCGGTCCGTGAGGAAGGCGCGGGCCGCAGCGGCGGACGCTTCTCCGGCGGCGACGCGCGCCAGCAGCGCGGCGACATCCTCCCGGCGCAGGAGCCCGGCGAGCTTGTGTAGCGCCGGCAGAACGGTGGTGAACTGCAGATCGTCCCGGGGGCGCTTGCCGGCCCGCAAGGCCGGGAAAGGGGCGAGGCGCAGAAGATCCTCCTCCCCGTCACTCCCTTCGACCAGGACCAGGTCGAGCTTGTCGTCCCCGAGGAGGGCGAGCCCCTCGCCGGTGGCCACATCGACCCGCACCGATTCGGTCCCGGTCTTCTCCTTGACGTAGAGAGCGCAGAGCTGGTAGAGGATCTCCGCCTCGGGCCCGGGAGAAACCCCGAAATAGAGCTTGGGTCCGAAGCAGCCGAGGGCCGGGGAAACCGCCGTCAGCAAAAGGAAGGTCAAAAGCACTGCCCGTTTCAGAAGAGCGCGCCTCATCGGATAAAGAGCCAGGTGAAGAGGGTCGAGCCGTAGATGGCGGCGACCAGGGTGACCGGAACCATGGCGGCGAGCAGATAGGTCTTCACCTTTTCGCCGCCGAGGGAGGCGGCGGCGCGCCGCGTCCCGGCCAGGGCGAGGAGATAGCCGCCGATAAGGAGGGCCAGCGCCAGCCATTTGAGGATGTCGAGGGGGATGAGGACCCCCGGGGCCGCAACGGTGTTCATGACGCTGATCGCCAGATAGCTCTTCACCCCGCTCGGGTCGGCCATAACGAAGGGGAGATACCCCCCCTTGGCGTTAAGCTTGACCACCGCCAGCACCACGTGGGCCGAAAGCACCATGGGGATCAGCGGCAGGGCGAGCTCGCCGAGGGTGTTCCAGAAGCCCGAGCGGTGGGGCGCCGCCGCGGCAGGCGCCGGAGGAGCAGAGGAGGAAACGGGGAGCGTTTCGACCTGCAGCTCGCCGAGGCGCAGCACCAGATACCCCGGCAACAGAAGCAACAGGGGAAAGACCAGGGCCACCCAGAGGGCGGTGAGCAGGTAATAGCCGCCGGAGGCCCAGCCAAGGAGAACAGCGGCCTGCTGCGGAGCCCAGAAGATCACCTCGCGCAGGTCGACGTAGACCTTGCTGAAGTTGGCGGTCACCATCCCGAGGAGGACGAGAAAGAAGAGGGTCTCGCTCGGGCGCAGGCCGCCGCGCCCCAGATCCGCCAGCCAGGGGCGGCGACCGAGGACGATGTTGTCGTTGTCGCAGTTCTGCACGCAGTGCAGGCACAGGGAGCAGGTGGCGCTCTCCTCGATCCCGGCGAGAACCAGATCGGCGGGGCAGTCGGCTCGGTGCCCCTGCCAGGTGAGGACCGCCGATCCCAGGGTGAGGCGCTTCTGCAGAGGCGCACCGGAGACGCAGTTTTTGGACTCGCAGGCGTTGCAGACTTCCCCGTCCCGCACCCGCAGCTGAAAAGGGGCGACCCGGGCGTAGAGACCGAAGACCGCTCCGGCGGGGCAGAAGAGGGTGCAGAAGGAGCGCTTGCGAAAGATCAGCCCGGCGCCGACAGCCAGCAGGAGCATGAGGGCCAGAAGGGCGGCGGTGTAGTCGGGAAAGCGGTGGATGGCGAGAAAATAGACCGCCAGCTGCAGGGCGATCAGGGCCAGGGTCACCGGCACGAAGTTGTCGAGCCAGGAAGGGAGGGGGCGATTGAGGCCGAGGCGGGCGATCAGGCCGTTGATCCACCCCAGGGGGCAGACGGTGCACCAGGCCCGCCCCATGAGGAGGGCAAGAAAGACCACCCCCATCATCCACAGCACCCAGAAGAAGTAGCTGGCGAAGTTGGTGTACATCAGCGGGTCGGCAACCTCGACCCCGGGGATGGCGTGATGGTGCCAGCCGTAGGCGGTCATCGCCAGAAGGACCAGGAGCCCGGCCAGACGGACCAGGCGCCAGGGCCAGGGGGAGCGCAGGAGCGGACCGAGCCCCTTGATTTCGAGAAGGTTGTCGAACATAGCACCGTCCTTCGGGGGGAGTGCCCCCCGGGATCGACCGTCAGTGGTAGACGTTGTAGGGGGGGACGTATTCCCCTTTTTCGTTGCGGTAGAGGACGTGGCTGCCGGTGATCGTCTCCAGGGAGCGGGCCGACCATTCGCGCACCACATGAATTTCGTCCTCCATCGCCTTGCGCAGCGGCTCGATGGCGGCGGGGCTCCCCAGGGGGCCGAGGGCCATGGCGGCGTTCATCCGCACCCGCCACTCCTCATCGCCGAGCCCGGCGATCAGAGCCGCCTCCGCCCGGGGATCGCGCAGCTTGCCGAGTGCGAAGAAGACGTCGCCGCGGTTGGGTCCGGAGGTCCTTGCCAGCAGCGCCTCGAGGGCGCGCCGGTCGCCGATATCCCCCAGAACGCGCACCGCCCCCCCCTCGCCGCGGCTCGAAGCACCGCCGAGGTAGTCGAGGAGAGGAGAAACGGCCGCCTGGTTGAGGCGGATCAGGGCGCGGCTGGCATACCTGCGCACCTCGCGCTCGTCGTCGTCGAGAGCCCGGATCAGAGACGGGATCCCCGCCGGGTCGCCGATCTCCCCCAACGCCCAGGCGGCGACGTAGCGGCGCCCGAGGCCAACGTCGTCGAGAACGGCGACGAGGGAGGGGACGGCCTCCCGGACCTTGAGGGTCCCGAGGGCGGCGATGACATGCTCGCGCAGGTTGCGGTCGGCGGCGCCGGCCTCTTCGAGGAGAACGGGGATGGCCGGAGGGCCGAGTTCGAGGATCATCGGGTAGACGCGGGCATCGATGCCGTTTTCCGTCACCGCCAGGAGCGAGACGAGTTCGCGCAGAGCGGCCGGATCGCCGCCGCGGGCCCGCCCCTGCAGCGCCTCGATGTCGAGGGGGGCGCGCTGCTGGCAGCCAAGAAGGGTCAGCAGGAGGAGAGCCGAAAGGGCCAGGGTCAGAGCCTTCATCACCACACCTTGGTCACGGTGATGTCGACGTCGGGAAGGATCTCGCCCTGGCGGATCACCAGCGCCGAAGGCTCGATGGTCCCCTGGTCGTACCGGCCGTAGAGGTCGCCGAGCTTGGGGGGGCCGCCGAACTTGTCCCGGGCGGCGAGGTAGTAGGTCCCCCCCTCGGGGAGATAGATGAGATAGCGGCCGTCGGGACCGGTCTTTTCCGAGACGTACTTGGGACGCTCGGACATCTGGACATGGTCGTAGACGTGGACCCGGGCGCCCTCCACGGGATTGCCGTCGCTGTCGAGGATCTGCCCGGCGAGGCCGGTCTTGGTGACGGCAACCTCCTTGGTGAGCATCCTCTGGTCGCCGATTTTCACTGGCGCCAGAACGGTCATCTCGGCCATCCCCTCCCGGACGGAAAGGGGGAGAAAATCGCTTTTATTGTCCCCGGAGACGATCGGACCGGCGGCATCGCCGTTGACGCGCTTGCGGGCCACGGCGATGTACTCCCCCTCGGGGAGGGTGAGATCGAAGCGGCCGTCGGCGCCGGTCGCCTCGGAAACGGCAAAGGCCGGACCGTAGAGATCCATCCCCTTCTTGTAGATGTAGAGGTACGTCCCCTCCAGGGGGCTCACCACCGTTCCGGCGAGGCGGGCCATCCCCTTGCTCCCGGACCGACCGGCGGCGGGGTCGTCGGAGCAGCCGGCAAGGGCCAGCGGGAGGGACAGGAGGGTGAAAAGGGCGAAGCGAAAGAGGTTCATGATCTGTTCTCCGTAGGGGTCAATCGCCCTGGCCGGCAAGGTTCAGCTGGCTCCTGGGCATCAGGACGATTCGTTCCAGGGTGGTCGACGCGTAGTGTTCGAGCAGGGTGTTGTCCATGACCGACAGGCCGAAGGCGATCCCCTCCGGATCCCCGGGGACGAAGATCACGTCATGGGGGTCGCCGGTGTTGAGAGAGCGGCGCAGCGTCACGGTCCAGCGTCCGTTGTCCCAGACGGCAAAAGCTGCGACATCGCCGCGGCCGCCGACGGGGCGTTCGGTGAGATAGCCGGGAGCCCGGCTCCCCGCCGGACGGAATTCCTTGCCGACGGAGAGTCCTTCGGCATCATAAATCGGGGCGTCCCCCTCGGCAAAGGGGATGGTGGCGGTCACCCGGGCCTTGGAGTTCTCGCGGAAGATCTCGCCGGGGGTGTCGCCGTGCATCCCCTCCGGGTCGAGGTAGCGGTCGTCGGCAAAGCCGTGGCGTCCGGTGCGCTGCGCCTTCCAGTTCCACAGATCGACCCACTCCCCCTTTTCGACCAGCTTCATCTTGTTCGTGGCGTGGAAGTTGGCGCCGGAGACTCCGAAATCGTCGATGTGGCAGGCAAAGGAGCAGGAAAAGCGCTGGAACCGACTCTTGGCGTCGAAGATGAGGCCGAAGCCGTCCTCGGCGTTTCCGCCATTGTGCCACTGCACCCCGTCGAAGGTCCACTCCCGCATCGCCGCATCGAAGGTGGCGTCCTTCCAGGAGAGGCGCAGGTAGAGGTCTTTTTCGGTGTAGAAGGCCCGCATGTCCACGGCCACCGGATCGGGGAGCGAGGCGCCGTGATGGCAGGAGGCGGTGGTGGTGTGTACCGTATCCTCGTCGATATCCGCCAGCAGCACTTCCTTGTGAACGCGTCCCCCCTTGACGCTGACCGTTCGCGGCAGGGCGCGCTCCCAGTCGGACTCGCCCGGCGCCGCGTCGAGACGGAGGGCGTAGAGCCGATCCGAAGGGATCTCGCGACAGGCGCCGAGAGCGAGAAGGATCAGGGCGATCAGGAGTATGAGGCTGTTTCTATGCACGAGTGCTCATGACGAAAAGATTTAGCCTCGGTTTGAGAGACAAAAATAAGGGGCCAACCAAATTCTGTTTCACGCGACGACGCGACGACGCGACGAAAATCTTTGGATCCGGACTTTGACCTTGAAGCGTTGCGTCGTTGCGGCGTCGCGTGAGGCAAAGGTCCTGCTTTGATTATTAAATCCCGGAGCAAGTCCCGTACCACAACGGCAAAAGGCCGCTGCAGGCGGCCGGCCGGGGGAGATGGGCGGGACAAGGGTTCCATCCCGGGGGAGTTAGACGGATTTTCGTCAATCGTCGCCGCCGACGAGGCGGTACTTCTCCATCTTGTAGCGCAGCGTGGTGCGCTTGATGCCGAGGGCGGAGGCGGCCCGGGTCTGGGAGCCGTTCTCGCGGGCCAGGGTCTGGAGAATGAGCTGCATCTCCAGATCCTCGAGAATCTCCGTGAGACTCCCGCCGCGCTCCGGCAGGTCGAGACAGATCTGCCCCGGCCCCTGCACCCCCTGGGGGAAATCCCGCGGGGTGAGGGTCTCCCCCTTGGCGAGGACCACCGCCCGCTCCATGGCGTTCTGCAGCTCCCGCACGTTTCCCGGCCATTCGTAGGCCAAAAGGCAGGAGAGGGCCCGGGGGGAGATGTCTTCGATGCGTTTGCCTGTCTCCAGCACGTATTGATGGAGAAAATGCCGGGCCAGAGGCTCGATGTCCTCCCGCCGTTCCCGCAGGGGCGGCAGGGGGATGTTGACGACGTTGAGGCGGTAGTAGAGGTCTTCGCGGAAAGTCCCCTTCTTCACCTCGGCCTCGAGGGCCTTGTTGGTGGCGGCGACGATGCGCACGTCGCTGCGGATCGTCTTGGTCCCGCCGACGCGCTCGAACTCGTGCTCCTGGATTACCCGCAGCAGCTTGACCTGGGCGTTGAGACTCATCTCGCCGACTTCGTCGATGAAGAGGGTCCCTTCGTGGGCCAGCTCGAAGCGCCCCTTCTTGGTCGCCATGGCGCCGGTGAAGGCTCCCCGTTCGTGGCCGAAGAGCTCGCTCTCCATCACCCCTTCGGAGAGGGCGGCGCAGTTGAGAACGATGAACGGTTTGTCCTTGCGCGGGGAGTTGAAATGAATCGAGCGGGCGATGAGCTCCTTCCCCGTCCCCGACTCGCCGGTGATCAGGACGTTGGCGGTGCTGGCGGCGACGGAGGAGGCGACCTCGAAGACCTTTTGCATCGTCGGAGATCTGCCGACGATCCCCGTAAAGGCGTAGCGTCCCTCGAGCTCTTCGTGGAGATAGCGGTTCTCGGCCAGCAGGCGCTGGCGTTCGAGGGCCTTGGCGACGGTGAGGCGGATCTCGTCGGTCTCGAAGGGTTTGGTGATGTAGTCGTAGGCGCCGGCGCGCAGCGCCTGCACCGCGCTCTCCACGGTGCCGTAGGCGGTAATGACGACGATCGGCAACGCCGGATCGAAGGCCTTGAGCTCGTCGAGGAGTTCGAGCCCCCCCATTCCCGGCATGTGGATGTCGGTGATCACCAGATCGAAGGAGTCCACCGCCACCTGCTGCATCGCCTCGCGACCGGAAGCGACGGCGCAGGTCTCGAACCCTTCCCTGGCCAGCACCCTGACCAGGAGGCGCCGCATCCCCTCTTCGTCATCGACGATCAGTATCCGTTCACCGGCCATGGTCACTCGCCCTGCGCCGCGTGATAGACTTGGTTCTTGCCTTCATTTTTGGCCTTGTAAAGGAGGGAATCGACCAGTTTCAGCAGCGTCTCGAGATCCGTGCCGTCCTGGGGATAGGTGGCGACGCCGATGCTCACCGTCACCGGATCGGTGACCGTCTCCGCCAGGCCCCGGGTGGCGTGGCGCTCGATCCCGTGACGCACCCGCTCGGCGACGAGGAGCGCCGCTTCGAGATCGGTCTCGGGGAGGAGGGCGATGAACTCCTCGCCGCCGTAGCGGCAGGGGAGATCGACCTCGCGCAGGGTTTTGCGCAGGATCTCGCCGACGGTGATCAGGACCTGGTCCCCGGCGGGGTGACCGTAGGTGTCGTTGAACTTCTTGAAGTTGTCGACGTCCATCATCACCAGCGACAGTGGGGTGCCGGAGCGCTCGGCGCGGGAGACCTCCCGGGCATAGAGCTGGGTGAACTGCCGGTGGTTGTAGAGGCCGGTGAGACCGTCGGTGCAGGCCAGAAGCCGGGTCGCCTCGTGGAGGCGGGCGTTGTCGATGCTCATGGTGGCAAAAGAGGCGAGAATACCCAACTGGCTGAGGCGCATTTCGGAAAAGGTGCGGGGGGCAAAGTCGTTGAGGTAGAGAATCCCCACGATCTTCTCCTGATATTTGAGGGGAACGGCGATCAGGGAGCGGATCCCCTCGGCGACGGCCAGCGGGTTATTGAAGAAGGCGGCGTCGCCCGTATCCTCGACAACGAAGAGCTCCCCCTCCTCGAGGATGCGGTGGGTCAGCCCCCCCGTCTTGACCCGCCAGCGGTTGCGGGAGACGAAGTCGAGACTGAGGCCGGCGTGGGCGTGCAGGGAGAGTTCGCTGAACTTCTCTTCGAAGAGGGCGATGGACCCCGCCGGCATCCCCATGGTGGCCATGGCGCTGTAGAGGATGTTCTGCAGCACCTCGTCGAGTTCGAGGGAACTCACCACCACCTGGGCGACGCTGACGATCCCTTTCAGGCTGCGCAGCTCCTCTTCGATGTTCTCCGGTGAACCAGTGTCGGTACTCATATGGGGAACCCGCCGATCTGCCTGAGGGTTTAATTCTCTTTCCTGAGCGATTTTTACCATGCTCTCAGGGAGACTGTAAAGGACGACGAAAAAGGTCGAGGTTCAAAAGGGAACAAATATAAACAGCGGCGTCATCCTGGCCTGATTCTTTGCAAGACCCGCGCCCGATCCGCAGGGGCTCCGCAGATGAATTTATTGCCTCCATGACCCTTGACAGCCACGACATATTGTGGTCAAATTTGCCGGCACCACAGAATATAGGACATCTTTCCCAATATAGCTATCCTGAATTTTCAACAAGATCGACCCCTCCCCAAAAATCATTAGCCCCAAAAAGGAAACACACCGATGAAGCAGACGGCCGAAACCGCCACCCTCCCCCTCTCCAAAAACGCCCTGACCGTACTCGAACGCCGGTATCTCAAGCGCGACAGCAAGGGGAAGGTTCAGGAAACCGCCGCCGACATGTTTCACCGGGTTGCCCGCGCCATCGCCGAAGCCGAGACCCGCCTCGGCACCAAAGTCGACCCCGTTGCCCTCGAGAACGACTTCTACGCGATGATGACCTCCCTCGAGTTTCTCCCCAACTCGCCGACCCTGATGAACGCCGGTCGCGAGCTCGGCCAGCTCTCGGCCTGCTTCGTCCTCCCCGTCGGCGATTCGATGGAGAGTATTTTCGAAGCGATCAAGCAGACGGCGCTGATTCACAAGAGCGGCGGCGGCACCGGCTTCTCCTTTTCGCGTATCCGTCCGGCAAACGACGAGGTTCGCTCCACCTCCGGCGTCTCGAGCGGCCCCCTCTCCTTCATGAAGGTCTTCGACGCCGCCACCGAGACGATCAAGCAGGGCGGCACCCGCCGCGGCGCCAACATGGGGATCCTGCGCGTCGACCATCCCGACATCATGGATTTCATCATGGCCAAGCGCGACCAGAACGTGCTGACCAACTTCAACCTCTCCGTCGGCATCACCGAGGCTTTCATGCAGGCGGTGGAAGCCGACGGCGAGTACGACATCATCAACCCCCGCAGCGGCGAGCCGCTGAAGAAGCTCGCCGCCCGCAAGGTCTTCGAGCACATCGTCGAGCTGGCCTGGACCAACGGCGAGCCGGGGATCGTCTTCCTCGACCGCCTCAACCGCGACAATCCGACCCCGCAGATCGGCGAGTTCGAAGCGACCAACCCCTGCGGCGAGCAGCCCCTTCTCCCCTACGAGTCGTGCAACCTCGGCTCGATCAACCTGGCCAAAATGATCACCGGCGCCGGCAAGGTCGACTGGGACAAGCTGCGCAGCACCGTACGTCTGGCCGCCCGCTTCCTCGACAACGTCATCGAGGTCAACAACTACCCTCTGCCGCAGATCGACGAGATGACCCGCGCCAACCGCAAGATCGGGCTCGGCGTCATGGGATGGGCCGACCTGCTCATCCTCCTCGGCCTCTCCTACCGCAGCGAGCAGGCCGTCGATCTCGGCGAAAAGGTCATGAAGTTCATCACCGAAGAGGCCCGGGCCTTCTCCCGCGAACTCGCCGTCGAGCGCGCCCCCTTCCCCAACTTCAAGGGGAGCACCTTCGACGTCAAGGGGGGGAAGCCGGTGCGCAACGCCACCAGCACCACCATTGCCCCCACCGGCACCATCTCCATCATCGCCAACTCCTCCAGCGGGATCGAGCCCCTCTTCGCCGTCTCCTACGTGCGCCAGGTTCTCGACAACGACGTCCTCGTCGAGGTCAACCCCCTCTTCGAGAAGGTCGCCAAGGAGCGCGGCTTCTATTCCCCCGAACTGATGAAGATCATCGCCGAGCACGGAACCCTCGAAGGGATCGAGCAGATCCCCGAAGACATCCGCAACATCTTCGTCACCGCCCACGACATCTCCCCCGAAGAACATATCCGGATGCAGGCCGCCTTCCAGCGCCACACCGACAATGCCGTCTCCAAGACCGTCAACTTCGGCCACAGCGCCACCCGCGACGACGTCGCCAACGTCTACCGCCTCGCCTACAGCCAGGGGTGCAAGGGGGTGACGATCTACCGCGACGGAAGCCGCGACATGCAGGTCCTCTCCGTCGGCAAGAAGGAAGAGAAGTCCCCCGAGGCCTCCGTCCCCATGGAATCCCACAAGGGAGGGCGCAAACGGGACCGCCCCCGGGCCCTCCGTGGTTCGACCTACCAGATGGAGACCGGCTGCGGCCCCCTCTACGTCACCATCAACGAAGACAACGAAGGCCTCTTCGAACTCTTCACCACCATGGGCAAGGCCGGCGGTTGCGCCGCCAGCCAGTGCGAAGCGATCGGCCGCCTCGTCTCCCTCGCCTGGCGCAGCGGCGTCCAGGCCAGGCAGGCCGTCAAGCAGCTCATCGGCATCACCTGCCACAAACCCGCCGGCTTCGGCGACAACCGCGTCACCTCCTGCGCCGACGCCGTCGCCAAGGCGATCCAGATGCACATGATCCACGAAGACATGATCCCCGACCACAGCCAGACCGGCGGCGCCTGCCCCGAATGCGGCGGGCCGGTGGAGCATGAAGGCGGGTGCTGCGTCTGTCATGCGTGTGGGTATAGTGAGTGCGCCTAGGCATTGCTGAAGCCCTTAACGCAATGGATGACAACAGCGGCGTTAAAATGGTAGGCTGATCAATAAATCAGAAAGGGTCAGGCGGCGGAAAGTTGTCTGCCCCTTTCTTCGTATTTACATTGAACTAAGAGATCTGTCAAAACTCGCGATCAGCACAAACTTTTGAAAGCAACAATCGGTTTTGGGGTACTAAAATGCATATAATAGACTTATTTTCCGGACCAGGAGGCCTCTCTCTTGGCCTTCGACGTGCTGGCTTAAAGGTACTCGCAAACGTAGAAATTAATCGCGATGCAATGACGACCTATACTTCTCATGACTCTGACGCTATTCACTTCAATGAAGATGTTAGACGAATATCTTTTTCTCCATTTCGTGGTAAGGTCGATATTGTTGTTGGCGGACCGCCATGCCAGCCATTTTCAATTGGAGGTTTGCAGAAGGGGAAGGCCGATAAGCGTGACATGATACCTGAGTTTATCCGGTGCCTAGAAGAGGTTCAACCAGAAGCTTTTCTTATGGAAAATGTCCCAGGTCTGATATTCAAAAAAGCTCGCCCATATTTTGATGACGTCTTAGTAAGGCTGGCGGATTGTGGCTATCAGCTCAATTGGGCAGTGTTAAATTCAGCTGATTACGGCGTACCGCAAAAAAGAAAACGTCTCATCGTGCTGGGAGCTCGTAATCGTCAATTAAAATTCCCGATGCCTTCCCATGGGCCAGAAACGAAACATTTACACATAAAAGCTTTAGACATACTGGGTGACAACCCGATTGGTGACCAACCTAATTGCCCAGTTAAATATGCAAAATACCCTGATCTGCGCCTTAGCCCTTATGCAGGTCATATATATAATGGCGGCGGTCGCCCAATCGACCCTGACGGGCCATGCCACACAATTTTAGCTTCGTCAGGTGGATATAAAACTCATTGGCTCGACACTGCGAATATTGCGCCAGCATATCACGCACACCTTCGAGCAGGCGGCGCACCATGGGAAGGTGCTGTTCCTGGGGCTAGACGACTCAGTGTAGAAGAGTGCGCATTAATTCAAACTTTCCCGCAAGACTTAAATTTTTCAGGTAAGCGGTCGGCACAATATAAACAAGTCGGTGATGCGGTCCCACCTGAGCTTGCTTTCGCCGTAGGGAAGGCTTTAATCGCGCAATTGAATGGGCACTCAAATACTGGTGAATTTATCGAAAAAATAAAAGGTGTTAACGCTATACAGGATGAGATGATTCTATGAGAAATGAAAATATAGAAAAATCAGTTCATTTATTAATTAGTCTTATTGACAGAATTTCTCATGGTGAATCATTAGGTTCGCCTGCACCAATATCAATAAGAAATATTTTTGACAATAATGTAGACCAACAAGGTGGAAGTTTAAGGCTCGCTTGCGCCTTTCTTGCAGTATATTCAATAGTAGACAAAACATGGGATTTCAAATCAGTACCCACGGGTGTGCGCGGCAGATACGGCGACAAGTTACTGGCAAGCGAGTTGACTTTCCGGAATATAACATTCCATAAGAACATAACTGCATTCGGCGAAAATCTTGGTTGGAAAGGTGCTGTGCGGCAATTTGACCTTACCAAAGACTCAAGGTTTTCAGATTTTCTAATAAGATTAAAGGCTACCACTCCAAGCCAACGGAAAGAATTAGTCGACCACATTGCTTGGCGATTGCAATCTTCAAGAGTTATTCAACAAGCTCTGCCACCTCTCCCGGCAAGTTACTTATCCTATGCGCGAAGCCTTAGTCTTTGTGAGAAGTTAATAGCCATTCCATCTGAGGGGCACATACAACAGTTTCTGGTTGCGGCTTTCATCGAGATACATAGGAGACGTTTTGGGCATCGAGTTGTAACCCACCATCCGCATGCATCAGATAAATTTGATGGGACCAAAGGTGACATTGAAGAATTTAGGGATTATGAATTAATAGCTGCATATGAGGTCACTGTCCGCAATGACTGGAAAAACAGACTTACTGATTTTGGATCAAAAGTATCTGATGGCAAACTACATAAATACGTAATTTTTGCTGCAAATGTCCGTAGTGATTCAGATTTACATCCGGCAACCAAGTTAATTAAATTTGTCAATAGGTTGTCGTTTGACTTAGCGGTGGTCGATCTTTCAGACTTCTTCTCTGTCTTTTGTGCCGAACTGCATCGTGAAGAGATCGGAGAGGCCCTCAATCGTGCATATGAGTTGCTTACGGAACCACGTTTATGTGGCCGTGATGATTTTATAAAAAAATTTCTTGCCGTTACCGATGCCTGGCTTGAAAGTTAAAGGGGGCATGCCCAGGGAGATGGTGCTATTTGGGATTAGCATCAGTGTCCTCGCCACGCCTGCGGGTATAGTGAGTGCGCGTAGGTTGAAAATCACGAAAGGCCTCCCCCGGGAGGCCTTTCGCTTTTGTGCTTTGGGGCCGGAAAATGAGATGATATAAAGAAAGCCAGTTCCCACTCATCGGAGTGTCCTATGAACCGAGCACAAATCATTCAAAGACTCAGCGAACACAAAGAAGAACTTGACGCCTTCGGTGTCCGTTCCCTTTCCCTGTTCGGTTCGGTCGTCCGGGGCGAAGAACGGCCAGACAGCGATATCGACATCCTGGTCGAATTCGAGCGGGTTGGTGGCCTGTTCGAATTCGTTCGGTTGAAAAACTACCTCGAAAAAACCCTCGGCCAGTCGGTCGACCTGGTCACTCCGGATGCGCTCAAACCACAACTGCGTGAGAAAATTCTTCGGGAATCGGTGCATGCCGTCTAGAGACTGGCGATTCAGAATCCAGGACATTCTGGAGTGGATGGAGAGGATTGCCGACTACACGGCAGGGATGACCCTTGATACAGGTTGAGAAATCAGCCGTCCCTTTTTCATTCAAGAATTGCTGGAGGATTTGTGCACCAGGAGGGAGTTTCGGTTATGCCGACAATCACAGTTGTCCGTGTCATACCTCGGGAAAATTATCATCTGGAAATCGAGTTCAGTACGGGAGAGGTACGTCTGTTTGATGTTCGACCCTATCTGGACAAGGGAGTTTTTCGCCAACTGAAGGATCAGGCCCTGTTCGAGCGGGCCTATGTAGCCTGCGACACGGTCTGCTGGCCGAACGATCTGGATATTGCACCGGAGACTCTTTATGTCAAATCGGTACCGAGTTCAAGTGCGGTTCATGAGAAACCGGAAAATTACGAGAAGCATTCCTAGTTTTCCAAGGCAGTTGAAAAAGGAGCATAGAAGCTGAGGGAACGATGATAAACAAGCCCCTGGAATCCGACTGGAAGACCTTCCGCAAGCGCGTCCCGGAGTGGCGGGAACGCTATCTCGCCAGGCAGAACCAGCTGATCGCCGCCCTGTTCGCCGAGGGGAAGAAAACGCCGACCGAGCAGTTCTGGGAAGCGGAAAAGAAAATCAAAGGCGTGGCCCGGATTCTGGTCGACTGCCTCGACGGTCATTCCCGGTCGAAAATGGAAATGTACCTGTGCCTGATGGTTCGGCACAAGATGATCGGGGCTGACGATTTGGAGGAGTTCAGTGGGGAGATGAAGGTGCGGATTCTGCTGATTGTTGGGCCTATTTCCGGATAGATGAAAAGTACTCGGAACATGGTGGGGGAGGCAATTCCCCATTAGTCAAGCTTGCCCCCTGAGCGTTCCTTTTACTGGCCCTTAAACTTGGCAATTTGGAAGCCTGTTGCCTGACCCTGTTGCCTTTCCCTAAATATTCTGGAGAGACCTATGAAAAAAATCAGATTTACCCTTGTGCTGACCCTTGCACTGTTGTCGTTAGCGCCCTGCGCGGCCATGGCTAAAGGATGGTACGCCGGCGTCGCAGGCGGGGTAAGTCGGATAGACGACCTCTCTGTCTCTACCCAGACAACTATCCAGCATGACGACGGAATGGCACTAGCCGTCAACGGTGGTTACGACTTCGGATGGTTCCGGCTCGATCTCGAAGCGATACAGTACAAAAATGATGTCGGTCAGGTGCTCCTGAATTCGTCTTCGGTTGATGGTAGCGGCGAAGTGACAATGAAAAATCTTGTCCTCAATGCCTGTTTTGAATATGAAATCCTCCATACCGTAACACCCTGGTTGGGGCTCGGGATTGGTGTCGGCCGGATCGAATTTGACAATGTTCAGGCCCCCGTTGTCGGGCGGATTCTCGATGATATTGACTCTGGAGCACTTCTGAAATTACAGCTCGGCACCTCGGTTCGTCTCGGAGAGCATCTGCTGGGAACGGTCAGTTATGAACGGACCTCTATTGGAATGGAATTCTCCAGATCCTCTTCTGCTGAAGTCGTTGAGGATAATTTTGTTGGCCAGGTCTACCTTTTGGGCGTTCGGTACCTGTTTTGAACGGAAGGTTGATGATTAGGTAAAGGTGCCCAGGGACGTGCCCACGTTGTTTAATTGTTTAATACGTCCTCACCAACAGATGAGCCCTCAAGAGAGAACCTTTCCCAAGGCAAGGAGCTTCCCTTTTTAGACCCCGCTCAACCCAAATTTTCTATTCCGGAGGTTCCCGTGGCCCAGGCACTGTTGATCATCGACATCCAGAACGACTACTTTCCCGGCGGGGCGATGGAGCTCAGCGACAGCCTCGCGGCTGGAGGGAAGGCCGAGGAGCTCCTCGGCGCCTTCCGCGCCAGGGATCTGCCGATCATCCACATTCAGCATCTCAATACGAGGCCCGGCGCAACCTTCTTTCTCCCGGAGACCCCCGGAGCCGAAATCCATCCCTGCGTCGCCCCGACAGAGGGTGAGCCGATCTTTACCAAGCACTTCCCCAACAGTTTCCGCGACACCCCCCTCCTTCCCTACTTGGAGGAAAACGGGATAACGGCCCTGGTCATCGCGGGGATGATGACCCACATGTGCGTCGACACGACGGTGCGAGCCGCCTTCGACCTCGGCCTCTCGTGCACCCTCGCCCACGACGCCTGTGCCACCCGCGACCTCGCCTTCGCCGAACAAAGGGTCGCCGCCGAACAGGTCCAGACCGCCTACCTTGCGGCCCTCGGCTCACTCTTTGCCGAGGTAGTGACCGCCGGCGACATCATCGCCCGTCTCTAGGGAATGTCCCGGCGGACGTTGTTGCTTGATCGCTTAGAAATCCGTCCTCAGGCCGATGTTAAAATAGAAAGGCTCAAGGATGATATTCTTTATACTAATTATTATTATTGCTGTTTTAATGAAATCACCCTGGTTCAAGGGTGTGATGGGTGAGTTTATTGTAAATGTTGCAGCAAAGTTGATGCTTGATAAAAATGAGTATCATCTTATAAAGAACGTCACGATGCCAACGGAGGACGGAACTACTCAAATTGATCATGTCATTGTTTCAAAATACGGCATTTTTGTTGTTGAAACCAAAAATATGAAGGGATGGATTTTTGGTGGTCCCAATCAGAGTACATGGACACAACAAATTTTTAAATATAAGAGTAAATTTCAAAATCCATTGCGTCAAAATTACAAGCATGTGAAAACCTTGCAATCACTCCTGGGCTTAAGTGAGAACCAAATACATTCACTGATTGTTTTTGTTGGTGAAAGTACATTTAAAACAAATATGCCTGAAAACGTTACTCATGGTATCGGTTATATTAAATTTATAAAATCAAAGACTAGGCTTGTTTTGCCTGTTGAAAACGTGAGAGAGATAGTTAACAAGATTGAGGCGGGCAGACTGACTCCTTCAATCAAAACAAATAGAGACCATATAAAGCATGTAAAGACTATTAATAATGAAAAACATAATAATACTAAAGATATGTCTGCGACACCCAAATATAATACTGCAAATCCAGTTATAGCCGCTAATACCTGCAAGGCATGCGGTAGCGAATTGAAAATAAGAGAGAAGAAGTCCGGTGATGATATTGGAAAGAAATACTGGGTATGTATCAAATTCCCTGAATGTCGAAATGTAGTGCCATATTCCTGAATCAGGGTCGTTAACGGGGCCGTGTCTCCATTCTTCACTATATGAAGAATGGAGACCCGCCCCCTGAGACGACCCGCCCCCTGAGACGACCCATGCACTCAGGCAGCTCTTGGGCCCCGAGGACGCAATCGGGAAGCGGGACTGCCAGCAATGGACGCCGGTATGGGGTAAAATGTTGGTGAATGGGGTGAACAACCCACACCCGACCCCCTCCCCGCTGCAAGGTAAAGGAGGTTTGACCATGCCCAAAGGAACCGTCCGACTTCACCGCGTCCTCCGGGCCAGCCCGGAACGCGTCTACCGTGCCTTTCTCGATGCCGACTCCATGGCCAAGTGGCTTCCGCCTTACGGATTCACCTGCAGGGTGCACCACCTGGATGCCAAAGTCGGCGGAACCTACAAAATGTCATTCACCAACTTCTCGTCCGGCCAGGGGCATTCCTTCGGCGGCGTGTACCGTGAACTGTTGCCCAACGAGCGCATCCGCTACACGGACAGCTTCGACGATCCGAACCTCCCCGGCGAGATGGAGACGACCGTGACCTTGAAACCCGTGTCGTGCGGAACCGAGGTGAACATCGTGCAGGAGGGGCTCCCGGAAGCGATTCCGGTGGAGATGTGCTATCTCGGATGGCAGGAATCCCTCGCCCAGCTTGCGACGCTCGTCGAGCCGGTGATTCCGGAGTGACGATTTGACGCTCGAGTCTGGTGAGGTCAGTTACTGGATTGCTTTTGGTGAGTTCGATGTCCTCGGACAAAAACCGGACACCAAAACCGGAGCAGATCTATTTTCCACTAATGAGCGACAAATACTTCTGTCCCGGAGAAAATGACGGACACTTCCCCATTTATAATTTTGCAATAAACTCAGGCGATGCATAACTTCCTGCCAACGGGAAAAAACGCGCATGGACTATCATCGGGGGATTTGGTACTTGTCGGAGTTGTACGAATCGAGACAACTTGGAACAAGGACTTATCAACCTGGAAGCCTTACCCATGCCCCAATTATTTTGCAATTCGGAAGATTCGGCTACGAGGATCTCGCCAAGCTTCGCGTCTTGTGAACAGGACCTGACGGCTATCAGCAACGATATCGCCGCCAACCCGGCGCGCTGAGACACGATAAATCGCAAAATAAAGTCCGGCTGGAGGAACCCTCCGGCCGGACTTTGCTGTCACAACGGGATCTGTTCTGGCGTGCGCTTACGACTTGCCCCGATGCCCGCCCGCCGGAATCTTCTTGATGCCGGTATGACAGACCGTGCAGTCTTCGTTGCCGCGGGTAAACTGGCCGGCGGCGTAATCCGTCCCGGTATAGTGACAGGAGACGCAGACGGTCTTGCTGGCCGGCGTCGGCAAGCCGAGGCGGCCGTTGTTCAGCATCTCGACGGTCTTGGCAGCGACGTCGCCGGCCAGCCGAGCGCAACGCTCGGAGCGCTCCGGCGAGCCGCTGGCCATGCCGGAAGCGAGACACCAATTGGTGACGGAGTTGTGGCAGAGGGTGGTCCTGGCGAGACTTTGCGGCAAAATCCCGGTCGGGGCCACGATGTTGCTCGGCAGCAGGGTCTCGGTGTACCAGGTCAACAGGTCGCTGATGAAGCCATTGGCATCCGCCGGGGTGCAGATCAGGCCCACCGCCGCGCAGGCGCCGTTAAGCGCCCCGCAAAAGCTGGCAAAACCGGCGACGCCGCTGGCCGCCCAGTCCATCATCCCCGGCGGAATATTGGCGTAGGGGCCATAGGGATCGAGGGCCTTCAGTTGACTGGTGATGGCGTTGAAGGAGGCGAAGCCGCAATGGGCGTGTTTGACGCCGTCGATAATGATCCCCTTGTAGCCGTCGTAGCCGAGTTGCCGGGTCGTCTCCACGTCCAGCGGAATGTATCCGAAAGGTTGGGTGACTGCGGCTTCGGCCTCTTTGGCTCCGGTCAAGGCGACGCCGCCGACCAATGCGGCCCCGGCGATGACGCCGACGCCCGTCTTCAAAAACTCCCTGCGCGATGGTTCTGACATGTTGTCCTCCTGTGGTTGAAGGGCCTGACTTCATCCCATTTCCCAATAGCGGCCAATTCTTGATCCCATCAATCAAGTACCGCTATTTTTTTCCTGAGCAATGATGATGCCAGCGGGAGTAACCACCCGATATTAATCTTTTTTCGGCCAATCAGCCGCATTTTCCACCAACAATTAATCTTTACTTAAAGTCGAATTGACACAAAATGCTTCTCGCACCCGCGGAAAGACGCGAGCCCGCGATGTCCCAACGGACCCAATGCAGCAAAGAGAAGACCAAAACCCACTTGGTCAGCGGATGATGATCTTTATTGAGGCAAATTCCAGTGGCATCGGACGGTTGACTCGGCTATGCTTCGGGCGAAGCACAGGGGGATGACGCTAGCGCTTAGACATCCAGCTCGCAACAAAGGGTCGGTGCCTGGGGTCAGACCAGGCCAGCTAGAATAGCATCAGTGCCGGGTCTGCACATTGACAGCGAAGATGCCTGTCAATGTGTAGACCCGGTACCCATTTCCTCGTATAGAGTCAATAATGGCAAAACAAAAATCACCATATGATCTCATCGATATTTCTTGGCTGACTGCCCTTGGTTTGGTCGGGGCTGTTCTGTGCGGATTTCTTTCTGAAACCATTTTCGACGCGAGTATTTTCTTCTCGGGGATTCTCTGCGTTGGCCTGATCGCTATCGGTCGTCGCGAAGGGTATCTGTTCGGTTTGTACAACAGTATCTCTTACGCAATCCTCGCTTACACAAACGGCCTTTTTGGTGAGGTGTATCTCAACATCCTGTTCTTTTTGCCTACTGGAGTCATCGGATATCTGATGTGGGTTCGGCATCCCTCGGACAATCATGCTGTCCGGATGCGGAGTCTGTCGGGGAAGGGTCGGACCGTTATCGCAGTCATCTGCATGTTGAGCATGTTCGGGCTGGGCAAGTTGCTGGCCTTGAATCCGGGCCAGAATACGCCGTATGTCGATGCGAGCACCAATGTGCTATCCATCCTCGCGACATTTCTGATGATGTGGCGCTATAAGGAACAGTGGCTGCTCTATATCCTGTTGAATGTCCTATCGGTCATCATGTGGTTTTTGCGCTTCCAGGCCGGAGGAAATTCAGGAGACCTGATGGTTTTAATGTGGTCGCTCTTTCTGGTGAATGCAATGTTTGGGTACTGGCGCTGGCATGTCGGCGCAAGCGCTGACAGTCCACCGATTGCCGCCTAAAAGGGACCTGTATGCGGCGTGGATTGACGCTGGGGAAATATGCACCCTTCCACAAGGGACACCAGATGGTCATCGAAACCGCGCTGGCGGAGGTCGATGAACTGATCGTGATGATTTATGATTCGGACCTGATCGAGGTTCCGTTGCCGGTGCGGGCCGACTGGATAAAGTCACTGTATCCAGCCGTGACGGTCATTGAAGCCTGGGATGGTCCCGACGGCTACGGTGACACGCCGGAAATCATGCGCGTCCAGGAAAGCTATATCCTCAAGAAGCTGAACGGTCTTCCGATCACCCACTTTTACTCCAGCGAATTTTACGGCGACCATGTCAGCCGTGCCCTCAATGCCATCGACCGGAGGGTGGATGAACCGCGGCGAAAGGTTCCGATTAGTGGAACGCAACTGCGCGCCGATTATTATTCTGGCCGGGCTTTTCTTTCCGACACGGTATATGCGGACCTTATCGTCAAGGCCTGTTTCCTGGGGGCACCATCGACGGGAAAGACGACCCTGACCAGCGCCCTGGCCGAGCGTTACGACACGCAATGGATGCCTGAATACGGGGGCGAATATTGGTTACAAAACCATGTGGATCGGCGCATTACGCTGGAGCAGTTTGAAGAAATCGCTCCTGAGCACAACCGGCGCGAAGATGCGCTGGTGGCATTGAGTCGTCGGTATCTTTTCTGCGACACGTCCCCGATAACGACCTATGTGTTTGCCAAGGATTATCATGGTTGCGCCGGTCCGATGTTGACCATACTTGCCCGGGAAGCTGAAAAACGCTACGACCTGTATTTTCTTTGTGACACTGACATTCCGTATGCCGAAACTTGGGACCGGAGCGGGGATCAGAAACGGCAGTGGTTTCAGAAGCAGATCATCGGGGACCTGGCAGAGCGGCGTATCCCGTATTTCGTCCTGCGAGGCGATCTCGAAAGCCGGATCCGACAAGTCGAGAATGTACTAAAACAGTTCCGGAAGTTCGGGAATATTACAAATATCCGTCACGACCCGTTAGTATAATCCGGCCGAGGTCACATCTTGAAAATCAACTTTGCCCACCGAATAACCTGAAAATATCCAAAAATTTGAGATTCAAGATTTGACCCTGCACGTGACTATAAATTCAAAGGGAGGATGACCGGTGAGGTGTCCGAAGTGTGGTTTTGATTTTCAAGAGACCGGGGCTGTGGCATGTCCGAAGTGCGGCGTAGTCTTTGCCAAGGTGCAGAGAGTCGCAGCGGCGGAAGCTGCCTTCAAGCAACGAACAGCAGCTGAAATATCGATATGCGAGGGCATTCAAAAAGAGATGGAACGGGATGAAAAGATCCGCTTCAGACTGAGCTTCGGTCCGGATCCGGAATACGCTCGAGACGAAGCAGCCTACCCCGTCACCCTCTATCTCTCGGGGGCATTCGCCTTCTTGGCCGCATTCACGACCATCACCGAGATCATGGGTCTGGTCCATTTCTACCAATGGGGCAAACTGATCTTCGACCCGAGGGAAATGTTCTTCTTCATGTTTTCCCTCGCGGTTGCTTCGGCCGGTTCTGTTTCGATGCTTCTCGCGATATCCGAAGGTCTTAGGATGGCTCGTGACGTAGCGAATAATTCCCGGGCGACAAGGGAATATTCGAGAATGATCACTGTGAAAAGAAAGGAATGACGAAGGGGGCGGGAAAAAGCAACGACCAAAATGCCTCAGAATTATCTGAATGGACTAACCAAACGGGACACTAGTAGTCCGTTCTGCTAATAACATATCAACTATGCGCTGGCCAGTTCGTCTATTTTGTATCGCCAGCGAAATATGACCGGCTCTCTGTTGAACTCTTCGATTCCAAGGTAAATACGATCGACCAACTCCTGCTTGGAATCGTGCAGTAAATAGGCTCAGTTAACGGGGTCGTGTCTCCATTCTTCATTATATGAAGAATGGAGACACGACCCCTGAAACCTTGCCCGACCCCTGAAACCTTGCCCCCTGCATTTCCTGCACCAGTCAATCCAGGAACTGACCCAAAGTCTCCTGATCTCCGTCTTCTCCCCGGCGCAGACGAATCCGGCTGTCAACATCCCAACCAAGGATATAAATGGCCTGCCGGGCAAATTCGCAAGCTCCGGCGACGACTCGATAGTAGATCGCACAATCGACCAGAACAGCGATCCGGTTCGTTCCGGAAAACCGGTAGCAGTTTTCGCCTTCACGAAAATACACTGTGAGGCTCCTTTCCTGATTCCATCGCTTTACTGGTCATCCTGCCCCGCCGACCATAACCTGGGCCGCCAGCCCACCGGCAAGGAGAGCTATGAACAGATAGACGATTACTCTTTTCAGCGTCAGTCCGCCTTGGTGATCCATCCCACCCTTGACGTGCTCCTTAAGGTGACGGCGGTGTAGATAGATCAGTCCGCCTGTGACGGCGGCGAATCCCAGATTGAGCCAGAAGGTGTAATCCATCTTGAACTGGGCGACGTCAGAAACCGCGCGGGCGCTCTCCGGGGTGATGCCCATAAAAGCGAATAAGTAATGCAGGATCAAGGTGGTAGCGACGATGGAGATGTACATGACGCCGGCGATATAGAGCGCCAGCCGCCAGCCGTAATACTTGGCGTTGACCGCCACCAGCGGCGGCACCATCAGATCGGAGTAGATAAAACCCATGATACCGGCGAACAGCACGCCGTTGGCATTGAGTACGGTGGCCAGCGGAATGTTTCCCATCGAACCGATAAACGTAAGGGCGGCGACAAACGGTGCCACCAGGGCGTTTTCCAAAACCCGCAACCATTCCGGCATCGTCCCTGCCGCATTGATGAGAAAGATTTTCGCCCACAGGCTACCTGGCACGAAGACCGCCATAAAACCGGCGATGGTGAAGCCGATAAGGATCTCTTCCCAGACCATCTTCCATTCCATGACAAATTTATGCCCCACCAGATGCCACCCCATGCGACTGCGGATGCGCTTTTTCCAGTCGAAGTCGTCCTCAAAATCTGACGATTCATCGAGCTTTTTCTTGGCCGCAGTAACCCACTTTTCAGGGTAGGTCAGGTGAATCAGCAGGCTGCTGATGGCGACGAGCATAAGCCCGCCGACAACTTCCGCCGCGAGAAACTGCCAGCCGAGAAAGATCAGAATGAGAATCCCCAGCTCGATCACCAGATTGGTGGATGCGAACATGAAGGCGACCGCCGCCACGAAATGCGCTCCCTTCTGGAACAAGGAGCGCGCTGTTGCCAGGGCGGCGAAGGAACATGAAGAAGATATTGCGCCGAACAAAGTCGACAAAGAAAGGCTTTTGAAATCGAGAGAACCCATGTACGGGGTCAAGCGCCGCTTTGAGACGAAAGCCTGGATCATGGCGCTGACGAAATATCCCAGCACAAAGGCCCAACCGGCTTTCCAGAAGAACCCGAAGGCCGTTTTGGCGGCTTCGGCGTAATGAGACCAGAAATTTTCGACATTCATTATAGCTCCGTCCCTTGAAATTGTTTAAGATGTTTATCAAATCAATTTAGATAGTTAGATCTTAGCAAAGACCGTTGAATCCGCAAACGCCGCCGGGTCAGGTTCTTTTGGGCCTGGGGGACACCCATAAGTATATGAGTTCCTCGGTCATTGCGCTCCCATCCGATGACTGGGCCGTCAGAAGATGGAAGCGGACACCTTTCGGACCAGGCGACCCCCCTCAATCCCCCCTACTTCGCAGGGGGGAGGCAAGACACGGGCGGGGGCAGGTTTCCAAGATTCCAACTTAGAACAAGGACTTATCAACTTGGAAGTCTGAACACTATGTCCTAATTTTGCAATAAACTCGGACAATGCTTAACATCCTGTCAACGTGAAAAAAGGCGCCTGAACGATCAGCGGGGGAATTGGTACTTGTCGGAGTTGCACGAATCGGTTAACGTATAAGTGCAACCCCAACCAAGGAGACGCCATGTCGATCACCAGCAAGGATATCGTCCCCCTCAAGGAGATGCGGTCCCGGCTGACGGAACTGGCCGAGGATGCCTGCCAGGGGCGAGAGAAGATCATCACCCGCAACGGCAAGGCTTACGTCGCCCTGATCTCCGCCCACCGCCTCGACTACTACCACCGCCTCGAACGCGAAAACATCCACCTCACCCTGCTGGAGGATGTGGCGCGCGGATGGGATGACGTGGAGTCGGGCGATCTGCTGTCGGTGGCCGAGCTCAAGTCGCGGTATGGCCGCGGCGAATGAAGCACGCCGCCGTTCGCGTCACCCGCCACTTTGTCGAAAACCTCGACGCCATCGAAGCTTTTCTGCACGAAGCCAACGCCGAACCCGAATTTGAAGCCCTGCTCGACGACCTGTTCAAAGAAGTCATCCCCGCCCTCGAACGGTTCCCCGACTTAGGGAGCGACTTCTTCCGCCGCCGACCATCCTCCCGCGAGGCCGCCGACCTGGCTGCGACCCTCCGGGCGCGACTCGGCAGCGGGACCACCCTGCGCGAACTGGTGCGCGGCGACTACCTGCTCCTCTACTCCCGGTGCGACCATGAACTCCATCTGCTCGCCATAAAGCACCACCGGCAGCTTTCCTTCGATTTCTCTGAGTTTTGGGAATTTTGAAGAGTGGGAGGTCGAGAGAGGTCGTACCTTCCTTTTTGAAAACACCAAAGAACAATGCCGGTCGTCCACCAATCCAGGGTTTTGGAATTAACAGGAATGTTCGCCTCAATCCTTCGCCAACTCTTCAACCAGCTTGTCGAGGGACTCGCTCCAGCCAACCCGGCAGTTTTCTAATTCCTCGCCGGACGGCAGGCCGGCGTGCTTCAGGGTGAGCCTGGTCTGGCCGTCCAGGTCCTCGAAGGTTGCCGTCACCAGCATTTCCAGGGGATAGTCGGCACTCATGCCGTAGTGGGTGGACGGAACGACGTTGCCCTGCTCGTCCGCGAAGGAATCGGTGAAGACCAGCCGCTTCGGCGGCACGATTTCCCGGTAGACACCGGTGCTCCAGTAGTCCTGCCCCTCGGGGGAGCGCATGCAGTTGAAATAGGCGCCGCCCGGACGCAGATCGATCCTGCAGACCGGGCACGTAAAGCCTTTCGGACCCCACCAGCGCATGCACCGCTCGGGCTCGGTCCAGGCCGTCCACAGGCGTTGGCGCGGCGCATCGAAGACGCGCGTGATCACGAGGTCCTTTCCTGCCGGCGCCGTGGCCGGACTCTTTCCCGCAGCCATGATCCTTCTCCTTTTCATGTCGTTTGCACAGCCGTGGTATTCCCGCCAGCCTCCCGGGTCCTTGCCCGATCATTCGTCCAGGATGTCCACCGGAGTACAGGCTCGGTCGGTTTCGGCAAGCCTCCCGTTTCACTCTATCCCCATTTCACGACCATTCAAGCGGAGAGCCGGCCTTCGATTTATCTCTTGAATATTCCTGCCATCCGGGGATAATCGGATTAGCGGTCCACCCATGATTTCGCAAGCGTTGCCTGACGTCCCCTTCAAACTGCCCCCCCTTGGATTGTCCGGACAAGCGCTCTTCTGAAAGGAACGATACAGATGAATACCGCAAAGGATGAGGTCAGAGAACTATTGGACAAACTTCCTGAAAACTGTTCCCTGGAAGATGTGCAATATCACCTGTACGTCATTGAAAAGATCAAACATGGCCTTCAGGTTGCGGAAGAACAGGGCACGCTGACGCAGGAAGAGGCGGAGGCGCGCCTGAAAAAATGGCTCATCGAGTAGTTTGGTCGCCCCAAGCCTTGGCCGACGTTGAGGCCATTGCCGAATATATTGAGAAAGACTCCCCGGGGCGTAGTGACGATTGTCGCCGTTGTTCATGGCAAGAGACTGCTGGAGACAAAAGGCGAGGCAGAGAGTTAGTTGACTTTCCCCCGGGATGAACTTTTATGACCGACAGAAAAACCCCCTCCTGCAAAGTTTTCGACAGCCACTTCCACATCATCGATGCCCGCTTTCCCCTCGTCCCCAACCAGGGTTACCTCCCCGACAACTTCAGCTGCGACGACTACCTCCGTGCTGCAGGCAGCTTCAAGCTGGCCGGAGGAGCGGTCGTCTCCGGGTCTTTTCAGGCCTTCGACCAGGGCTACCTGTTGGCTGCCCTGGCGCAGCTCGGCCCCGCTTTCGTCGGTGTCACCCAACTGCCGGCCTCCGTCTCCGATGAGGAAATCCTGCGCCTCGATGCGGCGGGGGTGCGGGCCGTCCGCTTCAATCTCAAACGCGGCGGGTCGGAAGGGGTCGATAAACTGGAGAACTTCGCCCGGCGCGTGTTCGAGGTCGCCGGCTGGCATGCGGAGCTGTACGTCGACTCCCGGGACCTGCCCGACCTCTTCGAGACCCTGGCCGCCCTGCCGGCCCTCAGCATCGACCACCTGGGGCTTTCGAAGGCCGGCTTCCCCACCCTGCTGCGCCTGGTCGAGAGGGGGGCCCGGATCAAGGCCACCGGCTTCGGACGGGTCGATTTCGACGTCAAGGAGGCCCTTCGCGCCATCTGCGCGGCCAATCCCGGGGCACTGCTCTTCGGCACCGACCTCCCCTCCACCCGGGCGCCGCGCCCCTACAGCGACGACGACCTGCTGCTGGTGTGGGATGTATTGGGGGAGGACCTGGCGGAGAAGGTCCTGCACGACAACGCCGTCGCCTTCTACCGGCCCGGAGGGGATTGACGCTGCCTGCCAACTGGGGGAAGTTATCAGAGTCAATACGTATGACGATGATGCTTCCGGCATCCATAGAACAGAAAACCTGGTTCCAAAAGCCAAACGACAGAAAATGACCAGAGGAGGCAAGGTGTGCAAGAGGCACTGAACGACCTTGAGGGGAGCGGGATTCTGAACCCCTCCCAGACCAAGCTGCTGCGCCGGATCTACGGCCGGGAACTCTTTTCCGTGCACTGGGAGCTGCGCCTCCTGCTCTACGCGGGGATCCTGACCCTGACCACCGGCCTCGGCCTCCTGATCGCCAAGTACTTCGCCTCCATCGGCCACCTCGCCCTTCTCTCGGCCATTGCCCTGGGGTGCGCGGGGTGTTTCGCCTACTGCCTGCGCCGCGGCGGCGGCTTCTCGCCGGAAAGACGGCCGGCGCCCGACGCCGCCTACGATTACGTCCTCCTCCTCGGGTGCCTCCTCCTCGGAACCCTTCAGGGGTACCTGGAACTCCGCTACCAGCTCCTGGCCCAATACTGGAACCTGTGGCTCCTCGGCTCCGCCCTCCTCTATCTTCTGGCCGCCCACTACTTCGACAACCGCCTCGTCCTCTCCCTGGCTCTTTCCACCCTCGGCGCCTGGCTCGGCGTGAAGACGAGTCTCCTTGGAGCCGGTTTCTGGGACACCGCCCTGCGTGAGAACGCCCTCGTCTTCGGTGCCCTGATCGTTGCGGCGGGAGCGATCCAGACCCGGCTCGGGTGGAAACGCCACTTTCTCCCCGTTCACCTCCACCTCGGCGTCAACGTCCTCCTCGCCGCCCTCGTCTCGGGGGTCGGCTCCCGGGGTGCCGGACCTGCCTTTTTCGCCGGACTCCTTGTGGTCGGCTTCTGCAGCGCCCTCTACGCCCAGCGGACGCGAAGCTTCGCCTTCCTCCTTTACGCCGTCCTTTACGGCTACCTGGGGGTGACGATCTTCGTTCTCGACAACAGCCGCTGGGACATTGAAGGGTTCATCCTTTACTTCCTGGTCACCGCGGCGGCCCTGGTGACGGCTCTGGTCGCCTTTCACCGCCGCTTCCGGAGCGCCGAATGATCGCCCCCTACGAGATGGGGGAGCGCCGGGTGGCGGTGACGGAGGAGTCCCGGCGCTGGAAAGAGGCCGGACTGATCTCCCCGGAGCAGGCCCTGGGCGTGGCAAAGCGCTACCGGCCGGAGCTGGTCCGGGTGAACCTTTTCATCCGCATCCTTCTGGCCCTCTTCACCGCCCTGGGGGTGGTGGCACTCATAGCGCTCCCGGCCGTGATTCTGGAAGTCGAGGAGCTGGGGATGACCCTCCTCTTCCTGATCTTCGCCCCGGCCTGCGCCTGGGTCGCCGATCGCAAGCTCATCCACGATCGCCGCCTCTACCGCTGCGGCGCCGAAGAGGCGCTGCTCTTGCTGGCGGTCTCCTTTTTTTCCCTGGCGGTGGCCATCCCGGTGATCGACGGGGGGGCGGAGAGGCTCGGATGGCTGGCCGCCCACGGAATCCTCCTTGCCGGCGCCAGTCTCCTCGCCCTCCGCTACGGATACGCCCTGGCGGCCCTGGGGGGCATGGTCGCCCTATCCGCCCTCCCCTTCCACCTCGCCGACGCGCTGCACTGGCAGCAGCCGAACCTGGCCCGGGTCGTCCTCTTTCTCCTTCTGTTTGCGACAGGGAGCTGGTCCCACCTGCGCCTCCGTCACCGGGACAAGCTCCCCCGGGGCTCTCTCTGGTGCCTGGAGACCGTGCGCCTCGCAGCATTGGCCGGGATCTACCTGGACGTGAACCTCTTCGCCCACCGCCTTATGTGGCGGGAGTGGCTCGGATGGTCGCCCGGGGCGCATGAAGTGCCCTGGACCGACCCCCTGTGCGCGGTGCTCACCGCCCTCATCCCCCTGGCGGCCCTGGCCCTGGGAATCGTCCGCCGGAACCGCGCCCTCCTCTGGTTCGCCGTCCTCTCCGGGATCGCCTCCATCCTCACCCTCAAATACTACGTTCACTTCGGGCACCTGGCCGAAGAGCTGACGGCCGCCGGGCTCTTCCTGACCGGGCTGGCCTTTGTCCTGATGCGCTGGCTGGGCTCCGGATTCGACGGGCGCCGGGGAGCCTTCACCGCCGAGCCCCTCCTCGAGCCGTGTCTCTACGGCCTCGATGCCGAGGCCCTGGCGGCGATCCAGCCCCTGGCTCCCGGGACAAGAGGACCGGAGGCCGAGGGTTTCCGCCCCGGTGGCGGCAGCTTCGGCGGCGGCGGCGCGACGGGGGGCTATTGAGGCCGCAGAAAATGCAAAGGGGCCAGCCGCGGACAGAAGACATCTCCTCTGTCCGCGGCTGACCCCAATGGTTTATCCGGAGAAAGATGATCTTTTCCCCCGAATCCTTTAAACTACCAGGTCTGAGTCACTGATTCGGGGGTCACGGCCAGGGTGGCTCGCAACCAGCTGAACTTGGACTTGAGCAGATCGTAATCCGGTCCGGAGGTAATGAATCGAGCCTTCCCCTTGATCAAAAAGCCGGCGCCCGGTCCGTGCAAACCCTGAACTTTGCTGCTCCCCAGGGTCATTAACACCTCCGGGTTGAAGGCAATATTGGCCTCGGTATGCTGCATGTAACCGGCCGGAATCAGCAAACGGCCGTCGTCGGAGACGCGAATATAGCTGTTCCAGGTATTGACCAGATGCGGCCCATCCGGGCCTAATGTCGCGAGAGCGACCACACCATCCTGCTTCAGGACTTCCCGCAGTTTTTCTGTAATCATTGTTTCGACCTCCTCTTGTGTTGTGGTTGTACAGCCTCATTCTAGGATTGGAAGCGCTTATGTTCAACCTGAGCGGCAAGGCCCCTGTCCCATCATACATGCACGACCGGCCCCCGGGTTCCCTATTCTTCTTCCCCTTACGCGATCCGCAACCTGCCCAGGAGTCCCGACGATGAATAACCTCACCGGTCAACCAGCCATCCCTTTTGCCCTCTTCGACAGCAACGGCGTCGAACATCGTCTGGAAGACTACCGCGGCAGCTGGCTGCTCCTGATGTTCCACCGCCATCTCGGCTGACTCCCCTGCCGCGCGCACATCACGCAGTTGCGTGATCACGAAACCGATTTCGCCCGCCGCCGGATCAAGGTCGCCATCATCACCTTCGAGAACGACTTTTTCGCCCGCAGCTACGCCGCCGAGACCGACCTCGAATGGCCGTTGCTCATCGACGCCAATCGCGACCTCTACAGAGGCTACGACATACTCAGCGCGACCTTCTGGGATGTCTGGGGGCCGAGCACCTGGCGGGCGTACGCCAGGGAACTGCTCAAAGGCCAGAGACTCCACAAGGCGGAAGGGGACGTGATGCAGCGCGGCGGCGACGTCCTCATCGACCCGGAGGGCATCGTGCGCCTGCACCATGTCGGCGAAGGCCCTGCGGACCGCCCGGCGGTGGAAACCATTCTGGCGCTGGTCACCCCCTGAGTATCTGGGACGCCTACAAATATTCTGGGCCCTTCCCAAATTCCACTCATGTGAGGCATGGGAAATGCCCTAAATTTAACCTCACGACTTGACGATATACCCATGGAAGGGATATTCTGTATGGGGTGGATTGTAGTTTTCACCGGTAAATCACGTAAGCAAAAAGAAAAACTCCCGCACCGTGTCCGGGAACTCCTTTTCCAACTGGTTCGTGAAATCGAAGCTGGAGGCCCGGTGCGCGGCGACTGGCCCAACTACTCGAAACTCTCTGCGGACCTGCACCACTGTCATCTAAAAAAAGGGAAACCCACCTATGTGGCGGTGTGGCGCGAAGAACGAAACGAAATCAAACTGGTGGAGGTGATCTATGCCGGCACGCACGAAAAAGCTCCCTATTGACGAGATGATCACGGTGCAGTTGCGCGTTCACCGCCACAACGTACCGAAGATTAGGGAATACGCCGCCGCCATCGAGGCGGGGGAAGAGTACACCTACACCATCGCCGAGGTTTTTCCCGAATATCTCGGCAAGGAATTGCAGATCGCGCTGCGCGCCTACCGCACACGAGAGAACCTGACCCAGAAAGAACTTTCGGCACTGACAGGCATCCCGCAGCACCACATCAGTGAGATGGAAAACGGCAAACGCCCCATCGGCAAGGAGCGGGCGAGAAAGCTGGCCGAGGCGTTGGGGGTGGACGAATGGCGGATGTTGGTCAACTAAAAGACAGGATCATCTCCGGGTTTGACATTTTAACAGTCTCGCCGATTCTCTTCCCAAGGGACGGGAATGGAAAAGATTCAGGACACTTCTCCTGTTCCTTTCATATGAAGCACGGGAAGCGTCCCCCGTCTTCCCCCCCCGATTTTTCGGAAAAAAAAAAAAAGGGGGGAGCCGCTGTCGGCTCCCCCCTTTCGTTTGATATCGGTTAGGTACTTGGTCAGGTCGCGCTGCTCCCCCACTTGTAGCGGCCGTATTTCCAGTAGCCGCGCACGTTGCGAAAGCGCGGGTCTTTGGTCGACAACTCGGCGGGAATCAGTTCGCCGGTCAACTGCGGCTTGAGAAAGGGCTCGAGTACGCTCCCCCCGCCGCCGGTGATGATCATCGCATCCATGTCCCAGTCGTCGGCCCAGAGGCGGTCGACCTCGTTGGCCACGGCCGTGGCCAGCTGCTTGAAGACCTGGTCGGTGAGAGACTTGAGCTCGAACTCCTGGCCGCGGATCTTGATCGAGCCCCTCTCCACCGCCTCGTACAGACGGTAGAGCTCGATGTTGACGCCGCTCTTCTCGCGGAGCTTGGTGGCGATGATGTTGAAGCCGCGGGCGATCCCGGACTCGGTGGTGCGGCTGCCGCGCTCGCTGTAGCGCATCTTGTCCGAGACGGTATAGTCGCAGGTACGGAAACCGACGTCGATAACGCCGATCTTCTTCTGCAAAAAACTCCTGTCCTTGAGTTTGCCCTCCTCGGTCACCATGGTGTCGAAGAGGGAGCCGAAGGGCTGGGGGACCACCATCACCTTGTTGATGTTGATCGACTTCTCCTCGCGGGAGCCGTCGCGGCCGACCAGCGTCACCTTGTGCTGCCCGGTCAACAGGCGGGTGAAGGCCTCCTTGTGCTGGCGGTAATGGCCGATCGGCAGGCCGGTCACCAGGTTCACCGGGATGTGGGAAGTCGCCAGGCGGCTCAGGGCGGTGAGGGCCAGGACCCGGGCGAAGCGGCTGACGAACTGCCCCTGGTCGAGGGTGAAGAAACGGACGTTGCTCTGGCGCTCGGCCAGTTCGCCGACGAAGTGGGCGACCCCGTCGATCTCCACGTGAAGGAACTCGTCGTCCTGCGCCTCGGCGAGGAGCGTCTCGGTGTACTGAATCTCGGCCGCCTCGCCGAGAATCGATTTGAAGATGATCGTCTCCCGGTCCTTCACCGCCTTGGTGAAGCCGAACCCGATGTCGATGCCGATGATATCCACGCGTTTTTCTCCTGTTGCGGGGGATTGCTCCCCGCCCGATGGCCTCCCCTGCGCAGGAGTTTCCTCCGGCAGCGGCACATTTTCTCTCTTTTTCGGGAACAGCACCATGCTCTGTCAAAACCTCTGCGACGGTATCCATGGACCGCGACACCGGGGCCAATCCTACCATAATCGTCGCCAAAGGCCAGAGAATGTTGCCAATTCGGGCACCTTCCGTGGTCGGCTCTGATTAATATTTATAATATTTGCTGCCAGGTATAATATCCGCAGGTCCTGAAAATTTATTTGCAAACTTGGCAAGGGAGACAAATATGGATATCCGGACGCTCACCTCGTTCTTCCTGTGGTGCTCAATCATCAACGGCAGCATCCTGATTCTGTGGATCGGCTTTTGCGTGTTCGCCCCCGATCTCGTCTATCGCACGCAGAGGATCTGGTTTCCGATCCCCCGTGAGACCTTTGACGTGCTTATGTACGGGTTCCTCGGCCTGTTCAAGATTTTCTTCCTGACGTTCAATCTCGTTCCCTATCTGGCCCTGCTGATAATCGCTTGAACAGAACATCATTGGGTATGGACGCCAACCAAACAAAATTATCATCCAACTTCTTGCCCTTAATCCAAGCTCGGGTTAAAAATTGACACCTGCGGCCGGAAAGGAGAAAATGATGCCCCTGAACCGAAAAAAAATTCTCGTCCTCCTGGTCGTTCTCGTCGCCGCCATGCAGCTGGTCCCCATCGATCGCCGCAACCCGCCGGTCACCGCTGAAGTTGCAGGGGCCCGGGAGTTCCTTGCGATCCTGAAGCGCTCCTGCTTCGACTGCCACTCCAATGAGACCACCTGGCCCTGGTACAGTCGGATCGCGCCCGTCTCCTGGATGCTGGCCTACGATGTGTATGAGGGGCGGGAACATCTGAATTTCTCGCACTGGGGCGATTACCCCGGGGAGAAACAGGTTAAGCTGCGCAAGGAAATCAGGGAGGAAGTCGACGAGGGGGAGATGCCGCCATTTCAGTATTATCTGGTGCATCGGGAGGCGCGACTGGGCAATCAGGACAAGGAAATCATCAGGCGCTGGGCGACGGACGGAGAGACCCCGAGTCGATGAGGGTCGCCAGCAAATGATTTTAATTCAATATATTGACCGGATAAACACCCCATTTTTCGACCGCTGATCGACACCCCAACCAACCGGAAAAAAGGAAGCGCCATCCTATGAGCGATCTACCGAAATGCCCGCAGTGCGGCTCTGAATACACCTACGAAGACCGCAACCTCTTCATCTGCCCCGAATGCTCCCATGAATGGTCAGGTAGCGCTCCTGCTGCCGAGGCTGACGACGCCCTGTTGGTGCGCGACGCCCACGGCAATCAGCTTTCCGACGGCGACCTGGTCACGATGATCAAGGATCTCAAGGTCAAGGGATCGTCATCGGTGATCAAGGTCGGCACCAAGGTCCGCATCATCCGCCTGGTCGATGGGGACCACAACATCGACTGCAAGATCGACGGCATCGGCGCGATGATGCTGAAATCGGAGTTTGTCAAAAAGGCCTGAGTCCCTGAGCCTGCGGCCCGCCGCAAAAAAACCTTCCTTTTGGCTATGCCCCTCTGCACCTCCGACGGTTTCGTCACCGCGGTGCCACATAAGGTCAAAAGTGCTATATTGGAGACAGGAAGGAAAGATAAAAATCCTTCTTATCCAGAGAAAGGAGGTTCGCCATGACACTCAATGTCTGTTCAAAAACCGAACGCGTCATCCGGGCAATCATCGGAGTGGCAATACTGTCCCTCCTCTTTCTCCTCGAGACTCCGCTCAACTATTTCGGCCTGATAGGGCTCGTTCCCCTGGCAACGGCTGTCTTCAGATACTGTCCGATCAGCCACCTCCTCGGGGTCAACACCTGTCAGAGGAAAGAAATTCACGCCTGAGGCCGAGGACGTGCCGGCGCTGAAATCTTCCTGCGGCATCATCGCCGGGAGACCGCCGGCGCGCCCTTTTTCGTTGATGCCAAACGGGATGAGGACGCTGCAAAGGAGACCGGGCCATGACCAAAACATACACAGGGAGCTGCCACTGCGGAGCGGTCCGTTTTGAGGCGGACATCGACCTGAGCAAGGGAACGTTCAAGTGCAACTGCTCGATCTGCACCAAGTCGCGCAACTGGCTCGCCATGGTCAAGCCGGAGGCCTTCCGGCTGTTGAAAGGTGAAGCCGACCTGGCCGACTATCAATTCGGCCGCAAGGTCATCCATCACCTCTTCTGCCGCCACTGCGGCATTCACCCCTTCGGCTGGGCGGATTCGCCGGATTTCGGCGGCAAGGGCTACGCCGTCAATATCCTCTCCCTCGACGACGTGCCGGAGAAGGAGCTGGTCGACGCCCCCGTCACCTACACGGACGGCCGCAACGACAACTGGAAGGAGCCACCGACCGAGACGCGGTATCTTTAATTCAACGCTCGGTTAATCGGGACGGATAGCACGCCCCGAACACCTCAGAACGTTGGCAAACGGCCAGGGTCCCACTCTAAACAAAGGCAGCCGCTGGATGCAGATCGAACTGAATAAAGACAATCTCAAGATGCTGAAAAGGAAAATCCAGACGTACTTCCTGAAGGAGCATGAGGACTCCATCGGCGACCTGAAAGCCGAAATGATCATGGAATTTTTCATCCGCGAACTCGGCCCGCAAATCTACAACCAGGCCCTCAAAGATGCCCAAGCCTTTATGCAGGACAAACTTATCGACCTGGATGTGACCCTCTCAGTCCCGGAATATTATGACAAACCGAGCCGCACCTGAAAAAATCTGTCCCGAACTCCCTCCACGGCTCTGAGTCACTCGTCCGCGTTGAGAGCCGTTTTTTCCCTTCCGTTGCCAAAGGGGCCTATGAATGTTTCATCGAAAGTACCGGTCCCGTTCAACGGATTGAGCGTACTGGAGTATCTGTCGACCCGCTTTGCCTATCTGTCGGAAGCTACCTGGAGCCAGTATCTCCGCGACGGGCGAATTTCCTGCCAGGGAGTCCTCCTGGACGTAACCTGTCCCGTTGCCCGGGGCGACACCATCCGCTGTGAATTGCCCGATTTCGAGGCTCCGATCGTCAATTTCGACTATACAATCGTCTACGAAGACGAATGGCTCCTCGGCATCAACAAGCCCGCGGGATTGCGCGTTCACAGCGGCGGCAAATTCGTCCATGCCAACCTGATCTACCATCTGCGCCACGTCCATGAGCCCCCTTACCCGGAGGCCAACCTGGTCAACCGGCTGGATGCGGACACCTCGGGGCTGGTGTTGCTGGCACGGGACAAGTCGGTCCTTTCGCAGCTGATGCGGCAGTTCGCCGAGGGTTTGGTGGGCAAGCGCTACCTCGCCGTGGTCGCCGGGCGTCCCACCCCCGGGCACGGCACCATCGACCTCCCCCTTGGCCCGGTCCAGGATTCCCGCGTCCCCCGTTTCGGCGTCGACCGGGCCGAAGGGAAAACGGCCCTGACCCACTACAAGACGGTGCGCGAACTCTCCAGGGATTTCACACTCCTCGAGCTGCACCCTGAGACCGGCCGGACCCACCAGTTGCGCGTCCATCTGGCGGCCATGGGTCATCCCATTGCCGGCGATGCCCTCTACACCATGAACGACGACGACTACCTCCGGTTTCGCCGCACCCCCCAACCGCAGAGCATCCTGCAGCGGCAGGCGCTGCACAGCCACCAACTGGAGTTTTTCCATCCCCGCCTTCAAACCACCTGCACCCTGACCGCGCCCCTGGCTCCAGACTTGGCGGAGTTTATCGGGAGTACCGAGGCAATCGATCGCTGATGCGAAGGGCTCTCCCCGTCCTCGGGAACCGGGACTCAGAAATTGGGCATCGGCAGCCGCCCCCAGGCGTTGCTCCCGGAGACGGCAGTGACGGCGAGGACTTCGTGCGTTTCGGCGTCGATGTCGACGACCAGGGCGGGGTAGCGCCGGACGCCGGGCGCCAGGACCTGGTCGGGCGCCACCGGCTGACCGTCGAGCCCGAGGGTTTCGACGAAGACCAGCCGTTCGTAATCGTAGACCCGGCGGGTGGAGCCGATAGTCTGGAAATACTTGTAACCGAGGCGAAAGAATTTCACCACGCCGCCGCTGTGGCGCTGGGACTCGGGATCGCGCAGGTAGGGATAACGCTTGAGCTTGGCCTCCGAATAGCGCGGCCCCTCCCTGAGGATGAGGCCGGTGAGGAAAAAATCGCCGGGCATGGAATAGGCCAGGTGCATTTGTTTTTCGGAGACGGCCGCCCTGACCGCTTCCTCCCCGTCGGCCAGAGCAAAGAGCGCTGAAACTTCCTCCATCGGCCGTGGATAGACGGAGACGAGTTCCAAGTCGCCAACCTGAACCTGCGGGAGCCGGTCCAGGGTGTAGCCTCGCAGGAGAAAAGCCCCGCCTACGGCCGATACGAAGACGAGTACGACCAGCAGGAAGAGTCCGAGTCCGCGGGAAGGGAGGCGGCCGAAGACCGCGCGAAAGATTCTGCCTCCCGGTTCGCCGGGGAGAAACATCCAGGTGCGGGCCATGTACTGCTGGTATTCGCCCGGCTGCTCCCGCTTCATCCGGGACTCCTCGTTGCGGGCCAGGAAGAAATAGGCAAAGAGCATGAACAGGTAGAAGAGGAGGACGATAAACCGGGGCCAGTAGATGAGGAGTCCGAGCCCGGAGAGGGCCAGGGACAGGTACTGGGGATGACGGATGCGGGCGTAGGGACCGAAAGCGACGACCCCACGGCCGGTGAGGCGTCCGATATAGAGGGGGATGGCGGCGACGAAAAAGAGCGCCATGCCGATGACGAAGAGGGCCTGGAGATAAGAGATGCCGATCAGCAGCGGATCGGCGACGAAGACCATGTGAGGCAAAAAGAACTCCGCCGTCCAGGCCGTCAGGCGGTAGGAGGAGAGGAATTCGAGGATCGGCCCGTAGACCCCGTAAAAATAGAGGGCGAAGGGGGTGATCATGAACAGAACCTCGAGGGCGACGAGGAAATAGGCCAGCGTCGTGCTGAAAAATATGATCTTCTCGCGTCCGTCCCGCTTCATGGCCAGAGTCCTTTCTCTCAGAGTTTTTCCCCGTTCATTATACCAGAAGCCTTCTTCTCCTCCGGCGGACCGAAGCCTGGCCGTCCCTCATCAAAAAAGGATCTGACTCAATGACTTCCTCGACTCCGGACTGGAACGCCCGCTGGCGGGAAAGAGCCGACCAGCCTTTCACCGTCGACCCCTGGCTCCTTTCGATCGCGCCGCTCCTGCCGAGCACCGGCCTGGCTCTCGATCTGGCCTGCGGTCGAGGTCGCCACGCCTTGTTTCTGGCCGAGCGGGGACTCTCCGTTACGGCCCTCGACAGCTCCGCAGAGGCCCTGGCCCAACTCGGCACGGAAGCGACCCGCCGCAACCTCAAGATCGAAACCCGCCAGGTCGATCTCGAAGCCGCGCCGCATCTGCCACCGGCCGCCTTCAACCTGATCCTCCTCCTCTTCTACCTGCAGCGCTCACTCATGCCGCACCTGCGAGCCGCGGTGCGCCCCGGCGGATTGGCCGTGGTGCGAACCTTCAGCAGCGCCGGACCCTTTCCCGGCGGGCCGGACAATCCCGATTTCGTCCTGCGCCCCGGTGAACTTCTGGACATCTTTGCCGGCTGGGATATCCTGCGGCATGAAGAAGGACTGGAACCTTCCAGCAAAGGCGGCTCTGTGGCGGGAATCGTCGCTCGCCGACGCCTCGATTGAACGTTCCGGAGGTGCAGGTGACGATTCAACTTCTGAATGGGGAGAGAAGAAAACATACGGACGGACAGGGTCTTCGGCCTGGCAAGGAACAAAATCGTTGTCGAAAAAACTTACATGAACTACAAAATCCGGGAACATAAGTAAAAATATTTTAGATTTCGGCTAGATACGAATAGGCACGCATAATGCAAAACTTCCCCGCAACAAGAGAATTTTCGTCCAGGTCGCGTTTGCAATGGTTCGCTGGGACCCCCCCCGCAACAAGCCAGGAGGAGACAGGATCATGGAAAAGACTCTTTCAAGTGCGTTGACTGCATTGGTTTTCGGAATACTCCTTCTCGGCCTCAGCGGGACGGCGAAGGCGACAATTTTGAATTTTGACGACACCTCCTATCAAGGAGCTTACTATACGGAACTCGAGGACGATTATGGCGGCTTCACCTGGTCTTCGAATGTGGGGGTCTATTTTGGTCCAGGCTGCGGTTTCGGCTACAACGCGGGGACAGTTTCGGGTGATTATGCTTTGGTCAACCTGTTCGCTTCCGACGTCAGTCTTGGCAACGGCCTTTTCGACTGGGTCGGCGCCTGGTTTACGGAACCCCACGGGGAATCCGAGCCGACGTTGAAAATTTTCGGGTGGGAAAATAATATTCTCAAATACGCCTCCGAAATCGACCTCGTTTATGCCTCGCCCGTCTGGTTCGAGGCGAACTGGTTTGGCATCGATGCGGTTACTTTCGACGCCGACGAAACGGAGTGGTTTGTCATGGATGATTTCACCTTTACCGAAAGCGCTCCCGTTCCGGAACCGGGCACGCTCCTCCTCCTCGGCGGTGGCCTTGTCGGGCTTGCCTGGTACCGGCGCACAAGGAAAGAGGCCTGATCGTTCCGAAAGATCGAGGACAAAGGCGGTGCCCGGATCGGGACCGCCTTTGTCATTTTCCGTCGACCGGTCACCGCTTAAACAAAGCTCCCCCCGCCTCGTCTTCCAGCTCCTTCTCTTCGCACCTCCTGTCAATCTTCCCGACATCCTGAGAACAGGGACCTGGCCCCTGGAGGCAAGGTCGCGCCGGGGGTGATAAAAGTCCCCTTGCCTGTCCTTCCTTATTCTCCTAATATGCAAAAAATCGACATAAAACTCCCGAGGAGGAACCAATGCCCTACGTCAACATCAAGATCACCCGCGAAGGCGCCACCGCCGAGCAGAAGGCACAACTCATCAAGGGGGTAACCGACCTGCTGCGGGATATCCTAGGCAAAAACCCCGCCACCACCGTGGTCGTCATCGACGAGGTCGATACGGACAACTGGGGGATCGGCGGGGAAACGGTGAGCGTATTGCGAGCCCGGTAAAAAGTCCTCTTCTCCCGGGGCCGCCGAGGAACTTATTTTTTCCGATAACCTGGTCATAACCCATCGGCCGGCGCATTTCGATAGGCCCCCGTGACCACAGAGGACAATAAAAAAAGCGGCCGTAGCCGCTCTATGAGAACAGGAAAAGTCTCTTATCAAGCACCGGTGGGAGAGGGACTGCTCATGTAAGCCTTCTCCATCGGGGTCATTTTACGACCACAATGCTGATAACCCGCTTTTTCGGCATCCTCGCTCAAGACCTTTTCGCGACAGACTTCACAGAAAAAATAACCTTTTTTCAGTTTTTCATCCGTTCTTTTCTCGGTCATGGCTCCTCCTTTCCATTTCTGGACAACGGTTATTGGGGCGACATCCTGTGGACATCCTAATTATACGCCAATTCGAGATATTTTTCAAAAATGGCCGTTAAAAACACCCTCCCCTGACATCCCCCTGCCCCATCGAGGCGCCAGCAGCGCCACTCCAGGCGTTGCCAACGGGACCACTTCCCATGACGCTCTAAAGCCGGGAGTTCAGGGAAATAACTGACCCCCTCTTTTTACGCCGCGAGCTTCGGCAGGAGGACAATCTCTGCCGGGCGGGATTTACTGCGCCGCATTGGCCGGATCGACTCGAGCGAAGATCGTTGCAGCCTTCGCCAGGGCCCCGGCAGAAACCGGTTCATGCTCTGGCCCCGGAATTGCATTCGAAACCGGGCATGAAGGGTGGCGCAATGGAATTTCTCTCTGCAGGTCAGCGCCGGCCCCTTAATTTGCCCTTAAAGGAGGTTTCAAAGATGTTTAAAGTATTGTTATGCCGGTCGATGTCGGCGCTGCTGTTGCTGCTCCTCTCCTCCCCAGTCTATGCCGGCGGAATCGGCATTTTCCTCAGCGGCGGAGAGGTCGAAGCCAAGTGGGACGGAGATATCACTGCCGTCGATTCCGACGGCTGGCACCGCGATTTCGGCCTGACCATCGATTCGAATCTGGCCACCGACCGCCTCTTCAATTACCGCATGGAGCTCGGACGGGCCGAGTGGGAAATCGACTCCTTCAATAAGCCCGGCGTTGATGCCGAACTCGACGGCCTGGTCATGACCCATACCTTCGGATTCGGAGGGTTGATCGCCCCGCCGCTTCGCCTCTGGTTCGGTCCGGAGCTGCGCTTCACCAGGATCGACGGCGAACTCGACGGCGAGACGGCCCGGGACATCGACCTCTTCGGTTACGGCCTCGGGGCTGCGGTCGGTCTCAATTACAATCTTCCGGGACGGCTGACCCTGGCCGCCAAGAGCGGTTTCGTGATGATGCGCTACCTCGGCAACGGCCCCAACTGGAACGGCAGCAGCTGGCAAAGCAGCGACTACGATATCGACGAGGACCTGGTCTATCTCGGAGTGTCCATGTATTTCCGGACCACGAGCAATCGCTGAAAACAATCGATGCAGACCTATCAAGGGCCCCTCGCAGGGCCCTTTTTTATTGCCGAGTCGGCGGGGTTGACTTGCGGAGATTTTTGGAGCAAATTCCTGGATGGGAACCCCTGATTTCAGCGGCCTGTGATTCTTCCTGATACCCTGGACTTTCCGACCCCGGGTGCATCCTCTCACCGGCCCCGAATTTTCCGGCGGCGACCGATACGGCACCTATCCGACTCTTTGCCGGCAGAACCGTCAATGAAAAGTTCAACAAATAAAATCAGTCGATTGACAATCGCATCCTCTGCCGCCTTCGCACTGGCTGCCTTCGCCGCCAATTCGATACTCTGCCGACTGGCACTTACGGACGGGTCCATCGATGCGGCCAGTTTCACGGCCATCCGCCTCGTCTCCGGCGCCCTCGTCCTTACCCTCCTCCTGAAATCCCCCCCCTTCAATAAACCGGCAAAGTCCAGGGGGAGCTGGTTTTCGGCAGCCGTCCTCTTTATCTATGCGGCCGCCTTTTCCTTCGCCTACAACACCCTGGGCACCGGAACCGGCGCCCTCATCCTTTTCGGAGCGGTGCAACTGACCATGCTTATCGCCGCCCTTCTCTGCGGCGAACGCTTTCGCGGCGGCGAATCCCTCGGGTTCCTTGCCGCCTTGGCCGGTCTGGTTTACCTGGTTTTCCCGGGAATCACGGCCCCCTCCCTGACCGGGTCCCTGCTCATGACCGGCGCCGGAATCGCCTGGGGGATTTATTCCCTTCAGGGGCGCGGCTCAGCAGCCCCCCTGGCCGATACGGCAGGGAACTTCACCCGCTCCCTCCCCTTTGTTGCCGCGCTAAGTTTCTTCTTCCTTCGGGAGATTCATGTTACATTCACCGGCGCTCTCCTGGCGGTTCTCTCCGGCGGGCTCGCCTCCGGGATGGGCTACGCCCTCTGGTATGCGGCCCTGCAGGGGATGACATCGATCAGGGCCTCCATCGTCCAGCTCTCCGTTCCGGTGCTCGCCGCCCTCGGCGGCGTCCTCTTTCTCTCGGAGGTCATCACCTTACGCCTGATCGTCGCGACGGTCGCCATTCTCGGCGGTGTCGGCCTGGCATTGGCCGGGCGTGGAAGCGACCCGAGGTATCAACGAGGTATCGATCATGAGTCGTGAAGCCAAACACATTGTCATCCCCCTCGCCCTCATCGCCATCTTCTTCCTCGTCGCCGCCACCCCCGTCGAACTCCTCGGCTGTCGCAACCGCGGGCTGATCGCCGTAGCCCTGGCCCTGGCCTGCGGACTCACCGGCATCGTCACCGCAATCCGGGGACTTGCGGGAAAAATCCGCGGCCGGCAGGGTTCGGAGTGGTGGATGGCCAGTACGTTGATTCTGGCAATCCCCGCCGCCTATATCGTTTTCCTTGCCCGTTGAGCCATTCCCCGGCCGCCCAGGGACGTCGCCCCGCCGTCCCTGACACCCCCGCAGACCTAACCGTTCGAACAATGCGAGATACCTCAATGATTGACTGGAAACTCATCGATACGGCACAGATCCCGGGAATCGCCGGCGAACTTCAACTCCACCGGCGCGATGATGAATTCTCCATCAGCATCGTCGGCGGCGGGGTTTTGATGAACACCCAGGCGCACGGGTCCGAGGATGCGCTGGCGGAACTGGCATGCGGCAAAATCGCCCGTCGTCCCCAACCCCGCGTGTTGATTGGCGGCCTGGGCATGGGCTTTACCCTGGCGGCGGCGCTGCGCCACCTCGGCCCCGATGCGGAAGTGGTGGTGGCCGAGCTGGTGCCGGCGGTGGTGGAATGGAACCGCGGCCCTCTCGGACAGCATGCCGGGAATCCGCTGCAGGATGAACGGGCCAGGGTTCGCGTCGGCGATGTCGCCAAGATTCTCAAATCCGAACGGCAGGCCTATGATGCGATCATGCTCGACGTCGACAACGGACCCGAAGGACTCACCCGCAAGAAAAACGACTGGCTCTACTCGGTCGACGGGTTAACGGCCTCCTACTCGGCGCTGCGGCCAAGGGGGATACTGGCCGTCTGGTCGGCAGGCCCCGACCGCAACTTCACCGAACGGATGCGCAAGGTCGGCTTCAAAGTCCAGCAGAGCCGGGTGTACGAACACGAAAACACAGGGGATCTCCATACCATCTGGCTCGGCGAACGGGGCGCCTGATTTCTTCCCTTCTGCTGCCGTTCCAGGTCCTTCCTGCACCAAGACAAGGACCAGATCCTTATGCCATCAGGTTCCGATCCGCTGAATCATCCCGAATCCCGGAGCACCGGACGGCTCCCTCCCACCGTCTGGGCCCTTGGCTTCGTCAGCCTCTTCATGGACATCTCATCGGAGATCGTCCACAGCCTGCTGCCGGTCTATCTGGTCACCGTCCTCGGCGCCGGAGCCCAGACGGTCGGAATGATCGAAGGGGTGGCCGAGGCGACGGCGATGATGACACGGATTTTTTCCGGGGCGCTGAGCGACTGGCTCGGCAGGCGCAAGATCCTCGCCCTGGCCGGTTACACCCTGGGGGCTCTGAGCAAACCCCTCTTTGCCGTGGCCCCGGGGATCGGCCTGGTTTTTACAGCCCGCTTTATCGATCGTATCGGCAAGGGGGTGCGCGGCGCACCGCGCGATGCCCTGGTGGCCGATGTCACCCCTCCGGCACAGCGCGGAGCCGCCTATGGGTTGCGTCAATCCCTCGACAGTGTCGGAGCCTTCGCCGGCCCCCTATTCGCCATCGGCCTGATGCTGCTCACCGGCAACCGGTTCCGCACCGTCTTCTGGCTGGCCTTCATACCCGGAATCCTGGCGGTACTGATCCTGCTCTTCTGGGTCAGGGAACCCGCGATCTCCTCTCCCCGGAAGTTCAAATTTCCCTTCACCCGCCAGAATCTCTCTTTTCTCGATCGACGTTATTGGCTTGTGGTCCTGGTCGGCGCCGTCTTTACCCTGGCCCGCTTCAGTGAAGCCTTTTTGTTGTTGCGGGCCGAAGACCTGGGCCTCCAGATCGTCCTCATCCCGCTGGTGCTGGTGATCATGAACATCGCCTACAGTTTGACCGCCTACCCCGCCGGTAAACTCTCCGATCGCATCGGTCGACGGGGACTGATGGCCTTCGGCCTGGCGGTGCTCATCACTTCCGATCTGCTCCTTGCCCTTGCGGGCAATATCTGGTGGGTTTTTGCCGGCGCAGCCCTCTGGGGTCTTCACCTCGGGCTGACCCAGGGCATCCTTTCGGCGCTAATCGCCGATGCGACAGTGCCGCAATTGCGTGGTACCGCCTTTGGCGTCTTTGGCCTGATCAGCGGCGTATCCATATTGCTCGCCAGCCTTCTCGCCGGCTGGTTGTGGCAGCAGTTCGGAGCTGACGCGACCTTTTTCGGCGGGGCCCTTTTCGCCGCCGTTGCCCTCGTCGGTTTTCTGCTGGTGAATTCGAACCTGCAATCTGAAAACAAAAAGACCGGATAGCAAATCAGAAGATCGGACAGTTTTTCCAAGAGATCACCCATAAAGGGCCTTCGAGCGCCCCCCCCCTTTATTATTGCGATGGGGAAACAAAAAGACGACGGCCCGCCCTGAAAAGGGCGGGCCGTTTTGTATTGTCGGTCTTGCAAGAAATTCCGGGGAATTTTGCGGTCATTTTGGATTTGACAGGAGTCCAGGCTCTATTAGGATATTCTCAGCACAAAGGGGGCAAAGGATAATCCTGACGACCGAAAAAGGAGAGCATAATGAGACAATGGATCAGAAATTCATTTTTGGCGGTGCTGGCAGCAGGTCTTTTCATCGGGATGGTCAGCGAACCGGCATGGGCTAAAAATCCGAAAAATGTCATTTTTGTTATCGGAGACAGCTTGTCCGACCCGGGCAATCTCTTTGCTCTCACCGGATTCTGGCCGCCGAGTCCGCCGTACGCGCAACGCAACTGCAACGGGCCGGTGTGGACGGAGTACCTGTCGGCCGACCTGGGGATTCCCGTCGACAGTCGCGCCTTTGGCGGGGCCCTGTCCGGGGTCTTTTTACAGGAGGGCGTTCCGGTTTCCAACTTCAACAGCGTCCAGAACCCGCCGGCCATTCCGGGGCTCCCAGGGGTTTCCGAAGAAATCGACGCACTCCTCGCCGAATACCCGGAAGGGTTAAATCCCTCCGCCCTCTATGTGATCTGGGCAGGCCCCAACGACTTCTTTCTGGGCCTGGTGCAGCAGGGGATGATGGAGCAGATCCTCGCGAAAACGGCAGAGAATATCGCCGATTCCGTCTGCAAGCTGGGAACAGCCGGGGCCAGACATTTTGCCGTCGGCAACATGCCCGATATCGGCCTGACACCCTTCGCACGGGACCTTGGCCCCGAGGCCCAAGCCCTTTTTTCCCAAACCATTGCGCAGTTTAATGCCGGGCTGGAACAGACCCTCTCGAACCTTCCGGCCGCCTGCGCCGAAACAATGGAAATTCTGGATACGGCTCGGATTCTTCAGGACATCAGCGGTGATCCGGCGACCTTCGCCCTGACCAATGTCACCGAAGCCTGTCTCACCTTCCCCGTCGGCCTCCCCCCCGTGGTTTGTGCCAATCCGGATGAATATCTCTTCTGGGACTCGGTCCATCCGACCACCGCCGTCCAGGCGATCTTTGCTGACAAGTTCCGGGCGGCATTTTGCGGAACCGGCGACGCCACCCCGGGCCTGAAGGGACGTCCGGCGGGGATGCCTCCTGCTGCCTGGCGAGGAGTCTGTTACGGCAGCCGCTAGCCGGCGAACGGGGTGAGCGCTGCCATCATCGGGTCAGATAATTTGCCATGATGTTTCGAAGCATTTCACTCCCCCGCTTCAGGGTCTGCTCGTCGACCTCTTCGCCGCCGATGTCCAGATAGTTGAGCCAGAAGAGAGTTACAAGCCAGACCTCCTCGGTGAGGAGCCCGAGGGTCCGGTCATCGAGTGGCCGCAGGAACCCCTTCTCCATGGCCTGCCTGATGGACTGGCCAATGACCGTCAGCTGCATCCGATTTACATCGCCAAAGCGTTCCTTGAGCAAGGGGTCGTTCATGATCAGGGCAGTCAGCTCGCGCTTAAAGAAGCGGTACCGCCAGTTGAACGTTTGGATCATGGAAAAAGTCTGATCCATCGACTCCAGGGTGCCGGGCGGATACTCTTGCAGCACCTTTTGATATTCCTCAAATCCTTCGGCGGCGAGCCGCTCGAAGAGGGCGCGGATGATGTCCTCCTTGTTGCGGAAGTGGTAATAAAGATTCCCCGGGCTGATCCCCGCCGCCTCGGCGATATGGTTGGTGGTGACGTGCCGGGTTCCTTTCTCGTTGAAAAGGAGCCGTGCCGTCTCAATGATTTTGTCTTTGGTCTTCATGCGTCCTCATCCGTTTGGTTGAGGAGCATCTTGTCACATTTCGCATCAGGTTTCCAGATGCGCCTTCTTGAGGTAGCGGCTGAAGCTGGACAACAGGGCCAGCTGCTTCCAAATTCGTAGCGGACCAAAACGCGCCAGGGAGCGCACCGTCTGTGACAGGGGGAGGGATTTGGTGTAGAGGTCGAGCATGCGGCTGTAGAATTCGGAAAGCGGCAGGCGCGTTGGCAGCACGGCATGCACCATGTCGAAAAGTTCGGGGTTTTCCGTGACCAGTTCCCGGCGCCGCTGCCGATAGAGTTCGGTTCCCGGAAGAGGGGTCAGCACGGAAAACCCCACATGCTGCAATTCGAGCTCTCGGATATGGGCCGTCAGGCGGGCAAAATCCTCCTTCTCAAAATCGGTATCGACCATGAAATTTGCGTAAACGATCAGGCCCAAATCCTGGAGATACCTCACCGCGTTCCGCTGCTGGGCAATGCTGATCCCCTTGTTCAATCGGCCAAGGCGCTCGTCGCTGAAGCTCTCCATGCCGATAAAGACCTGCGCCAGTCCGATCTTGCGCCATTTGATAAAAAGTTCGGGGCAAGAGACGACGGTATCGGCCCGGGCGTAGAGAAAGTAGCGCTTGCGCAGACCGGCCCCGTCGATGGCATCGGCCAGTGCGTCCATCCGCCGGACGTCGCACATCGATTCATCGTCACAAAAAAAGACATTCGGTTCCTCGATCCCCTTCAACTCGTCCACCACCGACGCCACCGACCTTCGAAGGTACTTGCCGCCGGTGATCGGCCACAGAGCACAGAAGTTACAACGGGAGGTACAGCCAAGGGAGGTCCGTATCGAAGCCAGCGGCTGCAACCATTCACTGAAATAATGTTTGCGGTGGCGCCGGGTGAGGCTTCGGTCGGGGACAGGCAACGCATCCAGGGGCGTATAGGGGCGCGCTTCCGTCAAAAGGATCTCTGCACCGGCCCGCACGAGCCCCAGGCCCCGGATTGCGGAAAAATTCTCCCCTGCTTCTGCGAAGCGGGCAATCTCCCGAAGCGCCTGCACCCCTTCGCCGACCACCACCAGGTCGATGCCGTGGACGTTGAAGTCTTCCGGGGAGACGGTGGCGTGATGCCCCCCGATCACCACCAGAAGGTCGGGGTCAAGGCGCTTTAAGTTCTCCGCCATGGCTTTGACGATACGGACATGACTGGTGAAGGCAGTCAATCCGACGATGTCCGGCCGGAAACGATGATAGGCTTTTTCAATTGAACCTTCGAGTCTGGCATCGAAAATCTCCACCTCGTGCCCGTCTTCTTTCAGGCCGGCCCCAAGATACTCCAGAGCCAACGGTTCATGCATGTAGACCTTGTCCAGCAGCGGATTGGCGCTTGGCGGATGAATCAGCAGCACATTCATAAAGACCTCCGAGAGTTTTTTTAAAAAATAGAGCAATTACTCTAGAGGGTCAATATTTTTAATTTCCGCTGCCGAACCCGGAGGTTTGTTGGGCCGACGTTCCCCGGGATCTGTCGCCATCGTTTTCAAAACCAGAACCGCAGACCCGCCACCACCCCGCTGTCATCGATGTCCCCACCGTCCTTTTTCACGTTATGGGCGGTTTTTCCCACTTTGCGATTCCAGGTCACTCCGAGGTAGGGTGCGAATTCACGGCGGAAATGATACAGCAATCGAGCGCCGAGGGTGAGATCGGTCACACCCTGCCATTGTTGGTATTCGGGGACATCCTGCAGAGAGAGCCCGGCTTCCATCCGGGGGATGAGGACCAGCCTCTGGGTCAGCAGCAATTCGTACTCGGCTTCGAACTTCGCACTGAGATCGCCGTCCTCGCTGAGATAGGCCGTGGCGTCGATTTCGAACCAGTAGGGAGCCAGCCCCTGCATGCCGAGAGCGGCAAAGGTGCGCGCGGGGTGCGGCGCAAAATCATGGCGAAGACCGGCCTGCACATCCCAGAATTTTGAAATGTTGCGGCTGTAGAGCAGCTCGATCTCGGCTTCTTCGACCCTGGTGCTGTCATTGAGCAGCACCTCCCCCTCGCTTTTGAGATAGAGCTTGTTGTAGTCCTCCCCGATCCATCCCTGCACGTCCCACAGAAATATCTCTTTGTTGTCTTCGCGCCACTGGTATTCGGACCGATCGGCCTTGAAGGTAGCGAAAATTTGATTGTCGTGGATGGGTTGGACGCCGAAATTCTGCTGCGGCCCCTCCTGGCCGTCCTCGGCATATTTTTGGATTCCCTCACCTACCTGCGGATCGGTCTGAATCTCCCGATAATCAGCAGGGAAGTATCCCTTGCGCGAATCGCCAGGACTTTCATCCGCGGCAAAAACAAGAGCCGGCAGCAGCGTCAGCATCCAGAAAAAGATCTGCCTCTTCATCTCTGCTCCTCCCATCAGGCGACCCGCACCACTTGAAACATCCCGGCTTCCATGTGGTAGAGGAGGTGACAGTGAAAAGCCCAGTCCCCCTTTTCTATGGGGGTGATCAAGGCCGAAAGGACCTCGCCGGGTTTGACCAGAAGGGTGTGCTTGTAGGGGAGTTCTTCCGCGCCGTTTTCCAGCTGCATCCACATGCCGTGAAGATGGATGGGGTGCTCCATCATGGTGTGATTGACGAGAAAGAGCCGCAGCCGTTCGTTGTGGCGGAAGAGATAGGGACCGGGATGCTCGGTGAATTTCATGCCATCGAAGGAGAACATGTATCGTTCCATGTTGGCGGTGATATTGATGGTCATCTCCCGCTCGGGCGTCTCGGCATAGACCTGCGGCTCGGCAGAAACCAGGTCCTGATAGGTGAGGACCCGCCAGCCGTCGTCGCCGAGGCCGATCCCTGGCTCGTCGAGACGATAACGGGGATGCTTGATGATCATCGCCACGTTGGAAGAGTTTTGGCGATCAGGCAAAAAGGGCTCCGGCCCATTGGGTCCAGGAATACGCGGGTCGTCCTTGGCCGACTCCTTGCCGGAGGACATCCCGCCCTCCATTGACCCCTGCCCCATCCCCGCCATCATTCCCATACCGAGGTCCTGGAGTTGACGCACCGGGCGTGGTCGCAGCCCGGGAACCGGAGGCTGCAGCCCCGCCTCGGGGGAGAGGGTAGCGCGGGCGTAGCCGCTGCGGTCAAGGGACTCGGCAAAGAGGGTGAAGGGCCTGTCTTCGGTCGGCCGCACCAAAACGTCGTAGGTTTCGGCCACGCCGATGCGAAACTCCTGGACCTGGACCGGGCGCACCGCCTTGCCGTCGGCCATCACCACCTCGAGGTCGAGCCCGGGAATACGCACGTCAAAAGTACTCATGGCCGAGGCGTTGATGAAGCGCAGACGAACCGTCTCGCCGGGGTTGAACAGGGCAGTCCAGTTCATGTCCGGAGAATTGCCGTTGATCAGATAGGTGTAGGTTGCGCCGGTTACGTCGGCCAGATCGACGGGACTCATGCGCATCTTTCCCCAGGCCAAGCGCTCGCTTAGGGCCGACTTGAGGCCGTGCTCACCGATATCCTCGATGAAGTCGTCGAGGGTGCGCTGCTGGTAGTTGTAGTAGTGGCCGAGGAGATTGATGTGGCGGAAGATCGTTTCGGGCTTTTCAAAGGACCAATCGGAGAGAACCACCACGTAATCGCGATCAAAGCGGAAGGGCTCGCCGTCTTTCGGGTCGATGATCAAGGGTCCGTAGGTCCCCGATTGTTCCTGGAGAAAAGAGTGGCTGTGGTACCAGTAGGTACCGGCCTGTTTGACTTTGTAGCGATAGTTGTAGGTCTCGCCGGGAGGAATACCGGCGAAATTGATCCCAGGCACACCATCCATGGGAAAGGGGACGAGGATGCCATGCCAGTGAATAGAGGAATGCACGGTATCTGACAGGGCGTTGGTGACATTAAGCTCCACATCGTCCCCTTCGCGCAACCGCACCAGCGGCCCTGGGACTGTGCCGTTAATACCGGTGGACATTCCTTTTTTTCCGTCAATGACGATGGGGTAATAGCCGATTTTGAGATCGTAACGGCGCTGTGCGGGAGGGAGACCCTGCAGACCCCATAGATCGCTGCGGGCCCACAGGGGAAGGGGAAAATGCATCTGCAGGCCGGAAAGAAAGAGGCCGGCGCCCACCCCCTGCAGAAAACGGCGGCGGGTAATTTCCTGGAAGTTCATGCGGTCCTCCAGAGCTTGATTGTCGATGGAACAAAAAATAGACGTTCGGAAGGAAATGACCGGGCGTCTCAGGATGTGGACTCCCAGAGAAGTCCCCCCATCCTCCTACTTTTCACTCTCGAACTTTTTCTTCGCTTTTTTAAAGGCCCTTTCCAGACGATCATAACTGTCGGCAAACCCTTTTTTCACCTCTTCCCAGGCTCCGGCGGAACTGTGCCGCATGCCGCCATACCATTCGGCAACCTCTTCGCGCTCCTTGCGCAGCTCAACCAAAGTTTCCTGCGTTTTTTTTCGGGTAGCCTCACTCATCTCCTGCCAGCGGTCATCGAGGGACTTTTGCATTTCATCGATGCGAAGATCGAGTTTCTTCAACTTTTTTTCGGCCGCTGCCAGTGCTTCGTCGCGCTGTTCCAGCGTATAATCCTTCAAGGTATCGTAGGTTTCTACGGCCTTCTCCTTGACTTCAGTCGCCGTGGTTTCGCCGTCCTGGTGAGAAGAGGCAAAACCGGTTTTCACGCCAGAACCCACCGACATTGCTGCAAAAACCAGCATGCCGACCAACCAGAAATTTCTCGTCGTATTCATGTTTTCTCTCCCTGCAAGGTTAGCTGTTCGAATTGAACCAAACTCCGTCTTTTACTTGTTCCCCTCCCCTTTCTCCGGCCGGCTCAGGGTGAAGGCGCCGCGTATCTCTCCGGGCTTGTAACCCCGGGCCTTGTCCTGCGGATAGCGCCGCGACAGTTCGTCGACAACGCCCGGGGCGAGAACTGCGCCGTGACAGAGGAGGCAGATCTCTCCGGTGGGAATCGCCTTCATGTAGCGCAGCACCTTCCCCCCGTCTTTCTCTACGATTTCAAGAACTTCCAACTCCTGAGGAGCGGTGCCCTGGAACCGGCGCCTGTCGAAATCTTCGAGAATCACTTTTTCCCACCTGTCCGGCGCATTGCCGGGATTGCGCACCCGCAGACTCGTCCTGCCGACCTTCCACCCCGTTTCGACCGACAACCGCGCGGCAATGGCCGGGGCCTTGCTTTGACAGACCCCGATGCCCGAGACCGGACCCGCTGCGGCGATGGCCTGTTCCAGTTCCCCCTTGAGCTCCTGCATGAAGGCTGCTGCCACCTTACGCCCCTCGAGAAGTGGACCATCCTCGCTCTCCGAGGACTGTCCGAGGGCACTGGAGCAAAAAAAGCAAAAAACGAAAAGAGTCATGGCCAGCTTCACTGTCGTTCTCCTTGGGAAAGAGAAAGCGCACCTTTCTAAACCCGGTCGCAAGACAGTTTACCAGCCACCTGAGATTCGTCCATGCGCCATAGTTGGAACGACCCTCACCTCTGACGGGAAACCTCTCATGGCAAAGTCTCCTTTGCCGCCGCAGATCGGGCACTTCCCCGGTGCCGATCCTTTGGCTGTTCATTACCGTTCCCTTTTCCCGTGGCAAATTTTTCTGGTATTCTTCAATCAAAAGCGGATGGGATGAAAGGAGAAAAATAATGAGAAGAACAGGCTTGATTTTGGGACTTCTCGCCTTAATGCTGGCCGCGCCACGTCCGGCGCAAGCCGAGGAGATCAGAATTTATTCCGTCGGAGAGGGGACATACGTCATGAGCGAAAAAGTCGTTAAAAGCCCGGAGGAATGGAAAGCCCGGCTGACCCCCGAGCAGTATCACGTCCTTCGGGAAAAGGGGACCGAGCGGGCCTATTCGGGAAAACTCTGGAACGAGCACCGCCACGGCATCTACCGCTGTGCCGCCTGCGGCCTCGACCTCTTCTCCTCCACGAGCAAGTACGAATCGGGAACGGGGTGGCCGAGCTTCTATGAGCCGGTGGCACCGGAGAACATCGCCACCGCGCCGGACAGGGGTTTGTTCACCACCCGGACCGAGGTTCTCTGCCGTCGCTGCGACAGCCACCTCGGCCACGTCTTCAACGACGGTCCCGACCCGACAGGAGAGCGCTACTGCATGAACTCGGCAGCACTGACCTTCGTCGAAACCGCTGAGCAATGAGCAGCGTCGGCGGGGGAAATTCCCGTTCCGGCGCTAAGGAGATATCATGAAAAGAAGAATGACCCTGTTGCTGGCTTGGCTGGCGATAGGGGCTCTTTCCGCTGCCACCGGAGCCGCGGAAAAGGACAAAAGTACGAGGGGAATGGATGGTGAGGGGGTGGCCCGGGCAATTTTCGCCGGCGGCTGTTTCTGGTGCATGGAGCCCCCCTTCGAAAAGCTGGAGGGGGTCATCTCAGTGACTTCGGGATACATCGGCGGGGAGAAAAAGAATCCGACTTACAAGGAGGTCTCGGCGGGTGGGACGGGACATGTTGAGGCGGTGCAGATCGTCTACGACCCGGAGAAGGTCGACTATGAGAAGCTGCTCGATGTCTTTTGGCAGAACATCGATCCCACCGACGGCGGCGGCCAGTTCGTCGACCGCGGCAGCCAGTACCGTTCGGCGATTTTCACTCTCGACGACACCCAGAAGGGCCTGTCCGAGGAATCGAAGGAACGCCTGGCCCGCTCGGGACGCTTCGCCGCACCAATCGTGACCGAAATCGTTGCGGCCACAACCTTCTATCCGGCCGAGGAATACCACCAGGACTACTACAAAAAGAATCCGATACGCTATAAATACTACCGCTGGGGCTCGGGGCGCGACCAGTTCCTCGACCGGATCTGGGGGGAGGAACGCAAGTCCCCTTAGCCGTCGCCATTCTTTCCTTCCCGCAGGCCGTCTGTCGGAGCCGGCGGTCTGTCGTACCAGCGCGATTGATCGTCAGCCAGAGTGCCGGGTCCAGGGAATTTAGTGGGGGGGGTACTTACACAGGAAGTGAGGCCTGGGCTTCGGACGGGACAAAAACACTGTCCTCAATATTGAGAAGGGCGTTGACCACCTCCGGATCGAACTGACTTCCTGCCCCTTTTTGCATGTATAACAGGACCTCCTTGGCCTCCCGGGCCGGCCGATAGGGACGATGGGAGATCAATGCATCGTAGACGTCGGCAACGGCGAGAATCCGTGCACCGAGACAGATTTTTTCCCCCTTCAACCCCAGGGGATAGCCGCGGCCATCGAACCATTCATGGTGCTGGGCCACAATGGGGAGGACATCCCTGTAGGCTCTGATCGGTTCAAGGATCCGCACCCCTTTGTCGGGGTGTGATTGAACGAGCTGATACTCCGTTTCGGTCAGGCGGTTTGCCTTGTCGAGGATGAGATTGGGCACGGCGATTTTACCGATGTCGTGCAGGAGGCTGGCGCGATGGAGTTGATCGAGCTCCCCCTGCGACAGTTTCAGCTCCCCACCGATCGCCATGGCGATTTTTGTAACCCGTTCCGAATGTCCGGCCGTCCACGTGGACTTGGCGTCCACCGTTCGCGCCAGAGCCATCAAGGTGTCGAAATTGAGATTGGCCAGCTCATCCACGAGGCTGGCGTTGGCCAGGGCAATCCCCACCTGGTCTGCAATCGCCCTGGTGCGGATGACATCCTCCTGCCGCGGTTTCTGCTGCAAATGATACCCGAGGATCAAAACCCCCGTGACCTTTTGCTCCTTGCCAACCGGAAGGACCAGGCAGGTCCGCGCCCCAAGATCCCGAATTGGCGAAAGGAGTACGGAGAGTGACCCGAGGGTGTCGGTGACAAGAAATTCTTCGATTGCCCGGAGCGCTTCAAGTTCCGAAGGGCCCAGATCCGTATCGAAGCGTTGCCTTGCCCCCCCCTCGTCCGTCGTCGAGGCCAGACAGGTCTGAAACCCGCCTTTCCCGGGGCGCTCGAAGGTCACGGAGACCCAATCGCAACGGACGATCCGGTTCATCCTGGTCAACAGCGTATCGACAATCTTGTCCCGGTCCAGATCGGCCAGAATCAGGCGAATGGTCTTTCCGGTCTTCTCCAGGGTGGAAAACTGCTCTTCGATTTTATCGGCCATGCCGTTAAAGGAGAGGGAGAGTTCCTGAAATTCGTCGGCGCTGTCGATCTCCACCCTTTGGGACAAATCCCCCTCACTGAGCCTGCGGGTTCCCTCCTTAAGCATTTTAAGGGGGGTCAGCGTTTTGCGGATATACACGCTGCTGAACAGCAGGACGACCCACAAAGACAAGAGAGCGACCAGGTAAAAATTCTTGCGGAAATGGCTCAGCGCCGCGAAAGCGGAGTTGTGGGGCTCCAGCACGAATACCGACCAGTCATCGGCGGCATAGGTTCCCCTGAAAAAGATGGTCCAGTAACCGACCATCTCCCCACCCTCCTCACCAGCCATTTCGAACTCTCCGGAAACTCCCCCGGACAGGTGATCGCCCGCTTTCTCCAGCCATTCGGCCGGAAAGGACCGAGTGCCGAAGACAACCGCACCTTTGGAGGAAAGGACCAGGACTTCCCTCTCCAGGGATAGAGCCTGAAGGGACTGCCGGAAAAGATCCCTGATAGAAATCTCTCCCACCAGCAGATCCTGGCCGGAACCGGAAGAGACCAGGGGCGCGGCCAAAAAGGCTCTCTTATTCCCTTCTTTTTCAAACTGAACCCAGAAAAGCGTTTTTCCCTGGGCCAGGTGGGCCCGTTCCACGGCGGAAAATCCCCGCGCCGGTGGCATATCCCTCAACAGAGGTCGCTTCTCCCCGCTCCCTTCGATAATGGCCAGGCTGATGAAGTGTTTATCGAGGCTGTGCTGCTGCCGGGGAAAAATGCTGCCAAATTGGTCGGGATGACTGGGATAAAGGGTGGCCAGCACCAGCATTTCGTCATTGAGTGCCGTGAGATTTTCAAAGACGGCCATGCCGATATTCTTGCTGGCATGACGCAGACGCAGGTGGGACTGCTCTTTGAGGTGGTGGGCCACCTGCTGGTAGGAAAGGAGGGTCAGCGCGGAGATGGGCAGGATGGCGCAACTCAGAAAAATCAGAAAAATCCGCCGACCAACCTTGCTGTGAAAGGAGTATGCGTTCTTGGTCAAGGTATTCCCTCGTCAATATCGTTCGGCAAGGCCGATGAAGTCGCCATCATTGGCCCGGATGATGTCATCCTTGCTCACCTGGGCCGTGAGGGCGAGGTTGGTTTGACCGTCGGCGCCTATGCTGCAGAGATCAAAATCTGAATTCAGAGGATGAAGCGATTTGTCCTTGCGCGGCGAAACTTTGTCTGGCCCTTTGTCGGGTTTCCCCGCGAGCAGCAGGTATTGGTAGGGATGTCCCCAGGGATCCTTCGGCACGGGCAGGCCCAGCTCTGCCAGAGTTTCGGGGAATCCGCCGTTATGATCCTGGTGCATTGCAATCTGATTGGAAATCATGCGGATTTCAACAATGGCCCGGGTAATCCTGACCCTTTGTATGTATTCGAAATAGCTGGGAATCGCCAGGGCGGCCAGGGTTGCGAGAATGGCCACAACCAAAAGCAGTTCCAGGAGGGTGAAACCACCGGGCTGCAGGGAAAAGCGTCGGCACAAGGGGTTGGACCGAAAGATCCAACCCAATTTCGGATGCCGGCCGACTCCTGGGAGACGGCGCCACCCGGAACCTTTCAAAGCCATATTTCGGTACTTTTCCACGCGACTTCCCGACATTGCCCATTGGCACACCATGGATTAAAAACTCTCACATATTAGAATGACCCACCCCGGGGGTCAAGCAATAAAGATGGCGTCAGCGGCCCTGTCCATGGTAAAAACCTTGTGTAAAATCGGTAAAATTAATCTCCGGAAATCGACCCGGGCTTGAACGTCGCCGGAAGCCTTCCGCACCCTTCGCCCGACCCTCTTCACTCTCTTGCCGGACGCCAAAGACGACTCCAATGGGCACCTGGTCCCTTTACATCCTGAGAAACGAACGCAACGCCCTTTACACCGGGATCAGCAACGACCTGCCACGGCGTCTTGCCGAACACCGTGCCGGCGGTTGCCGTGGCGCCCGGTTCACCCGGGGCTGTACCACCCTGGACCTCGTCTATACCTGCAAACTCGGCGACCGGAGCCTGGCGCTGAAGGTGGAACTCCGGGTCAAAAAGCTCCACAAAAGGCGCAAGGAAGCTCTGGTTGCCGCAACCCCGAACCGGCAACAGCTTCTTGACCTCCTCGACCTTGGGGTGACGGGCGCCCTTTTATCAGAAAGTAACTTTTAAACAGGATTTTTAGCCACCAAGGCACGAAGACATCAAGAAGATCAAAACCAAAAATAGTGTACTTGGTGTCTTGGTGCCTTAGTGGCAAATCTTGCTCTTTGACCGGAACCAAAATCGAGTTACTCAAGAGCCATAGGAATGCGGCGGCAAAAGGAGGAAGGAATGATAATCGATACGTTGGAAAACGGTGAGTACTACGGCCTGGGGACAGCCTGGACCGCCGCCATGGACTTTCTTCGCACCCTGCCGGTCGACTGCGCCGAGGGGGAATACCCCATCGCCGGCGAGGGGATATTTGCCCGGGTGATGAGCTATCGGACCAAGGAACCGCAGGAGGGCCTCCTCGAGGCGCACCGCAACTATCTTGACATCCAGAGCGTTCTTGTCGGCAGCGAGATGTTCGAATGTTTTCCCACCAACACCCTGGACGTCGACGTTCCCTACGATCCTTCAAAGGACGCAACCTTCTACCGGCGCCCCACGATCGGTCCGGTGCGCGTCGATGTCGTTGCCGGACGTTTTCTCGCTCTCTTTCCCCAGGACGCCCATATGGCCGGGCTGGTCAACGGGACCCCGCCGCAGACGGTGAAGAAGGTCGTGGTCAAGGTCAGGCTCGACCTTCTCCGTTCCTGACTCCGAGGTCGTCCCGGCGGTCGGCCAAAAGCGCCCCTCCGCGATAAAGAAGATAGAAAGCACCTAGCTGCACGACATGATAGAGGTCATTGTGGTTGAAGTGCGGATGCAGGGTGAAGCCGCTGGCCTGGATGGCGGCGGCGGCAAAAGACATGACCACCCCTCCCGCCAGCCAGGGAGCAGCTGGCGCCCCGACGCGCCACCCGTCGTACAGCTGCAAAAAAAGGACGCAGAGAAGGGCCGGGACGTAGTCGAGGATGACGTAGAGAAAGGCGTCGTGCCCGCCCATCCACCCCAGATAGAGAAGATACTGCAAGAAGGCCAGACCCACCAAGGCCCGACGCCCGCGGCCGCGGAGGACCGCCATGGCCATGGAGCAGACCATCAGCAGACCGGTCAGGCCGATGGCAGCGACCGTGATCTTCCAAAGGAGAAACGCCCCCGTCTCGCCGAGAGCGGGACGGAATCCATGATAGGTGCCGCCACTGGCTGCCGCCAGGCTCGAAGCGAAAAAGGCCCCGGCCCAGAGGCGCACCGAGAGTTGTCGGCCGGCGCGCCAAAGTCCCTGCAGACGGAGGGCAAAATAGAAGACCACCCCGGCGAGAAGGGAGTCGGTGAAGAGGGTCATCGGTTCGCTGATCGTCATGGAACCCCATTCGGGTGTCGGATCGGTGACAAAAAGAGAGCGTTCAGAAACGACAGCGGGCGCCGACCATCAGAGCGGCGGACTCCCAGTTGACTGCGTTGAGGCGTGTCACGCCGACGGTGCCGTCGGCGAGAAAGACCCGGTGAAGACCCCTGTCCGTCTGCCATTTCTGGTAGCCGAAACGCCCGGTGAGAGCCCAGCGCCGGTGAAAAGCCCACTCGGTGCCGAGGGCAAAGACGACTCCGGAAGCGTCGGCCTGGTGGTCGAAGCTCACCGGGTGGGCGAGGTCGGTACGCAGGTTCCAGTCGGCTTCTCCGAGATAGTCGGCGAGATGATATTCGCCGCTGCCGGTAAGTGTCAGGGCGGCGGTGGGAGCAAGGGTCAGGTCGAGGCCGAGCCAGGGGCCCCACCAATGGGCGTCGTAGCTGCTGTCGAGGCCGCTGAAGGGGCCGGTGGGTGGCACATTCACCAGGGGCTCGCCGTCAGCGTCCACTCCGAAAACCGCCGTGGCGATATCCTGATTCGACACCGTCTGGTTGCCGCCGCTGAGCCGGAGATACTGTCCGTGGTAGGAGTAGCCGAACAGAGGGGTGAGGGTCAGGGCGCCGCCGCCGAAGGCGAAGCGCGGTCCGAGCCCGATGGAAATATCGAGGGCACCACCGTCGCTGGTATCGTTGTTGGAGCGGGAAAATTCCAGGGTCCGGTTGTCGCCGCCGTAATCTGAATCCTGGTTGCTGCCATCGATGATGGTGCCGACTCCGAGGTTGGAGCGGGCGTGAAAAGCGACCGGCGCCCCCGGGCGGCCGAGGGTGAAACGACCCCTGGCGTCGACCTGAAGGAGCTTCAGATCGTCCCAGCTCAGTTCGGAAAGGACGTTGGGGGAGGTGCCGTCGAGGTTGCCGGCCATGTTCCAGTCGAGGTTGTCCTGGCGATAGCCGCTTTCGATGCCGAGATCGACGGTGGTGATCCGATTCGCCAGGGCGTTCCCCGGCAAAAGGACCACCCCCCCCCACAGGGCCGCGACCGGCAGCAGTGTATAGAAAAAAACGTGCATGGCGCCTCGCTGAAAAACTTCATCGGCATCGGAAAAGTCTCGCTCACTATAGCCGCACGCCCTCCCCGGGCAAAGTCCTTTTCGTCCCCTCCCCTGTCCGCCAAAGACCCTGGATGGATGCAAACGTGGCTGTCGTCCCCTCACCCTCACCCTTCCTGCTTCGTGCTCTCCCCGACCGTCGCCGCCCGGCAGGCCCGACACCTCAGGTCATCCTCGCGAAATCCTTGCAGAAGGAGGTCCGGCTCGACCAGACCGTTCCCGCGGCAGCTCTTCGGGCCCGTCTCTCCACAACAGGGGACGTCGAACAGAAGCGGCTTGAGAAATTTCTCATAGGTAACCTGCTGCTTGGCGGTCAGCACGCCGAGATTGCCATCCCTGTCGAGGAGAAAGATTCCGACTCCCTTGACCGTTCGGGGGAGGTAGGAGGATCCGGCCACACTCGCCTCAATGTGACGCATGCCCTTGCCGACCAGATAGGCGAGTAGATCGAGATCGATTTCCATTTTTTTGCCTCCAAATGTTTTCAATGATGAATGAATTCGTAACAACCCGGATTGGGCTGTGCAAGGTTTCGTTTTGAGACGTCAGGATCAATCACCCCGAAAAACTCGCCGCGACAATGGCTGAAAAAACGTCCGGATTGTATCAGACAAATCCATGGATAGAAAGGATCGGAACCTCTCTTCAGTCCAGATCCAAAATAGCTCTGAAGTGCGACCGCTTCGGCCGATATCCGTTTAGCTCCACAGCATGAAAATTCCGGGGAAAAAGAGACGGGAGGCTCAAACTCCCCCAACGGGAGACGAGGGCCGGCGAATGGCAGTCGGAAATGAATCCGTAATCTTCGATGCCGGGTTCTTGGTCCTCCCGTTATGGCAGTTCGTTCATTTCTTAGTTTCCTCGAAGGATTGTTTGGCCGTTTCCCGTACAGGAGGGAACTTCGCTGGTCCGGGGAAACCCGGGACGAAGGCAACAGGACGGCGGTCAGAGATCGATGTCACCTCATCAGGATACCGGCTCCTGCAACCGTCCCCGTCCGTCGCGGCCACCTGGAAGGATAAGTCCCCCTGTCGTCCCTCGATGTTGAGAATTCCCCTTCTTTGGATAAGCTTGTAGGCGAATGCGCAGTCTGGATCCGGCAAACCCTCGCCAAAGGAGATTCTCATGGAAGAAAAAACTGCTTATCAGGAAAAATACGAAGCCAAACTCAAGGAATGGAAGGCAAAGATAGCCCAACTGGAGGCCAGGGCAGATGGGGCCAAGGCCGACGCCAAAATCGAATATCAGGACCAGATCAAGCGGCTCAAAGAGAAGGAAAAGGCGGCGCGCAGTAAACTGGAAGAGATGAAAAAGGCCGGAAGCGGCGCCTGGAAGGATCTCAAATCAGGCCTGGATAAAGCCGGCGACGAACTCAAGTCGGCTCTCGACAAGGCGGTCGCCAAATTCAAGTGACCCCCGGCGGTGACCGGGCGGTCGTCAGCCGTCCCGGTCGCCGGAATTTTCGGAAGCCGAAGGGAAAGAAAAAATATGGAATTTCTGCTGGCTGTTGCCATCCTTGTTGCCGATATCTGGGCCATGGTGAAAACGATCCAGAGTCCGGTCACCGGCGGGACGAAGGCCCTTTGGATACTGCTGATCTTCCTCCTGCCGGTTTTGGGCCTCATCCTCTGGATTTTTCTCGGGCCGCGCAGCGTTCGCGGATAGCTCCCCGAAAATCCCTGGAGTAAAAGACGATGGTGAGCTTTACAAGTGAAAACTAAATTGGTCAATTTTTACGAAAAGCTGCGCTCCAGCTACTGGTTTATCCCCTCGGTGATGGCCATCCTGGCCGGGATCCTGGCCAGTTTTCTGGTCTATCTCGATCTGCTCAACGAAGACAACAGGCTGATCGAGCTCTCCTGGATCGTTCTCACCGGGTCCGCCGGGGCCAGGGCCATCCTTTCGACTGTGGCCGGATCGATGATCACCGTCACCGGCATCGTCTTTTCCATCACCATCGTCACCCTTTCCCTCACCTCGCAGCAGTTCGGACCGCGCCTGCTGCAGAATTTCATGCGCGACCGCGGCAACCAGGTCGTCCTCGGAATGGTCACCTCCACCTATATCTATTGCCTCCTGGTGCTGCGCACGGTCAGTGAAAATCCGAGCTCCCCCTTTGTTCCCCACCTCTCCATCCTCGTCGCCGTCCTGCTGGCCATCCTCTGCGTCGGCGTGCTCATCTATTTCATCCATCATGTGGCCGAATCGATCCAGGTGACCAACATCATCGCCGGGGTCAGCCGGGACCTGACCTCGGGCATCGACCGCCTCTTCCCCGAAAAGATCAGCGAGGCGCTGGGGCCGAGGGAGGCCGAGCACGCCCTGGGAGAACTCCTCCCGGAGGATTTCGAAGCCCGGCTCCAAGCGGTGCCGGCCCGATCCAGCGGTTTTCTCCAGGCCGTCGACCTCCCGGGACTCCTGGAGCTGGCCGAGAAGAAAGACCTGGTCATCCGCATCAACCACAGGATCGGACATTTCATCGTCGCCGGAGCGCCCCTGGTCGAGATCTACCCCGGAGAGGCCACCGGGGACGAGGATCTGCCGAGGACGGTGAACGGTCATTTCATCACCGGCCACAAGCGCAGTCCGGAGCAGGATATCGGCTTCCTCGTCAACGAGCTGGTGGAGGTGGCCTCCCGGGCCCTGTCACCAGGGATCAACGATCCCTTTACCGCCATCTCCTGCATCAACCATCTCGGTATCGCCCTCTGCGACCTGGCGCAGCGGGTCTTTCCGTCTCTCCTGAAAAAGGATAAGGAAAACAAGGTCCGGGTCATCGTCTATCCGACGACTTTTGAGCAGATCGTCGATGCGGCCTTCAATCAGATCCGCCAGTACGGCCGCCCCCATGCCGCCGTGACCATCCGCCTTCTGGAAAATATCCGGGTCATCCTCCCCTTCACCCGCTATCCCGAACAAAGGGATGCCCTTCTGCGCCAAGCCGCCCTCATCGAGAGGGGAAGCCACGAAGGGCTCCCCGAGGAGGCGGACCGCCACGACGTCCATGAGCGCTACCTTGCCATTTACCAGACGGTGGAGGAGTCTTTCGGTCTTACAGGCGGCCATTGAGACGAGGGGTCTAACATGCGTTTTTGGTGCGGTTTCAAAGGTCGACTGACGGGGATGCCCAGCAACGTCCCCCGGCTGCTGCTTCTCGGAATCCTCGTCCTCGGGGTGGCTTCGTCCCTCCTTGCCGCGACGGCATCGGGACAGGAAAGCGGGGGGAACACCGGCGCCGGGGAGGACGCACGGGTCGCCGCCCAGATCGAGGTCCGGCCTGGTTCGAGCGACGAAGCGATCGAGTGGCGGCTGACGCGAATACTCCGGACGACCGGCTGGTTTTCGGAGATTTCCGTGGAGGTCGGGGAAGGAGTGGTTTTTCTCGACGGACGCACCGCTTCTGTGGATTACCGGGCCTGGGCCGGGGATCTGGCCGGTAAGACCCGGGATGTCGTGGCGGTGGTCAATCGCATCCGGGTCGCTGAGAAGTCCCCCTGGGACCTCTCCCCGGCCCTAGAGGAGCTGCAGGCACTCTGGGAGCGGACCGTTCAGCGGCTGCCGCGGCTGGGCCTCGGCCTCATCGTCCTCCTCCTTGTCGGGGCCACCACCCGCCTGACCGCCCTGGGATTCCAGAGGGTTTTCGATTACAGGCTCAGTCCCCTGCTGCGCGATGTCGCGGCGCGGGTTCTGAGCATCCTCGTCTTCCTGGTCGGCTTCTACCTCGTCCTGCGGGTCGCCGGCCTCTCCTTCCTTGCCGCTACGGTTCTCGGCGGCACCGGAGTCGCCGGTCTGGTTGCCGGAATTGCCTTCCGCGACATTCTCGAGAACTATCTGGCCAGCATCCTTCTCAGCGTCCGCAATCCCTTCCGGGCTGGCGACCTGGTGGAGATCTCCGGCCACAGCGGCATTGTCCAGAGGGTCACGACCCGCGGAACGACCCTGATGAACCTCGACGGCAACCATGTGCAGATCCCCAACGCCACCGTCTACAAGAGCATCATACGAAACTACACGGCCAACCCCAACCGGAGGGAGATCTTCGAGGTGGGGATCGGCTTCGAGAACGAGGTGGCCTTCGCTCAGAAGATCGCCCTGGGAATCCTTCAGGAGCACCCCGCGGTCCTCAATGATCCGGAAGCCCTGGTCCTTGTCGATGCCCTCGGCTCGGCGACGGTGAACCTGAAGATCTACTTCTGGTACGACGGCTCGGCCTACAACGGCCTCAAGGTCAGGTCGTCGCTGATCCGCCTGGTGAAACGAGCCTTCGAGAAGGAGGGGATTTCCATGCCCGACGAGGCGAGGGAGATCCTCTTCCCCGAGGGTGTCCCGGTGCGGATGCTGGAATCGCTTCCTCCGCAGGGCTCGCAGGAGGTCCCCCTCGAACCCTCTCCCTCGTTTCCGGAAGCGGTCACAACGGAAGCCGAGGGGGATCTTACCAGCGAGGATGGACAGTTGCGGGAGCAGGCCCGCAAGGGGCGGAGCCCGGACGAGGGGGAGAGCCTCCTCGAGGAGGAGGGCACCACCAAGTAACCCGGCGGTTTCCCTGGCGGCGCGTCAATCCACCTTGCGCTCCAGGCGGAGAAGTTCCATCACCGTCTCAACCTTCCCCTTGCGCAACTGCTCGGCGCGAACCGGAAGGTAGCCAAGAGACGGCGCATGCCAGACCCGCGAAAGACGGCTCGAGCCGATGCGGGTGCTGACGAAGAGAACCGTTTCGAATTCACCGGCTTCCGTCCTTATCCGTTCGACCCCCAGGCGGTCATAGCTGTAGTGCCTGACCCTGTCGCTGTCGAGCACGGAGATGGCGCCGGGCTCCTCTCCTCGCAATAGTTTCGTCATGACGGCTACCTGTAGGGAGGTGCGGTCCTGCAGCCCCGCTTCGGTGGGGAGCACGACCTGCTTTCCATCCACGTTGCCGCTCACCCGACCCCCGTCCCAGTCGTAATCGAGGGCACCGTCCTTTCGGTCCCCGGACTTACCGTCTTCCACAAACCAGGAGAGAGGACGAACCCCCTCTTCGTCGATCTGCATGACGCTTCGTTCAAGGGCTTTGCGACCGACAAAAATTCGGGCGAGAAGATGGGGTGATGCACGTACTTCCAGGACAAACCGCTCCGGCTCCTCCCTGCGCAACTCGAACCGGAGTTCCCCGACGGAAAAACCGCGATAACTTACGGCGTAGGTGGCGACATAGGGCTCGGGGGTGACTGCACCAAAGGCCGGCAGAGTCAGCGCCGCTACAGTGATGAGAGCAAGGATAAATTTCAACGGATCTCCTTTTCCGGTCATGGGCGGGGGAACCGGCGCAGCCGGAGGGGCTGAATCGAACATCCCGCCCCTGCAATATATCATAACCTATATATGCGTTTGCGTCGCGCTCCGTTGGGCGCTGTCCAAAACGAGTACTCGCTCTGATTCGGACGACCGGAAGAAGGCTTGCTGTCGACTCCGGAAGAACTTGGAATTGGTCTTGTCCCCTACAGCCCGCCGGGGAAAGGCTTCCACACCGGCAAGTTGGATGAAAGGATGACCTTCGACAGCAGCGATTTCCCCACTACCCTGCCGCCCTTTACCCCCGAGGCATTGAAGGCTCATCAAGCTCTGGTCGATCTGCTCGGCACGATCGCCGCGCAGCAGAAGGGAACCCCGTCCCAGATCGCCCTCTCCGGGCTGCTGGCCCGAAAGCGGTGGATCGTGGCGATTCCGGGGACCACCAAGCTGGAACGGTTGGACGAGAACATCGGCGCCTTGAACATCGAACTCACACCCGGCGATCTGCGCGAGATCGACGTATCGACCGCGCAGATCCAGATTGCCGGGGCGCGGTACCCGGAAAAACCGGAAGCGCTGTCCGGGTGTTAACGGCGGCGTCAAGGCCGCCTATTGGTACGGCGAACGACTCCGAAGTGAAGAGGAAAAGGGGGAGGCGACTTTTCAATAAAGGTCCCCGCCCCTTTCTCGTCTCCGGAATGAAAAATGCACACAATGATCAATATGATGGTCATTAGATGGGCTTAAGGATATTATTTTAGCCAATTATCAATTATTTCTTGGAAATCAGAAAAATGACCAATATAGTGGCCCTTAGCTATCCTGATGGCTATTATTTCGGTCGCTTCATATTTGGATTGGATATGATAAAACAAAGAGCTTATTCAAAATACGCCAAGGAAGCCGCTTTTTTGCTCGGCCAACAGATCAAGCTCGGACGCAAAGAGCGCCACTGGTCTGAGCAAAACCTTGCATCCAGGGCCGGCATTTCCAGAGCGACACTCCAGAAGATCGAGGCCGGTGAAATGTCTCCGTCCATCGGGCTGGTGTTCGAAGTCGCCACCCTGGTGGGCGTTCCTCTGTTTGTGCAGGAAAACCGGGCACTTGCAACCAGTATCGAACTGACGCAAAGCAAAATCGCTCTCCTCCCCAAACGGATCAAAAACAGGACAAAGGCGGTGGATGATGACTTCTAAACCGCAAAATAAAGAAGCCTTTGTCTGGATATGGCTCCCCGGTGAGACGCAACCTGTGGTCGCCGGTAAGCTTGAAGCGGATAACGGCACCATCCATTTCAACTATGGCAAAAGCTATCTTGATCGGAGAGACGACAAGAATCCTGCCATTCCGATTTATGAACCGGAATTGCCTCTGCGGGCCGGGGTTTTGCCCTTGCTAGGCGACCTGGAGATCCCCAATTGCATTCGGGATGCCGCGCCCGATGCCTGGGGGCGACGCGTTATCATCAACAAGCGGTTCGGGCGCAAAGGTCGGGATGCGGATACCGGCAGCCTGGATGAGCTCACCTATCTCCTGGAATCGGGGTCCGATCGGATTGGCGCGCTCGATTTTCAGCGCTCACCCACGGAATTCGTTCCGAGAACTCCCCATAATGCCGGTCTGGAAGAGTTGCTGGCATCGGCCGAACGGGTGGAACAGGGGGTTCCATTAACCGCCGAGCTGGATCAGGCGCTCTTCCATGGCAGCTCCATTGGCGGTGCCCGTCCCAAGGCCCTGATCGAAGATCAAGGCAGTAAATATATCGCGAAATTTTCGTCCAGCAGCGATCTCTACAGCGTCGTCAAAGCTGAATACGTTGCCATGCGCCTGGCTTCCATGGCCGGGCTTTCGGCCGCTGCCGTCAAGCTGGTCAAGGCGGCCGGCAAGGATGTTTTGTTGATTGAGCGCTTCGACCGTATTGCCCTCGATTCCGGATGGGCACGAAAATCGATGGTCTCCGCCCTGACCCTCTTCGGCCTCAGTGAGATGACGGCCCGTTATGCCAGTTATGAAGAGTTTGCCGAAATCATTCGACATCGCTTTACGCAATCAGGAGAAACCCTCAAGGAGCTTTATGGTCGGCTGGTATTTAATGTCCTGTGCGGCAATACCGATGATCATGCCCGGAATCACGCCGCTTTCTGGAATGGGAAAGAGCTGACCTTGACGCCGGCCTACGATATTTGCCCTCAAGGTCGGACCGGCAATGAAGCGACTCAGGCCATGCTCATTACCGGCGAAAACAGGTTCAGTCAGCTCAAAACCTGCCTGGCGGCCGCGCATCACTTCCTGCTTTCCCGGCAGGCAGCTATCGCGGTGATTGACCGGATCGAAACCGCCATTCGCGACCATTGGGAGCGGGTCTGTGATGAGGCGGAGCTGAGCCCGGTTGAGAGGAACCTTCTGTGGGGGCGGCAGTTTCTGAATCCGTTTTCCATCGAGCGATGACAGGGAAGATTAAGAAATAGGGGACGTGGCCCGGTTTTCCATAGCGGAATTAAGTAAACCGCCCCCAAATTCTCGATTTGGGGGCAGGGTTTGGAACAGCGTAGTTCTTTCGTATTGATATTTACAAACATCCGGACCAATCGACACTGCGCATACCGACCTATTATCCAGACCAGAGCACGATCAGGCAATAATCAAACAGGATCGGTCTACCTCCCCCCGCTCCATCCGGAGTAGGCTGACACCATCAGCAGTCCTCCCCAAAGCGGGGAGAGTGTTAAGATCGCGTCACCGTAACCCTCCATTTTAGGTAGACCCATCCCGGAGTGGCCTGATCCAGGGGCATTTCGCTTACGCGCCCTGTTCCCTGACAAGATTTCATGCGGAAAAAAAGGGCCCGTAACCTGAAGAGGTTACGGGCCTGAATAATGCTGCAATCGAAAAACTGCCAACACCCTTGTGGTGCGGATTTGCATTGACACGGACGGGACGTTCCAGCTTGACCGTTTCAGCCTTTGAGCTTCAAACTTATTCGGTCTTGCCCCGTCTTATTTGTATTCGGCCATCTCGTCGAACTGCAGGTATTTGTAGATCTGCTCGGCCTTGGGCGCGACTTTCTCTTTGTAGACCGCAAGGTACTCGGCGGGAGTGGGGAGCTTGCCGAGGTTGGTGGTCACCGCGCCGAGTTCGGCGGAGCCGAGATAGACCTTGGCGCCGTTGCCGATGCGGTCGTCGAAGTTGCGGGTCGAGGTGGAGAACATGTTGACCCCGTCGGGGACGCGGGCCTGGTTCCCCATGCACAGGGAGCAGCCGGCGATCTCGATGCGGGCGCCCATGGCACTGTAAACGCTGAAGATGGCCTCGTCCTTGAGCTGCTGCTGATCCATGCGGGTCGGCGGACAGATCCAGGTGCGGATAGCCGGGTTGAACTTCTGGCCGCGCCAGATCTCGGCGGCGGCGCGGAAGTGACCGATGTTGGTCATGCAGGAGCCGAGGAAGACGTCCTGGATCGGCGTACCGGCGACGGCGGAGAGGAGCTTGACGTCGTCCGGGTCGTTGGGGCAGGCGAGGATCGGCTCGGTGATCTCGGCGAGGTCGATCTCGATGACCGCGGCGTACTCGGCATTGGCGTCGGCCTTGAGGAGCTGGGGATTTTTCAGCCACTCGTTGACGGCGTCGATGCGATTCTGCAAGGTCTTCGCATCGCTGTACCCCTCTGCGATCATCTTCTTCATCAGGGCGACGTTGGAACGGAGGTAGGTGCAAACCGATTTCTCGGAGAGCTGGATGCAGCCGGCGGCGGCGCTGCGCTCGGCGGCGGCGTCGGTGAGCTCGAAGGCCTGCTCGACGGAGAGCTCGGGAAGTCCTTCCATCTCGAGAATACGGCCGTTGAAGATGTTGATCTTGTTCTTCTTCGGCACGGTGAGGAGCCCCTGCTTGATGGCCCAGTAGGGGATGGCATTGACGGCGTCACGCAGGGTGATGCCGGAATTGAGCTTGCCTTTGAAGCGCACCAGCACCGACTCGGGCATGTCCAGGGGCATGAAGCCCATGGCGCCGGCGAAGGCGACCAGGCCGGAACCGGCCGGGAAGGAGATCCCCATGGGGAAGCGGGTGTGGCTGTCGCCGCCGGTGCCGACGGTGTCGGGGAGGAGCAGGCGATTGAGCCAGGAGTGAATGACGCCGTCGCCGGGGCGCAGGGCGACGCCGCCGCGCTCGGCGATAAAGCCGGGAAGGGCCTTGTGCATCTTGACGTCGGCCGGTTTCGGATAGGCTGCGGTGTGGCAGAAGGACTGCATGAACATCGGCGACAGGAACTTGAGGCAGGCCAGTTCCTTGAGCTCGTCGGCGGTCATCGGCCCGGTGGTGTCCTGGGAACCGACGGTGGTCATCTTCGGCTCGCAGGCGGTGCCCGGGAGGATGCCGGGGGCGCCGCAGGCCTTGCCGACCATCTTCTGGGCCAGGGAGTAGCCCTGTTTCGCCTTCGGGGTCGGGTTGACCGGCAGGGTGAAGATGTCGGTTGCCGGCAGGCCGAGAGCGGCACGGGCCTTGTCGGTCAGGGCGCGGCCGATGATCAGCGGAATGCGGCCGCCGGCGCGGAACTCGTCGGGGACGGTATTCGGCGTAATGTCGAAGGTGGCGAGCACGGCACCGGCTTCGTTGGTGACTTCACCCTTTTTGGTATTGATGACGATCACGTCGCCGGTGCTGAATTTGGCGACGTCCATCTTCAGGGGCAGGGCGCCGGAGTCCTGGGCGGTATTGAAGAAGATCGGAGCGATGACGCCGCCGATGATGACGCCGCCGGTCTTTTTGTTGGGGACTGCGGGGATCTCGTTGCCGATGTGCCAGAGGACCGAGTTGCAGGCCGACTTGCGGGACGAACCGGTGCCGACCACGTCGCCGACGAAGGCGACCTGGAAACCGTCGGCGCGAAACTTGGCAATCTCGGCGTTGCCTTTGGGGAAGCTGGTCTTGCCCATGGCCAGGGCGTGGAGTGGGATGTCCGGGCGGCTCCAGGCGTCGCCGGCGGGGGAGAAGTCGTCGGTGTTGATCTCTCCGTCAACCTTGAACACCTTGACCTTGATGATCTCGGACAGAGCCGGTTTGGAGGTGAACCACTCGGCCTTGGCCCAGGACTCTATAACCTTCTTGGCGGCGGCGTTGCTTTTGGAGAGGGCGAGAATTTCGTCGAAGGCGTCGTAGACCAGGGTGATGCCGGAGAGGGCGCAGGCAGCGTCGTCGGCCAGGGAGGAATCCTTGAGGGCCTCGACCAGGGGCTTGACGTTATAGCCGCCCATCATGGTCCCGAGGATCTGAATTGCCTCCTTCTTGGAAATCAGCGGCGAAGAGACGTTCCCCTTGAGGAGCTTGCCGAGGAAATCGGCCTTGACCTCGGCCGAAGGATCGACGCCGGGGGAGATCCGCTCCTTGAAAAGGTGGAGCAAAAAGGCTTCTTTGCCGGCGGGGGGGGCCTGCAGCAGTTTGCAGAGTCCGGCGACCTGCTCGGGGTTGAGGGGAAGCGCGGGAATGCCCTGGGCATTGCGCTCCTGTTCGTGTTTCAGATAAGCTTCGATCATCTCTCTCCTCCATGGAATATTGCCGGTGCGCCGGATCTCCGGCCGGTCGGCGAGGTTGGAAAAAAAGGTGTTCATCGGGAAATTATGCCGGCAAAAAGGCCGTTATTCCGACCTCATCGGCGGCAAAACATTGCATACTGTATACGATTGTCCCGACCCTTGTCAACGGCGAAGTCCGCCGATCTGCCCCCCGTCAAACCCCCTCTTTCTTCAGCTCCAGCTCTTCCCAGCGTTTGAAATGAACCGCCAGTTCGCTTTCCAGAAGGGATAACTCCCGGGTGATCTCCTGCAGGCGCTCGTGGCCGGCGAGAGTCGCCGGGTCGGCAAGGAGCGCCTCCAGCTCGACCTTGCGCATTTCCGTGGCGGCAATCTTTTCCTCCACGGCGGTCAGTTCCAGTCGCTCCTTGTAACTGAGCCCCGGTTTCCGGCGCCCCGAGTCGTCCTTTGCCTCGGCTTTGGCCGACGCCGCCTTTTTCCCCTCGACGCGGGCCGCCTGGAGCTGCGCCTCCTTGGCGCGGCAGAGATCGTCGTAGTTTCCCTCCTGAAAGATGGCCCTCCCCTCCCCTTCGAAATGAAGGATCCCTGTGGCGACCCGGTCGAGAAAGTAGCGGTCGTGGGTCACCACCAGGATGCAGCCGGGGAATTCGGCAAAAGCTTCCTCGAGCACCTGCATGGTCGGAATGTCGAGATCGTTGGTCGGCTCGTCGAGAATCAGCAGGTTGGCCCCCTCGAGCATCAGCTTGGCGAGGAGGAGCCGGGCCCGTTCGCCGCCCGAAAGGGTGGAAATCCGCTTGCGCTGCTCGTCGCGGCTGAAGAGAAAATCCTCCAGATAGCCGACCTTGTGACGCTTGTCGCCCCCGGGGAGGGTCACCCAGTCTCCCTGCCCGACCGCCTCATGGACGAATTGCTCGGGGTCGAGCCCGCTGCGTCCCTGGTCCAGATAGCCGATGCGGGAGTTTTTGCCGAGCACCACCGTTCCCGAACTCGGCGCCAGTTCACCGAGGACGGTTTTCAACAGCGTCGACTTGCCGCAGCCGTTGGGACCGAGGATGCCGACCCTCTCCCCCTTGCGCAGGATCAGGTCCACGTCCCGAAAAAGGTTGCGGTCGGCGAAATCCACCCCCAGATGTTTGAGCTCGAGAATGGTGCCGCCGAGGCGCTGCTGCGGATCGAAGGAGAGGCGCACCTCGCGGGTGCCGACGGTCTTCTTCTGGTCCCGCAGGTCGCCGACCCGGTCGATGCGCGCCTTCTGCTTGGTCGTCCGGGCCTTGGCGCCGCGATGCAGCCAGGCCTCCTCCCGGCGCAGCAGGTTCATCAGCCGCGACTGGGAGCGTCCCTCAGCCACCAGGTTCGCCTGCTTCTGCTCGAGATAGGCGCTGTATCCCCCCTGGTACTGGATCAGGAGCCCCTCCTCGAGTTCGAACATCCGGCTGACCACACGGTCGAGAAAATACCGGTCATGGGTGACCAGCATCACCGCCCCGGGGTAGTTTTTCAGAATCTCTTCGAGCCAGGCGACGGTGTCGGCATCGAGGTGGTTGGTCGGCTCGTCGAGAAGGAGGAGATCGGGCTGACGCAGCAGAATACCGGCCAGGGCGACGCGCTTGACCCATCCCCCGGAGAGTTTCCCGATTTTCTGCCTGGTGTCGGCGATGCCGAAACGGCTGCAGATTTCGGCCACCTGATGGTCGAGATTCCAGGCCTGGTGGTGATCGAGCCACCCCTGGATCTGCTGCTGTTCGTCGACCAGGCGGTTCATCTCCTCCTTGGAGGATGACTGCAGCTCCTCGGCGATCTCCTGGTAGCGGCGGGTGCGCTGCCGGGCATCGGAGAGGGAGGCGTCGAGAGTCTCCTGGATGGTGAGAGCCGGATCGAGGTCGGGTTCCTGGGCGAGATAGGCGGCGGTCAACCCCCGCTGGCGGATCAGTTCGCCGCCGTCCCGGTCCTCGAGCCCGCCGAGAATCCGCAGCAGAGTCGACTTGCCGCAGCCGTTGCGGCCGATGATCCCGACTTTTTCCCCCTCGGCAATGGTGAAAGTCACCCCGTCGAGGATGGTGCGCGAACCGTAACTCTTGAGCAGAGCCGTCGCATCGATCACGTTCATGTTGTTCCTTTCGGCTGTCGCTCTGTCAGAGCAGGGCAGCGCTGCGATAGAAAATCCGCGCCATTTATACACCAGCGCCGGGCAAAAGCAAAGGACGACGGGCGCGCGACATATTCTGTCACAACAGCGGGGGAGACTTGCAATACGAAACGAGGGAGGATGACGATGTTTGAGATGCTGATGCTGGTCGGATTTTTATACGCGGGGTTCGCTCATCTTATGCCGCAGGCGGGCAATGGAGCCGACAGGTCGCACGTATTGCGCGAAAAAAAGCTGGGAAAAGTAACGGAAATAAAAGGGGAAGCCGAGGCTCCCCCCGGCAGGAAGGATGAAAAGATGCGGGGTGGCCGGCGCCCTGCCGAAAACGGCGGCAGGGAGGGGGGAAGGAGCAACCTCAGCCGGATGGCGACTTCTGCCCCGGTCCCCCTCAGGGTTCGGCAGCGGTCCGGGACGGCATGAGGATGCCGCGGTTACGACGAAGGAGAACGGCGCCGGTGGCGGTATCGAAAATAATCTTGCGCCCGACGAACCCTCCGACGTCGTTGCTGATCACGGGGATGCGCTGTTCGGCGAGGGTGCTCATCGCCAGGGAGATGTTGCGCTCGCCGACGGCCAGAAGCCCCCTGGTGTTTTCCAGCATCGACGCGCCGCCGAAGACCTTGGCCCGCAGACTCTTGCGGGCGCAGCCGAGGAGGAGGAGCTTTTCGATCAGCCGGGTGATGGCGATATTGCCGTAGCGGGGCGTAGCGAGGCCCTCGCCGTTCCACAGCGGAAGCAGGTAATGGTTGATCCCGCCGATCCTGGTTTCGGCATCCCAGAGACAGACCGAAATGCAGGAGCCGAGAACCGTCGTCACCCGGTGCGGCTCGGCACTGGAGAAGAGGCCGCCAGGATAAAGGTAGTGGGTTTTGTCGGTCGTTTCCGTATCCAAAGTCTGCACCCGGCCTTCAGAAGGTTTCCGGTTGATCGAAGAAGAAGAGGTTCCCCTCCTGGGAGAGAACGTCGGAGACGGGGACGGCCGGTTCGGGAAGTGTGAACCGGAAAAGAGTCCCGCCGCCGTCGGCATCGCCGAGCAGCACGCATCCGCCGAAAAGTTCGGCCAGGGCCTTGACGATGCTCAGGCCGAGACCGTGGCCGGGATGCATTTTGGTGCTGCTCTCATCGACCTGACGGAATCGGTCGAAAATTCTCTCCCGGTGCTTGGGATCGACCCCGGGGCCCTGGTCGCGCACCGAGACTTCCAACCCCCCGGCATCCACGCGGAGGCTCACCTCGATTTCGCCGCCGACGGGACTGAATTCGATGGCGTTGGCCAGCAGATTGATGAGCATCAGATGAAAGTTCTGGGGGTCGGTGGTAAAGAGAAGCGTCTCGGGGGCCTCCCTGCGGACGGTCACCCCTTTTTCGCCGATCTTGTGACCGAGGAGATCGAGAATGCGACCGAGAACGCCGACGACATCGACCCGGTTGAAGGAGGGGCGGGATTCACCGGCCTCGAGCTCCGCGGCCATGAGGATGTTCTGCAGCTGGAAATCGAGGTTAAAAGCCTCGCAGTAGATCATGCGGCTGACCATCGCCACATTCTCCGGCGCTCGATCGTCCTCCATCAGCTGGCCGGAGAGGCCGATGATGGAGGTCAAGGGGTTGTTGATCTCGTTGCGGATATTGGCCAGAAAATGGCTCTTGAGCGCTTCGGACTCCTGGAGTTTCCTATTGGTCGTTTCCAGCTGCCGGGTGAGACCCGTCAGATCGTTTAAGGCCTTGCGCTGGAACTCGAAGCGCGCCTTGAGCTCCAGAATCAGTTCATCATCAGTGAGTTTTTGCATCGGTTCCCCCAAGGGTGTAAATGGCATCGCGAAGCTGTTGTTCCTTGCGCCCCCGTTCGCCGGGTGCGGCATCGAGGAGGAGCTGTGCCCTCAGAACGGCCGGAGCGATCTTCTCCAGGGGCAGCACCAGGTGGACCGCACCGGCCTTGATCGCCTCCTTCGGCATGCCGAAGACGATGCAGGACTCCTCGTCCTGGGCCAGGTTGTACCCTCCGGCCTCCTTCATCTCCAGCATCCCCCGCGCTCCGTCGTCTCCCATCCCGGTCATGATCACCCCGATGGCGTTTTTCCCCGCATAGCGGGCCACGGAGCGAAAGAGGACGTCGACGGAGGGGCGGTGGCGACAGACCAGGGGCCCGTCGGTGACCTCGACATAATAGCGGGCGCCGCTCCGTTTGAGGAGCATGTGGCGGTTGCCCGGGGCAATGAGCGCCCGCCCGGGGATGACGGTGTCACCGTTGACCGCCTCCTTGACCGCCACCCGGCAGAGGCCGTTGAGGCGCTTGGCGAAGGCGGCGGTAAAATGCTCGGGCATGTGCTGGACGATGACGATTCCCGGAGCGTCGTGCGGCAGGGCCTCGAGGAAGAGGCGCAGCGCTTCGGTGCCCCCCGTCGAAGCGCCGACGGCCACGACCTTATCGGTGGTTTTGAAACTCTCCCCCACCGGGACGCGACGGATAACGGCGTCGGCGTTGAGCTTCGGCTCGAGGGTGTGGGAGCGGTCGCTCAGGGGCCTGAGCCGCGCCTGGGCCGCGGCCTTGACCGTATCGCAGATCTGCAGCGCCGAATCCTCAAGATACTGCTTGGCGCCGAGGCGCGGCTTGTTGATGATGTCGACCGCGCCGTATTGCAGGGCCCGGAAGGACGCTTCGGCTCCTTTTTCCGTCAGGCTCGAGCACATCACCACCGGAATGGGATGCTGGCTCATGATCTTCTGCAGGAAAGTCAGGCCGTCCATTCGCGGCATTTCGACATCGAGGGTGATGACGTCGGGTCGCTGCTGACGGATCTTCTCCGCCGCGATCAGGGGATCGGCCGCGACACCGATGACTTCGATGGCGGAATCGGTGGCCAGAATCGCCGTGAGCACCTGACGCACCACCGCCGAGTCATCGACGATCAGTACCTTGATTCTGGATGATGCAGCCATGCCGCCTCAGATTCTCTGGTAGATGGACGGAGCGACCTGCTTGAGAGGAAGGCGCAGGCCGTTGAGGGTTTCGGAATGCCCCATGAAGATGTAGCGATCCCTGGGGAGATGCTCACAGAATCGCTTCAGCAGGCGCTCCTGGGTCGGCCGGTCGAAATAGATGATCACGTTGCGGCAGAAGATGATGTCGAAGGATTCGGTGAGCCCGAAATCCTCGTCCATGAAGTTGAGACGCCGGAAGGCGACGCGCCCCCGAAGCGCAGGAACGATCCGTACCTCCTTCTTTTCCGGATCGCGGCTGCGCAGCAGATATTTTTTCTTCAGCCCCTCGGGAACCGGTTCGACCTTGTCGAGACGATAGATCCCGAGGCGGGCGGCTTCGAGGACCTTGGTGGAGATATCGGTGGCGAATATGGAAAAATCGAAATCCGGGACCCTGTCGGCAAATTCGCTGAGGACCATGGCCAGGGTGTAGGGTTCCTCGCCGGTGGAACAGCCGGCGCTCCACAGGCGCAGGGGACGGCCGATCCCCACCTCGAAGTCGCGCATCAGGGCCGGCAGGACCTTGTCGACGAGAAAGGGGTAGTGGGCCGGCTCCCGGAAAAAATCGGTCTTGTTGGTGGTCACCTCGTTGATCATGCTGACCAGCTCGTTCTCCATCCCCTCGGGGCTGAAGACGTACTCCCCGTACTCGTCAAAGGTGCCGAAGCCGAGGCTGCGCAGCCTTCGCCGCAGCCGCGCCTCGAGCATGGTCTTCTTGTGCGGCGGGAGCTTGATGCCGCACAAAGAATAGATGAGCTCGCTGAAACGACGGAAGCCGCTGTCCGAGATGGACGGCATTCCCCGGTCGGATCCCTGATTGGTCACTTCCGCCGTCACCGTCTCAACTCGCCTCGGCCTCTTCACCGGCGCTCGCCACCAGCGTCAGTTCCTCCGCCGAAAAGACCCGGTCGATATCGAGGATGATGATGAACTGTCCGTCGACGTTGCTCATGCCGCGGATATATTCGGTCTTGAGCCGCGAGCCGATCCGCGGCGGCGGTTCGATCTGCTCCGGGTCGAATTCGCTCACCTCCTGAACCGAATCGGCCAGCGCCCCGACAACCAGCACATCGCCGTCGACCTGGATCTCCATGACGATGATGCAGGTATTGACCGTCTTTTCCGTGGCGGGCATCCCCAGTTTGAGGCGCATGTCGATGACGGGAACAACGCTCCCTCGCAGATTGAGAACCCCGAGCATGAATTTGGGGGTCTGGGGAACCCGGGTCACCTCGCGAAAGTCGAGAATCTCCCGGGCCCGGCTCACCTCGACGGCAAAACATTCGTCGCCGAGCTTGAACGTCACATACTGCTGGACATCCTCTGTTTTTGCCATACTCATATCGATTCTCCTGATGACGTTGGTTCCTAAAAGCTCATGAAATCGTCGTCCAGTTTGTCCCCGCGACCGTCGAGGTTGAGACTGACGCCGCCGGGCATAGTATCAGAACCGTTCTTGCCGGTAAAGACTCCGGATCGCGCCGGCGCCCCTTCGTCTTTTTTCAAATGGGCGATGCGCAGCTTCTCCGCCGCGGTCTTTTTCTCCTGGGTGACGCCGAGGCGTTTGCGCCCTTTCCCCTGGAGGGAGTCGGCCATGGAGAAGAAGGAGATCATCTCCTGCAGCTGCTCGCTCTGGCTGGAGAGCTCCTCGGCCGTGGAGGCCATTTCCTCGGAAGCCGAAGCATTCTGCTGGATGACCATGTCGAGCTGCTGGATCGCCTTGTTGATCTGCTCGGCGCCGGCGTCCTGTTCGCGGCTGGCGGCGCTGATCTCCTGAACCAGTTCGGCGGTCTTCTGGATATTGGGGACGATGACGTCGAGGAGTTTTCCCGCTCGTTCGGCGACCTCGACGCTGGTGACCGAGAGGCCGCTGATCTCTCCGGCGGCGATCTGGCTCCGCTCGGCGAGCTTGCGCACCTCGGCGGCAACCACCGCAAACCCCTTGCCGTGCTCCCCGGCCCGGGCCGCCTCGATGGCGGCGTTGAGAGCCAGCAGGTTGGTCTGGCGGGAGATTTCCTCGATGATCATGATCTTGTTGGCGATCTGCTTCATAGCGCCGACGGTCTCCTTGACCGCAACTCCCCCCTCCCGGGTGTCCTGGGCCGCCTTGATGGCGATCTTCTCCGTCTGCATGGCGTTCTCGGCGTTCTGGCGGATATTGGCCGTCATCTCCTCGATGGAGGAGGAGGCCTCCTCGGCCGCCGCCGCCTGTTCGGAGGCGCCCTGGGACATTTCCTGGGAAGAGGCGCTCATCCCCAGGCTGCCGGAGGAGACGTTGTCCGTGGCGCCCCGCACCTGCCCGATCACGTCGTTGAGAATCTGCACCATGCTCTTCAGCGCCGTCCCGAGCTGGTCCTTGTCCGAGGCGAGCTGCACATCGACGGTGAGATTCCCCCGGGAGATCTCGCCGGCGAGATCGGCGGAACTTTGCAGACTGACGGCCATATCGTCGAGGGCATTGCAGAGGCGGCCGATTTCGTCCTTGCGGTTGAGGTTGAGACGCATGCGGAAGTCGCCCTTGGCGATCTCTTCGGCCAGTTGCAGGCCGAGGTTCATCGGCCTGGCGATCCCCCGGGAGATGAGGAAACCGAAGACCATGGCGATGAGTGCGCCGAGCAGAACGGCGGCCACCGCCAGTCCCTTGCTCTGACCGGCTTGTTGTGCCGCCGTAGCCCGTTCCTCCGCGGCGAGCTGCCGGTTCAGGGGGGTCAACTCGTCAAGGAGCGCCATCAGGGCGTTAAAGGAGCTGCGGCCGCTGCCGAAGCCGATGGCCGAGGCCTGATGAAGGCTCTCCAGGTCGTTATTGACATAACCCATCGCGTCATCAAAGATGCCGCTGACTTCGGCGAGAACGGGTATAACCTCTGAATTATAGACGCTATGGGCCCGCTCCTGGTTCCCTGCGGCGATCAGACCGTTGATGGTATGGCCGAACTTGTGCAGCCGCTCGTGGGGTTCCCTGAATTTCTCCAGGATCCCCTTGAACTTGGCATCCTCGGTGGTGTAACCCTTGAGCCATTCGCCGAGCCGGCAGAGTTCGGGATTGAGCTGCCCGGTGAATTGCTCGTTGTCGGCGATGGTCGACTCCAGGCCCCAAGCCCATTGGAAATGGTCCATTTTGCGGGTAAACAGGGCCGCCTGAAGCTGCTCCACATCGTCCAGGGTGATATGGGAGGAAAAGCCGATCAGTTTATCGTGCTCCCCCGTCCAGGTCTCCAGAGCAGGAACGATCTTGTTCCACAGGACCTCTTCCCTTGGATCCTTCGGCAGGGGTGCGTACATGTCGAAACCTTCCTGCAACTCGGCCCGGCGCGTCGTAAGGTTGTCCATTTCATGACGACGATCTTCCAAGGTCAGCCCGGAAATGAGGAGGGTGCGCTCGGCGGACTTGATGGCGTTCATCGACTCCATGATCAGCCCGAGACCCTGAATCCCCGGAAGCTTGACGTCGCTGACCGTGGCCAGACTCTCCTCGGTCCTGTCGATTCCGTACCAGCCGACGGTGCCGACCATTGCGCAGATAACGGCGACGATGGCGAAGGCCCCGGTCAATTTGGCAAAGATGTTCACACGCCCCTCCCTCTCTTTTTAGAGACCTTCCAAAGACAGGGTCCCTGTTTGAATTGAAACCCGTTGTTTAACTTCTGGTCATCTGTCGCAGACTCTGCTGAAGACCCTCGGAAAAGAGGTCCTCGGCCTCCTCCTGCATCTGCAGGAGCTGGCGCAGATCGAGGATCAGGGCGACACTGCCGTTGCCGAGGATGGTCGCTCCCGAAAGACCGGAGACCCCCTGATACATGCGGCCGAGGGACTTGATCACCGTCTGGTGCTCGCCGACGACCTGATCGACGACGAAGCCGACCCGCTGGCTGGCCAGCTGCACCACAACGATCTGTTCGATCTCCGGGGGAACCCCGTGGACGGAAAACTGATCCCGCAGCCGGATATAGGGGATGATCTCGCCGCGGAGATTGACGAGGTTGCGACCGTGGCTGCGGGCGGCGTCCTCCCCTTTGAGTTCGATGCATTCCTCCACGGCGGAGAGCGGAAAAACGTAGGATTCGGCACCGATTTTCACCAGCAGTCCGTCGATGATGGCCAGGGTCAGGGGGAGCTTGATGGTAAAGACCGTCCCCTCGCCATCGGGACTGGAGACCTCGACGGTGCCGCGCATCTCCTCGATGACCCGTCGCACCACATCGAGGCCGACCCCGCGCCCGGAAACGGTGGAAATCTTTTCTGCGGTGGAGAAGCCGGGGAGGAAGATGAGTTTGAAGAGTTCGCGATCGGAGATCTCCCCTTCGGGGGGGAGCAGGCCGCGCTTCACCGCCCTGGCGCGGATTGCCCCCCGGTTGAGGCCGGCGCCGTTGTCTCTGACCTCGAGAATCACCGTGGCGCCGGAATGGGACGCGGAGAGATAGACCTTCCCCTGGGAGGCCTTTCCTTTGGCGGCGCGCTCCTGGGGCTTTTCGATGCCATGGTCGACGCAGTTGCGAATCAGATGGACCAGCGGATCGTGGAGACGCTCGATCACCGTCTTGTCGAGTTCGGTTTCGGCCCCTTCGGTCACCAGCGATACGTTCTTGCCGAGTTCGGAAGAGAGATCGCGGACCAGGCGTTTGAATTTGCTGAAGGTGCTGCCGATGGGGAGCATGCGGATGTTGAGGACCTGATCCCGCAGGTCCCAGGTCAGCCGCTCGACCTCCTCGGCGATGGCCTCCAGTTCCGCATTCCGGCTCCCGGCGGCCGTCTGGGTGAGGCGGGCCTGGACCGTCACCAGTTCGCCGATGAGGTTGACCAGATTGTCGAGTTTTTCCGAGCGCACCCGGACGCTGGCCACCGATTCGAGGTTCTGTCGGCCGAGGCGCAACCCTTTGATCTCCTCCTGCTCGATGAGAGCCGATTCGATCTTGAAGCCGTCGACCAGTCTACGCTCCAGGAGGATGTCGCCGAGGCGCTCCTTTTCGTCGAGAATCCGCTGAAGATCCTCGGCGGGGAGGTCCCCCCTTTCGACGAGGATTTCGCCGAGCCTCTTGTAATCCCCGTCCTGGTCGAGGAGTCCTCCGTCATCGATGACGTCGATGGTCAGCTCGCTTTCGCTCTCGACGAAAATGAAGACATCGCGGATGTCCTCGATGTCCTCGGTGGTGGTCAGAATCACGTCCCAGTAGGTGTAGCAGAGTTCGGGATCGAGTTCCTCCAGAGGCGGGATGACGTCCGTCTGGGCGACGATACGGCAGTGACCGCGCCGGTCGAGTTCCCTCAGGAGGCCCAGGGGATTGATGCCGCGGTGGAAAAGTTCGCGGGAAGGGCGGAAACGGATGCGGTAGGTGACCTCGGGCCCCCTGGCCCCGGCCGAAGGAGGAAGAGCCGCCTTCTCCAGGGTCGGCGCCGCAACCCTGGGGAGAAGGGCGCGAAAGGCCTCCATGATGCGCGCGGTTTCCACAGGCTCGGCCGCTTCACCGCCGAAGGAGGAGATCACCATCGTCTTGATCTGGTCGCGCGCGGCGAGGGTCAGACTGATCAGATCCGAGGTCGCCGGAATCTGCCCGCTGCGCACCAGGTCGTAGACCGATTCAATGTCGTGGGTAAAGTCGGCGACGTCGTCAAATCCGGCCATGGCGCCGGCCCCCTTGATGGTATGGAGGGCGCGGAACACCCGGTCGATCACCTCGGCGTCTTCCGGCTGCTCGTCGAGTTGCAGCAGGGAGTTCTCCAGCTCGGCGAGAATTTCGAGGGCCTCTTCCCGGAAGGTTTCCCTGAAGGTGTCGATCATGCCAGCACCATGCGCACCACGCCGAGGAGCTGCTCGGGCTTGAAGGGCTTGACGATCCATGCCGAGGCGCCGGCCGCCTTCCCCTCCTGCCTCTTGGTCTCTTGAGACTCGGTGGTCAGCATGATGATCGGCATGAAGCGGTTTGCTGAATTTTTGCGGATTTCGCGAATCAGGGTGATCCCGTCCATATTGGGCATGTTGAGATCGGTAATCAGCATCTGGATATTTTCGGCGGCAAACTTGGCCAGGGCATCTTTGCCGTCCACCGCTTCGACCACCTCGTATCCGGCCTGTTTGAGGGTGAAGCTGAGCATCTGCCGAATGCTCGGCGAATCGTCTACGGCCATGATTTTTTTTGTTTTGTTCATCGTTCCCTCTTCTTCTATTTAATTATCGCCAGGTGCGCTCGGGTCTCTGCTTAAGGCCAAGGGCCAGTCACTCCCAAGACAATCTTCAGGTTGTCAAGGCATCGGTCCAGATGCATTGATGGCCGTTCACGAAGGAACACCCCAGGTGGCGGTGAAATCCCGCCTCCACAACCTTGCGGGAAATTGTCCCGGGGATCGTTCCGTCAATGTCGAGTTGTTTCCCCTTTTCCGCCAGGGAGCGATGGACCGAACACAGCAGTTGCAGGACCGAGAGGTCGATGTCCGTAGCCCCCTCCAGGTTAATCGTCAGGTGCTCGTCCTCCTTGAGGGCCGCCCTGAATTCATCGGCCATAGCGCTGACCTCCCGCAGGGTAATATCCCCCTCAAAGGTCAATTTCCGAAACTTGGCTCCAGTCATTTTCTCCATATTTAACCTCTATTTCCGCCAAAACGGATTCAAATGGCCAGTTTTCTCAACCAGTACCGATCGCAACGATTCTTCGCAATGCAGGATCTGCGCCATAAGTAGAAAATACTAACCTGATTGTCAGCCGAGACCCCGGCCGGCGCAGGAAACCCGCGTCAGGAGCTCTCCTGCCGCGGCGACGAGCTGTTCTGCCGTCGCGTGAAGGGCGACCAGCGCCACCGGGGGGGAGATCAGGTCCGCCATTCCTTCCATTTTCTCCGCTTCGGCTACGACGACGACGGGAAGATGACACAGCCTGGGACTTCTGCGAACTTCGTAGGCCAACTCCAGACCGCTCAGTTTGGAGAGCTCCTCGGTGACCACGAGGAGTCCAACCTCCGGGCCCTCGACCAGTTGGGCGAGGGCGTCCAGGCCGTCCCCGGCCCGGAGGACTCCGTAGCCTGCGTCCTCGAAGAGATAATGGATGTGGCTGCGAAGGGTGAAGAGCGAACCGGCCAGCAGTATTTTGGGATTCATGATTTCGCCTTACTCCTTTGTTCAGCGGCCGAGCTGGAAAAATGTGCAAATTGCCCGAGACAAAAGACCCGCGGCGACATCGGCTGCTTTTTACTTCCTCATTTGTCAAAATGACGACACGTCCGAACGCCTGATCCTGTCAAAATAACGACCCGCGTCTAGGTCAACTCAATTAGGTCCGCGACCCGATTCGCCGGGGCCAAGGACCGCAAGGGGAATCGGTCCGTCCCCGCATCGACCATCCCGAGCACTTTGAAAACGTTCAGTCGATAAGTTTTGCAATTGGTATTCCAACAACCGTTCGCATCTCGATTGCCGCCGGATCATTGAAACGCCCGCATCCACACTTTCCAAAGGTTGCCTGCTGTGATAACCTCCTTTTCCAATCGTCACAACGAAAGGAAATCGGCCGTTGAGAACTCAACTTGCGCTGCTGGCCATTCTCCTGCTGGGGATGGCTTCCCCCTCAATCGGTGCCTCCGCTTCGCCCCCCGTCCCGACCGAACGGGACTGGATGATCAATCTCGTCGAGACCCTGGGGCTCTCCTTCGGGCTCCCCGACGAACCCGAAGACGACGATTATCTGGAGATTCTCGGCGGCGCTCGCCGCTTCCGCTTTGAGGCTGAACTGACCAAGCAGCCCGACGACATGGTTTCCGTAAAGGATTTCCGTACCTTCGGCAATTTCAGCGGCACCGGGTGGGTCAGCGGTATTGCGACGCCCACCAGGGCGCACCTGAAATTCCTCCTTCCCCGCAGCGGCCTTTACCGACTGAGCGCATCCCTGCGCGTCCCCGGCTTCCGCCTCCACATCGCCGGCCAGACCTTCAGCGTCGACGGTCCGCAGCGCCTGGAAGAAGTTGCCGTTGCCACGGTGGAACTGGCCGCCGGACCCCAGGAAGTCATCGTCGACCTCCCTCCCGACGGCGCCATCGACTACCTGCAGCTGGACGCCCCCGGCCTGGTGCCGATCGAGCCTCTTTCCGGCTGGCGCCCCGACAACGTCCTGAGCAGGGAGGCCATGGCGGTCTCTGCGGCCCGGGCACTCGCTCTCGAGCCGCTCCTCCCGCCTTCGGGGGAGTCGACCCTGATCGAAGCCGAAACCGCCTCCGGCACGGGAGGGGCCGCCGTCGTCTCCACCCGTTTTCTCGGCGAACCGAGCGGCGGCGCCTGGCTGCGGGCCGGGGCCGCTCCAGCTCAGGTGCGGCTCGATTTCGTCCCCCCGGGAGCCGGAGTCTTCGACCTCTGGCTGCGGGGCCTGGCCGAGGTGCCCACCGAGGCCCTCGTCAATGACCGCTACCGCAGCACCCTATCCTTCCCCCCCTACCTGCAGACCCTCCCTGCCGGAACCTACTTTCTGTCGGCCGCCAATGCCCTGGAAATCACCCTTCCGCCCCGGGCCGGCTTCGATGCCCTGATCCTTAAGGGGAGACGCTCTGCCGGTTCCGACTACCGGATACTGATCGGCCTGGCGGCAGACGATGCCCCCCCCTCCCTCGCCGAGATCGACACCCTGCTGGCACTCCTGGCCACTCTCGCCCCCCTCCCCTGACCCCTTTTCCATGGCCCTTGCGTCCTATCTGTTCAGTTATGCTGCGGGATTGGGGGCCGCCCCCTTTCTCGGACCCTGGCCGTTCCTGGTCCCCGCCGCCCTGACCCTTGCCGGAGGGTGGCTGGGCCTTCGACGACACAGTTGGTCCCGGTTCCTTCTCTGGGGCCTCTTCTTTCTCTGCGGCTGGGCCCAGTACCACCAGCACCTCGATTTCCCCCGGGACAACAGTCATATCGGCGCCTTTGCCGGCAATACCCCTCTGATCGTCGAGGGGACGGTCCTGGAGAGTTCCTTCCGCCCCGGAACCGGCGCCGTCCTCGACATCGAAACCCGGACCGTCGCCAACGACGGCGTCGCCGCCGCCGTCCACGGCCGGCTCCGCCTTTATCTGCGGGAAGGGACGCCGGAGGTGGCCGCCGGAGACCGGATCCGTTTTCGCACCCGTCTGAGAAGGCCCCGGCTCTTCGGCACCCCCGGTGAGTTCGACTACCCCCGATTCCTGGCGAACCGGAAGATCTTCGTGACCGCCTCCCTGGAAAATGCCGCGGAGATCGTCCCCCTCGGCCGCGCCACCCTAAACGGTCCGCAAACTGCGGCATCCCGGCTGCGGGGGAGGATCGGCCGGACCATCGACGCCGGCGTCGCCGATGCGGCGCTGGCCCCTCTGGTCAAGGCCCTGGTCATCGGCGACAAGGGGGGAGTGGCGGTCGATCAGCGGCAACTCCTGGCCGAAGGGGGCGTCTCCCACCTCTTCGCCATCTCGGGGCTGCACCTGGGACTGATCGCCTTCTTCCTTTACAGCGCCCTCCGCTTCGCCTATTGCCGTTCGACGACCCTCCTCCTCCTGGCGCCTCCGGGGCGTTTCCTGCCGGCACTCCTCATCCCTCTCCTCTATGGCTATTTGCTCCTCACCGGCAACGCCCTGCCGACCCGCCGCGCCTTTCTCATCGCCCTGGCCCTTGCCGCGCTCCTTCTCTGGCGCCGCAATACCCCGCCCTTGAAACTCCTCGTTTCCGCTGCCTTTCTCCTGCTCCTCTTCGAACCGCTGGCTCTCTTCGAGCCGGCATTTCAGCTCTCCTTTGCCGGGGTTCTGGGGATTCTCGTTCTCGTGCCTCGCTGGAGCAGACCGTTGAGTACCCTCCCCAAGGGACCGCGCTGGATGGCCGGCGTCTTCCTCTCCACCCTGGCCGCCACCCTCACCACGGCGCCCCTTGTTCTTCTCCACTTTCACCTGCTGGCCCCCGCAGGGCTTCTGACCAATCTGGCGGCGATCCCGCTGATCGGTTTCGGCGCCGTCCCCCTCGGCCTGGGCGGCATTCTTCTCGTTCCCTGGTGGCCCTCGGGAGCCGAGGCCCTTTTTCATCTCTGCGCCTGGGTCATCGAGGGCGTCCTCAACCTTCTTCGCCATGTCGTCGCCCTCCCCCTTCTCGGAGGCTGGCGCCTCTATCCGAACCCGACGGAGATAACCGGTCTCTTCGTCATCCTCCTGGCGGTGCTGCTTCAGGGAACAAGCCTTAGGCAATTCCTGCTCCGCGCCACCCTGGCCGCCGCAGGGTGGTGCGCCCTGATCCTCCCCTCTCCCCTTCCGGGCCATCTCGGCATCACCGCGCTGAGCGTCGGCCAGGGGGAGTCCCTCCTGGTGACCTGCGCCAGCGGCGAGGCCTATCTCATCGACGGCGGAGGACTCTACAGCGAGACCTTCGATGTCGGAGAAAGACTCATCGCCCCGGCCCTGGGGCGCCTCGGGATTCGTTCCCTGACCGGGGTCGTTCTTACCCACGACCACCCGGACCACCGCCAGGGTCTCCTTTACATCCTCGAACATTTCAAGGTCGGCACCTTCTGGTCTTCCACCCCAGTGCACCAGCTGCACGAGTCGTTACGGAATACCCTGGCGGAGCGGAGGATCCCGGTGGTCGTCCTCCCCTCCGGCTGGTTTCCGGTGACGGAGAATCGTCGCCATGAGCTGGCGTTCTTTGCTCCCCGAAGGGGCCGCGACGGAGGAAACGACGGCTCCCTGGTCGTCTATGTGCGGCAGGACGGTGCGGGGGCCCTGCTGACGGGCGATCTCGAAGAAGAAGGGGTGCGGGAACTTGTCGGCGCCATGCCCGAAAGACCGGTGTCCCTCCTCAAACTCCCCCACCACGGCAGCCGCAGGTCGAAGCCGGAACTCCTTCTCGACCGTTTCCGGCCGAAGCAGGTTTTCGCTTCTCTCGGAGCCGGCAATCCCTACGGCTTTCCCCACCCCGAAGTCCTCTCTTCTCTTCATGACCGTGGTCTTCATCTCTTCCGCACCGATCTCGACGGAACCCTGCGCTTCGTCCCCCGGGATGAGGACTGGCGGACAAAACAGTGGCTCTCAGGGCTTTTCCGTTGACAGAAACATCCTATGTTGCTAGCTTCTGAAGTCCTGAACGGGAGAATCGGTGGATGAAAAAATCAGCCATACTGGTTGTTGACGACGAACTGTTCTTCCGCCGGCTCTATACGGAGCTGCTCAGCGAAGAAGGTTATGAGGTCGAAGCGGCAGCTTCCGGCGACGAGGCACTTGAGCGACTGCGTCAGGGGGGGATCGACATCGTCCTGACCGACATGGTCATGCCGGGTCTCAGCGGCATGGACGTGCTGCGCAAGGCCCGCAGCATGAACAACCCTCCGGAAGTCATCCTTGTCACCGGCCACGCCACCCTCGAGACCGCCATTCAGGCCTTGAAAAACGGCGCCCGGGACTACCTCATCAAGCCCTTCAATCCCGAAGAGCTGCGTCACCTCATCCGCACCTGCCTCGAACAGCGCCGCCTCCTCGACGAAAACATCCTTCTGAAGAGCCAGATCAGCCTTTTCCGCAAAGGGCAGAATCTCGCCTCCCTCCTCGAGCTCGACCTTCTGCTGGCGGAAGCGGTCAAGGCTCTCGTCCAGGAAGTGGGGGAGGGGCGGGGATTTGCCTTTCTCTCCGAAGGAGGGACCATCAATGGTCTCTACGGCCTTGAGGGACTCAACGAAACAGAAGCGATGGCTCTGGCCCGCGCCATCCTCCCCCTACTGGAAAGCACCGTGGGAATGCGGCGAGTCGAGGCGGCCGAACTCCCCCTCGACCCCAACGGGCCGGGGAATGTGCAATCCATCTTCCTCTTCCCCCTGCACGGGCAGAAATCCCAAAAAGGGAGCGTCGTCGTCCTTAATCCGGCCCTGGGTGCGATGGTTTCCCCCCTCCCCCAGGAGAACCTCCTTTTTCTTTCCGAACAGACGGCCCTCGGTTTCGACAATTCCTGCCGGTACCAGGGCGCGCGGCAGATGATGTACACCGACGACCTGACCGAGCTCTACAACTACCGCTACATGCAGATGATGCTCGACCAGGAGATCCGTCGCTCGGAGCGCTACAGCCTCTGTTTTTCCCTGGTCTTCATCGACCTCGACCACTTCAAGGATATCAACGACACCCACGGCCATCTGGCGGGGAGCGCAACCCTCAAGGAAGTCGCCGTCCTTCTCCGCCAGAGCGTCCGCGACGTCGACGTCCTCTTCCGCTACGGCGGCGATGAATTCACCGCCATGCTGGTGGAAACCGACTACGAAGGTGCAAAGCAGGTGGCCGAGCGGATGCGCAAGACCATCGAGGAGCATTGTTTCCGGGCCGGCGGCGACCTCAGTTGCCGCCTCACCGCCACCATCGGCTATGCCACCTTCCCGTCCAATGCCGGTGATAAAAAATCGATCATCGACCTGGCGGACCGGGCCATGTACCAGGGGAAACAGGTCCGCAACGTCATCCGGGGGGCCTGGGAGACCGGGGAAAAATGACCAACCACGGGAGCCTCCTGCTCCGGGGAATAGTGGCGATCCTTCTCCTGATTCCCGCTAGCCGCTACACCGCTTACGCCGAAGCCGACCCCTCCAGTCAACAGATCGAACGCTACCGCCAGGTCCTCGCCATGGACTCCGGCAACCTTCCCCTCCATTATTCCCTCGGATTGGCCCTGCTCCTCGATAACCGGACCCAGGAAGCGATCGACGAATTCCGCAGCGCCTACCCTGCCCTTACCGACTCCATTGAAATGAACTTCAATTTCGGCCTGGCCTGCGCCCGCCTCGGCGATTCGGACAGTGCCCTCCTCTATTTCGAACAGGCCGAAGCCCTCGGGGCCCTCGACTTTCCTGAGATCTATCCCCTCGTCAACGCCTATTACAATCTGGGACTGACCTTCCTCGATGCCGATGCCCTCGATGAAGCGGCCGGGCTTTTTCGCAGGGTTCTCGCCCTGGATCCGTCCCGGGTGGAGATCTTCCAGCTTCTCGGCGACCTCCATGCCCGGCAGGGAGCCGTCGACAAGGCGATCGAATCGTTGACGGCCTACCTCGACCGTTACCCGGAGGACGCCGTCACCCGAGAATACATCTTCAGCCTCTATTTCAACGAGGCCCTTAAATTACTGGAAAAGGATGAGCCGAAGGCTCGGAGCCTGTTCGAAAAGGCTCTGGCCTCCTCCCCCGACAGTCCCCTGGCCCTCTACTACCTCGGTTACCTCGATTATCGCCAGGACCTGCCTGCTGCCGCGGTGGAGCGTCTGGCCCCCGTCTATGACAGGTCGCCCCCCGAACTTCAGGAAAGCATCCGCTCCATCCTCTTCAACTGCGCTCTCACCCTTCAGGAACGGCACCAGTTGCCGGAAGCCCAGAGGGCCATCGAAGCGCTGGACTCCGGTGAAGGGGACGATCCGAAAGTCCTCTTTCTCGCCGGCAATATCGCCCTCGACCTCAAGGACTTCATCGGTGCCCGCGACAACTATGAAAAAGTACTGGCCATCAACCCCGCCCACCGCGGAGCCATCCTCAATCTGGTCACCGCCAATGCCGGAGTCGTCACCCAGAGAGTCGAACGGGGGCGGATTTTGTACCGGCGCGGAGAATATGCCTCCGCTCTGCGCGAGCTCGATCAGGCCCTTGCCATCAACCCCGCCGACTCAAGAGCCAAGGCTTACGCCCGGGAGGCGCGGATCGAAGTCGACAGGCTGGCTTCAGAGCACTTCACCGAGGGGGCGCGCGCTCTTGACGAGGGGAACCCGAAGATGGCCATCGGCCTGGCCCGCGCCGGCCTGGCGCTTATCCCGGAATCCCCTGCAGGTTTGGCCCTGCTGGAAAAATCCCGGTCTGCCCTGACGAAGGAGCTGGAACAAATCCTGACCGAAGGAGAGGGTCTGCTGGAGAAGGGAGCACTTTCCCAGGCGAAATCGGCCTTCGACAGGGCCCTGACCCTGGACCCGGACCACGAGGGTGCCAGAAAGGGGAAAAGGGACGTCGACCTGCGCCTCGGGGAACAAGCCAGGGCAGCCAACGATCGCGGACAGCGGGCCCTGGACGAAGGGAAACTCCTGGAGGCCCGAAACGCCTTTTCCGAAGCCCTCACCCTGCAGCCCGGCCACCCGGAGAGCCTGACCGGTCTGGCGCGGGCCGAGGACCTGATTTCCACCGTCGTCAATGAAGAGTTGCATTGGGGACGCAGGGCGCTCAGTGACGGCCGCTTCGCCCAAGCCCGCGAACGCTTTGCCAATGCCCTTCGCCTCGAGGATTCCCCGGGGATTCGCCGCGAGCTGCAGTCTGCCGAGAAGCAATTCTCTGTCAAGATCGAGATCCTCCTCCAGACCGCCAAAGACTGGACGAACCAGGAGAATTTCAAGGGGGCCAGAAGCCTCTACCTGCAGATTCTCGCCCTTGACCCCCGCCATGGCGCCGCCACCGCGGGGCTTAAAAATCTGTCGGGGCAAACGACGGCCTTCATCCGCAGTCAGCAGGATGCGGCGGCCGACGAAATGGCCGACGGCCAATTCAAGGAGGCCCTGAGGCGCTACCGGCAGATTCTCGACCTCGACCCGTCCGACAGCGAGGCCCGAAGAGGACTCAACCGGGGAAAAGACCTCCTCAAAGGGGAACTCGGTCGGCTGATCGACGCCGGCAAGTCCGCCCTGGAGGGCGGACGTTTTCAGGAGGCCGAGGCGGCCCTTCTCCAGGCCCTGGCCCTCGACCCCTACAACGGTCAAGCCCAGGCGGTCCTGACCCGGGTAAAAAGCGCCCTTCCCCCCTCGATTGCTCCCGAAGATCCCCGAAAACTGTATCTGCAGGGAATCGAGTGGTACAGCCAGGGACTCTATCGGGAGGCCATCGCCGCCTGGACGCGGGTCCCGCCTCTTTCCCCCCATCACGAAAAGGCCCTCTTGAATATCGAGAAGGCCCGTCGTAAACTGCACCAGGTCCGGCAATCTCAGGGAGAATAACCACATGGGGGCCTTCTCCGGACTGCGCTTCAAATTCGCTCTCCTTCTCGCTCTGCTCAGCGGATCCCTGATGCTGTCGGTGATGATTCTTCTTGACCTGCAGATGGACATCATCTCCATCGACGCGTTGCCGGTGCGCCTCGGAGAAATTCACCCCGGCCCCACCGGGGAGGTTATCCTGGGCGAAGTGCAGGTGCTGCGCCATCGCATGGCGGCCCTCTCCCTGGCAGCCATGATCGGCGCCTTTCTCCTCGCCTCCTTCCTTGCCGGATCTTTCCTCCGTCCGCTCCGGGCCCTGGCCAGGGGGGTCAAGGCGATCGGGGAAGGGAATTTCGATCAGCACATCGACCTACAGCGCAAGGACGAACTGGGTCGTCTCACCAGCGCCTTCAACGACATGGCGACCAGCCTGCGAAAGAAAAAATTCATTCAGAGCAACTTCGAGCGCTATGTCAGCAAGCCCCTGAGTCAGCAGATCCTCGAGCACAAGGACGAACTCAAACTCGGCGGTGAGGAGAAGGAAGTCACCATCCTCTTTTCCGACATCCGCCGCTTCACCGCCCTGGCGGAGCAGCTCCCCCCGGCCCTGGTGGTGGAACTCCTCAATGACTATTTCACCCGTGTCATCGCCGTGGTCATGCAGAACGAGGGGATGGTCGACAAACTGATGGGCGACTCGGTCATGGCCCTTTTCGGCGCACCGATTTCCCTCGGCAACGACTCGCTGCGGGCGGTACGGTGTGCCCTTGAGATGCAGCAGGCGGTGGAGGTCTTCAACCGGGAGCGTTCCGCACGGAATCTCCCTCCCGTGGAGATGGGAATCGGCATCAACACCGGCACGGTCATCGCCGGCAACATCGGTTCGGCCGAACGCATGGAATACACCGTCATCGGCGACAGCGTCAATATCGCCGCCCGCCTGCAGGGTCTGGCCAGGCCGGGGGAGATCCTGATTTCCCAGGCGACCTACCTCCAGGTGAGAGACCGGGTGAAGGCGACCTCCATAGAGACCATGACTCTCAAGGGAAAATCGCTCACCGTCGCCGTCTATCGCCTGGAAGGGCTCGGTTAAACGACATTTTCAGCATCCCATCCATCAACCTGATTCCTTCCGGGCCCTCAGCGGCCAGGACAATCAGACCATCGAAAAGAGGTAACCTTTCGTGAGCATTACAGGCATCAAGGGAATGAACGACATCCTGCCCGGCGACGTCGAAACCTGGCAGTTTCTGGAAAATCATGCAAGGCGCATCTTCCGCGCCTACGGCTTTGCCGAGATTCGGGTTCCGGTGGTGGAAAAAACCGAACTCTTCTGCCGTTCCATCGGCGAAACCACCGACATCGTCGAGAAGGAGATGTACACCTTCGACGACAAAAGCGGCCACTCCCTGACCCTGCGCCCCGAAGGGACGGCGCCGGTGATCCGCTCCTTTATCGAAAACAAGCTCTACGCCCGGGATTCGGTCGCCAAGCTCTACTACCTCGGGCCGATGTTCCGATACGAGCGGCCGCAGAAGGGACGCTACCGGCAATTTCACCAGATCGGCGCCGAGATCCTCGGCGTCGAGGATCCAAAGATCGACGCCCAGCTTCTGGCCATGCTCTCCCACTACTTCGAAGCGGTGGAAATCGGCGACGTCGAACTGCAGATCAACTCCCTCGGCTGTCCCGAGTGCCGACCGGGATACCGCAAGGCCCTGACAGCCTTCCTCGAAGAGCGGCTGCCGGCCCTCTGCGACGACTGCCGCCGCCGGTACCTGACCAACCCCCTGCGCGTTCTCGACTGCAAGGTCCCCGGCTGCAGGGAGGCGACGGCTGGTGCGCCAGCGATGCTTGACCACCTTTGCGAAGGGTGCGACAGTCACTTTGCCCGCGTCCAGGGGTTTCTTCGGGACCTCGGCACCCCATTTGTCGTCAATCCGCGCATGGTGCGGGGGCTCGACTACTACAGCAAGACGACCTTCGAAATGGTGACCAACAGCCTCGGCTCCCAGAACGCGGTGGCCGCCGGCGGGCGCTACGACGGACTGGTCGAGGACCTCGGCGGACCGGCTCTTCCCGGCATCGGTTTTGCCATGGGAGTCGAGCGCCTGGTCCTGATGAAGAACTCCCAACAGGTCGAACCCCCCCGGCCGGAGCTCTTTATCGCCGCCCTCGGCGAAGCGGCGGCAAATCACGCCTTCAGACTGATGACCTCCCTGCAACGGCGCTGCATCCACTGCGAAATGGACTACGAAGGAAAAAGCCTCAAATCCCAGCTGCGCCGGGCAGACAAACTGCGGGCCCGGCACGTGCTGATTCTCGGTGAAAGCGAACTCACCGCCGGAACGGCGCCCCTTCGCGACATGGACGGCGGCACCCAGGACCTTCTCCCCCTCGCCGGGATCGAAGAGCTTCTCGCCGAGCGTTGGACGGTCGGCTGAGATCCTCCCCCGATATCCCTTGACGATGGTCCCATGGGGTTTGTATAATCTGCCGGTTTTCTTTTGACCACCGTTGACAGGGTGGATGACACTCAAACTTTGGGAGGATACACACTTGAACGATATTCTGGGTGACTGGAAACGAAGCTGTTACTGTGGGCAGGTCTCCGCCGCCGAAATTGGCCAGGAGGTTTGTCTCATGGGTTGGGTCCAGCGCCGCCGCGACCATGGTGGGCTGATCTTCATCGACCTGCGGGACCGCGAAGGGATCGTGCAGCTTGCTCTCGACCCGGACCGGGATCCCGACGCCCACGCCAAGGCCGACCGCATCCGCAACGAGTTCGTCCTGGCGGTGCGCGGCATCGTCTCTCCCCGCCCGGCGGGTACGGTCAATGCCAAGATGCGCACCGGCGAGGTCGAAGTCGAGATCCGCGAACTGCGGATCCTCAACACCTCCAAGACCCCCCCCTTCATGGTCGACGACACGACCGAGGTCGCCGAAAACATCCGTCTCAAGCACCGCTACCTCGACCTGCGGCGCCCCGGCATCCAGAACAACCTGATGCTCCGTCACCGAGTGGCGCGTACCGTCCGTACCTATCTCGATGCGCGCAATTTCCTCGAGATCGAAACGCCGATTCTCACCAAAAGTACCCCGGAAGGGGCCCGCGACTACCTGGTCCCGAGCCGCGTCAATCCGGGAACCTTCTATGCCCTCCCCCAGTCCCCGCAGCTGTTCAAGCAGCTCCTGATGATTTCCGGTTTCGACCGTTACTGCCAGATCACCCGCTGCTTCCGCGACGAGGATCTGCGAGCCGATCGCCAGCCTGAATTCACGCAGATCGACTGCGAAATGAGTTTCGTCAACCGGGACGATGTCATCGAAGTCATGGAAGGGATGATCGCCACCGTCTTTAAGGAGGCCATTGGCGTCGACGTCTCCCTCCCCATGCCCCGCATGACCTATGCCGAAGCGCTGGCCCGCTACGGCGTCGACAATCCGGACCTGCGCTTCGACCTGGAACTGGTGGAAATTTCCAACCAGGTCAAGGAGTCGGGCTTCAAGGTCTTCGCCGAGGTGGTCAAGGGGGGCGGCATCGTCAAGGCCCTCAACGCCAAGGGGTGCGGCACCTTCTCCCGCAAGGAAATCGACGACCTCACCGATTTCGTCAAGATCTACGGCGCCAAGGGGCTGGCCTACGTCAAGGTCACCGAGGAGGGCTGGCAGTCCCCCATCGCCAAGTTCTTCACCGCCGAGGAGCTCTCCGCCCTCGATCGCGCCCTCGGCTCCGAGGTCGGCGACCTCCTCCTCTTCGTCGCCGACAGCTACAAGATCGCCAACGAGGCCCTGGGTCGCCTGCGCGGTCATCTCGGCCACAAACTCGGGTTGACCAGCAAGACCAACTTTAAATTTGTCTGGGTCACCGACTTCCCCCTCCTCGAGTGGGACGGCGAATCCCGGCGCCATGTGGCGGTCCACCATCCCTTCACCGCCCCCATGGACGAGGACGTCTCCCTTCTCGACGGCGACCCGGGCAAGGCCAGGGCCAAGGCCTATGACCTGGTCCTCAACGGTTCAGAGATCGGCGGCGGAAGCATCCGTATCCACGACCAGTCCGTGCAGAGCAAGATGTTCGACCTGATGGGGATCGCCCAGGACGAAGCTCGGGAAAAGTTCGGATTCCTCCTCGACGCCCTGGAGTACGGCGCTCCTCCCCATGGCGGCATCGCCTTCGGCCTCGATCGTCTGGTCATGATTCTCACCGGCTCCGACTCGATTCGCGACGTCATCGCCTTCCCCAAAACCCAGAAGGCGACCTGTCTGCTCTCCGAGGCGCCGGGGACCGTGGACGAAAAACAGCTCCGGGAGCTCTCCATCCGCCTGGCCACGCGTCCCAAATAACCAGTGGTTCCGTTCATCCCTTGCCGGGCGGGAAAAGCCGCCCGGCGCTTGGAAAACAAACCCGAACCGTCGATGAAGACCAGGGCCGTCCCCGATTATGTCAAGGCTGTTTCTTATCCTCATCGGAACTTCTCTTCTGCTGGCGGCCTGCGCAGCACCGCCCCGCCAGGAGTTGAATTCCGCCCGGAAAGCGGTAGCCGAGGCCTTCACCCTCGAGGCCCACGTCCTGGCCGCTCCCGAGTACCGGCAGGCCGATACCGCTCTTCAACAGGGTGAGAGCCTCTTCCGTGCCGGAAAGTACAAAAAGGCCCGCGAAATTCTTTCACTCGCCGAAAGGAAGGCTGTGGCTGCGGCCGCCCTGGCTTCCGTCGAACGGGAGAAGCGCCTCCCCCCGTCCGAGGAGAGGCAAGGACTCACGGAAATCCTGCCGTCGGACCCACGGAGCCCACGAACCACAGGCCACAAAGCGCCCTTGCCTCCCCCTGATGGATCCCGACGCCCCCCCTCCCCCCTTTCCGTATCAGGGGCTCCCGCTCCGTCCCCGGCCAAGGCCCCGAAAAAGATGGTCAGCGACTACACGGTGGCCGAGGGCGAAACGCTCTGGACCATCGCAGCGCGTCGCGACGTCTACAGCGACGCTCTCCTCTGGCCTCTCATCTACAAAGCCAACCGTGATCAGATCAAAGACCCACGGCAAATCTTCCCCGGCCAGAGCCTGACGATCCCCCGGGATTCCAGCGAACAGGACAAGGAAACCGCCAGGGAAGTCGCCCGTCGATCCGACATCTTCCCCCTCGACCTCATTATCCACAGTCGTCCCGCAGAAACTCCGTGAATTCGGTGCCTTATCCTCCCCAACATCCCTTCCCCCTCCTCTTGAAAACACCTTTTTTTTCCTTGACAGGGGTACGCGCCCTGTATACTGTATACAGAATTGAGGACGAAAATTTAGTTCCGATGACGACCTTTTGCCCTTCACCGGACCCTTTGCAACACTGACATATAAACAAGGAGAGAACATGAAAACATCGAAGATCATCTGGAGTGAAATTGACGAAGCACCGGCATTGGCAACCTACGCACTGCTCCCCATCGTACAAAAATTTCTCAAAGGGTCCGGCGTCGAGGTCGAGACCAGGGACATCTCCCTTTCGGGCCGGATTATCGCCAACTTCCCCGACAACCTGACGGAAGATCAGAAAATCCCCGACTATCTGACCCAGCTGGGTGAACTCACCCAGGATCCTGAGTGCAATATCATCAAGCTTCCCAACGTCAGCGCCTCCATCCCCCAGCTGCAGGATGCCATCAAAGAGCTGCAGGAAAAGGGCTACAAAATCCCGGACTATCCCGAAGAGGCCAAAACCGACGCTGAAAAAGCCCTTCAGGCCCGTTTCGCCAAGTGCCTGGGAAGTGCCGTCAACCCGGTCCTGCGTGAAGGCAACTCCGACCGCCGGGCCGCGGCCTCGGTCAAAAAATTCGCCCAGAGCAATCCCCATCGGATGATGAAGCCCTGGCCGGCCGGGTCCAAGACCCGCGTCGCCCACATGACCGGTCACGATTTTTACGGCAGCGAAACGTCCGTGACGGTCAAGGCCGCCACGACCGTCAACTACGAGTTCGTGGCCGCCGATGGCAGCGTCACCGTCCTGAAAGCCAAGCTTCCCCTGCAGGCTGGCGAAGTACTCGATTCATCGTCCATGAACATGGCTGCCCTGCGCAAATTCTATGCAGAACAGATCGAGGCAGCCAAGAAAGATGGCGTGCTCCTCTCCCTGCACCTCAAAGCGACCATGATGAAAATCTCTGACCCCTACATCTTTGGTCAGTGCGTCACCGTCTTCTACAAGGACGTTTTTGAGAAACATGGCCAAACCTTCAAGGAATTGGGCGTCAACATCAGCAACGGCCTGGGCGATGTCTATGCCAAGATCAAGCGGTTGCCCGAAGCCAAAAAAGCGGAAATCGAAGCGGACATCATGGCCGTTTACAAGACCCGACCCGCCCTGGCGATGGTCGACTCCCGCAAAGGGATCACCAACCTCCATGTCCCCAACGACGTCATCATCGATGCCTCGATGCCCGTCGTGGTCCGTGACGGCGGCCGGATGTGGAATCTCCAGGACGAGCTCCAGGACACCGTCGCCATGATTCCCGACCGCTGCTATGCGACCATCTACCAGACCGTCATCGAGGACTGCCAGAAGCATGGCCAGTTCAACCCGGCCACCATGGGACACGTCTCCAACGTCGGCCTGATGGCGCAGAAAGCCGAGGAATACGGTTCCCACGACAAGACCTTCTTTGCACCCGGCAACGGCAAGATCCGCGTCGTCGACGCCTCCGGCGCAACCCTCCTCGAGCAGAGCGTCGAGGCAGGCGATGTCTTCCGGTCCTGCCAGACCAAGGATGCCCCGATCCAGGACTGGGTCAAGCTGGCTGTCACCCGCGCCAAAGCCAGCGGTTCGCCGACCATCTTCTGGCTCGACCCCAAACGGGGGCACGATGCCCAGATCATCAAAAAGGTCGAAACCTACCTCAAGGATCACGACACCAGCGGTCTCGACATCCGCATCATGACGCCCGATGCCGCCATGCAGCTGGCCTGCGACAGAGCCAGAAAAGGGGAAGACACCGTTACGGTGACCGGCAATGCCCTTCGTGACTACCTCACCGACCTCTTTCCGATCCTTGAACTCGGCACCAGCGCAAGAATGCTCTCCATCGTCCCCCTTCTCAAGGGCGGCGGCCTCTTCGAGACCGGTGCCGGCGGCTCGGCTCCCAAACATGTGGAGCAGTTCCTCAAGGAAGGCCACCTGCGCTGGGACTCCCTCGGCGAATACTGCGCCCTGGTTCCCTCCCTCGAGCACGTTGCCAACCGCACCAAGGAGGCAAAAGTACAGCTCTTTGCCGACACCCTCGATCAGGCCGTTTCAAAGTACCTGGAAAACGCCAAGGCTCCTTCCCGCAAGGTGAACGAGATCGACAACCGCGGCAGCTCCTTCTATCTGGCCATGTACTGGGCCCGGGCTCTGGCCACGCAGGACAAGGACGCCGGACTCAAGACGCGCTTTGCCAAGGTGGCCGCAGAACTCGAAGCCAACGAAGCCAAGATCAACGCCGAGCTCCTTGCCGCCCAGGGCAAGCCGGTGGATATCGGCGGCTACTACAAACCCGACGTAAAAAAGACGGAAAAAGCGATGCGCCCCAGCGCAACGCTCAACGCGATTATCGACCAGATGTAACAAACCTGCCAGAATCGGGGCGACAGGGTTGCCCCGATTCTGTTTTTTTCATTTCCCTACTAAAGGAGAGATCTAAATGGCCAGAAACAAAATTGCTTTGATCGGTGGTGGTCAGATCGGTGGCGTTCTTGCTCAGCTGTGTGCGCTGCGCGAACTCGGCGATGTGGTGCTTTTCGATATCGTCGAAGGCCTCCCCCAGGGCAAGTGCCTCGACATCGCCGAAGCGGCTCCGGTCGATGGTTTCGACATCAACCTCAAGGGGACCAACGACTACGCCGACATCGCCGGCTCCGATGTCGTCATCGTCACGGCCGGTCTCCCCCGCAAACCGGGGATGAGCCGCGACGACCTGATCGAGGTCAACAGCAAGATCATGACTTCGGTCTCCGAAGGGATCAAGAAGTACGCCCCCAACTCCGTTGTCATCATCATTTCCAACCCTCTCGACGCCATGGTCACCCTCTGCCAGAAGATCACCGGCTTCCCCTACAACCGTGTCATCGGCCAGGCCGGCGTTCTCGATTCGGCCCGGTTCAAGGCGTTCATCGCCTGGGAACTCGGCGTGTCGGTAAAAGACGTCATGGCCATGACCCTCGGCGGTCACGGCGACGACATGGTGCCGCTCGTCCGCTATGCCAGCGTCCAGGGGATTCCGGTCATGGAACTGCTGGAGCAGAAGTACAAAAGCGCCTCCAAGGCCAAGGAAGTCATGGAAGCCATGGTCAAGCGCACCCGCGGCGCCGGCGGTGAAGTCGTCGCTCTCCTCAAGACCGGCAGCGCCTTCTACAGCCCGGCCTCCTCGGCCATCGCCATGGCCGAATCGATCCTCAAGGACTCCAAACGGGTTCTTCCGACCTGCGTTTATCTCAACGGCGAATTCGGTATCAAGGGTTACTTCGTCGGCGTACCCACCGTCCTCGGTGCCGGCGGCGTGGAGAAGATTCTCCAGTTCAAACTCGACGCAGAAGAGCAGGCGATGATGGACAAATCGGTTGCTGCCGTCAAAGGTCTCGTTGACAGCATGAATCTCTAAAAATCTCAACCTTCATTGCCGCAAGAAAGAAGGGCAATGGCGACATTGCCCTTCTTTCCGTTCGACGACGAAAACCATGCCGATTATTTCTTAATAATAACAGAATGTTACGAGCGACTTGGCACGCCAGGGCAGGTGGCCGGGCCGTAGCGCCGTATACATAATTTAGCTGGCATGGAATTTTCTTTTACGCTAATATGCCCCAACTTTTTGAACCCGTTGCTGCAACGGTCAACACGCACAGAGGAGAATTATCGGAATGAGCAGTGCAAAAGCAGATATCGAAATCATCGAAAGGTACTGCAAGGGGTGCAGCATTTGCGTTGAATTCTGCCCCACCAAGGTCCTTGAAATGGACGGATTTGTCGTAAAGGTCGCCAATCCCGAGGCATGCATTGCGTGCAACCAGTGCGAACTGCGTTGCCCCGACTTTGCCATCAAGGTCCACAAAAAATAGTCAAATTTTTTAAGGAGGTTGCTTAACGTGGCTAAGAAAGTTGCTCTGTTGCAGGGAAACGAGGCGTGCGCCCAAGGCGCCCTGTACGCCGGCTGCACGTTCTTCGGCGGATACCCCATCACCCCTTCCACCGAAGTTGCGGAAGTTCTGTCCATCGAACTTCCCAAGATCGGCGGAAAATTCATTCAGATGGAAGACGAAATCGGGGCCATGGCCTCGGTCATCGGCGCTTCCCTCACCGGCGCCAAGGTCCTCACCGCGACCTCCGGCCCCGGTGTCTCCCTCAAGCAGGAACTGATCGGCTATGCCTGCATCGCCGAAGTCCCCTGCGTCATCATCAACGTCATGCGCGGCGGTCCTTCGACCGGCATGCCGACCGGCCCCGGCCAGTCCGACGTCCAGCAGGCCAAATGGGGGACCCACGGCGACCACGCCGCAATCGCCCTCGTCCCCGCCTCCTGCCAGGAAATCTTCTCCGAAACGGTCCGCGCCTTCAATCTGGCGGAAAAATACCGCATGCCGGTCCAGGTTCTTTACGATGAGATCGTCGGCCACAGCCGTGAGCGCATCGAGTTCCCCGAACCGGGCGATCTCGAAGTCATCGACCGCGCGGCTCCGTCCGTCAGCCCCGAGAAATACAAGCCCTTCGATCCCTCCTTCGGCGACGTTCCGCCGCTGGCCGCCTTCGGCACCGACTACCGCTTCCATGTCACCGGCCTGAACAAGGCTGCCGACGGCTTCCCGACCACCAAGGCCAACCTGGTGGACGACGAGCAGCGCCGACAGGTCCGCAAGGTCGATGCCGCCACCGACATTGAATTGAACGAGGAATACCTCACCGAAGACGCCGAAGTCATCATCTTCGCCTACGGTTCCACCAGCCGCTCTGCCCGCTACGCCGTCAACGAGATGCGCAAGGAGGGGATCAAGGTCGGCCTCTTTCGTCCCATCACCCTCTGGCCCTTCCCCGAAAAGCGCATCGCCGCTCTGGCCCAACAGGCCAAAGCCATCGTCGTTGCTGAGATGAACCTGGGACAGATGGTTCTCGAGGTCGAGCGCGTGGCCAAAGGTGCTTGTCAAATCAGCTTCCTCGGTCGTGTCGACGGCGACCCGATCAATCCCGGCCAGATCATGGAAAAAGTCAAGGAGGTTAAGTAACATGGCTTTCGATTACGATAAATATCTCCGCCCCGGCAAATTGCCCCACATCTGGTGCCCCGGCTGCGGCCACGGCATCGCTATGAAGGGCCTGATCCGGGCGATTGACGCCTGCGGTCTGGAAAAAAACAATACGGCCATCGTCTCCGGTATCGGCTGCGCCAGCCGTCTCCCCGGCTACGTCGATTTCAACACCCTGCACACCGCCCACGGTCGTGGTGCCGCCTTCGCCACCGGCGTGAAGATGGCCAAGCCCGAGATGACCGTGATCGTTGTCGGCGGCGACGGCGACGGCACCGCCATCGGCGGCAACCACTTCATCCATGCCTGCCGCCGCAACATCGACATGACCTATGTCATCTTCAACAACAGCATCTACGGCATGACCGGTGGTCAGTTCTCACCCTGTACCCCCACCGGCGCCCTGGCCTCCACCACCGTCTACGGCAATCCCGATCCGACCTTCGACATCAGCAAGCTGGCCATCGGTGCCGGGGCAACCTTCGTCGCCCGGACCACCTCCTTCCACGCCACCCAGATCGACAAGTTGATCGCCGAAGGGATTCAGCACAAGGGGATGGCCGTTATCGAGGTCCTCGACGACTGCCCGACCACCTATGGTCGCCGCAACAAATTCCGCAGCGTCATCGACATGATGAAGAAGCTCAAGGACAACGCCGTTCCGGTTGCCGCCGCCGCCAAGATGACGGCCGAGCAGCTCGAGGGCAAATTCCTCACCGGCGTTCTCTTCAAGGAAGAGCGGCCGGAGTACACCGAGCAGTACGCCAAGGTCATCGCCAAGGCCAAGGCCAAGGGCGCCTGATTATCCAGCGAATAAGGAGAACTATCGATGTCTGAAAGATTTGAAATTCGATTTTCCGGCGCCGGTGGTCAGGGTCTGATCACCGCCGGAATCATTCTGGCTGAAGCGGCTTGCATTATCGAAGGAAAACACGCCGTTCAGTCCCAAAGCTACGGTCCGGAAGCCCGCGGCGGCGCTTCCAAGTCGGAGGTCATCATTTCCGACAAGCCGATCGACTATCCCAAAGCGACCATTGTCGACGCCTGTCTCGCCATGACGCAGGAATCGGCCGACAAATACGCCAACGGCATCAAGCCGGGCGGCGTTCTGCTGATCGACTCCGATTTCGTCAAGAATGTGCCCCAGGGCGATTTCAAGGTTTACAAGATGCCGATCACCCGCACCGCAAAAGAAGACCTCGGTCGTGAGATCGTGGCCAACGTGGTCGCCCTCGGCGCCATGATCGCCCTGACCGGTGCCGTTTCCCGCGAGTCCGGGGAAAAGGCCGTTCTTTCCAAGGTCCCCGCAGCCTTCATGGATCTGAACAAAAAGGCTTACAGCCTCGGATTCGAGAAGATCAAGGCTCTGATGTAACGCCAGCCTTGAATGATGACCGCAAAGAGAGCCCGGCAGCCTTTGGCTGCCGGGCTCTCTTTTTTTCTCCCCTTTTCCTGCGGAAAACGAAGTTCTCCCTCTTTACCCCTGGGCGGCGACAAGGGATTCGGCGCGGGCAACATCCTCGCGGCAGCCGATGAAGACCGGAGCCCGGTCATCGATTTTTGTCGGCACCAAGTCGAGAATCGGCACCCGTCCCGTGGATGCCGCTCCTCCGGCCTGCTCCATCAGGAAGGCCATCGGGTTAAGTTCATAGAGCAGCCGCAGTTTTCCTTCAGGTTGTCCCTGGAGATGGGGATAGAGAAAAACCCCCTTCCCTTTCATCAGGATCTGATTGATATCGGGGACAAACCCGCCGCTGTATCGCAACTTGGCCCCATTTTCCTCGAGCTGGCGGACAAAGCTTTCCGTTCCCGCCGAGTAGAGATTGCGCTGCCCCCCGGGGGAATAGATGCTGCCGCTGGGCGCCACCCGAACGTTTTCCCGCACCAGTGTGTATTCCATCAACTGGTTCATGGCAAACTCATGAACCCCGCGGCCCGTCGAATAGACCAAGGTCGTCCTCGGCCCATAGAGGATATAGAGTGCCGCCACCTGGTTGCGGCCGGACTGGAATAAATTGCAGCCGGCATAGATCGAGACGATCGTTCCAACGGCGAGATTGACGTCAACCAGCGAGGAACCGTCGAGGGGATCGTAGGCCACGGAAAACTTCCCCTCGCAGTCCGGTGATACGGGGATAATATCGTCGGTTTCTTCGGAGACGATATTGGCCACCACCCCCGAGTGAAAGAGACGCTTGCGCAGGATGCGGTCGGCAAGGACGTCGAGGGCCAACTGCTGCTCACCATAGAGGTTGGAGGTTCCGGCCACCCCGAGATCTCCGGTACGAATCGAATTGACAATGTACTTGGAGGCTTCCGCAATCTCACAAATCAGCCGGATCAGGTCCCGGTCTTCTTCCTGTTCACGCAAATATCGGCGCAAATCGATCTGAAACCTGGTCTTGCCTGGTTCGGACATCCTGGACTCCTTGGAAAACAATAAAATTTAACGAAAAAAAGACCGGAACAATCTAGACTAATTCACTCCCACGGGCAAGGATTCATCAGCTTTTTTATGACATCAGCTCAGGATTTGAGCAAGGCACAGAATGCTCCGCCAGAAAAAAGCCCTCTCGCCCAGAAGAGGGCCTTCCCCCTTGGTTCCCGACGGGGGTTCACCGAATATGCTTGATGGGTTTGGGGATGCTGTGCAGACAGGAATCCTTGTATTCTCGGTCTCGCTTGACCATCGATTCCTGGATTTCCTCTTCAACAGCGTCAAGATCGGCCGAATGCTTTTCCATGATAGCCAGATCTTCGTTAACACGATTCAGGTCTTTATCGAGGATGGTCTCAATGCGTTCGGTTTCCTTCTCGGTTTTGACTTCGATCATGGAACCTCCTTGTCCTCTGAATGCCCGCCCCCGTTTTGGCCCTTCGCCGCCCCGGGAAACGAGCAGGAACCGTTGGATGAGCTACCCTTTTCTGTTTTGATTATACCACGGGGGTCCTGATGACAAACGTCCTTTCAGGGGCGCTCCCCTTTTTGCAGGACCTCGACCATGGCCCCATGGATCAGGCCGTTGCTGGCCAGACATTCCCGCCCATAAATGTCCAATGGGCCGCCGTCGAAGTCGCTGACCTTCCCACCGGCCTCCTCGACGATCAATTTCCCCGCCGCCATATCCCAGGGTTTTAACTTCATTTCCCAGTAGCCATCCAGACGTCCTGCTGCCACATAAGCCAGATCGAGGCTCGCTGCTCCGGGACGCCGGCAGGCCTGGGCAGCCTGCTGGAAATGAACGAAATGGTCGTAATTGTTGACTCGGCTCTCCTTGCGATCATAGGGAAACCCCGTTGCCAGCAGCGACTCGGTCAGGCTCGCCGTCTTCGACACCCGGAGCTGGATATCGTTGAGAAAGGCCCCCTCCCCCTTCCGGGCAACGAACATCTCCCGGTAAAAGGGGTTGAAAATCACCCCGAGCACCACCTCTCCGTCCACCTCGAGGGCAATGGATACGGCAAACCAGGGAAACCCGTGGGTAAAATTGGTCGTGCCGTCAAGGGGATCGATGATCCAGCGGTAGCGCGACTCGCAACGCCCCCAGTCCCCCTCTTCGGCAAGGATGTCATGGCGAGGGAATTTCCCGCGGATCAGGGCAACAATCGCCTCTTCGGCACCCCGGTCGGCGTCGGTCACCAGATCAGTTGCCCCCTTGTGATCGACCCGGAGGTTGCCGCCGAATTTCTGCATGAGCACGCGCCCCCCCTCGAGGGCGGCCTGTCGGGCAATTTCGAGCATGGGACAAGATCCTTCCATGAAGGGCGAGGGTTACTTACTTCTCGCACCAGAGAATGGTGGCGGCGATGACCGCCAGAGGGATACACAGCAGCTGAACAAAGGGGATGAACAACAGACAGAAGACGCCGCTGCCGAATCCGAGCATCAGGCCCTTGCGGGCGAAAATGTAGCGGCGCTGTTCCTTGAACGACCACCCTTTGCGCCCCAGAACGAAGCCGAGATATTCGACGACGAGAAAAAACAAGGTAAAGAGGAAGGAAGCCACGGCATAGAGTATCTGCCCCAGGCCGGGGATCAGATTCAGGGTCAGGAGCAGAGCCATCCCAGCCAGAAACACGGCGATTTTTTTGAATTCGAGGGCCACGGCCCTCCTGGCCTCGGCGAAAAAGAGTCTGAGGGAAAAGGCCCCCTCATGGCTTTGGCCGGCAACGATCTCTTCGACGCGTTCGGAGAGGATCTCGTTAAAAGGGGATGCGATCAGGTTGCCGACCAGGGTGAAGACAAAAAAGACCAGAACCGAGGTCACCAACACGGCAAGAAACCAGACCAGGTAGGTGAGAATCGCCCAGTACCAGGCCTCCCCTCCGGGGATCATCCTGACCACCGTGTCGTTAAAAAAGGCCATTCCCAGGTAGACTACCCCGGAGAAGATCACCAGGTTGATCAAAAAAGGAATAACGACGAAACGAAGGAGCGCCGGATGCTTACGCAGAAACCCGAGGCTGCGAAAGGGAGAGAAGAAGCCCCGGGAGAAGGCGGCCAGAGGATTGTCGCTGGGGAGATTCATGGAGAAATCCGCTTTCCTTGAAGAGTGAAGAAGGCTTGCCCCTGCAGGTCGGAGGGCGTATCGAGGGATCGAACGAAGAGGGTTCCGCATCCTCCCTCGACCTGACGCCGCCAGCGGTTGGCGAGCCGAACATTGGGGAGGCAGGTAGAGAGGGTGTCGCGGATCTCCCAAAAGGCCTCCGGCGCAGGGGCGGCAAAGGGACTTCCGGCAACGGCATTCAGGGTCAACAGGTGCAGGGTCATTTCCGGGAAGGGCTCCATCCGTCTGACCAGCGCCTCAAGTTCCTCGGGGGAATCGTTGACGCCGGCAAGAAGCAGGTAGTTGACCCCCAGCTTGCGCCGCCGGCGCCGGGACAGGTGGGGCCAGACCCCGGCGATCACCTCCCAGAGGCGGTCGAGGTCCGGGGCCCCGGGCAGGAGTCGCCTGTGGGTTGCCCTCTTCCCGGCATGCACGGAGAGCATCAACCCGTTGTGCTCGAGAACCAGAGCTTCGGCCAGACGGTCGAGAGGGCCTCCGGTCGTCGTCAGGGAAACCGGCAACCCCGCCTCCCGACACAGAGCCATGAAACGTTCGACCTCGGTATAATTGTGCAGCGGCTCACCGATTCCGGAAACTGTGATGCGCCGGGGCGCGCAGCCAAGGGAGCGCGCGGTGGTGAGTTGGAGGAGCATCTCTTCGGCACTCAGGTTGGCCAGCCAGCCCCGGGACCCGGAGGCGCAAAAGAGACAGCCGACGGCGCACCCCGCCTGGCAGGAAACGCACAGCGTGCCGCTGTCATAATAGACCGCTTCGACGGCCAGGCCGCCCGGCATGGGGACGATAAACCGGTGGTTGGTTGAGGTATCGCGCATAATCGCCGACGAGGGGGGGGGATTGACAGAACAAACAACGGCCGCCATCCCATTGTAATGGATGGCGGCCGCCTTGTCGATCATCGGTTTTTCACGCAGACGAAGTGCACCCCGGCAATGGAAAAAACCGCCATCCCGAGTCCGGAGGATGGCGGTTTAATTGTCGACTGAAGGCAAGAGCTTTCGACAACCCGCTCTAGAAATTGATGTCGAGCTGAGTGGTGAAGGTATCCTCACCTGCCGTTGCGTTTTCGTTGTAAAAATCGTATCCGAGGATGACCGAGACATTGGGGGCAAAAGCATAGGAGAGCCCGAAAGAGAGGGCGCCGAAGCTGTTGTCACCTCCCTGGTAGTCGACGGCAGCCCAGAGCTTTTCTGAGATCTCGCTGAGCGTACGGTCCCAGGATAAGAGTATGCCATCGTTGTCCTTCTCACCGTTGGCATCGAGCAGGAGATCTTCGTTGCCGACATAGTATCCGGCGGAGATCCGGCCGATGATCGGAAGGGTTTTGGCCACCAGTCCATAGACGATATTGTAGTCGGTCAGATCCTTTTCCGTGCCAAAGGCGAACCCACCGACGGCCAGGGCCGGAGAAGCACCGAAGAGTGTCCCTTCCGGGGTGCCAAGCTTGGCGTTGAAATAAAGCGGATAGTCATCGGCGCTTGAACCGTTGGTGATCAGGTCAAAGCCGGCTTCCGCCTGAATTTTATCGAAGGGGAGGATGCCGGTAGTCAGACCGAGGTCATAGACATGCGGACGATTGCCGCCGTCGTCTTCCCGAGATCGAAGGTAATTATCGATCCCCAGGTGTAAAGTCTTGAATCCCTGGATATCTGTTGAGGGGATCCAGATCTGTGTCGAGGGAGTGGCCAGGGCAACCGTGGCAGACAGACCAACCAACATCGCAATCAACAAGCAAACATTAACCAGCTTCTTCATTGTTCCATTCTCCTTTTAATATTTGGGTTTTTATTCCGGGTGGAGATGGGCTCCACCCGGAACAGGGTTTTCATCGAAACGTTTCACCAAATCGGTTCGGCGCTTTGCCGGTAATAGTCGGCGTTCTACCTGAGCCCCTGGGACCCGCGGCCGAATTCGGGATAGGCTTCCAGGCCAAGCTCGGTGGTGTCGCAGCCGCGATGCTCTTCTTCTTCCGAGACCCGCAGACCGACGGTGTATTTGATGAGGAGCCAGGTCAGGGCGCTGGTCACCACAACAAAGCCTCCGATGGAAGCGACACCGATGAGCTGGGTGACAAAGCTTGCCTCGTCGTTGGTCAAGGGGACGGCCAGGGTTCCCCAGATGCCGCAGACCAGGTGCACCGAAAGGGCGCCGACCACATCGTCGATTTTGAGCTTGTCGAAGAGGGGGACCGCCAGGACCACGAGGATCCCGCCGACGCCGCCGATCAGCACCGCCACTCCGGGTGTCGGGGTGTCGGGTCCGGCGGTGATCGACACCAGACCGGCCAGGGCGCCGTTGAGGGCCATGGTCAGGTCGACCTTCTTGTAGAGAATCTGCAACAGAATCATCGCCGCGATCATCCCGCCGCAGGCGGCCAGGTTGGTGTTGGCCATGACGTTGGACATGCTGATGGAATCGCCGGCCGTTCCCAGGGCGAGAACCGAGCCGCCGTTAAAACCGAACCAACCCATCCAGAGGATGAAGGTTCCGAGGGTGGCCAGGGGCATGTTGGAACCGGGGATCGGAGTGACCCGTCCGTCGGCGGCATATTTCCCCTTGCGGGCACCGAGAATTATGGCTCCGGTGAGCGCCGCCCAGCCGCCGGCCGAATGCACCAGGGTCGACCCGGCGAAGTCGAGAAAACCCATTTCGGAAAGCCAGCCGCCACCCCATCCCCAGGACCCCTGGATCGGATAGATGATGCCGGTCATGATCACGCAAAAGGCGATGAAACCCCAGAGTTTGATGCGCTCGGCGACACAGCCGGAGACCACCGAACAGGCGGCGCCGCAAAAGACCATCTGAAAGAACCAGTCGGAGGAGGCCGCATATCCGGCGGAGAAATCCCCACCGGCCGCGGCGGCATCGTCGGGACCCCAGAGGCCGAAGGTCCCCATGAATCCGCCATCGACACCGGCATACATGAGATTGTAGCCGACGAGATAGAAGAGAATGCCGGCGACGCCGAAGAGAGCGATATTCTTCAGGCAGATGGTCGCCACGTTCTTGGTCCGGACCAGGCCCGACTCGAGCATCCCGAAACCGGCAGCCATCCACATGACCAGGACGCCGTTGACCAGAAAAGAAAAGGTATTGAGTACGTAGGCAACTTCGCTGGTGGGGACATCTTCAGCCAGTGCCAGGGCGGGAAGGGCCAGCAGACCCGCAGCCGCCAAAATGAGGGAAAGAGCCTTTTTCATCGTCATACCTCCTGGATATCCTTGTTTGTCTGCCGTTAGTCGGTTTAAAGGGAATCTTCGCCGGTTTCACCGGTGCGGATTCGAATCGATTGGTCGACGCTGAGGACGAAAATTTTGCCGTCGCCGATACGCCCGGTGCAGGCTTCCTTCTGAATCGCGGCGACCACCTCGGCGACCCGGTCGGAAGCTACCACAAGCTCCACCTTGACCTTGGGAATGAAGTCGATCTGGTACTCGGCGCCGCGATAGAGCTCGGTGTGCCCTTTTTGCCGGCCGAAGCCGCGGACCTCGCTGACCGTCATCCCGGTGATCCCCATTTCGGTGAGGACCCCCTTGACGTCGTCGAGTTTGAACGGTTTGATGATGCATTCGATTTTTTTCATGCTGCTGCTCCTTTCCAGAGTCCCGGCAAAACAAAAAAAGACGCCCGACCTTTCAAAATGAAAAGTTGGCGCCTTTGCCATCCATCGTTTCTGCCGCCGCGCAACGCCCTTGTCATGCAACTGGCTATTCTTTTGTCCACCCCGGCAACCGCTCCGTGGGTGCTGTTAATCCTATTAGCATGGGCCATGCCAATTTGCAAATATCTGTTTTTAAACGTCTTTTGTAAATCGACTCCACAGTCCTGTTCAACATTTAATCAGCGCAGGCCCTCCCTGTTCATTCTCAGTGCAGATGACCGATCGGCAGGATCACGCGAAAGGTGGCCCCTTCACCGGGACGGGATTCCACGGTCAGGCGACCCTCGTGCTCGACGATGATATTGCGACAGATGTAGAGCCCGAGACCGGTCCCCTCCCCTTCCTTCTTGGTCGAATAGAAAGGTTCGAAAATGTGCGGCAGAACCTCCTCCGGGATCCCCGGACCGGAATCGGCCACCACGGCCTCGACCTCGTCGCCGGCCACCAGATTCGTGCTCAGGACGAGCTTGCCGACGCCCCCCATGGAATGAGCGGCATTCATGATCAGATTGATGAAAACCTGCTTGAGCTTGTTGGAATCGGCGTGAACGACGGGGAGCACGGCATAGTTCTCCACCAGGTCGATATTGTTGCGTTCCAGCTCGTAGCGCACCAGTCGCAGGACATCCCGCAACACCTCGTTGAGATCGACCGGGCGCTTGAAGGTATCCCCGCCACGGGAAAAGGAGAGGAGACTCCCCGTCAACGTCTTGAGGCGCTCGACTTCACTCTCGATTCTTTCGGCCAGTTCGGCCTGAAACGGCGGAAGATTCTCCTCCCGCAGCAGGAGCTGGGCGGCATAGGAGATCACCGACAGGGGGTTGTTGACCTCGTGGGCAATCCCCGCCGACATCCGTCCGACCTCGGCCAGCTTCTCCCCCTGGACCGTCTGTTCCAGGAGCCGCTTGAATTCGGTGATATCCTCGACGATCACCACCGCCCCCGTGGTGCGTTCGCCATCCTTGAGGGGAGTCAGGCGCCGTTTTTGAAATCGGAGTTCCCCCTTGAGGTTGCGGTGGGAAAGACTGAGTTTTTCGGCGACCCCCGTTTCCAGAACCCGCCGGATACGGGCGGCGAACCCTTCGGCGACCAGCCCCGGGAAGAGTTCGAAGAGATTGCACCCGAGGGCCTCTTTCTCGCCGAGACCGCTCATCTCCTCAATCTTGCGGTTCCAGGAGGTAATGCGCAACCCGGCATCGACGGTGTAAATACCGAGGTTGGCGCTGCGAAGGATGCCGCTGTTGAGCTGGTGCAGCTCCTGGTAGCGCCGGGAAACCGACCGCAGGTTGTCGTAGAGCCGGGCATTTTCGATGGCGATGGCGGCCTGACCGGCCATGGTCAGAAGGGGGGCGATATCCCCGGCTCCGAAGGCGTTGGGATGGGGACTTTCGACGTTGAACACCCCGATGACCCTGTCCCGCGCCAGAAGGGGGACGGCGAGTTCGCTTCTGGCCCCCTGAATACCGGGGACATAGGCGGAGAACGCAGTCACATCCGAGACCAGGATCGGCTCTCCCGTCTCCGCAACCTTCCCCATCACACCCTTCCCCAGCGGCAGCTCAAGACGGCTTGCCTCTTCGTCATAACCGTAAGCCGCTGCGGTCACCAGCACCCGGCGCTCCCGGTCGAGAAGACGGATAATGGCGTTTTCGAAGCGAAACACCTCGCGGGAGATCTGGAGGATTCGCCTCAGAAGCTCATCGAGATCGATCGTCGACGCCAGTTCCTGACCGATTTCGATCAAGGCCTGAAGAAGCTTTTCCTGTTGTCCGTCGGGTCTCGGGATCATGCTGTCAACTCTCTTTCAAGAATCCTCCCCTTCAGACAAGGCACAAGCCGTGCCATCAGCCTTCCCGGATCAATCCCGCACAAAGATTGATTTCCTACCCCAGTCCCGGCCGGCGTCGGCCGGCAAACTGCCTATTTCCTGACGTTCGATGCCTTCTTTTTGCACAGAGGTCGAACGGAGGGATACCTTGAAAACGCCCTCCCTCCTGGTAGATTGGTTTAAAATAATCAGCCGACTTACCGAAGGAGGGTCCTCATGGAAAAAATGGCCTGCGCCGCCTGCGGGCGTCTGCGCCCCAAGGGAGGAATGATTCGCCGCCGACTCAATGGCCGTGACCAGTACTGCTGTTCCCTGAGTTGCGAGGTCCGCTGGGAGAAAGCCAACCTGGTCGGCGTCTGCGGGTGATCGTAAAGGAGACGGAGCAGGGCCGGCAATTTTTACCCTTGTCTCCCCCTCCCCTTTCACCTATACTGACTCCATTGCTGCTCTCTGCCCTGCAGGTGAGGTCAGAACGCCCAGGCGGAATAATATTTTTTTGGGATCGCTTCAGGTCTGTTGTGTGCCAGCCCACCCCGAGTGGGACGCCTGATACGGAAACAAGGGATCCCCCCTGTTGGTTCTCGCTGAGAGGCCCAACGACCCACGGCTGGCGTGGAGAGCACTATAGAAAAAAGGCGCCGGATTCCTCCGTCGCCTTTTTTGCGTCTTTTGCCTCCACGAGGAGAAGCAACGTCAACGCCAGGGCCATTCCTCCTTCGAACGGCTCAGTTCCTCACATTCGCTATAAGCCCAGCGACGATCCTTCCCTTCGGCGGTATGGACCACAACCTGGTCTTTGGAACAGCTCCGGACCAAGCCTTCTTCCAGACTCGACTCATGTTTCACAAAGGCATCGTTGCCGGCTTCGGCTTCCTGACAGACAAATGCGAAACGTTCTTTTTTCATCGCCCCACTCCTTTCTCCGGGGCGCGTTTCACTCCCCGGGGGTTACCTCCTCGACCTCTTCCGGCGTCCAGCTGGTGACCTCGTCACCGACGCTGACCAGAAAGGCTTCGGGAATATCGAAGCCGGTGCATTGGATCACGGTGCCGATCTCCCCTGTTTTCAGGTTGCGCAGACGAGCCGGCATCCCCTTATGCTCGGTCCTCCCACAGGCATCGATATAGCTTTCATGTTTCATCATTCTGACCTCCCTTTCTTTTTGCCTGATGTAATTATACCACTGAATCACGAGGTTTCGCGAATTCCAGCCAAGCCGGGAAGGATCGGTCCGTAAAACCGGAACGAATCCAGCGGCCAGAAAAGGCTACGAGGCGGCGGACAATCTGTGTTAATATCAAAGCCTTGAATTCGCCATCGAAAGAAGAAATCCATGAATGATCCAGCAATCGACGCCATGCCGCGGATATTTGTCGCCGGCAAGGAAATCATCCTCATCGGTACGGCCCATATCTCCCAGGAATCCGTGGATACGGTACGCAGAGTCATTGCCGAGGAAACCCCCGACACGGTCTGCATCGAACTCGACGACCAGCGCCACCAGGCCCTCAAGGATCCCAACCGCTGGCAATCCCTCAACCTGATCCAGGTGATCCGCAAGGGGCAGGCGCCCTTTCTGCTGGTCAACCTCGCCCTCGCCTCCTTCCAGAAGCGCATGGGGCTGCAGACGGGGGTCAAACCGGGAGCCGAACTGGCGGCGGCCGCAGAAATCGCCGAGGCGCAAGGGATTGAGGTCTGTCTCGTCGACCGGGAGATCCGCACCACCCTGCTGCGCGCCTGGCGCAAGACCGGCTTCTGGAAGAAGATGAATCTGATGGCGACCCTGATCGCCAGCCTCTTTGAAAACCAGAAGCTCGACGAGGCCGAACTGGCACGCCTGCGTCAGACCGACACCCTCTCGGCAATGCTCGAAGAAATGGCCGAAGTCCTGCCGTCAGTGAAGACGATCCTGGTCGACGAGCGCGATATCTACATGGCCCACCACATCCGCAACGCCCCCGGATCCCGCATCGTCGCCGTGGTCGGCGCCGCCCATCTTCCCGGAATAGAGCACCATCTCCAGGTGGAGACTCCCCTGGAAACGATCAGGGAGATCTCCACCATCCCGGCCAAGACCACCCTCTCGCGATTTCTCCCCTGGCTGATCCCCGCCGTGGTCGTCGCCCTCTTCGTGGCCGGTTTTTTCCTCGGCGACCGCGACCGGATCGCCGGCGCGGCCGTCGCCTGGATCCTGGCCAACGGCCTCCTGGCGGCCCTCGGTACCGCCATCGCCTTCGGCCACCCCTTGGCCGTGGCCACCGCCTTCGTCGCCGCCCCCATCACCTCCCTCAATCCGACCATCGGCGCAGGAATGGTGACCGGCCTGGTGCAGGCCTTCATCGCCGCCCCCACGGTCCGGGATATGGAGAGCGTCGGCGACGATCTCGCCAATATAAGGGGCTGGTGGGGGAACCGGATGACCAGGGTGCTGCTCGTCTTTGTCTTTTCCTCCCTCGGTTCGGCCATCGGGACCGTTGTCGCCTTCCGCTGGCTCGCCGACCTGCTGTGAAAAGGATCGCCGCCCCTTTCTTTCCGAAGCCCCCGTTCATTGGGGGCTTTTGCTGTTTTAGCCGGCCGATCATTTCTTGATCAATAAACGTGACTTTGTCTTTATCTTGACCGAAGCGTTCCGGTAGGATATAAACGAGCGAAACACTCGTCACGAAAAGGGATCCCGATGACCATTGACTACGGCAGATTACGTATCGAGGGGGTTTACAAGCAGACGGACGATGGCCACCTGATGATGCGGATCAAGGTCCCCGCCGGAGTCCTCTCCAGCGAACAGGCGCTGATCGTCGGCGACATCGCCGACCGCCATGCCGACGGCCGGGTGCACCTGACCACCCGGGGGAGCCTTGAGATTCACTGGCTGCAGCACCGGGACCTCGCCGAAATCCACCGTCGCCTGGCGGCCGTCGGCCTCACGTCCCGCGGGGCCTGCGGCGGGGCCGTGCGCGGCATCGCCTGCAGCACCACCTTTGCCGACGGTTTTTCCGTCGCCCAGGTTCTGGCCCGCAAGCTGCACCGGCATCTGGCCGGCAACCCCCATTTCGAAGGGTTGCCGAAAAAATTCAAAATCAGCGTCGACGCCGGTTACCAGGGATCCCGGCACCTGATTCAGGACCTCGGCCTGGTCTACGCCGGCAGCGAAGACGGCATCGATCTTTACGACCTCTGGACGGCCGGGGGGCTGGGACGGGAGCCGATCGAAGCTTTCCTCTTCGAGCGAAGCGTCCCCGAGCCGCGCATCCTCCCGACGATCGAGGCGGTGGTGCGCATCTACCGGCAGCACACTCCGGCGGGAAAGCGCCTTAAGCACCTGTTGCAGGAGATAGGCGAAAAGAAGTTCCGCCTCCTGGTCGCTGAGCGTCTGGAGCATGCCGTCGACCTCCCCCTCGGCGACGCCTTCGAGAAGCGTCTGACTCCCCTCCCGGTTGCGGGGGGGGGAAGGGCGAGGATCGAGGCGGTCGTTTTTGCCGGCGAACTGACCTCCCCGGCCCTGAGGGAGCTGGCCGCAGTGGCCAGCGACCACGCCGGGGGCTTCATGGCGATCACCGCCGACCAGAATATCGCCTTTCTCCTCGAAAACGACGATCCAAGCGCCGCCGCAGCGGCCCTGGCCGCCGCCGGTTTTTCCGGCGCCACCGTCGAGGAGCAGGTCGCTTTCCGCATCTGTCCCGGCAATCACGAATGCCGCATGGGGCTGGCTCCGACGCGGGATGTGGCCCGGGCCATTGCCGGCACCCTCGACGAGAGGGGAAGAGGACTCGACTGGGCCATCTCCGGCTGCCCCAACTCCTGCGCCCAGCCGCAACTGGCGGCCGTCGGCATCATCGCCGTCAAAAGCCTCAAGGACGCCTCCGGAGCGCGGCACCCCCTCTTCGATCTCTACCGGCGACAGGAAGCAGGCTTCGGCCGCCTCCTCCGCCGAGGGCTGAATCTGACCGAACTCCTTCAGGCGGTAACCGACCTGCAACGGGGAGAGGTCCGGGGATGAAAATGCCTATTGCCAACTCCCGCAGCCTGGTGTAGAATCGCCCCTATGTCGCCCCGGCCGTCTTGATGGTCGTGGGTTTTTACCCCGTGAGGCCCCTCCTTCGCGGGGTTTTTTTATCCCCCGTCCCTCCCTTGTCTTCATCGCCCCCGGTGCTACTGTTTAATAAAGCAATCGACCAGGAGCCCCCATGAAGCCCCGCCACCCCGCCCCACCCGTCCCCCCTTCCGGAGAAAAAAAGAGAGCCAACCGCCTGGCCGGCAGCCTGAGCCCCTACCTGTTGCAACATGCCGCCAACCCCGTCGACTGGTATCCCTGGGGGGAGGAAGCCTTTGCCCGGGCGCAGGAGGAAGACCGGCCGGTCTTCCTCTCCGTCGGCTATTCCACCTGCCACTGGTGCCATGTCATGGCCCACGAATCCTTCGAAAACGAAGAGGTCGCCGCCCTGCTCAACCGGCACTTTGTGGCGATCAAGGTCGACCGGGAAGAGCGCCCCGACCTCGACCATACCTACATGACCGCCTGCCAGATGCTCAGCGGCAGCGGCGGCTGGCCGACGACCCTGGTCCTTACCCCCGACAAGAAACCGTTTTTCGCCGCAACCTACCTCCCTCCCCGGTCCCGGGGGGGGATGACCGGGCTGATGGAAATCCTGCAAAAGATCGCCGAGCTCTGGCAGCAGGACCGGCATCGGCTGCTGCAGACCGGCTCTGAAGTCGAGAGGGCGCTCCTCGACCTGGAGAGTGACGCCCCGTCGCCGGGCCTTCTGCAGGAGGATCTGCTACGCCGCGCCTTCGAAGGATATCTGGCCGACTTCGACCGAGCCCAGGGGGGCTTCGGCTCCGCTCCCAAATTTCCCGCCCCCCACAATCTCTCGCTCCTGCTGCGCCTGGCAAAACGCTTCGGCGAGGAGCGGGCGACGACGATGGCCCTGCAGACCCTCCAGCAGATCCGCCTCGGCGGTATTTTCGACCAGGTCGGTTTCGGTCTGCACCGATATTCCGTCGATGCAAACTGGCTCGTCCCCCATTTCGAAAAGATGCTCTACGACCAGGCCCTGGCCGTCATCGCCTTTCTCGACGCCTATCAGGCGAGCGGCGCCCCCTTTTTCCGCCAGAGCGCCCTCGAAATCCTCGAGTACGTGCAGAGAGAGCTCTCCGACCCGGAGGGCGGCTTCTACTGCGGCGAGGATGCCGATTCGGAAGGGAAGGAAGGGACCTACTACCTCTGGAGTCCCGAGGAGGTGGAGGCGATTCTCGGCCGGGAACTCTCCGCCGTCTTCTGCCGTTGTTACGGTATCGCGGCCGGAGGGAATTTTGAGGGGCGGAGCATCCCCCACCTCGCCGAGGACGTCGAAACCCTGGCGCGAAAGGCCGGAGTCGACCCCCAGGACCTTGCGGCCCTCCTCGGCGAAGGGCGCAAAAAGCTCCTGGAGGCCCGCAGCAAACGAGTCCACCCCCATCGCGATGACAAGATTCTCAGCGGCTGGAACGGGCTGATCATCGCCGCCCTGGCCCGGGCAGGTGCCGTCCTCGACCTGCCGCATCTTCTGGAAACGGCGCAGAGGGGCGCCGATTTCATCGTCCAGCGCCTGCGCGACGAAACGGGGCGACTGCTGCGCACCTATCGCGCCGGCACGGCGGCCATTCCGGCCTTCCTCGAAGACTATGCTTTTGTGACCTGGGGACTTTTGGAACTCTATCAGGGGGGATTTGACAGGCGGCACCTCGACGGAGCCCTGGAACTCACTGGAGCGATGGAGGAGCTGTTTGCCGATGGGCAGGGGGGGTATTACGACACCGCAGCCGATGCCGAGCATGCCCTGGTGCGGGGGCGCTCCCTGCAGGACGGCGCCCTCCCTTCGGGGGTCTCGGTGGTCGCCCTCAACCTCCTGCGGCTGGGGCGACTCTGCGGCGATCTTCAGCTCGAAGCGCGGGGGGAGCGCCTCCTCGCCCTCGCTCTCCCCAAGGTCGAGCGGGCTCCCACGGCCTATGCCCAGAGCCTCATCGCCCTCGACTACGCCCTGGGGCCGAAAAGCGAGGTCGCCCTCACCCCGTCGGGCGAGGGGGATCCCCCGCAAGAACTCCTTGCCGTGTTGCGCTCGACCTTTCTCCCCCGCACCCTGCTTCTGGTCGACCGCCCCGGAGAAGAGCACAACCCGCTCCCCCTGCTCCTCGGCAAGACGCCCCTGGAGGGCCGGCCCACGGCCTATCTCTGCCGGGAGCGGACCTGCCTTCCTCCCGTGACCCGGGGGGAGGAGCTGCGGGAGATTCTGAAGGATTGCTGAGAGAGCCTAAAGAGGGGGAGTTGCCTGCTGCGGCAACGCCTCGATTTGGGCGCGGGCCTCGATCTCAACGACGTTGAGACCGGCGCCGCTGTAGACGTTGCGGGCATTCCAGAGCATCCAGCCGTTGCTGCCGAACTCGTCGGAGGCTGCGGTCTGGGCGCGGATCGCCGCGGCGCCGAAATGGCGGCGATCGAAGGCGTAGTCGCGGAAGGCCTGGAGCCAGGGACGAAAGCGCACCGCCGCCAGTCCGGTGCGCTGGCGAGCCTTCTCCAGCGAGAGGGAGATGATTTCGTAGGGATTTTCCATGGGGTTGGTGTAGCCGCCGGCACCGAAGCTGAACCCCGAGGGATAGAGCATGGGGGAGAGATAGTCGAGATGGACGGCGAGCTCCTCGAGCTGCTGCCCGATGCCGGTGTCGTTGCTGTTCCAGCAGACATAGCCGAAGATGTCGGCGGCCAGAAAGACGTTGTAGGGAGCCAGACGCTGCCGGGCGGCGGCAAGGAATCCCGAGATGGCCGCCACCCGGTTGACCCGGCTGTTTTCACGGGAGAAAAGCAGGCCGGGAACGGCGGGAAAGCGCACATAGTCGAACTGGATTTCGTCGAATCCGAGCCGGGCGGCCTCCTCGGCGATGGCGATGTTGTAGTCCCAGACCTGCGGAAGATGGGGATCGACCCAACCGAGTTTTTCCCCATCCTGCCATACCTCCCCCGTTCCCCGCTTGATCGCATACTCGGGGTGGGCGCGGGCCAGCAGATCGTCTTTGAAAACAACGATCCGGGCGATGGTATAGATCCCCTTCTCTTTCAGGGAAGCAATGAGGGGCCCTGCATTTTTCAGGACGACGGGGTTCTGGGCGCCGATCTCCGTCGCCAGGGGGATGGCGCTGGGGTGGGCGAGAAGCCCGCGATCCCCCTTGATGTCGATGACCAGAGCGTTGAGTTCGGTCTTTTCAAGGAGCTGCAGCGCCGGGTTGCGCAGGGTGGCCGAGGCGATGCCGTAGGAGGAGAGGTAGAGGGCCTTGGGGGCAAAGGGGATCAGCCGGACCTGCGGCGATGCCACGGCCACCGTCTCCTGACGGCGGTACCCCGGTGCCCGGAGCTTGAGCCGACCGTCGGAGCTGTCGACGGAAAAGCTCCCGTCGGCATTGCTTTGCACCACCTCGGTGTCGCTGGTCACTGTCGCCCCGGCGATGGGGGTCCCGTCGGCGGCGTCGAAAACCCCCCCGCAGACCATCTCTCCCCCCCAGACCGCAGGAACCGGGCTCCCCAGGACCGCCACCAGCAGGATCAATTCCAAAACGCCGAAACCGCACACCCGCCGCCTATTCCCGTAATTCCTGATCATCACCTGCATACCGCCGTCTTTTAAAGGTTATTCTTCGCGCCGCCGTCCGACGGACAGGGGTCTGTTACTTCACAATTCGTGCCAGAGGCCTTCGGCGTCGCCCGGGACGCCTCACCCCCCGGCTGCTATTTTTCGTCCTTGAAGATCTTCAGCAGATGGGGAACCAGCTGTTTTTTGCGGGAAAGAACGCCGTTGAGCTGGTAGAGATTTTCCTCGACCTGCGGATAGCCGATGACATAGGGGAGCTCTTTCCCCCCGAGGACGAGAAAGAGGCTCGTTTCCTGAACGATGTCCGTCACCAGGAGCCCGGCCGTGTCGAGGCGCCGTTCCCGGCGCAGATCGGCCAGAGCTGTGGCAATTTCGTCCTTGAGAGCGTGAAATTCGTGAAAACTGACGACCTCCACCTGCCCGACGCCGAAGCGGCGTTCCCCGGACTGGTACTCCTTGAAGTCGGCAACGATCATCTCCCGCAGGGAGGGGTAGGCGGCCAGGGCGCTGCCGGCGCCAAAGATGCGCCGGCCGAAATCCTGCAGATCGAGCCCCGAGAGTCCTTCGAGCCACAGGGCCAGATCCCGGTCGGCGGCCGTGGTGGTCGGCGATTTGAGGATCACGGTGTCGGAGAGAAGGCCGGCGAGCATCAGCCCGGCGGTGGTCCGGTCGGGGGTCAGGCCGGCCTGGCGGTAGAGGCTGGCGACGACGGAGCAGGTGCTCCCCAGGGGCTGGTTGATGAAACGGATCGGGTGATCGGTGTGGAAATTCCCCAGGCGATGATGGTCGATGACCTCGAGGATCTCCACCTTGTCGGCCCCGGGAACCGCCTGGGAGAGTTCATTGTGATCGACGAGGATCAGCTTGACGGGGGTGGGCGCCAAAAGGTTGCTCTTGGTCGCCACCGCGGCCACCCGCCCGTCGCTGTCGAGGACGATGACGCCGGGATCCTTGCTGTGGAGCAGCTTGAGACGCAGGTCGTCGAGGCGCTCCCCGAGTCCCACGGAGGGGTAGGCGTCGCCGACCAGGGCGCCGACCGGGGTGGAGAGGCGGGTCAGCCAGGCGCTGGTGGCTGTATCGAAGGGGGTGGAGAGGACGGTGACGCCCTTTTCCCGTCCGCGGCGCAGGATCTCCGGGTCGACGGGGAGAGAGCCGGTGACGATTAGTACCCGCACCCCGAGCTCCACGGCCTGACGCTGAATGTTTTCCCGGTCGCCGGTGATGAGGATCATCCGTCGCGGGTCGAGCCCTTCCATCTTCTGGTCAAAGGTCTCCGAGGCCATGGCCCCGACGTAGAGGGCGAATTCTTCGACGGTGTCCCCCTCGAGCTCATGGAGGGGCGTCGCCTTGAGGCATTTGGTGATCGAGGCCGGAGAAGCCAGGACCCGGCGGAGCTCCTCCTCCCGGCTCGGGACGAGAAATCGCTCCGAGACCTTTTTCAGGAAGAGAAGCCCCAGGGGGCGCCGATCGGAGTCGATGACCGGCAACACCCGGATGCTGTGGGAATGAAAAAGTTCGAGGGCCCGGGACAGCGGGGCGTTCTGGTCGATGGTAATGACCTGCTCGCCGACCACATCCCGCACCCGCGGATGGACATCGGTGAGGAGCGGCGGCAGCGGCATGGACAGCTGCTCGAGAACGAATTCGGTCTGGCGGTTGATGTTGCCGGCCCGGGCCGGCTGAACGTTGGCCATCCCCTGCTCCTGGCGCAGCCGGGCATAGGCCATGGCGCTGCAGACCGAGTCGGTATCGGGATTTTTATGGCCGATGACGTAGGTGATGTCCCTGTTCATTAATTGTCCTGCCCCTTGTATCTGTCGCTTCAGCGCAAAATTCCCTGCACGTCCCCCAGCCCGAGGACATTTTCCACGATCCCCCGGGCGGGGCGACCGAAATTATCGAACCAGCCGTAAAGAGCCCCTTCCCCGGTCTCGAAGACCTCGGGATCGACCTTCACCCGGCACAACAGGCCGCCGCCGGGGAAAAAGGGGAAATCCGTCCGACGCCCGTCGGAGATTTCCCCAGGCTCCAGGACCTCGATGACGATTTCGGAGATCCCCCGCCGGTTGAAGGTCGGAATCCGGTAGACGCTCCCTGCCCTCACCGGTCCGAAGAATCCGGCGCGAAAATTGAACATGGCGGTGAGAATGTCGTTCGGAGGATCACTCCCCATGGCAAAGGTCTTGGCATCGACCTGCTGTCCCTCGGCAAGTTTCTGGTAGTGAACCTGACCCTTTTGGTGATCGAAGGTATATCGCTTGAAGCGATCCTGGCGATCCTTGCCGCTCCCCTTGAGGGTGTGGGCCTCGTGGACCAGGGAGCGCAGCCGCCCGTCCGGAGCCAGATCCATCAGCGACACGTATTCCTGCTCCCGGTCCTGGGTCACCCAGGCGGCCATGCCGCGGGTTCGGGCGACGAGGGTTCCACGAAAGGTCCCGGGAGATTCCCCCCGTTCGAAGCGGATATGGGCCTCAGCCAGGCGGTCGAACCAGAGAAAGGAGATATCGTAATCGAGCTTCTCGCCGAGGAGGAGTTCGATGGCGTCGGGACGCGGCTGCAGGGAAGAGTGGTGGGCCGTCAACTCCTCGCCCTGCAGCGGGGCGATCCATCCCAGGACGAGCAGAGAGGACGCCAGAAGACGGCAAGCCAGGGCCCTCATCGGAAAACCAGCGCGGCGATGAAGAGGCCGTATCCGCCGACCAGAAGCCCGCCCTTCCCCCGGCCGAGGGTGGAGCGGTGAAGGATCATGGGGACCAGGGCGACGGTGAAGACCAGCATCACCGGCAGCTCAAAACGAAGCATGGACGGGTCGACCGCCAGGGGACGGATCATGGGACAGACTCCGAGGACGAAGAGGATGTTGAAGATATTGCTGCCGATGACGTTGCCTATGCTCAGATCCATCTCTCCCTTCCAGGCGCTCATCATCGAGGCGGCCAGTTCCGGCAGGCTGGTTCCCATGGCGACAATGGTCAGCCCGATCACCAGTTCGGAGATCCCGAAGGTCCGGGCGATGGTGACCGCCGAACGGACCATCAGCTCGGCCCCGACGCCGAGACCGACGATTCCGAGGAGAATGAGAAACAGATCCTTCTTCCGCCCCCTCTTCTCCCTGGCGACGACGTCCGCCGCCGCGGGTCCCCCCAGGGGATCGCGGCGGGCGTTGAAAAGGCAATAGCCGAGAAAGACCAGCAGCAGCAGAAAGAGGACGACGCCGTTGCCGAAACCGAGAACGCCGTCCATAGAAAAGAAAAGGAGAAGGAGGGAGGCGCCGATGAGGTAGGGGATTTCCCGTTTCAACATGCTCGAATCGACGGCAAGGGGTGCAATCAGGGCCGCCGTTCCGAGGATCAGGCCGATGTTGGCGATATTGGAGCCGATGATATTCCCGCCAGCGATATCGGAAGATCCGCCGATTGCCGCCAGAAGCGACACCATCAGTTCGGGCATGCTGGTGGCAAAGGCGACGACGGTCATGCCGACGACCAGGGGGCGCACGCCGTAGGAAAGGGCCAGGCTGCTGCTGCCGCTGACCAGATATTCGGCGCCGTAGTAGAGAAGGAGGAGCCCGGCGAAAAAGAGAAGAGCAGTGAAAACCATGATCGAACCCATCCCTGGGGGTGTGATTTGGAGGCGGAGGGAGCCGGGAGTCCGGCCCATTCCCTGGTGCCGGACAATCTTAATCTCTACGGCCGGGGAAGTCGAGTCCATTGTGGTCCTCCGGGAGCAAAAAGTGTCGGTATTGCCGCTTACTTCTTGACAACAACCGGTCCCGTCAATAATATCCATATATTCATAAAATCAACGTTACCCGGAGATGACCATGGGAAAAATGGAATTCAACAAAATGCAGAATTACGATCGGGAAGCGGAGATCCTCAAGGTTCTCGGACACCCGGTCCGACTCAAGATCATCGCCGGACTGACCTCGCAGACCTGCAACGTCAAAAAAATCTGGGAATGCCTCGGCCTCCCCCAGGCCACCGTCTCCCAGCATCTGGCCCTCCTCAAGAACAAGGGGATCATCGAGGGGCGCCGCGAGGGGGTGGAGGTCTTCTACCACGTCGTCTCCGACCAGGCCCGGCGCATCGTCGACGCCCTCTTCGAGCCCGTCGGCTGCCCGTGACCCGGCTGATTCTCCGTCCGGGGCATGACCGCCGGCTGCGCGCCGGCCATCCCTGGGTCTTCAGCAACGAAATCGACCGCATGGAGGGAGAGACCGTCCCCGGCGCCGCCGTGGAGGTCCACGCCGCCGGCGGCGAATTTCTCGGCACAGCCTATCACAATCCCCTGTCTCTCATCACCGCCCGCCTCCTCTCCCGGAAACGCGAATCCATCGACACCGCCGGATTCTTTCGCCATCGCATCGGCGAAGCGCTGAGCTACCGCCAGAAAATCTACGGATCGGCCGAGGCTCTGCGCATTGTCCACGGCGAGGGGGACGCCCTCCCCGGCCTGGTGGTGGACCGCTACGGCGACGTCCTCTCGGTGCAGTTTCTCACCCTGGGGATGGAGAAGCGCCGGGACGCCATCGTCGAGGCGCTGCAGCAGATTTTCCAGCCGCAGGCCATCGTCGCCCGCAACGACGTGGCGGTGCGCGAGCTCGAAGGGCTGCCGCAGGGAATCGAACTCCTCCTGGGCGAGATGCCGAAGGAGGTGATCGTCGAGGAAAACGGACTGCGGTTTTCCGTCGACGTGCCGGGGGGACAGAAAACCGGGCATTTTCTCGACCAGAAGGAAAACCACCGCGCCCTTCAGGGCCGGGTCGAAGGGCGCAAGGTCCTCGACCTCTTCTGCTATTCGGGGAGCTGGGCGGTCCACGCCGCGCGCTACGGCGCCGCCGAAGTCAAGGGGATCGACATCTCTGCCGGAGCCGTCGCTCTGGCCGGTTTCAACGCATCTCTCAACGGACTGGAGAAGGTCTGCTCCTTCGTCAGAATCGACGCCTTCGAGGCCCTCCGGGAGATGACCAGGAGCGGCGAGCAGTTCGGGACCGTGATCCTCGATCCCCCCGCCTTCGTCAAGAGCAAGAAAAAACTTCCGGAAGCGGTCAAGGGGTATCTCACCGTCAACCGCCGGGCCATGGAACTGGTCGAGCCGGGGGGTTATCTCTTCACCTGCTCCTGCTCCTACCATATGGACCGCGAACTCTTCCTCGACACCCTGCGCAAGAGCGCGGCGCAGGCGGGACGCAGCGCCCGCCTGGTGGAGATGCGCGGCCAGGCCTGGGACCATCCGGTGCTGCTGAACTGCCCCGAGACCGAATACCTCAAGTGCGCCGTGCTGCAGATTCTCTAGACATAATGGCTGACAGTTAGAGACAAAAAAAGACCTGCCCCTTGCAAACGTGGGTTATGTTGGAAGCTCTTGAACCCCAACACAGAGCCAAAATCAAGGAGGCAGGTCATGAAGAAGTCTAGCATGTTTATCGGGTTGGACGTCCACAAAAACTCCATTGAGATCGCTATCGCCGAGGAGGGTCGCACCGGCGAAATTCGACACTATGGGAAAATTGACGGGAGTTTGGTTGCTCTCGACAAGGTTGTTAGGAAACTGGTTTCGAGAGGCTGCGAACTCCATTTCGTCTACGAAGCTGGCCCTTGTGGCTATGATGTTTACCGACACCTTACATTTCAGGGGTTCGATTGTGTGGTGGTAGCGCCCTCAAAGATCCCCAAGAAAAGCGGCGACCGTATTAAGAATGACCGCCGGGATGCCCAAATGCTTGCCCGCCTGCATCGAGCCGGTGAACTGTCTCCCGTTTTTGTGCCTCTTACCGAAGATGAAGCCATGCGGGACCTTACCCGATCAAGGGAGGATGCCAAGGCGTCGGAGAAAAAAGCCAAGCAGCACATTCTGGCATTTCTTCTTCGACACGGTCACCGATTCAGTGGACGAACCCCCTGGAGCCAGGCACATATGCGCTGGATCGCTGGAATCAAAATGCCTCATCCGGCCCAGCAGATTACCCTTCAGGAATATGTCGGCGCGCTTACTGAAAGCACTCGGCGGGTGGAGCGGCTGACTGAGCAGATTCAACAACTCTTGCCCCAGTGGCGGATGTTTCCGGTAGCTAAAGCCTACCAATCCCTGCGAGGCGTCTCCTTGATTGTCGCAGCCACAACCGTTGCTGAAATAGGAGATTTGAAGCGCTTTAAGAGCCCCGTTGAACTGATGTCCTATCTCGGACTGGTTCCATCGGAACATTCCAGTGGCGAGACAACGAAACGAGGTTCAATTACCAAAGCAGGCAATGGACATGTGCGCCGGGTCCTGGTGGAAGCCTCCTGGGCTTACCGCCTTCCTGCCCGGGTCAGTCGGGAGTTACGCAGACGACAAGAAGGCCTGTCGCAAGCAATTTGCGATATCTCCTGGAAAGCTCAACTCCGATTATGTGCCCGCTACAAACGTATGCTGGCGAAGGGTAAATCCAAACAGGTGATCGTGACGGCTATAGCTCGAGAACTCTGTGCTTTTATGTGGGCAATAGCCCATGAAGTTGAAATCCCGGCCATGGCATAACAAACCACAAACAACTCAATCACCTCAAAAACCTGTTGGAGAAAGCATATTGAAGCAAAACTAACATTCCAGGGCAGTTACAGGGGCGCAACCGCGGTCAGGAGAACCCTCGAGGACACTATTGGATAAGGCCTTGGCCGAACTCACGTTACTAGAGAGAGGCAGCTCCGCGACGAAGACAAGTCTGGCGGTACCCAACCCGCGAATATCAGTCTGATTAGCCGTCGCAATACAGGTTCCGCCCCTGCAAGTGCCCTGGAACATAACGCACGAAAAACCGCTGAAAATCAGTTGGGCAGTGAGCGTTTCTTCTATTGACAACTGTCAGCCATATCAGTGTCCCGTTTGGTTAGTCCATTCAGATAATTCTGAGGTATTTTGGTCGCTGCCAAGGCGGGTCGACGCAGGCCTAGCCGGGCTTAAGCCGAGGAGACCCAACGCAGGGAGCGGCCAAAAGGACCAGAATTAATGGACGGCATTAACCAATCGGGACACTAGGGACCGACGCCATCCGCCCAAAAGCACAGAAGCCCGAATCCGCATGGATTCGGGCCTTTTTTGTCGTTCAAGTCCCCTTCAATCGAAAAACGTTGAATGAAGCTCCCGTGGAAACCGCCGCGAGCCCACCCTTCAGCGTGCCTTACCCCCGAGCTCGGACCATGTTCAGATCGACTTGAGAAGAGACAGAGTGCGTCTCAGGGGGTCTGACTCCATTTTTCATGATGTGAAGAGTGGAGAGACGACCCCGTTCACTCTTGGCGAAAAGGTCACCGTACATTGGAGGAGGCTCCGGTTCGCATGGAAACGTCTACGGAGCTACAGGAAGCGAACGGCAAGGAAAAGGCCGAGCATGGCAAAGGCGAGCGCCATCTTGGCGGCGACGCCGAGGGCCAGCCCGAGGGCCGCGCCGACCCCCGCCCGCCCAGAAGCGCGCAGATCGCTGCGGACGGTAAACTCGAAGACGATGGCGCCGACGAAGGGGCCGAGCAGCACGCCGGCAATGCCGAAGAAGAGGCCGACCAAGGCGCCCACCGCCGCGCCGATCGCAGCCCGCCGCGAGGCGCCGAAGTGGCGGGCACCGAAGGAGCCGGCGACAAAATCGGCGAGGATTCCAAGAACGGTAAGACCGCCGAGGGCGGTCAGCGTCCGCCAGCCGACATAGGCGAAATCCTCGGCCCAGGCGGCGACCAGCAGCCCGGCGAAAATGAGCGGCATCCCGGGGAGGGCCGGCAAGAGCAGGCCGGCGAAGCCGACGAGGGCCAGTGCGGCGGCGAGGAGCAGAAGGAGAAGGGTCGTGTCCATGGGTGCTAGAGTAGCGGAATTGGCCGATTATTGGAAGAGGTGGGGCCAGAACGATCGCCTTCAACCACCCTTCTAATAGTGATCAATGGGGTCGGATCAATCAAGGGGGTCGCGTCTACACTTTTGACAAATTCAACTCCGTCACCATCCGCCCTATGGCCCTATTGACTTCCTCATCCTCCTCCAGCCTCGCAGCAAACCTTCGACTCGCCTGCGTCACCGCCGACTCACTTACCTCAAAGCGGGAGCCGATTTCCTTGAGCTTGGCGCCGCTATACCGATGGCACACGTAAAGCGCCGCCTGCCTAGCCGCTCCTTTGCCCTCTCCGAAAACCTCGCTGGTCTTCTCGACGATGGCGTCGAGGTCCGGCTGACCAAGAAGTTGCTTCAACGCCGGAACATCGCGGTCTATCTTTTTCGTTTCCAGATGCTCTGTCCTGATCCCCGCGATGAACGCGTCCCCTCCCAGGATCGTCGCACCGGTCGTCCCGAGCAATGGACTGACATGCTCTTTCCCCGGCAGATCCTCCACGAAGGCCCGATAGCCCTGCTCATTTCCTCCGAAATAGCCAAGGATGAAATGCCGCTCGAGCCACGGCGGCGGCTGACTTTGCCCGATAGTGAAGAGGTAGCTCGACCAGGGATAGTCTTGCGGTTTTTGGACCATCGCCGCCCGCACCGGGTTTAGGTGAATGTAGCGGGCAAGCTGCGCGGCATAGGCGTCGGCATCAACGAGGATCGCCTTGTAACGCCCCTGAAAGAGATGTCCCGCCCGCTTACGCTTGACGTTGAAGTAGGTGGTATAGGCGCCGTTGATGTGCCGCATTATCTGCGACAGGTTCCCTCGGGGTGTCTCCAGCAGCAGATGGTAATGTTATGTGAAGCGCGAACTTATGTGAAGTTCATTTCTGGACACTCCCTCATTCTCTACCCCAGATCAAGGTTTTACTGCACATAATTTAGGTGATTTTTCGAGCGCAGCGAGCCACTGCAAGACGTCGGGCTTCTGCCATGGCAGGTCGTGGCTGACGACCGGTGCTGTTGTTTTTTCGAGCATTCTCCGTTTCATGTCCATATCGATTTCGACGTAGACATGCGTGGTGTTGATGTCGGCGTGCCCCAACCAATAACTGACCATATTGATATCGTTGCCGGCCCGCAGCAGATGCATGGCCGTGGTATGCCTGATAGTGTGTGGATTTACGGCCCTGCTCCTCATCGATGGGCATTGATTCCGGGCTGAGGCCGCATATTTGCTCAGGATTTGGCGAATGCCGAAACGGGTGATGGGAACTCCGTTGGCGTTGAGGAAGAGCTGCTCAGCGGCCGGATCATGGGGATTGCGAACTTTGAGGTAAGCCTGAAGGGCTTGTGCCATTTCGGGCCACAGCGGACAGCTGCGGTGCTTTTTACCCTTGCCCAGAAGCGAGATCTGAGCGGTGGCACCCTGCAGGCGCAGATCTGGGATTTTGATGCCCACAATTTCACTGACGCGAGCCCCGGTGTTGTAGAGCAGGAGCAGCAAAGCCTTGTCGCGCGCGGCGGTGCGTGCATTGACATTCACCGCATCGAGCAGCGCCTGCATCTCGTCCTGCTCCATGTACTTGACCGTCTTGTGCTGCGTACGTTTCAGAGGGATGGTGCGAATCCTCTGGCACTGGAGCAGCAAGACCGGCTCCTCTCGGGCGATGAAACCGAAGAAGACACGGATGGCCGCCAATCGGGCATTACGGGTTCGCGGCGTGCAGCCGCGAACGTTTTCAAGATGATCGAGGAACGCCAACACAAGCGCTTCGTCGATCTCTTCGACGCTCAACTCGTCGGCGCTCTTGCGCAGGGTGTCCGCAGCAAAGCACAACAGCAGCTTGATCGCGTCGCGGTACGCCAGCAGGGTATTGGTCGCGAGGCCTTTCTGGATCGGCAGGTAGTGGCTGAAGAAGGGTTTCATGAACTTGGCCAGCAACTGTTTCATGACTGTCCTCCGTTGGTTTGGATCTGTTGGAGGTAGTAATCGTGGAAGCGCCGGGCCACCTCTTCGGTCAGCTCCGGCGTGGCCCGAAGGTAGACCTGGGTGGAATGGATATCCACATGTCCCAGATAGGTTGCCAGCCAAGGCAGCCGCGCGTTTACATCCTGCCCGTCTCGATACCAGGCCAGCAGCCTGTGAACGGCAAAGGTGTGTCGCAGGTCGTGGATGCGGGGGCCGGCGTGCTCGTTGTGGGGGATGGCGCAGCGGCGCAGCAACTGCCGAAAGGTAAGGTTGACCGTGACATGATGCAAGCGCCGGGATCGTTGATTCAGCAGCAGCGGGGAGTCCGGCGAGCGCGGCTTGATGCGAAGGCGTCTGTCCAGATATTGCTGCAACGCCTGGCAGGTGGTCGTGCTCAAAGGCACCCAGCGGGCCTTGCGGAACTTGCCCTCGACGATGTAGAGCCGCTCTTCGGCGCAGAGAAAGTTCTCCAGGTTCAGGGCCAATGCTTCCCCGATACGGATGCCCGTGCTGTAGAGCAGGCCGAGGAGTGTCCGGTAGGTGAGTGGCCGCAGGGAGCCCGGCGGCCGCAATTCCGCGGCGGCGGCCAGCAAGGCGCCGATTTCCCTCTGGTTGTAGATGTACGGCTGATGAGCCGCCTGCGAGGCAATGACCCTTATGGGTTCGGGAACGTAGGTGAGCGGGTCGTGCCGCAAGAGATACCGGCACAGCTGCTGCACCACGCAGAAGCGGTTTGACTGCACACGCGGTGCAAGGTGCGAAAGAGTCAGAAGATACCGGTCGGTGATCTGCGGGGTGATGCACGAAGCTTCAAATTTTTCTTCGACCAGGAAGCGGTCGAAGTAGCTCAACAGTAGCGCCTGGCTCTGATAATCGGTGCCGGAGAGCTGCCGCAAGCTGATGAAGTTCCGGATCTGAGGAGCCAGGGCGCTGTGAAATTCCAGGGTTCTCATCGCGTCACCTCCTGCGGCCACTCCAGGGCGACCTGCTTCAGGGCGTTAAAGTCGACCTTGGTGTAGATAAAGGTGGTGCCGAGATGGCGATGGCCCAGCACATCGGCAATCGCCTTGAACGGTTCTCCCTGCGCGAGCATCCGGGTCGCAAAGCCATGCCGAAAGGCGTGGGCGCCCTTGCTGGGAATCTCGATGCTTGCGGCTCGGATACGGCGCTCGATGATGACGGAAAGGGAACTGGAGCGGGGAAGCGGGTGGTAGGGGGCACGCGAGGTCAGAAACACCTGCGGGTTCGAACTGGATGGCCGGGCATTTTGCAAGTAGTTCAGCAGGCTCTCCCCCACCTCGACGGTGAGGGGAAGGCAGCTGTCCTTGCCGCCCTTGGAAGCTGCAAAGAAGATCCGGTTCTGCGCCCAGTCGATCTGCTCCAGCCGCAACGCCCGAACCTGGCCGCCTCGGACACCGTAGGTGTGAAGCAACTGAACGATGGCGTAATCCCGTCGGCCCACCGTGGTCTTGCGGTCGATCCCCTGAAGGACCTGCCGAGCCTGAGCCTCAGTCAAGCCGCGCGGGACCGAAGCCAGCTTGTAGGCTCTCAAGGTAGGAACCGCCAGGTCCAGGGGCTCCCGGACGTAGCCTCGATGCAGGCAGAAACGGAAGAAGGTCCGCAGGGTCGACTGCATCGATCGCCGCGCTGCTTTTCCGACCTTCTGCGCATAAGCCAGGAAGAACGCCTCGATGCTCTCCGGGCTCAGCTTGGCCAACCCTTGTAATGTCGCCTGCGGGCCGAGGTAGCGCAGGAAAACGGTGAGGTACTGAGCGCGCAACTCGCAGGTCCCGGCAGCGGCGTGCTGGTAATGCTGCATCCATTCGAGGTAGGCATCCAGAAGAGGCGCAAAGATCTCGCTTTGCGGCAACGGATTGAAAAACCCCTGTTCGCCAAGGTACTCGACGAAACGACTGAGCGAGTGGCGAACCCGCTTCAGATGACCTTCCAGTGGCCCGCGGTGCCGACACCGGGCAGGATATGCTTCGAAAAATCCATCAACGTCTTTGGGACAGAGGATTTGGCCAGGGACAACTCCTTGCCGGCCAAGATGCTGATTAAAATGAGAGACGTTCGATAGATGCTTGCGGATGGTCCCCTGACGGAAACCGTGCTCCATCAACCAGGTACAGAAACCGTCCAGAAGCGTTCCCAGTGGGCCGCTTCGCAACTTCTTCAGCGTTCCCGGACACGAAAATGCCTGTTCCAGTTCCATGACAACTTCCCTTCTTTGCCTCTATTATCGAGGCATTCGGGGATGGTCAGGGCGCAGAATTATGTGCAGCAATTCACTACTGTCCGGTTAACTTTGAATGTACGTCGATAACCTACTGAAAATTATAGTACTTTGGCTCAACTGTTCTTTTCTCGATTTGAAATCGCTTCACCCCGCCCGCGAGTGATATCTTCCTGACACTTCAGGAGGGCATCCATGAACGCTGGCCAGACCGTTTTCAGACAGCTACTTCAGTTTCTCCCGCGTCACGAGTTCAACCTCTGTGCCCGACGGTATCGCGGCGAGTACCGGGCCAAAAGCTTTACTGCATTTGACCAGTTCCTGTGCCTGGCTTATGCCCAGCTATCGGGTCGCGAGAGCTTGAGGGATATCGAAACGTGCCTGAACTCTCATCGGGAGAAGCTCTACCACATCGGATTTCGTGGCGCTGTCTCCCGCTCCACCCTTGCCGACGCCAACGAGCGCCGGGATTGGCGCATTTTTCAGGATTTCGGCCAAGTCCTGATCGGCATGGCACAGCAGCTGTACCGGGATGAGCCCTTGGCCATCGAGTTGAAGCAGCCACTGTTCGCCTTTGACTCGACGACCATTGACCTCTGCCTCACCCTGTTTCCGTGGGCCGAGTTTCGCACGACCAAGGCAGCGGTCAAGATGCACACGCTCATTGACTTGCGCGGCATCATCCCCACGTTTGTGGCCGTGACAACCGGCAAAGTACATGACGTCAAGATGCTTGACGAAATGCCCGTCACCGAAGAGGCCATCTACACGATGGACCGCGGCTACGTAGATTTTGCCCGGCTCTATGCCATTCACCGACAGGGCGCCTTCTTCGTGGTGCGGGCCAAGGACAACCTACGCTACCAGCGGTTGTACTCTTTGCCCAAGGACAAGGAGGCCGGCGTCCGAGCCGACCAAGTGATTGCCTTGGTCACCCAGAAATCGAAAAAGGGTTACCCGGAGAGATTGCGCCGGGTCAGTTATGTTGATAAAGAGCGAAACAAGCGGCTTGTATTCCTCACCAACCACTTTGAAATTGGAGCCACAACGGTTGCAGACATCTATAAACAGCGCTGGCAAGTGGAGCTATTCTTCAAGTGGATCAAACAGCATCTACGAATAAAAGCGTTCTACGGGACTTCTATCAATGCGGTCAAGAGCCAGATATGGGTAGCTCTTTGCATATATCTACTTGTGGCGATCGCTAAAAGGCAGCTTAGCATCAAATGTACTCTCTACACTTTTTTGCAGATCCTGGAGGTCAATCTGTTCGAGAAAAAGCCCATTTCATCGTTGGTTGCGGAAGCGCTCAAGCAGATTCCAGACACCCAAGATTATAACCAGCTGAATTTATTCGGCTATTAACCGGACAGTAGTGGCAGCAATTATTGGCGAAAACCCAGGGGAGTGGCGAAAATGATGAGAGAATCAGAAGAGAGTTGAGGGCAACTTCACATAAGTTCGCGCTTCACATAACATTTTTTATGTGGAGCTCCACATAAATAATGGTTGTTCATCAGGCACCAGGCATGGATGACCGCCCCGTAGCGTTGCGTGGCCGATTCCAGATAGTCGAGAAATTTTTCCCGGTCCTTCCGGCTTTTGAAGACGTCTTTCTGCTCATTCCCCCGCGAGGTGACGTGGTAAAAAGCGCCGGGGAATTCTATCCGCAGTTGTCGTGCCATATCGCTGCCTCCTCAGCTGTGCTCAGTTTGAGGGAAGCATAGCTGAGGAAAAAACCTTGTCAAATGTGTAGACTTGACCCTTTGGTTTTTCATCTAGCTGAGGAAAAAACCTTGTCAAATGTGTAGACTTGACCCTTTGGTTTTTCATCTAGACTTGACCCTTTGGTTTTTTACATTGGTTTTTTACTTAAACTTGACCCATTGGTTTTTCTAAATCCACACTCCTCGATAAGGAAGCCATACCACCTGCATCGCCACCAAAGATCACTGGATAGAGCCGGTGGTGGCGATGGAGACGGGAAAGGTCCCCGCCGCTATGGTGCCGACGCTACTGAGAGCCCCGCTGGCGGCGTCGATGGTGTAGACCGAGACAGTGCCGGACTCGGCATTCGCCACGTAGGCGAATTTGCCGGAGGCGTCAACGGCGATGGACCGGGGCTGGCCTCCAGCGGCCACGGTGGCGATATTGGTCAGGAAACCGGTCGTGGCGTTGATGCTGAAGACCGAGACGTTGGCTGAATCCCCGTTGGCGACATAGGCGAAGCGCCCTGAGGGTTCGACGACGACGGACCGCGGATTGCCGCCAGCCACCGCAAAAGAGGCGTTAATCAGAGCGCCCGTTGCAGTGTCGATGACATAGGCGTTAACGCCGTTGATTTGCGTGACGTAGACGAACTTGCCCGAGGGATCGACGGTGACGGACGTGGGATCGGCACCTGCCCCCGTGGCGGCGCCGGCGATGGCGCCATTCAGGTCGATCGTGGTCAGGGCGCCGCTGCTGGCGTTGAGGAGGTAGCCCGAGATGCTCGCGGAACCGTTATTGGCCACGTAGGCGAACCGGCCGGAGGGATCGACGGCGATGGAGACAGGACCGCTCTCCGCCGCCAAAAACCCCTCATAGGTCAAGGCGCCCGTCGCAGCGTCGATGGCATGAATCGAAACGCTACCGGAAGCTGAATTGGCTACATAGGCGAACCGGCCGGAGGGCTCGACGGCGATGGAGGCAGGAAAACTCGCGACCGCCGCGGCGGCGCCGACGCGGGTGAGCACCCCGCTCGTGCTATCGATCGTGTAGGTCGACACATTCACGGTCGGCGTTTCAAACAGGACTTCATGGGTCGTGTAGGCAAACCGGCCGGAGGGATCGACGGTGACCGAAGTGCCCAGGCTGAGCGTCGACGTATTGGGGAGCGCCGTCAGGGCGCCGCTCGCGGCGTCGATAGTGTAGGCCGAGACGATGTCGGGGCCGTACTGGGCGGTATAGGCGAACCTGGGCGTGTAGGTCACGGCTGTCGTGCCCCTTGTCATGGCCATGGCCACGCTGGCGCCGCGGCCAGCAACGGTGGGCAGGGCGGTCAAGGCCCCGGTGACGGTGTTGATGGCGTAGGTCGCAATGTAGCTGAGGCCAGTCACGTAGACGAACTTGCCGCTGGGATCGACGGTGACAGATTGCGGCTCCAGCCCCGCTGCCACGGCCGCACCGACGGCGGTGAGCGCTCCGGTCGTCGTGTCGATGGCGTAAGCCGAGACATCGTCCGAGCCGCTGTTCGCCACGTAGGCGAACTTACCGCTGGGGTCGATGGTGATGGATTGGGGATTGCTGCCCGCCGCCACGGCCGCACCGAGACTGGTCAGGGCGCCCGTCGTGGCGTTTATGTTGAAGGCCGAGACATCGCCCGAGCCCCCATTTGCCACATAGGCGAATCTTCCGGACGGGTCGACGGTAACCGAGCGCAGCGTGCTCCCGGCATAGGAATTGCCGATAATCGTCAGCACACCAGAGCTAGCATCAATGCGGTAGGCCGAGACATAGCCCGAGCCGCTATTGGCCACGTAGGCGAACCTGCCGCTTGGGTCGACGGTGACGGATTGGGGGCCCACTCCGGCCGTCACCGGCGGGCCGACGCTGGTGAGTGCGCCGGTCGCGGCATCGATGGCGTAGGCCGAGACGTTATTACTGCTCCAATTCGCCACGTAGGCGAATTTTCCGCTGGGGTCGACGGTGACCGAGTAAGGCGTGGTGCCCGCCGCCACGGGCGCGCCGATGCTGGTGAGCGCGCCCGTGCTGGCGTTGATGGTGTAGGCCGAAATGTCATCGCTGGATTGATTCGCCACGTAGGCGAACCTGCCCGAGGGGTCAACGGTGACGGAGGCAGGAGAGGTTCCCGCCGCAACTATATAGCCGTTATGCCGCAACTGGCCGGTGGCGGGATTGACCGTGTAGATGGATAGGGTGTCGCTACCGGTCACATAGGCGAAGCGCGGTACGTTGTCGGCCGGCTCCGGAACTTCTGTCACGCTTTCGCTACCGTTACCGCCACCGCCGCAGGCAGCAAGCAGGCTGAGCGTGGTCAATAAACCGAGATATTTTACGAAGGTTCGGATGTTCATACTTTTCCCTTCAAAAGTTTTTCCAAAAAGAGACCGATTTGAGCAGGTCTATTCAGTCCCTGGTTTGGCGAATTGACATGCGCAATACCGACCTTGTCAACGGTACTGGCCGCCGTAAATTCTCTGCGGCAACCCGGCCGGATTAGCCGGCCATATGACCGTAGCATTGGCGCTGTCATCAATTCCCGCCGTGGCTCTGCCGCTAACGGCAAAGCCCAGTCCGTCAGCCCCCGTTATGGGAGCCCGTTGAGGCGTCCGCCAGGCGGCGCCCGGCGACTGAATGCTGGCTGCAACGTAAAAATTGCTATCCCGCCAGGCAACCACTGCCGTCCCACCCGCGTTCACCGCCAGCGAAGGAGCGGTCAGCTGATTGATGGCGCCTGCAGCCACCTGCTGTTGCGTCCCCCATCCGCCGGCTCCCGTATGGCGATTGCTCAGGATGAGTTCCTGCGTGCCGTCGAATTGAACCCACACGGCCACAGCCTCTCCGTTGGCGTCGAATGCAATCTGCGGGGCCGTTGCCCGATTGACGTTGCTGCTCTCGACCGCGACCGCAGTCCCCCAGCTGCCACTGACTGAGTCGAAGCGGATTGACCAGATGCTGGAAAAACTTGGATTGTCAAATTTCTTCCATACCGCCATGGCGTTGCCATTGACGTCCATGGCGATGCGCTGCTCGGGCGGCCCGCTGGCAGCCGGATCGAGCAGTTGGGCGGCGCCCCAACTGCCGTTGGCGGCCAGGCGCCGGACCCACAAGGCATCGGTGCCCGGCGTACCGCTGGGCGCGGGCCAGAGCACCATGGCCTCTCCAGCCCCGTTCATGGCTACAGCGGCACTGTTGGACGGTTCACCGATGGCGTCGCTATCCAGACGCTGTGCCGGCTCCCAGGTTCCGCTGCCGGCGATGAAGCGACTGACCATCAATTTCCAGGGTGCGAAGAGGCTCTCCCGTTCGATCCAGACAGCCAGGGCATTCCCGCTGGCATCGACTGCGACCTGCGGAAGGGAGCCGCCTGTGGTGTCGTTGACACTCAGCGTCGCGGCCCCGCCCCAGCCCCCCGCAGGGGCGAAGATGGCGGCGCGAACCCGGTGATAGAAAGCATTGTCCGTCTCGCGCCACAGGGCGACGGCCTGACCATTTCCGTTCATTGCCACCGTCGGATCGGTGAATCCGTAAGCAGCAGTGACCTCGGACACCGCCACACGTGCCTGCCACCCTGACTGCGGCAGGTAACGGCTGGCGAAGATGCCGTCGTACTGGGTCCACAAGGCAATCGCTTCCCCGCCACCGTTGGCCGCCAGCGCGGGTAAGGCCGCCGTGGCGTCCAGATTGAGCGGCGTCGGATTCCCCTGCCAGCCGCTGGCGACGACCGCGGTGACCGTCAGCACCGCCGCGCTGCTGTTCACGACTCCCGCGCTATTGGTGGCCACCACCCGGAACTGGCGCCCGTTGTTCGCCTGCGATGGTTGAACTGCAGTGTAGCTGGTGCCGGTTTCACCATTGATGTTGTTCCAGTTGGCGCCGCCATCCGTGCTCAATTGCCACTGCAGGGTGGGGGTCGGCGTGCCGGTGACGACGACGGTGAACTGTGCGTTCTGCCCTTCGAGGATGGCGACGTCGGCCGGGTGGGTGGTGAAGGCCGGGACAACTGCATCCCCGGTTACGGTCAAGGTTGCCGCATTGCTGTTGACCGTGCCCGCACTGTTGGTGGCGACGGCGCGGAACTGCCGACCATTATTGGCCAGTGCCGGCGCTACCACATTAAATATCGTATCTGTCTGACCGACGATATCGTTCCAGCTGCTGCCGCTGTCGGTGCTTAACTGCCACTGCAAGGTCGGCGTGGGGGTGCCGCTGACAACGACCGTAAACTGTGTATTCTGACCTTCGGTGATACTGACGCTGGCCGGATGCGTTGTAAATACCGGCGCAGTTGGCGCGGAATTGACGGTCAAGGTTGCAGCATTGCTCGTAATGCTCCCGGTGCTGTTGCTGACCACAACCTGGAACTGGTGCCCGTTGTCTCCGGAGGGTACCGCTGTCAGGTTCAGGGTGGCGTTGATTGCCGCGGCAATCTCTGCAAAGGTGCTGCCGCCATCGACGCTGCGCTGCCACTGGTAGGTGAGCGAGGTACCGGTCGCCGTGACCGTGAAGGTGGCGTCCTGTCCATCGCTGATCGTTTGGTCCGCCGGCTGCACACTGATCCCGGGAGGGACCGGCGCTGCTGTCACGGTCAGGGTGACCGCCGAGCTGGTCACACTGTTGAGGCCGCTGACGACCACGCGGTACTGCGTACCACTATCAGCGACTGCGGTCGCCGCCGTGGTGTAGCTGGCGGCTGTGGCGCTGCCTATGTCCGAGAAGGTCAGACCGCTGTCCGTGCTGATCTGCCACTGGTAGCCGGCTGCGTTGCTGGCCGCTACCGTAAAGGTGGCTGTCGTACCCGCGACCACGCTTTGGTCGACCGGCTGGGTGGTGATGACCGCAGCAGGTTGCCCTGGTGGGGTGCTGCCATCGTCACCGCAGGCAGTGAGTACGGCAAGAACGAGCAGGACGGAAATCCAGACTATTCCAAATTTGGTGTTCATAACTTTCTTTTTCATTTACAGACTCCTTCGATAAATATCACCACTGCCGTTCCGCCAGAATCTACTTCAATATCCTATCCAGACCATGGACATCGCCTGCATTCAGATCGAGTACCCGCACCGTTCCATCGGCCGTGCCGTCGCTCTTCCATAGCTCATTGCCGCTGCTGCCGTCGTTGGCCCGGAAGTACAGCATCCCCTCGAAGGCCATGAAATTGACCGGGCTGCCGCCGCCAGCACCTGCGTTGATATCCTTGACCAGCACCGTACCCATTCCTGTGCCGTCGCTCTTCCATAGTTCATGACCGTTGCTGCCATCGTCGGCTGAAAAGTACAGCGTGCTGCCGATGACGGCGAAATTGCCCGGGGTGCTGCCGCCCGCGCCGGTATTGATATCCTTGACTTGCACCGTGCCCAATCCGGTGCCGTCGCTCTTCCACAGTTCAGTGCCGCTCGTGCCATCGTAGGCTGAGAAGAAAAAGGTGCTGCCGATAACGGCGAAATTGCCCGGGTGGCTGTCGCCCGCGCCGGCATTGATATCAGCGAGCTGCACCGTACCCGCCTCGGTGCCGTCGCTCTTCCACAGTTCACGGCCGTTTATGCCATCGCTGGTCGAAAAATAGAGCGTCCCGCCGATGACGGCAAGGGAGCTTGGGAAGCCGTCCGTGCCTGGATCAATGTCCTTGACCAGCACCGTCCCCGCCTCGGAGCCGTCGCTTTTCCACAGTTCATACCCGTTGACGCCGTCGGTGGCCGAAAAATAGAGGGTAGTGCCGATGAAGGTGAGTTCGTTAACGCTGCTGTGGCCGCTGCCGATGTTGATGTCCTTGACTAGGACCGTGCCGCCCTCCGTGCCGTCGCTCTTCCACAGTTCAACGCCATTGGTTCCATCGGTGGCCGAGAAGTAGAGGGTGTTGCCGACAGCGGTCAGCCTGCCGGGAGAACTGTCTCCCCAGCCCGGATAGATATCCTTGACCAGGACCGTGCCGGCTACCGTGCCGTCGCTTTTCCACAACTCTCGGCCATGGGCGTCATCGTAGGCTTCGAAGAAGATCGCGCTGCCGACGAGGGTGAGTTGCGAAACCATGCTGCTGCCGGCATCGAGCCCATAGGTTCCGGCTGAGGTTCCGTCGGTACGCCACAATTTATGCAGACCGCTTGATCCGTCGTTAGCGGCGAAGTAGCCGATCCCGTTGAGCCTCACGGGGGAGGACACCAGCGAACCGAGGCTGATGGTGCCGATATCCGCGACCATCCTTGTCCCCGCCTCTGTACCGTCGCTGCGCCAGAGTTCGCGCCCGTGGACACCGTCGTAGGCGCCGAAGTAGACGAAACTGCCGCCGGCGCGCAGGTACGCCGGCGTGCTGTCGCCGGAACCCGGATTGATGTCGCGCACCCTGACGGTGCCCGCCTCGGTGCCGTCGCTTTTCCACAACTCGTAACCGTCGGTACCTTCGGTGGCCTGGAAGAAGAGCGTACCGCCGACGGCCGTCAAGGAAGCCGGGTAGCCGTACACGCCGTCCAGGCCGATGTCCTTGACCAAAACTGTGCCGATGGCCGTGCCGTCGCTCTTCCACAACTCGGTGCCGCTGGTGAGGTCGTTGGCCTGAAAAAAGAGCGTGCTGCCAACGGCCGTCAAAAAGAGGGGGGAACTTTCGCCCGCTCCGGGGTTGATATCCTTGACCAGCACCGTGCCGGCTGCCGTGCCGTCGCTCTTCCACAGTTCACGGCCGTTGACGCCATCGCCGGCCGCGAAGTAGAGCGTGCCGTCTATGGCGGTGAAGTGGGCGGGGCTGCTGCCCAACGGTCCCGGGGAGATATCCTGGACCGGCACTGTGCCGGCGCTCGTGCCGTCGCTCTTCCACAATTCCGAGCCGCTGGTTCCGTCGTCTCCAGCAAAGTAGAGCGTGCTGCCGACGGCGGCGAGATTGCCGGTCACGCCCACGGAGGTGATGAATACCGTCCCGGCTGGCGTACCGTCGCTCTTCCACAGTCCGACGGCGGCACCGTCGTCTGCCGTGAAGTAGAGGGTGCTGCCGATGGCGGCGAAGCCCCCAGGACTGCTGTCCCCCGAGACGGTGTTGATGTCCTTGACCAGTACCGTGCCTGCCGCCGTGCCATCGCTCTTCCACAGCTCTTCGTCGTAAATGCCGTCGTTAGCCGTGAAGTAAAGCGTACTGCCGATGACGACGAGTTGGCTGTCGGCGTAGAGACTGCCTCCATCGCCGGAACGGATGTCCTTGACCAGCACGGTGCCCTCCGTCGTGCCGTCGCTCTTCCACAGCTCCATGCCCGTGGTGCCGTCATCGGCCAAAAAGTAGAGGACGCTGCCGAGGGCCGTAAGGGAACTCGGACTGCTTTCTGCCGGACCCGGGTTGATGTCTTTCACCAGCGAGGTGCCCGCGTCCGTGCCATCGGTCTTCCAGAGTTCGAGACCTAAAACCCCATCGGTCGCCGCGAAATAGGTTGTTCCATCGATCACTGCCAGGTTCTGCGGGTCGGCGTTGCTGTTGGTGTTGATATCCTTCACCAGAGAGGTCCCGGCGGCTGTCCCATCGGTAAGGAACAACTCGAATCCGGTCGTGCCATTGTCCGCGCTCAGATAGAAGGTGGCTCTCTCCTCGACAACATCGCCCCCACCGCCGCCACCGCCGCAATTGACGAGCGCAATAGACGCGACCAGAACAAGCGCCGCGCTTACGATAAAATCTGATCTCTTTCTATTTGCAGTGCTCATTTAAACCTCCCTTACACAGCTGGATGACCGATTTAATCCATCACGCAACAGGTATCCCCCATTCTTCATCATTTTCTGTTGGTGCATCCTTTTCCCCTCCGGGACAGGGACGCGCTCTCTTCTGAGGGGTGGCTGCCGCGGCTTCGCGAAGGCCGTACCCAGTCACAGAATCCATTTGCCATGGAGGATTAATGGCGAGTTTAGGCAATCGGAGGTTACGGATAGGTTACTTTTCGCTCCCGGAGGGGAAGAGATTTCGAGCCGCCAACGATGGGTGTCTGGCTATCGTGAATGACTGGGGGGGGAGAAACGGTGACGCCAACGACCAGGCGCAGGCGTGGCCGGTGGTGGCGCGACCGGCAGGACGCACGCGGGCCTTTTCGGCCTGGTGGCTGAGGGATGATTACCCCGGGGGAATGTGGAACCTCAGGAGTCGAGTGCCCGCAAGGCGCGTGCCAGAGCCTCGCTCTCAGGGGCGGGGGCGACCTTGAGTTGGGTGGCGAGCAGGCGGCGCAGGCGCTCGTAAGCGGTCAACCCTTCGGCGGCGCGGCCGTTCTGAACACAGATACGCATGACGCCCTGGTGAAATTGCTCGGCCAGCGGCTCCAGACTCAAACCGCGCTCATACCAGAGGAGTGCCGGCTCGGGAGCACCCTCGCGCTGCAGGCGCGAAGCGACGAGCTCGATGGTGCGCAGCCAACAGCCGCGCAGGCGCTCCCGCGGCGCAATCGCATAGGCGACGTCCTCACCGTCGAGGAAAGGCCCGCTGTAAAGGATCTGCATGCGATTCCCGAGCCGAATGCGCTCAGCCGCACAAAGGATATCCTCAGCCGCAGCGAGCTGGTTGGCCAGGGCCTCGAAGCTCCATGCGTCCACCCAGCAGAGGCGGGGATCAAGGGACAGCTTCGATCCGCGCAGCACGACGGCGTCATGACCGATCAGGCCGCGCAGGCGGTGCAGGGTCATTTTAAGGCTGGTGCGGGCGGCGTCACCGTCGGCGTCCGGCCAAAGCGTATCGCAAAGCTTTTGCTCGCCGACCTCGCGCCCGCCGAAGGCGATCAGCGCCCGCAGCAGGTCGAGCGCGCGTTTCTGCACGCGTCCCTCGAAGCTGACCGGCAAACCATCGCGCACCAGGCCGAAGCACCCAAATGTTTTAATCCGCAGGGGCCACGGCCAGGCCTCCGGCGGCTCCGCCGCAGGCGGAGGGACAAGCGCCCGGCGGCGAATCAAATCCTGGACGTATTCCGTTTCGATCCCGGCCTCAAGGGCGTGCGCGCACAGCCGGGCCATGGGCGCCTCCTGCCAGCCGTGAAAGGTGACCAGCCCCTGCTCCCGCCCCAATCCGAAGGCCCGCGTCAGCCAATGTCCCAGCGCCGTCTCGTCCCCCTGGCGCAGGGCGAGGAGGGCCTCGTCGATACAGACCGTGTACTCGATCAGCTTGCTGCCGGTTGACGCTGCAAGGCGATGGACCGCCTCGAGCGACGGCCGCGCCTCGTCGAATCGGCCCCGGGCAATGCACGTGCGTGCCTTCGTCAGATCGATCACCATGTAGCCGAAGGTCAAACCGACACGTTCGCGCAGGTCCGCGACCACGTTGGCATGCCACTCGGCCGCACCGAGGTCGCCGCGGCCGAGGGCCTCCCAGTTGCACAGGAAATGGTAGTAGGCGACATCGATCAGCCGGGCCTGCGCCAGACCTTCGCCGAAGCGATGCAAGAGATGCTGCGCGGTTGCCGCATCACCGGCCGAAAGCGCCGCCGCCGCACCGTGGCAGAGGAGATGATGCTGCCAGACGTTGACGCCGCTTCGCTCCCCGCTGGCCAGGGCCTCCTCGATGATGGCAAGGCTCTTCGGTGTGTCCGCCTCGACGATCCAGGCACACATGCCGGCGGTGGCACTGACCAGTTGCGTCATGAGCGGCGGGGCCTGCACGCCGCGCACCAGGCTGGTGAGCCAGTCGAGACTCTGGCGCGCGCGCCTCGGCTCGCCCATCCAGCAGAAGTAGATGCACAGACAGACGCCGGCGAGCAGGCGCAGTCCCGGGTCCGCGCCGGATTGCAGGATGACGAAGGAACGCTCGGCCCAGGTCCCGATGTCCGGATGGCTCGGCTGTCGCAGCACAAGCGCATTGAACATCTGCACGACGATCCGGTCATGGAGCGCCGTCGGCAGGGGCTCGTCTCCGGCGATGCGGTCGAACGCCTCGATCCAGCCGTCCAGGGCGCCGAGGCCCTGCCCCTCGTGAATTGCCGTGTCCACGAGACCCGCCCACGCCAGCAGAGAACCCGCGCGCTCGCCCTGCTGTTCGAACAGGGCGAGCGCGCGTTCAAATTGCACGCGCGCCTCGGCCGGAGCGAAGGGGAGCCGGCACTGGCCGAGCCAGAAATGCAGCCAGGGATCCGCCGCACGACGTTCGGCCGGCAGCGACTCGATCCACGCCGCCAGTGTCAGCCCGCGCCCCTGCTCCAGCAAAGCGGAAGCGATCTGGCAGAGATAAGGGATGCAGGCGTCCCAGGCCTTGGCAGCCTGCCAAAGGGAGACGGCTTCGTCCACGCTTCCTGCCGCCGCAGCGCATTCAGCCGCCCGCCTCCTGAGCGCCACAAGGACCTCAGGCGCGAAGCTGGTTTCCAGCCGCGCCAGCAAGAACTCTCGAAACAGCGGGTGATACTCGTAGACGGGCACGCTGGGCGAGAGACGATAGGTGAAATAATTCTGCTGCTGCAGCTCGACCAGCATCCTGCCAGCTTCCGCATCTTCGCAGAGCGATTCGATATCGCTGACGCGCATTTTTGCCAGGAGTGCACTCTTGAGGAGCATTTGCTGCCTTCCCTCATCCAGCCCGCGTACCACTTCAGAGGCAAAATAATTGAACAAAGTTTGCATATCGGACGTTTTCGCCACGGAAGGGACGTCAGCGTCTTGTCCTTCGTCGGCGCCATGCAGCATCAGGACGAGTCCTGCAACCCAGCCATGCGTTCGCTGGTGCAGCGCCGCCACATCGATCAATTCGGCATGCCCGCGCAAGGCGGCGATGCCTTGCGCTTCTTCCAGGGAAAGGCGAATGCTTGAAGGCTCCAGCACCGCCAGCTGGCCGTTGGCGCGCAGTCGCGCAAAGGTTGGCGGCGGCGCAAGACGGGAAACGCACAGCATTTTTACGTGGGGAGGAATGCTTTCGAGCGCAATCCGCAAGATCTCGTTGAGCGGACTATCGGCACCGCAGTCCTGGACGTTGTCGAGAACCAGAACGGAGCCTTTTGGCATGCACCGAAACAGATCTTCAAAAAAACGCCGGGCAAAAACCTCGATGCCGGGTAAATATTCGGGGGTGAGGTGGGGGAGCAGACAGGTTTGCCGGGGCGCCAGGAGTTTCGCTGCCAGCCCCAGGTGATGAAAGAAGGTCGCAAGATCGGCATCCCCTGCGTCTACCTGGAACCAGAGACTGGGGCGCTCGCCCGCATCGAGCCAGCTCGCCGCAAGCGTCGTCTTGCCGGCTCCAGGCTGAGCTCCGATCCACACCGCCGGGGCATCAAATGCCTGTTCGAGCATCTCGACGAGCCGGGTGCGCCGATACGTCCTGGTTAACCTCGGACGGGTAAGTTTGGCAGGAAGTTCCTCCCCCTGGGACGCGACCGATTTCTGCCCTTCGACGCTTTCTTTGTTCTCAGCCATATAGGCGTCCCAACTCCTCTCAACATGTCGCCTGACACACCGACCTTCAGCAGTTTTCGAGCGTGTCGCCGATGGTCCATTCTGGGCCTTTTCGACAGCATGGCAGTTATCCTGCTCGCACGGCAAGAAATAAAGTTGATGCCTGACGGGCCGTCGGCCGGTTTCGGAAAACCCTGGAGGCTCCGGGGAGGGAATTAGGGGGCATCTTCGCGAACAAAAAAGGCCCGAATCCTTGCGGATTCGGGCCGTTCTTCAGGTTCCGGTGAATGATCGCTACGGAAGAAAGTCCCTCCCCTTCGAGAATCCGCAGGGACGGGGCCAGCCGGTTCCGCAGCTCCAATGCCTCAACGGGAAGTTTCTCCACCCTGGAGAGGATTGTACCCACCTCAGAGGGACAGGCATCTGCGGAGCCAGCGTTGTTGAAGGGGACATTCTATAGCTAGTTAGGTCGAACTTCAGCAAATCCACCCTGTTTTTCATAAGCACCTCGCCCCGGCCGATGGCATGCATACCCCGGGTGCGTTGAAGGGGACGGAAAAATAACCGAAGGTTGACGGCTAGTCAACTAGCTAACAACGTCCCCAGCTCCTGGTTTTTGGTCTGGAAGTTGCCGATGCTGTCGTAGGCGAAGTTGCCGGGGTAGCGGTCGAACTACCATAACTCGTTATCGGTTCTTTTTGTGAACTTCAGCGACGATAAAGTCATCACTCTTATCGAGTGTGTCACCAGCGTAAATAAGAATTAGACTTTCGTCACTTCCGAATCGAACGCGATCCACACCTACTTGTCTTGAATCAGGACGTACCATACTTACTAGTACAGCACCACTATAATTTGCGGCAGGGTTGGAAAGAACCTGGTTACGCTCTTCTTTAGTTCCCGTCATTACATATCGTGAGACGATGTCAAGATTATCTACTGAATCTATACGGCGCACTCTACCTTCAGAGTAATAATACTCAAGCGAATGCTGCGATATTTCTGCCATTCTATTCGTCATATCAGCATCGATGTTAACAAATATTTCTTCGCCCACAAATCTCTCGTTTTTCGGCAACAAAAAATCCTTTGCATGAAACCGAACCTTTCCATCTTTGTCCGTAATGGCGCGGGCCTTATAGGCAAGCTTGGGACCTATCTCCGGTTCGATGTTGGGGATCACAAAAAACACGTATCTCTGGAACACAACCGTGTGAAGAGAGTAGAATACCGGCACACCCTCCAACGGTTTCCTGGTTTCCTGATCAACTACCTGAATTGTGACCGGGCGGATCGAAATAGTCCTTTGTGCGGCATGCACAGATATGGGTAGCAACACCAGATATAGTAAGCAACGTAACATTATCCCCCCTACTGTTGATTGACCGCTTCTCTGTAGGCTCTAAAAACACCTTCGGTTTTCCCCTGCGTGACTGCCAGTCGAGCTGTGCCGTTTGAGCCGGGAACAATACCTTTACTGTCATCGGCCAGGTTCGGTCCAGTGTTAAAAAGTTCTGGCGAATCATGGTATTTCATCAACGAAAGCTTGGTTTTCGGAACCATCACATCTTGGGTTAATCCATCAGTATGTGCGTCTACGTCCTGCAGAGGGTGAAGAGATGTACCTAATTCTTTCAGAGATTTTGTTTCATAAAAATTTGCTATTTTGTTTTTAATCCATCCTATTATGCCTTTTTCTGAAGTTCGCCAATTATTGGCTTTCTTTCCTGCCTCGACGGATTTATCAAAATGATATTGAAACTTCTCCATTCGTGAGTCATTGCCGTTATTGTTAGTATTAAAATGATAACTTTGATCTCCAAGCACTGGAAGATAACTCTTGCTTCCAAATTCATTATCAACACCATTATCGGCATTAGCAATTAACTCGGCCTGTTTGCCATTAAAACCTGCAGCCTCCGACCACTCTCTTGTCTTATCACGATGAACATCTGTTTGCCACAAGCCGTTCGGATCAATGAACCTGAGAGGATTTTGTGTGACATAGGAGTACAATCCAATGATTGAGGGGTTATACACACCCCCGTTGACTTTTCCGTCAATATAATCCCCCAGTATCGGATCCACACTCACCCAAACACTCACCTGCGGATCATAATACCGCGCCCCGAAGTAATACAGCCCCGTCTCCGGATCGAGCTCCTTCCCCGTAAACTTGAACGGCAGATTCCGCTCGCTGCGGGTCTCTTCAACCCAGGTCTCGCCGTAGGGGAAGTACTCCAGGTGCTCGTAGTTGCGCCCGAAGCGGTCGGTGATGACGCTTGAGCTCCCCAGGTGATCGCCGTGGAAGTAGTAGATCTGCTGCTCCTCGGGGATCGTCGGGCCGGTGAAGATGGGAGCGCCGTCGTCGGGATCGGTCGGGTCCGTCCCCCTGGGGACGATGCGGTGGTCGATGGTCACCTCGTAGCCGAGGCGGTCGAGGCGCTTGTAGATGCCGGTCTTGCTGCCGTTGCCGCTGGAAAGGGCGTTCTCCAAGCCCTTCTCGCTGTTGCCGGGGAGGAGCGTCTCCCGTGCCGCGTCCCCGCCGTTGGCGTTGCGCTTCTCCTTGCCGAGCCCCTTGCCGTTGGCGCTAGAGGTCTTGCGGTCGCGCTGCTCCCACCCTTTGCCGTTGGCCTGCTCCTGCAGGACGGGGTCGAGCGTCTTGTCGACCTGGCCGTGGTTCCCCTGGCTCTTTTCGGGGACGGTGGCGCTGTGCCCCTTGGTGTCGGTCGGACGCACGTAGGTCTTTTTGCTGGCGCCGGTTCTGTTCTCCTTCATCACCATTTTGGTGGCGATGCGGGTGCTGCCGGCGAAGATGTGCTTGCTGGCCACTTCCCCTTCGCGGATGGAGAAGTTGGGATCGACGTAGATCGTCTCGCCGTACTTGCCGCTCTTGAAGATGCGGGTTCCGCCGTCGTCATAGCGGAAGACCGTCTCCTTCCCCTGGTCGAGGAGACTAGTAATGCGGTTCTCCTCGTTCCAGAGGATCTGCCGGGTCTGGCCGGTCTGGTCGTCGACGCGCAGGGCCAGGTTGCCGTTGTCGTCGTATTTGTAAGTGTTGCCGCCGACGTTGGTGACGGCGTGGGGCTGAGGCCCCTGGTACTGGTAGGCGAAGCTGTAGCTCGTCTTGGGCCGGTCGGACTGGATGCCGGTGAGCGGGTCCTCATACCAGTGGCGCTGGTCCTTGGTCTGGAAGTTGCCGATGCTGTCGTAGGCAAAAGTGCCGGCGTAGCGATCGAGGTGATCGCTGCCGATGGCGTATTTCCCCACGGCCGAGGTCAGCCGATGCAGGTCGTCGTAGCCGTACTCCTGCACCACGCTGCGGCTGGTGGCGTCGCGGGTGATGAAGGGCTGGTTCTCGGTCAGGGTGATGTTGCCGACCCTGTCGTAGCTGTAGTCGATGTTCTGCAGCACGCCGCCGTCGCCGGTGGTCTCGCCGAGCTTGCCGTAGAAGGATTGAGGTATGCGATTTTAAAAGAACGATTTCGGGGATGAGGATTAACGCTCGCGGAAAGCGACGATGGGGGACTTTCCTGCTGCATCCATTTTTCCACGAATGTAGGATGCCCTCTTCGGATGTCCCTGAGTTTGGGTTATAAGCGCGTTTTTGCCCCTGGAAATCGGCCTATAAGCCTCTTTTTGGGGGTAAAATTGGCACTTTTCGTTATCCTTTCAAACCCTTGGCTAGGTCCGACCCCGGACAGAGCGATTTCGGGGATGGGGATCAACGCTCGCGGTAAGCGCTGATAAGGGACATACCGAAATGCATCCTTTTTGCCATTGCCCTTTCGGATGGGAAGACGTTTGGGTTATAGGCCCATTTTTGCCCCTGAAAATCGGCCTATAAGCCTCTTTTTGGGGGTGAAATTGACACTTTTCGTTATCATTTCAAACCCTTATCTTGGTCCGACCCCGGACAGTTTGCCCGTCCGACCCCAAACAGGTCTCCACGCCCCAGGAAGTCTTCGATAAGGTCCGAAGTGGTGCACTTGCAAATTGAATCTGCCGCCCCTGACACCTATCACTGCCCCTGACACCTATCACTGCCCTAGAAGCCTATCAACCTAATGCCAAGCCCTTTGTATGGTGCAAGAGAGAGGTCAAGGGCTCGCAATTGAGAAACACTATCGCTAACTTTTGCAATTAGACACTAGTCTTTACTATGCGGGGACTTGCCTTACTCTTTACCGGTTTTTACCGGCGTTTTCGGGCCGATCCCGAACAGCTTAGAGCGGTCTTAGTGATCACTCTCATCGTCCCGGTCACAACAAATTTCAAATAAGTATTTTTCAATATAGTTTTCCATGTTGACAATCAACCATCTGTCATTACTAGAAACTAACTTAAATTTAATATTTAACTTCTTCTTTGAATTAATATATTTTTCAATCGTAACATCAGCTGTTTTATATCCAAAAATTATTTCGACAATTGAATATTTATTTTCTTCGAAAGTATCGCCAGATGGACTTGGCTTATGTCTAATAGGAGCAAAGACTAACTTGTCAAAGTTAGATCTAATATCATCAATAGTACATCTTGACAACATTTTTGAGTTATTTTTTTTAAACGATTCAATATCAAGTAATTTTACATAATCGGGATCACCGGATTCGACAGCATCCAAAAATAGGATGACAGATGTTGTTGGTTTTTTCAGGTAAACCATACCACTGGCATTTAAAACATTTGGCATCATTATAGCCACCAAAAGGAATCTAAAAATCATACCCTTCATTAACTTTCCCTCCCGGGTCTTTAAGAACATTTACGCCAGGTTGTGAAGATGTATCTCTCCACAACTTATTTGGAGTGCGAACATCTGAACTTAATATACCACCTAAGGCAGTAACTTTGTCTTTAGAACCTAACTTTAGTCCAGAAGCCGAAACACCTTCAGCTGCATAATCTGAGCAATTATTTTTCTCTCCATTATATAGTTTATTTTTATTTTTAAAACTCTCCATAGTTCGAAGTATTCTTTCTGTTGAAAAAGCTTTTTCTTCTGTGTTCTTACCGTTGGTTATTTGCAACACACCTTCTGCGCTTCTATTTTCACCACCCTTATAATTTACAATATCATTCTTATCAACAACTTGACCTACATTATAATCAGATTTAACATCATCTCTTGAGTTGGTTTTACCTACAGCAACACCGGGCCAAAGTTCAAGAATTTGAATTTTTCCTGTATCAGAATACGTTACCTTACCAGTGCTTGCATCAATATTTTTTTGATACAAATCTACACCAAATGCTGCATGACCAACCTCTCCTGGCGCCTTAAGCCAAGTCAAAAGGTAACTGTCTTTACCATCTGGGTCAATCAATAAGAGTGGTCTATTTTCTACATAACTATATAGGGACAATTTCCTAGAAAATTCGAATTCCCTTTTGTTTTCGAAAATTGAATATATATTTGGATCCACACTCACCCAAACACTCACCACCGGATCATAATACCGCGCCCCGAAGTAATACAGCCCCGTCTCCGGATCGAGCTCCTTCCCCGTAAACTTGAACGGCAGATTGCGCTCGCTGCGGGTCTCTTCAACCCAGGTCTCGCCGTAGGGGAAGTACTCCAGGTGCTCGTAGTTGCGCCCGAAGCGGTCGGTGATGACGCTGGAGCTCCCCAGATGATCGCCGTGGAAGTAATAGATCTGCTGCTCTTCGGGGATCGTCGGGCCGGTGAAGATGGGGGTGCCGCTGTCGGGATCGGTCGGGTCCGTCCCCTTAAGGACGATGCGGTGATCGATGGTCACCTCGTAGCCGAGGCGGTCGAGACGCTTGTAGATGCCGGTCTTGCTGCCGTTGCCGTTGGCAAGGGCGTTCTCCAAGCCCTTCTCGCTGTTGCCGGGGAGGAGCGTCTCCCGTGCCGCGTCCCCGCCGTTGGCGTTGCGCTTCTCTTTGCCGAGCCCCTTGCCGTTGGCGCTAGAGGTCTTGCGGTCGCGCTGCTCCCACGCCTTGCCGTTGACCTGCTCCTGCAGGACGGGGTCGAGCGTCTTGTCGACCTGGCCGTGGTTCCCCTGGCTCTTCTCGGGGACGGTGGCGCTGTCCCCCTTGTTGTCGGTCGGGCGCACGTAGGTCTTTTTGCTGGCGCCGGTTCTGTTCTCTTTCATCACCATCTTGGTGGCGATGCGGGTGCTGCCGGCGAAGATGTGCTTGCTGGCGACTTCGCCGTTGCGGATGGAGAAGTTGGGGTCGACGTAGATCGTCTCGCCGTACTTGCCGCTCTTGAAGATGCGCGTTCCGCCGTCGTCGTAGCGGAAGATCGTCTCTTTGCCCTGGTCGAGGAGGCTGGTGATGCGGTTCTCCTCGTTCCAGAGGATCTGCCGGCTCTGGCCGGTCTGGTCGTCGACGCGCAGGGCCAGGTTGCCGCTCGCGTCGTAGCTGTAGGTGTTGCCGCCGACGTTGGTCACGGCGTGGGGCTGCGGTCCTTTGTACTGGTAGGCGAAGTTGTAGCTCGTCTTGGGCCGGTCGGACTGGATGCCGGTGAGCGGGTCCTCGTACCAGTGGCGCTGGTCCTTGGTCTGGAAGTTGCCGATGCTGTCGTAGGCAAAAGTGCCGGCGTAGCGGTCGAGATGATCGCTGCCGATGGCGTATTTCCCCACGGCCGAGGTCAGCCGATGCAGGTCGTCGTAGCCGTACTCCTGCACCACGCTGCGGCTGGTGGCGTCGCGGGTGATGAAGGGCTGGTTCTCGGTCTTTTTGATGTTGCCAACGTTGTCGTAGCTGTAGTCGATGTTCTGCAGCACGCCGCCGTCGCCGGTGGTGAAGATGTGGTCGAGCCGCCGGGTGAGAGAATCGTAGTCGTAGCGGGTCTCGACGCCGTTGCCGAGCTGCAGGCGCACCCGCTGGCCGTACTCGTCGTAGGCGAGATCAAGGAGGTATTCGTAGGACTTGCCCCCCTTCTTCCCCTTGGCGGTTTCGAGCAGCCCTCCCTGATCATAGGTGTAGGTGAGCACCTCGCCGTCGGGATAGGTAAGCTCGCGCAGGCGCCCGAAGGAGTCGAAGACGTACCCGGTGGTGTAGACCGGCCACATGCGCGAGGGGATGTCCGAGCGGATCGACTTGACGGTCTTCACCGTCTCGCCGAGCTTGCCGTAGAGGGATTGATGTATGCGGTTTTAAAAGAACTATTTCAGGGATGACAGCAACGCTCGTGGTAAGCGATGATAAGGGACATACCGAAATGCATCCTTTTTGCCATTGCCCTTTCGGATGGGAAGACGTTTGGGTTATAGGCCCATTTTTGCCCCCGAAAATCGACCTATAAGCCTTTTTTTGGGGGCAAAATTGGCACTTTGAGCAATTATTTCAGTCCCTTACCTTGGTCCGACCCCGAAGACTGGTTCCGCCAGCAGCGCCACCGCATCCCCCGAACGGATCTCTTCCATCCCCGGCCAGTCCCTCCCAAGCCACGCAACGATTAGTCAGGTCGCCGTCCCGGGACCGCTGAGGCGGACGTCCGTGACGGTGCCCAGGATAAAAAAGCTGGTGATAAGGGTCCTGGCAAGGCAGCCCATCGAGGTTTCGACAAGCACGGCGGGAAGACGGGAGACAAAACCGTTCCGCTCCAAATCGCCGATGAATAGATCCCGACGCTCGATACCGCGGCAGATGATGTGGTGCAGGGCGCCAGGAGGGTCTAGGCGTGATGGGCGAGACGAGCGGAATATATCACCGGAAGAAATGAAGAAAAACTCATCTACTTATAGGCGTCCCCTTACACTGCATAGTATCCGCACCAAAATCACAAGGGTGAGGGGTCGACTGCTTATCGCCGCCAGTGTTAATTTATGCAAACAATGCAACTACTGGTATGTACTGTGCATCCAGCCCACTAATTTTTACATTAATTGTTTCGTATTAGACAAGTAATAAATCTGTTCGGTCGGATTGGGGACCGCCTGGATGTGAATTCACAAGGCAGCAACATTCAGCCCATTCGAGGTCCTTCGGTTCTCCATGGAAACGACAGCAAGACACTCAAAGGGTCTCACTCAGTCAGACAGAGCAGGCACCAACATCACTGACAGCTTTCTCGTCGGAGTCCCATGGGGGAGCTCTGTCGCCCTTTGGAAAATAAGGGTGGCGTCTGTCCGGCGCAATCCAGCGCCCTCCCCGGGTTGGCCAGTGAGGCGCGAGTCGCTTATCGACCGTGTCGGTTTTTTGACCGTGTCGGTTTTTTGACCTTTTTTAAATATGGGAAAAATGGAGAGACGATGAACAAGAAGAAAAGAATTATGGTTGTTGACGATTCGTTCAGTATCCGCCAGATGATGACCTTTACTCTCAAGCAGGCCGGCTATGAGGCGATCGAAGCGGTCGACGGCAAGGACGCATTGACCAAATTCGCAACCGAAGATGTGCAGATGTTGATCACCGACCTCAATATGCCCAACATGGACGGGACGTCGCTGATTCGCGAGGTGCGCAAGAACGCCGCCAACCGGTTCATGCCGATCCTTATGCTGACCACCGAATCCCAGGAAAGCAAAAGGCAGGAAGGGAAAAGTGCTGGCGCCTCGGCGTGGATCGTCAAACCCTTCAAGGCCGAGCAGCTTCTCGGTGTCGTCAAAATGGTGCTGGCCTGACCGCCCCATCCTGTTGCCAGGCGAAAGTCGCCACAACTCGATAAAACATGAAAACCAACAAGGAGGGACCCAACCATGAAATGGCAAGATCTGAAGATAGGGACCAAACTCGCCGTCGGCTTCGGCTGTCTCCTCCTGCTGGTGGCGACCGCCGGGATCGTCGGCTTCTCCGGGCTGCGGACCGTAGGCCATTCCCTGACGGTCATCTCCGAGGAGGAGGCGCCCCTCGTCGACGCGGCGATGGAGATGAAGATCTCCCTCATGCAGGCGATGACGGCCATGGACGAATTCATGGCCGCCACCTCGGTGATCGCCTCCGACGACGTCTCGCAGCTCGGCGTCATCGAAGAGCGCTACCAGGCCGCGTTGACCAGCTTTGACATTGCAGCGACGGCGATCCTCGACGGCGGGGAACTCGAGGGCGGGACGCGGATCATCAAGACCGACAACGCGGCGCTGGCCTCCCTGGTGCGCAAGGCCGATGAAACCCATAACGGCCGCTACCAGAGCGCCGCCCGGGAGATGATGCAGGACGGGCGCGACCTCCTGGTAAAAAAGGGAGAGGCCGATGCCGCCATGAAATCAATGGAAGGGGTCTTCGACGAGGTCAGTGGCGACGTCGCCACCGTCGAGAAGATGCTGCAGAAGGAGATCGCCAAACTGTCCGCCGAAGCCCACATCGGCGCCGCCGCCCAGGCGATCCTCCGCGAGGAGGTCCCCCTGGCCGACATGATCAACGAGATCAAGTCCGACCTCACCCTCACCCGGGTCTTCATCGAAGAGTTCGTCCAGAGCCGCGATCTCGTCGAACTCGGCGAAATCGAAGAAAAATACCGGCAGACCGTCGCGGCGTTCGACAGGGATGTCTCGGCAATCCTCAACGGCGGGGTGGTCGACGGTGTAACAATCTTCGCCACCGACAATGCCGCCATCCGCGAGGCCGTCAGGGAACTCGACCAGAACCACGAAGGGTTCCAGAAGAGCGCCGCGGCGCTAATGGCCGCGCAACGGGCGATGGTGGAAAAATCGGCTCAGACCGCAGCGGTCATGGCCCAGCTCGATCAGGCCGGAGCCGACGCCGAGATGATGCTCACCGAGGTGGAAAAACTCACCGGCGAGGAGATGACCGCCGCCAAAGAGAGCGGCCGCGCCTCGACGCAGAACGCCATCGCCGTCCTCATCAGCGTCCTCGCCGGGGCCATTCTCCTCGGCATCTTCCTCGGGGTGATCATCACCCGCGCCATCACCGGACCCATCGACAAGGGAGTCAAACTCGCCGAAGAGATCGCCCGCGGCGACTTCTCCCTGCGCCTCAATCTCAAGCGCAACGACGAGATCGGCGACCTCGCCAAAGCCCTCGACAATATGTCGGACAATTTGCAGCGGGCTGCCGACGTCGCCGAGCAGATCGCCAGGGGCGATCTCGGGGTCGAGGTCAAGCTCGCCTCCGACAAAGATCAGCTGGGTCGGGCCCTGGAGAGCATGGGAACGATCCTCAACGACGTCATCGGCCAGGTCAAGGTCGCCGGCGACAATGTCACCTCGGGAAGCCTGGCGATGAGCGCCTCGTCTCAGGAGATGTCCCAGGGGGCCTCCGAACAGGCCGCCGCCGCGGAGGAGGCCTCCGCCTCCATCGAGCAGATGTCGGCCAACATCCGCCAGAATGCCGAGAACGCCCTGCAGACGGAAAAGATTGCCGTCAAGGCGGCCGAGGATACGCGGGAAGGGGGAATCGCGGTGAAGGAGACCGTGGGCGCCATGAAGCAGATCGCCCAGAAGATTATGATCATCGAGGAGATCGCCCGCCAGACCAACCTCCTGGCTCTCAACGCCGCCATCGAAGCGGCCCGCGCTGGCGACCACGGCAAGGGATTTGCCGTCGTCGCCGCCGAGGTGCGCAAGCTCGCCGAACGCAGCCAGATCGCCGCAGGGGAGATCGGTGGTCTCTCGACCTCGAGCGTCGAGGTCGCAGAGAGGGCAGGAAAACTCCTGGATATCATCGTTCCCAACATCCAGAAAACGGCCGAACTGGTCCAGGAGATCAGCGCCGCCAGCCGGGAGCAGGATGCCGGGGCCGAGCAGATCAGCAAGGCGATCCAGCAGCTTGACACGGTCATTCAGCAGAACGCCTCGGCCTCCGAAGAGATCGCCTCGACGGCCGAAGAACTCTCCAGCCAGTCCGAGCAGTTGCAAGAGATGATCGCCTTCTTCACCCTCGCAGGCACCGTCAAGGGTCAGGGCGGTAAACGCCTCGGCAGCGCCCTGAGCAAACAATCGGCCTCCGAGCAAAAGCTGCGCATCGCCCCCGTGCAGAAGAGCGAGAACAAGGCGAACGGAGCCCCCGGCCTTTCCCTCAAGAAGGGTTACAACGGTCTTCTCGATGGCGTCAGTCTCAACCTCGACGGACGGGACGACAAGCTGGACGACGAATTCATGAGCTATTAACCTCACCGAGCGATCAGGGGAAACCTATGAGTGTGACAGAAATAAACGCCACAGAGCAGTACGTGACCTTCAAGCTCGGCGACGCGTGTTTCGCCGTCGAGGTGAGCCGGGCCCGGGAAATTCTGGACTTCCGCGAGGTGACGCGGGTTCCGCAAACCCCCAACTTCATGCTCGGGGTCATCAACCTGCGGGGCAACGTCGTCCCCGTCATCGACATGCGCCTCAAACTGGGGATGCCAGCGACGGAAAGGACCATCGATACCTGCATCATCGTCATGGAGATCCGAATCGACGGCGAGGTGCTGATCGTGGGTGCGCTGGCCGACTCGGTTCAAGAAGTCAGCGAGTTCCAGTCCGACATGATCGAGCCGCCGCCGCGCATCGGCTCCCGGCTGAATACCCAATACCTCAAGGGGATGTGCAATGTCGATGACCAGTTCGTCATCATTCTCGATATCGACCGGATATTTTCCGCCGAGGAACTGAGCCTGGTGCAGACCGTTGGCGAGGCGGCTCTCGCCTCCTGAGGCCACGAGGTGACCGCTGCCGATCCCTGCCTCAGGGCGGAGGATCGTGAAACAGAGGGAGTCGCCAGAGCCGTCATCGGACGCCTGGCGACTCCCTCGTTCGCTTCAGCCACCACCCCCAGCATGGACCGTTGGGTATCGCAGGCGCCCCGAGAAGGGTGACCTGCGTCAATTGATTAAAGGACCACGCAATCATGCACCAATCATCCCAAAAGGAGCAGGGCGACCTTCTCCGCATCGCCACCTCTTCCGGCGACGCCTATCTTCAAACGTTGGCCCGCCACCTGATCAGGGCCTCGGCCGCAGAGTACGCCTACATCGCTCATTTCGACCCGCCCGGCTCCCCTCGCCTGACGACCCTCGTCCTCTGCCAGGGCGAGACCTCCCTCCCCAACCTCTCCTTCGATTTTTCCGAGCCCCTCTGGAAATCGGTCTGGCCAGACTCCTTGGCCGGTGGCGCCCCTCTCCATGCGGAAAACGTCTCAGGGATCGCGCTGACATCCAGGGAAGGAACGCCTCTCGGAACGATGGCGGTCCTCGGCAAGACCCCTCTGCAAGACAGCGAAAGGGTGCAATCCCTTCTCGGGCTCTTTGCCGATCGCACCGCCGCTCTTCTCGAGGAACGCTGTGCGCTCAAAGGCGCAGAAAAAAGACTGACGCTGATGGCATCGCTCCTCGATGGAATCCCGCACCCGATCCTCTTCAAGGACCGGGAGGGGAAGTACCTGGGGTGCAATGCCGCCACGGAGAAAATGCTCGGTTTCAGCCGCCAACAGATAGTCGGGAAGTCGCTGAACGAAGTGGCTCCGAAGGACCTTCGGACGGACTGCTGTCTCACCGAGCAAAGGATCCTCAGCGGAGAGATAACCGCGACCCAGCACGAAGCCCCTCTCACCCTTCCCGACGGCGAGATTCGTCAGTTCCTGATCCACAAGGCTGCCGTCACCACGGCCGAAGGGAAGATCGAGGGAGTTGCCTGCTCCTTTCTCGATGTGACCGAGCGTTCGAAGGCAGGGACGGAGTTGGAGAATAAACAGAAATTTCTCCAGAATATCATCGACAGCGTCCTCGATCCGATCAAGGTCATCGGTACCGACAAGAAAGTCCTCCTCCTCAACGCCGCAGCCAGGCGTCCCGGCACCCTCGCCGATTGCGCCGGAGAAGAGATGACCTGCCGGGACATTTGCCATGCGGTCGACACCCCCTGCCAGAACGACGTCTCTCTCTGCCCGATCGAAGAGGTGTTGCGGCGGAAAACCCACACCAAGCTCCTCCAGTACCAACGAGGGAACCAGGGGGAGACGGAACTCTTCGAAGTCGTGGCGGCTCCCTTCTGGTCGGACGAAGGTGAGCTCCGGGGGGTCATCCACTGGGGACGCAACGTCAGCGAGCGGGCGTCGATGCAGTCGCGGATCGGGGAGCAGGAGGACCGCCTTCAATTTCTCGCCTACCATGACCCCCTGACCCGCCTCCCCAACCGGCTGTTGTTTCAGGAACGACTCACCCGGGCCATGTCCCGTTCCCGGCGCACCGAGGAGGTCTGCGCCCTTGTCTTTGTCGATATCGACCGTTTCCGAGTCATCAACGATTCCCTCGGCCACGACATCGGCGATCTGACCCTGATCGAAATCGGGCGCTTGTTGCTGAAGGGGGTACGGGAGACGGATACCGTCGCCCGCTTCGGAGGCGACGAGTTCATGATTCTCCTCGAAGGGCTCGAACACCAGGAGCAAATCGCACTGGTCGTCCGCAAGATCCTGGCGCTCTTCGACAATTCCATACGCATCAGAGACATCGAACTCTTTGTCACCGCCAGTGTCGGGATCTGCCTCTTCCCTCATGACGCCCACGACGTCGAAAGCATGATCAAAAACGCCGAAATCGCCATGTACCGGGGGAAAACCGAGGGGCAAAACACCTATGCCTTCTACCGCAGAAGCATGGACTGCCGGGCCCATGACCAGTATGCCCTGGAGATGGATCTTCGCCGGGGCATCAACGAAGGAGAGATGCGCCTCTTCTACCAGCCGCAAATTGACCTGTGCCAGGGGAAGGTCACCGGTTTTGAAGGATTGATGCGCTGGCTCCACCCCCAGCGCGGCACCGTCTCCCCCGAAGAGTTCATCCCCCTCGCCGAAGAGACCGGATTGATCGTCTCTCTGGGAGAGTCGGCCCTCGAACAGGCCTGCCGTTTCATCCGCCGCCGGCAAGATCTCGGACGGGCGACAGGGAACGTCGCGGTCAATATCTCGCCGCGTCACTTTCGCCAACCGGGCTTTGTGGAAATGGTCACGGAGGTTCTGACGCGCACCGGGGGCAATCCGCGACACCTGGAGTTGGAGATCACCGAGGGGATGATCATGGACGACAGGGAGAATGCAATCAGGACGATGGAAGAACTCAGTTGGATGGGAGTCGGTCTGGCCATCGACGACTTCGGCACCGGCTACTCCTCCTTGAGCTATCTCAAGCGTTTCCCCGTCAACACCTTGAAAATAGATCGTTCTTTTGTCACTGACCTCTCCCGTGACAGCAATGATGGGGCGATCATCACCGCGATCATGGCCCTGGCCAAAAGCATGACACTTCGCGTCTTGGCCGAGGGGGTCGAATCCGAGGCGCAGCTCAAGGCCCTGCGCGGTTATGGTTGCAATCTGATTCAAGGGTATTTTTTCAGCGCCGCCATTCCCGAGAACGAGGCGCTGACGTTTGAGGACTCCTTCCGAATGTAGACGTTTTACTCCCAGGCCGGCCGGGCCGGCGCGCTTTTTCGGGAATTGGGGTGAAGTCTTTCGCCAGCACATTTGTATTAAGGCAAAACCTGCCCCCTGCACTTGACAGATGCGCCGTATAAAATAAGGACGGCCCAGAGGCCGTCCTTTTGTCATTCTCACCCTCAATCGCTGCTAATTGCCGGCGCGGATAGCCGCCACGGTCCTCCCCCGCAAACCCCAGTTGCCGGCGGCGTATTCCTCGATGATGACGTGGGTCGTCTCCGGGTTCTTGCCCAGGACCTCCTGCATCACCTCGGTCAGGCGCTCGATCAGCCGGTTTTTCTGCTCCTGGGTGGCCCCTTCGACGGTTTTGACGGTAATCACGGGCATGGGACGGACTCCTTTCGCCTTGTTGAATAAGGATGCCCGCCCAGTATAGCCGATGCGGCCGCGGATTCAACGTCCGGAGTCCTCAACCTCGCTTGCGACCGAAGCCGTAGATGACCTGGTAGGTGGCGGGAATCGTCCCCTGAGAACCGTAATGCTGCCCGTAGAGTTCCGTCATCCGGGCCATCACCCGCCGCGAGGCCAGACCGGCAGGACGGCCGGTGGCGGCATTGGCGGCGCCGATGCGCTTGAGGGAACGCAGCAGGTCGGGGACGTCGGGATGGTGTTGGATTTCCTCTTCGGAGAAGACCCGGACCCCTTCGAATCCTGCTCCGACGAGGGCGCCCTCCACCGCGGCGGGTTCGGGAAATTCCTGAGCGTGGGACGCCTCCCCTCCCCCTTCGGCCAGCGCCAGGGCGTAGGCATGGCGCAGTTCGAAGAGGGTGCGCTCGCCAAAGAGGGCGAAGGCGAAGCGCCCGTCCGGGGCGAGGACCCGGGCACTCTCGGCAAAGGCGGCGGAAAGATCGTTGACCCACTGGTAGACCGAAGAGGAGACGACCGCCGCAAAGCGCCCGGAGTGCAGAGGGAGGGACTGGGCGTCGCCGTCGAAGGGGAGAGCGGTGCCGATCCGGCCGGCGGCGTGGAGGGTCATGCCGTGGGCCAGATCGGCGATCACCGGGCGCATCCCCGGCGAGGCGGCCAGGAGACGGGCCGTCAGCTCGCCGGTGCCGACGCCGACGTCGAGGGTTGCACCGACAAGGGGACCTTCGGCGAGGAGAAGCTCCGCCAGGCGCTCCACCACCCTCTTCTGCACCACGGCGTGGTCGTCGTAGTCGCCGGCCGAGGCGGAGAAGTTGCGACGGACCCGGGAGAGATCGAGGGGACGGGCGCTCATGACAAAAAGTCTCTCCACAGGGCAAAGGTCTCTTCGGGACGGCTGAGGAAGGGGGCGTGCCCGGCGCCGGGGACGACGGCGAACTCCCCCCGGGGGAGCGCGGCGGCAAGTGCCGCACCGGCTGCCACCGGAACGATGCGGTCGATTTCGCCGTGGATGACCAGGGCCGGGGCGCTAACGGCCGAGAGGTCAGGGCGCTGGTCGGCAAGGCGCAGCGTCTCGAGGGCGGCCAGGGCCACATCAGGCTCGGGGAGGTTCCCCTTGCGGACGGCAAAGTCGACGACGGCGAGATAGCGCTCCCGGGAAATCTCCTCGCCGGAAAACTGCAGGGCGAAAAAATCCCCCATCGTCCTGCGGTAATCGCGACCGAGGTCGCGGGCCATGGCCCGCACCTGGACGGCGGGGAGGCCGTGTCCCCAGTCGTTGCCGCCGGCAAAGCGCGGCGTGCTGCTCTGCAGAATCAGGCGCTCGATGCGGGCGGCTAGAATCGGATAGAGCTCGAGGAGGACCTGGCCGCCGAGGGACCAGCCGAGAACCGCCGCGTCCCGAAGGCCGAGGGCCGAAAACCAGGCGGTCAGATCGGCGGCGAAGTCGCCGAGGGCATACCCTGGCCCGGGGTCGGAGGCGCCGTGGCCGCGCAGATCGACGGCGAGAACCCGGCGGCTTCCGGAAAAGGCCTCCAGGGCCTCGGTAAAGACCGACGAGGACAGGGACCAGCCGTGGATCAGCACCAGCGGCGGGCCGCTGCCGGCCTCGCGCCAGGCGAGGCGCCGGCCGTCGCCGAGAGTCAGGACTCCCTTCATGCCCCCGTCTCCAGCACCTGGATGATGGCTGCGGCCGCCTCGAGGAGCTCCCCTTCGTCGTGGACGGCCATCACGGTGGCCCGCAGGCGGCAGCTCCCTGCGGCCACGGTCGGCGGGCGAATCCCCTGGACGAAGATCCCCCGTTTGAGAAGCGCCCCGACGGCGGCCATGGTCGGGGCCGGGTCGCGCGTCAAGACCGGGACGATCTGGGTGGCACTGCCGAGGAGATCGAGTCCCCCCTTCTGCAGAGCTTTGGCGAAGACCTCGCGGTTCCGGTGCAGGGAGCGGCGCAGTCTGGCCCCCTCGGCGCTGTCGACGATGTCGAGGGCGGCGCAGGCGGCGGCGGGGACGGCCGGGGCGAGGCTGGTGGAGAAGATGAAGGAGCGGCTGTAATTGATCAGGATGTCGATGACGGTGCGGTCGGCGGCCAGGTAGGCGCCGCAGCAGCCGAGGGCCTTGCCGAGGGTCCCCATGTGCAGGTCGATCCCCGCCAGGCAGCCGAGGTGTTCGGCGGTCCCCCGCCCCGTCGCCCCCAGCACCCCCGTTCCGTGGGCGTCGTCGACCATGAGGAGGGCATCGAAGCGCTCCTTGAGGGCCACCAGTTCGGGGAGGGGGGCCAGGACGCCGTCCATGCTGAAGACCCCGTCGGTGACGATGAGCCAGCGTCCCCGGCGGCCGGGGGCCTCCTGCGCCATCAACGCTTCGAGGGCGGCGACGTCGCGGTGGGGATAGACGACGGTGCGGGCCCGGGAAAGGCGGCAGCCGTCGATGATCGAGGCGTGATTGAGGGCGTCGGAAAAGATCAGGTCGTCCTCGCCGCAGAGCCCCTGGAGAATCCCGGTGTTGGCGGCGTAGCCGGAATTGAAGAGGAGGGCGGCCTCGGTCCCCTTGAAGGCGGCGAGGCGCTCCTCGAGCCGGACGTGAGGCTCCATGGTGCCGGAGATCAGCCGGCTGCCGCCGCTGCCGACGCCAAAGCGGGCGGTGGCCGCGCAGGCGGCTTCCACCAGAGCCGGGTGGGCGGCCAGACCGAGGTAGTTGTTGGAGCAGAGGAGGAGGACATCCTCCCCGGCCAGGGAGACGTGCGCCCCCTGCGCCCCGGCGACGGAGCGCAGGGAGCGCAGCATCCCCCTGGTTTCGAGCCGCGCCAGATCGTCCTGCCAACCCTTCACCGTTCCTCCTTCCAGGGCGCCGACCCGCCGATCGCACCGATTTCGTCGATGAGTAGGGGGGAGCGTTCCAGTTGTTCGATGATGCCATTGATGTCGCCGTGCCCGGGGCGGACAAAGAAGGCCCGTCCGCCGCGCTCCTCGCCGACGGGCTTGAGGTGCGTCAGGCGTACGTACCCGAGCTGGAGAGCGGCGACGTAGCCGGCGGTGTAGTCGGGGTCGTCGGACCAGCAGAGCTCGGCGGCAATCCCCGGCACGGAGAGGACCTTGGCGGCCAGGACCAGGGCCTCGCGGACGTGGGGATTGTCGAGCCCGCGCGCCGAAAGGCGCTCTCGGAGCAGCGCCGCCGCCCCGGGGGTAAGCCCCATGCGGCTGGCGCGGACCCCGCGGCTGGCGTCCGGTTCGAGACGCTTGCCGCTGGTCGCGTCGATGAGCATCGCCCCGCGCATGCTCTTACCGGATGGGGAGGCTCCCTTCTCCAGGGCGGTTATGGCCGCGGTAGCCGCCAAAGCCGAGATTCCGGCCGTCTCCAGAAGGGCCGCGGCGGCTTTTCGCCCCTGGCGGAAGTCGGTAACGCTCAGCGTCCGCAGATCCGGCAGAACCCCGCGCCGGACCCGTCCAGCGTCGACGGCCTCGACGGTGATTTGAATCGATTCGGCAGCGCCGCGGGGGTGGCCGAGGGCGCGGCGAACCAGGGCGGCGGCGAGGGTCTCGAGATGAGGCTGCGTCGTCAGTTCTTCGGCGCCCGAAAGGTGTTCGCCGCCGCGGGAGGCGTGCATGCGCAGGCTGTAGAGCGTCTCGTTCATGGCGGCGAAATTATCATGAGGTTCCCCCCTTGTCAACCATGGGAAGCGGCAGGGTTGACAATCCCGCAATTCCCTGTCGATTTGCCCTTTGCCTCCCCGCGCCTCTGTGTTAATCTCCGCCCACGCCTTGCCTTTAACCGCGGCGCGCCGCGCCCCGTTCCCGACAGGTTGCCATGATTTCAGCCGATCAGTCTCCGCTGCTGGTGGCGGCCTTTGCCGCCTACCTCGCCTCGACCCTCTTTTATCTCCTCCACCTCGCCCTGCGCCGCCCCCTCCTGTGGCGCGGCGCCTTTTTCCTGGTGGTGACCGCCTTCGCCCTGCAGAGCGTCTGCCTGGCAGAGCGCTGGTTTGAAGCGGGGTACCTGCCGGTCACCAATCTCTTTGCCACCCAGTTCTTCTTCAGCTGGGCCCTGGCGGCGACCTATCTCTATTTCGAAATCCGTTACCGCATCCACGCCGCCGGGCTCTTCGTGATCCTTCTCAACCTCCTCCTTCTGACCAGCGCCCTCCCCCGGGATCCGGTCATTCCGCCCTTGATCCCGGCCCTCGACACGCCGCTCTTCACCCTGCACATCTTCTTCTCCTTCGTCGGGTACGCCTTTTTCGCCATGGCCTTCTCCCTGGCGGCCCTCTACCTCCTGCAGCGCCGGATCGGCACCGACCTCCTCCCCCCCCTCCCCCTGCTGCGCCAGCTCAACGAGGAGGCGATCTTTCTCGGCTTCTGCCTCTTCACCCTCTGTCTGATCTTCGGCAGCATCTGGGCCTACGTCGCCTGGGGGTACTATTTTTCCTGGAACATCAAGGGGGTCTGGTCGTTTCTGGTGTGGATTTTCTACGCCGGGATGTGCCACGCCAAATTCGTCCGCCGCTGGCAGGGGACCGGTTACGCCTGGCTCTCCGTCGCCGGCTTCGGGGTCGTCCTCTTCACCTACCTGGGGATCGGGCTTCTCCTCTCCAGCAACCATCCCCTGAACTGACAAGGAGGCTCCCGTGGCTCTGCGCCCCCTTTTTGCTTCTCTTTGGCGGCTCCTCTGTTCCCTGAAGCTGGCCATCGTCCTGGCCGCCGCCGTCACCCTCCTCGGCATCGGCGGATCGCTGGTGATGCATTTCAACCCCGGGGTCTTCGGCGACCTGGACCGCATGATTCTCGGCCGCTGGTGGTCCACGGCGGGAAGCGCTGCGCCGCTTCTGAGCTGGTGGGTGCCGGTCGGCGCCCTTCTTCTAGCCCTCCTTTGTCTCAACACCCTCTGCTGCTTTCTCGACTGGGCGCGGCGCATCCGCTACCGCTGGCGCAAGGGAGGCGAGTACCTGATCCACCTCGGCTTCGTCCTCGTCCTCATCGCCTATTTCTGGGGGAGCCTCGCCGGATTCCGCAGCGAGGGAAACCGCCTCTTCGTCGGCCAAACCCTCGCTCTCCCCTCCCTTCCCGGGCACTTTTTGCGCCTGGAGGCCTTCGAGCCGATTTTCGCGGAAAACGGCCGCCCCGTCGACATGCTCAGCACCGTCGCCCTCCTCCACGGCGACAATCTCCTCGCCAGGCAGATCGTCCGGACCAACACCCCCCTGACCTGGAAGGGGCTGGCCGTTTTCCCCGGCTCCTTCGGACGGACCGTGGAAGGGTTTGCCGTCCACATCGCCGGGGTGGGGAGAACCTCCTTCTCCCCCGGAGCCGAACTCTCCCTTCCCGACGGCCTGCGTCTCCGGGTCCTGAACTTCCTTTCCGATGCCCGGCGCCTCGCCGGCGGGCGGGTCGCCAGGGGGAGCAGCGAACTGGGCAGGCCGGCCTTCGAGCTGGAGCTGAATCATCCAGACGGTCCATCCTGGCGGGGATGGTACCTCCTCGCCGAAGGGCCCCCCTCCGCCCTGACGGAGGCCGGGCTCCTCCTGCGCCCCGTCGAACCCCTCTACCGTCCCTACAGCATCCTCACCATCAACGACGACCCGGGGGCCGCCCTCGCCCTGACCGGGGGACTGGCGATGCTGGCGGGCGTCCTGCTGGCCCTGGTCTCTTTTTACTACAAACGGGGACGGGGCGACCGCCCGGAGGTCTGGTAGGACTTCCTTCTGCTATACTGAGGTCGGGAGACAAACTCTGTTCACCACGGAGTCACAGAGGTCACAGAAGAATTTTCAATAATATTTTGGGTCTATTCTTAAGTTCTCTGTGTCTCAGTGGTAAGGCGGTTTTTTTTCCTGACAAACCATTGACCCGAACAAGGAGCACGACCATGATCAACATCGGCGAGACCGCCCCCGATTTCACCCTCCCCGCCTCCTCCGGCGGCGAAGTCACCCTCAGCGCCCTGCGCGGAAGCAAAGTCCTGCTGGTCTTCTACCCCCTGGCCTTCACTCCGGTCTGAGCCTCCGAACTCTCCGGTCTGGAGGGTAACGCACCGATCTTTTCAAGGCTCTCCACCAGAATACTGGCCGTCAGCGTCGATTCCCATCATGCCGCCCGGGCCTTCGCCGAGCAGATCGACGTGGCGAGCTTCCCCCTCCTCGGCGATCTCAACAAGGAGGTCTGCCGCCGCTACGGCGTCCTGCGCCCCGAGGGTTTTTCCGAACGGGTGACCTACCTGATCGACGAAAAAGGGACGGTCCGCTACCGGGCCACGAGCGATCTCGACCAGCCGCGGGATATCTCTGACTACCTGCAGGCCATCGACTCCCTGCATCCGTAGGGGGAAAAAACGGAGATCAGGACAGGTTTTTTCTCGCCTCCCGGCTCAATCCCGCGACCACCAGCGCGTAGGAATCGTCCAACATCGACTGCAGTTCGTCCTCGGGGATGCTGCCGTCGACAAGGACGGTGTTCCAGTGGCGCTTGTTCATATGGTAACCGGGGAGGACGGCCGGATAGTATTCCCGGAGGACCCGGGCGTGGTCGGGGTCGCTCTTGAGATTGAGGCACAAAAGGTCGCCGTCGAAAAAGACCAGGGCGAAGATCTTCCCCCCGACCTTGAACACCGGCGTTTCCGGGCCGAAGGGGTATTCCTCCACGGCCCCTCTTTTCTCCAGCAGATACAAGCGCAGGCGTTCCAGATTCATCTTTTCCCCCCTTCCCTTCCCCTGATTTTACCACCAGAAACAGGGTCCCTTCTCCCGAGACGGCCACCGGGATGAAAAAGGGGGTCCCCCTTCGACGCCACATCTGCTAACATCCACCCTTACCGCGCTCCAACTGTCGGCGTTGCTCTTCGCGATCCCGGCAATCGGACACCTAAAGGATTTCCCCCCCATGACCGGCTCTCTTCACCCCCTCCTGACCGACTGGCCCCGTTCCTCCTCCAGGCCCGTGAAACTGCAGGTCAGCAACTCGGCCGTCGCCAGTCTCCACCGGGGTCACCCCTTGCTCTACGTCGAACGGATCACCAGGGAAAGCCACAAGGGAGAACCGGGGGATCTGGCGGTCGTCTTCGACAACAAGAAGCGCTTCGTGGCCATCGGCCTCTACGACCCCTTCTCCCCCGTCCGCCTGCGCGTCCTGCGCGCCGGCCAGCCCGGCCCCATCGATCGCGCCTTCTTCGCCGAAAGAATTGCACAGGCCCTGGCGCGCCGCCTCCCCCTGCTGCAGACCGAAACAGACGGCTACCGCCTGATCCACGGCGAGAGCGACGGGATGCCGGGGATGGTCGTCGATCGCTACGGCGACACCGCCGTGGTCAAGCTCTACACCCACGCCTGGTTTCCCCACCTTTGCGACTGCCTTGAGAGCCTTTTGGAGCAGCAACCGCTCTCCCGCATCGTCTTGCGCCTCAACCGCGGCTTGCAACAGCACCCCGAACATCTGCGCGGCCTCGAGGACGGTCAGATCCTCTACGGGGAGCCGATCGTCGGTACCCTCACCTGCCGCGAAAACGGTCTGCGTTTCGAAGTCGACCCGATCCGCGGCCAGAAGACCGGCTTTTTCCTCGACCAGCGGGACAACCGCGCCCGGGTGGAGCGGCTCGCCTTGGGGAAACGGGTCCTCAACGTCTTCTCCTACAACGGCGGATTCTCCCTGGCCGCGGCCCGCGGGGGCGCCCGGGAGGTCACCAGCATCGACCAGAGCGGCCCGGCCCTCGAATCGTCGCAGCGCAACTTCGCCCTCAATGCCGACGTGCCGACCGTTGCGGCGGCGCGCCACCTGACGATCAGGGACGACGCCTTCAAGGCGATGGCCGACCTGGTGAAGAAGGGGGAGAAATACGACCTGGTGATCATCGACCCGCCGGCCTTCGCCGTGCGCCGCGCCCAGGTCAAGGAGGCTCTTGCCGCCTACGGCCGCCTCGCCCACCTCGGCGTCAGCCTCCTTGCCCCCGACGGCGACATCGTCCTCGCCTCCTGCTCGAGCCCGGTGACCCCGGAAGATTTCCGCCGGACGATGTGCGAGGCCGCCGCCCGCGCTGGTCGCCCCCTGCGCAGGATTGAGGAGACGAGCCACGCCCTCGACCACCCCCTCGACTTCGCCGAAAGCCGTTATCTCAAGTGTCTCTTCGCCAAGGCCTAGGACCAAATGCACACCTCTGAAAAACCACTGAACTTGTCGCCCCGACTCTATCTACTGGACGGCTCCGGTTACATCTACCGCGCCTTTTACGGCATCCGCGATCTCGCCACCGCAGGAGGCATGCCGACCAACGCCGTCTTCGGTTTCACCAAGATGCTCCTTAGCCTCCTGCAGGAAAACGCCCCCGATTATCTGGCCGTCGTCTTCGACCGGCCGCGGGAAGAGACGTTCCGCCGGGACATCTATCCCCCATACAAGGCCAATCGCGACGCCGTCCCCGAGGATCTGGCCCTTCAGCTCCCCTACATCAGGAGAATTTTGGCGGCCCTCCGCATTCCGGCCCTTGAAGCGAACGGATTCGAAGCCGACGATGTCATCGCCACCCTGGCCCGCCGTCATGCCGCCGAAGGAATCGAGGTCACCGTCGTCACCGGAGACAAGGACCTGATGCAGATCGTCGGCGAGGGGATCTCCCTCCTCGACACCATGAAGGACAGGCGCTCGGGGCCCCGGGAGGTTCTCGACCGCTTCGGCGTCCCCCCCGAGCAAGTGGCAGACGTCCTCGGACTGGCCGGCGACACCTCGGACAACATTCCCGGCGTCCCCGGAATCGGCGAGAAAACCGCCGCCGAGCTGGTCCGGCGCTTCGGTTCCCTCGAAGGGGTCCTCGAGTGGAAGAGCCTGGTCAACGGAAAGAAGCGCCGGGACAGTCTCCAGGCCTATGCCGAGCAGGCCCGGCTCTCGAAACGTCTGGCTACCGTCCGCTATGACGTCCCCCTGGAGGTCCCCCTGGCCGATCTGCAGCGGCAGACGCCGAACCTTCCGGAACTGGTGGCGCTGCTGCGGGAGCTCGAATTCGAGGCCCTCGAGATCGCCTTCACCCCGCCACCGCCGGGGGTTGTCGAGCTCTACAGCGACGGCTCGGGACGGGATTCGGGACCGGGAGGGTACGGGGTGATCCTGCGCCATGGGGAGATGGAAAAGGAATTGAGCGGCTTCGAGCCGGTCTCCACCTCGCAGCGCATGGAGCTGCTGGCGGCGATCCGGGGGCTCGAAGCCCTGAACAACCGCAGGACGGTGCGCGTCTTCAGCGATTCCCAGTATCTGGTGCGGGGGATGAGCGAATGGATTGACGGCTGGATCCGCAACGACCGCCTGGAGATCCCCGGCGCCCTGGCCAATCAGGACCTCTGGCGGCAGCTCGCCGCCCTCTCTTCCCGGCATGAGGTCACCTGGGAATGGGTGCGCGGCCATGCCGGGCATCCCTTCAACGAGCGCTGCGACAGGTTGGCCAAGCGGGCGGCCGATGAGGGGATACGGGCGGCGGCGGCCATTCAGACCGAGGAGGCGGAGACAAATGAGAAGGCGAACCCTGTGCCGCCTCCATCGGTCGATCCGGCCCCGCTTCCGGTCCGGGAGGATTCGGAATTCGATTCCGAAGAGGACGGACAGCTGCGGCTTTGCTGAAGGAATCTATCAACCGTTAAAGGGAATTTATCACGCGACGCTGCGACGAACGCAACGAAAATCAAATGCTGGCGAGGTCTTGCTTTTCACCCTCGTTTTTTGGTCTTGCAGCAAGCCTCTGAGCCTTTTCGTCGCGTCGTTGCGTCGTCGCGTGAGACCGCTTTTATTTAGAAACAGCCTGAGAGATCAGAGACATGAAGATACAGAAGGTGACGGAAGAAACCCGGGCCAAGGTCTACGCCCTTTTGCGCGCCGCCTTCCCCGGCAGCGCCTACGAAGCCGACCTGGTGCAAAGGCTCCATGAAAACGGCCGATCCCTGCACGAGTGGGTCTGTCTCCACACTAACAAGGCCATCGCCTACCTCGCCTTTTCCCCGGCCTATCACGGCAAGGAGATCTGCGGCTTGCACCTGGCGCCCATGGCCGTGGCCCCGGATTTTCAACGACAGGGGGTCGGCTCGGAAATCCTCAGATTTGCCCTGCGACAGGAACCGATCAGGAGCCGGCCCCTCTTCGTCCTCGGCGAAGTTGCCTACTACAAACGCTTCGGCTTTGAACCCTGCCCTCTGCCAATCTGTCCTTTCGACAAAAACAACAGCCATTTTCTGAGCCTGCGAAACGAAAACAGCGACAGTTTCATCGTCGGCTACGAACCGGAATTTAAAACGGCGGCAAAATCGCCCGGCCCCCCGGGGAAGAAGCGTCGATAAAAAAAATCGAAGGGCCGGCAGTCATGCCGCTACTGTTTCTTCTGGCCTTGCCACCATTTGAGGCAGTCGCGCAGGGTGTTGAGGTGATCTTCATCGGACTGGGCCAGCCCCTTGAAGACCGCCGCCTCCCGCTGTTTGTGAAAATGCAGGGCGTTGTCGAGGTGAACCCGAACGAAGGCCTCCTCCAGTTTGATCGCCAGACGCAGGGCCTCCTCCTCGCTCAATCGGCGACCCAGGATATTCTTCTGGAACCGCCGGGCCAGTTGCAGCGCTTCGGTGACCTTCTCTCCTGCGATGCGGCTACTGACATCGAGGGTCCCCTCCGGCAGACCCATGGCGGCGTCGATTTGCCGCGAATGCTCGAGTTCATCCGTGGCAAGGAGGCGGAAAGCTTTCCGCACCGGTTCCGCATACTCCTGGTTGTCCGCCAGGTACAAGTACATTTCGCTGGCCAGAAGTTCGATCTTCTGGCAGTCGTTCAGCAGTTGCAGCATGGTTTCTCCTCCCCTTCGCCGCCCCGAATATTCCTCTCAAAAAAAAAAGCCGCATCACTCATAACCCGCCCGCCCCCGCCTTGTCAATTGCCGCCTCTCCCCGCTCCGATTCCCTGAATTTTTCCCGGACCGGCACCCCTGGCATCCAGCCGGGGAGGGGCTATGCTTGAGGTTGGACGCCCCCCCGCTGATCCCGGAGGAACTATGAAAATATGCATGTTTACCAACACCTATCTCCCCCATATCGGCGGAGTGGCCCGATCGGTGGCCGTCTTTGCCGATGACCTGCGCCACCGCGGCCATGAGGTGCTGGTAGTGGCCCCGACCTTTCCCGGCCTCCACAGGGGGGATGAAGACCCGGACAGGGTCGTGCGGGTCCCGGCGCTGCAAAAGTTCAACGGCAGCGATTTTTCCGTGCGTTTGCTGCTGCCGGGGCAGTTCCGCCGCCGGCTCGACGCCTTTGCACCTGAAATCATTCACAGCCACCATCCGTTCCTCCTGGGGGATGCGGCCCTGCGAACGGCCCGGCATCGCCGGCTGCCGATTCTTTTCACCCACCACACCCTCTATGAACGCTACACCCATTATGTCCCCTTCGACTCTCCGGTCATGCAGCGTTTCGTCATCGAACTCGCCACCCGTTTCGCCAATCTCTGCCGACGGGTCATCGCTCCGAGCGAAAGCATTGCCCGTCTCCTTGAAAAACGGGGGGTGACCACCCCCTGTCGGGTCGTCCCGACGGGGGTCGATACGGATCTTTTCCGCCAAGGCCGGGGACGGCGCTTCCGAGACAAACTCAACATCCCCCCCGAGGCCTTTGTTCTCGGACACCTGGGCCGGCTGGCCCCGGAGAAAAACCTGGCGTTTCTGACGGAAGCGGCCATAAAGGCCTGCCGTACCCTGAAAAACGGAGTTTTTCTCGTCGCCGGAGTCGGTTCGTCCCGGGATCGGATTAAGAAGGATTTTGCCGGGGCGGGCCTGGGCGAACGCCTGGTCATGGTCGGCGAACTGCAGGGGAATGACCTTCCCGACTGCTATGCCGCCATGGATCTCTTTCTCTTTGCCTCGACTTCAGAAACCCAGGGGATTGTATTGACGGAGGCGATGGCGGCAGGACTCCCCGTCATCGCGCTGGATGCGCCGGGGGCCCGGGAGGTGGTCAGGGACCGGAGCAACGGCCGCCTGCTGGCACAGACGGCGATGCCGGATGATTTCGCCGCGGCCATTATCGACGCGGCCGCCGACCATGAGGAATTGGCCCGCTGGCATGAGGAGGGACTGCGGACGGCGAAGCTCTTTTCCCGGCAGGTCAGCGTCCGGCGCCTCGAGGAGGTTTACCGGGAGGCCCTATTGCCGCAGCCGAAAGGTTCTGGCGCAACTCTCGATGCCTGGGAGGCGATCCTCGAGTCGCTGCAGGCGGAATGGGATCTGGTCACCTCGAAGTTCGGCGCCGTCTTCGAAGCCGTCGGACACCCCGCCGATGTCCCCGCGGAGCTGGACTAAAACACTTATCGTGGCCGATGAATTGGAACGTTCGGAAAGGATCGGTGAACCATCCCGCGTCGCCGCTCCTGACTTGGGGCCCCCTGGTTATGCGGGGCGGCGCAGGCGCGCATCGAGGGTGAGGAGCTGCACCTCGACAATCCGGACCCGCTGAAAGTCGGGGTGAGCCGGGTTGAGCAGAACGTTCTTCTCCGAGACATTGGCCGGGAGGAGCGCGGAAGGGACCTCAAACCCCAGCGTCTCACCCTTCGTCACCCAGGCGAATCCGAGATCACGGAGCCGGCCGGGCGGCGGGTAACTTTGCCACCCCGGGGGGAGATCCTCAGGCTCAAGGCGCTGGATTTCTGAGTCATGGGGGATTTCGATGGTAGTCAAGGCTAAAGAGAGGAAGGTTTCTGTTGTCGGTTGGTGGACCAGCGATTCAAGGATGGAGAGCGAGACGCTGGTGGTCGTATAGAGGACCGCGGTCCCTTTCGGATTCCAGCGCCCCCCGTAACGTCGGGCGCCCTCGCCGGAGAGGTCCCTGGCAAAGCGGGTCGAGATCAGCCGGTACAGCTGCATCAGGAAAAGACCCCCTGCTCGAGACGGCCGAGTTCATCGAGAACGAGCTGGACCCCGGTGTTTGTATCGAGCAGGTCGAGAGGGACCTCGTTTCCCAGACCGCGGATCGGCATCTTCAGCCACTTGACTGCCAGCTGTCGATCCTTGATGACCTCGGTGCAGCGCTGGTAAACCCTGGCAATCTGGACGATATGGTCGGAGATATCCGGGGAGAGCCTCTTATCCGCCTCGTAGCGCTGGATCGTGCGCCAGGTCACCGGCAGATGCGCAGAAAGATCGACCGGCTTGATGTCCAGCGCCTTGGAGAGAAAATCAATGGATCGCCTGGGGAGTCCCTGGCGAGTTTTTTCGATCAGGTCGAGGGGGGAGCCTTCCGGCAGTGAGACCCCGAGAATCTTGGTGAGTGCGACGGTGGGCATGGCGACCTCCATTCCTGTTCATTTCCGGCTTATGACAATTGTCTCCGACAATACGACAATTGTCAAACAGGAAAAACTTGTCAAACACCCCCGCCCCGACTAGAATCGTCTCCTCCATGGAGACCGTGCAATGAAGATCTGCCTGATCGAACCTTTCCATGCCGGCTCCCACGCCGCCTGGGCCTGCGAGTACGCCCGCTGCAGCCGTCACGACGTCGAACTGCTGACCCTGAGCGGCCGGCACTGGAAGTGGCGCATGCATGGCGGGGCGGTGACCCTGGCGCGGCGGTTCATGGAAAACGACAGCAAACCGGACCTTCTTCTCGCCAGCGACATGCTCGATCTGACGACCTTTCTCGCCCTGACCCGTAAAAAAAGCGCCGCCCTGCCGACCGCCCTCTACTTCCACGAAAACCAGCTCACCTACCCCTGGTCGCCGACCGATGCCGATACGGCGCAACAGCGCGATGCCCACTACGCCTTCATCAATTACACCAGCGCCCTGGCCGCCGATGCCGTGCTCTTCAACTCCCGCTATCATCGCGAGACCTTTATCGCAGAGCTTCCGGCCTTCCTCAAGGGCTTCCCCGACGAGAACGAACTCGAAAGCCTCGAGCTCCTTTCGGCAAAGAGCACGGTGCTCCCCCTGGGACTCGACCTGCAGCGCCTCGACAGGCACCGGCCGAAAGAGACGAAGGGGGCCAGCGCACCGCCGCTGATCCTCTGGAACCACCGCTGGGAGTACGACAAGAACCCGGAGGAGTTTTTCGCGGCCCTCTATCGCCTGCAGGAGGAAGGTCTCGGTTTCGAGGTGGCGATCCTCGGCGAATCCTACCGCAAGTTTCCGAAGGTCTTCACGGAGGCGCGGCAGCAGCTCGGAAAACGGATCGTCCACTTCGGCTATGCCGAGAATTTTGCCGACTATGCCCGCTGGCTCTTTCGCGCCGATATCCTTCCGGTCACCTCCAGCCACGACTTCTTCGGGGCCAGCGTCGTCCAGGCGATCTACTGCGGCTGCACGCCGCTTTTGCCGCGGCGCCTCGCCTACCCCGAGCATCTGCCGGCAGCGCTCCAGGAGCGATTCCTCTACGACGGTTTCGACGACCTGCTTGAACGGCTGCGGGAAATGCTCCAAAGTCTCCCGGTGCCGGAGACGACGGAGCTGCGCGAACATGTCGGGCGCTATGACTGGGGGGAGTTGGCCGGGCGGTATGACGATCTCTTTGAAACGCTGGCCGGGGGACGGACCGGTACTCCGTAGGGGCCATTCAAGCGTTTGACGCCACCTCCCCTGGGATTTTCACACAGACCGGGGACTAGAACCCGGTGAGCCGGTGGAACCTCTTCCCCACCGTTGCCAGCATCCGTCCGTAGGTCACCTGGGTCCGCCCCATCAGTTGCAGCATCCGGCCATTGAAGCGCCTGGTACTGTTGTCGGTCAAGCGTCCCATTCCGACGCGGAAACCGCCCCGGAGCTGATTCCACTGTCCTCTTGCGATTACGGCGTTCATCTGGTGTCTCCTTTCTTTGGCGTCTTCTTCCTGCACTCCTATTTTATCGCGATGCAAGGCGATAGCCAGAGGAAATCTCACCCCTCGGCAGGACGCCAGTTCGCCGGGTAGGCGGGGAAATCGGCGCGGGCAAAGGGGTAGTCGTGATCGAGATGATCGGCCAGGGTCCCCTGGAGGAGGGCGGCCGCATCGGCGGCAAAGACCAGCTCCTCGTGGGTCGGAACGACGTAGATCCGGACGCTCGACCCCTCGGCGCTGACAAGAACCTCCTGATCCACGGTTTCCGGGGCGCGGTTGCGCACCGGATCGAGACGGATGCCCAAGGACCCCAGGGTGTCGAGAACCCGCTCCCGGACTCCGGCCTCGAGGAGTCCGTGGCCGCTGGTAAAGACGATGGCATCGGGGCGACCGACGGCGGCAAGATAGCCGCCGATGTATTTTTTGAGGCGATAGGCCTCCATCTCCACGGCCAGGAGGCAGCGCGCCTCTCCCTGGGCGGCCTGAGCAAGAACAGAGCGGCGGCTGACGGCGGTCCCGGTGATGCCGAAGAGGCCGCTGCGTTCGTTGAGGATTCCGGTCATCGCTGCGGGGCTCAGCCCCTCCTGGTCCATGAGAAAGGACGGGATCCCCGGGTCGATGTCGCCGCAACGGCTCTCCATCAGAGCCCCCTCGATGGGGGTCATCCCCATGCTGGTGTCGATGGAGGCGCCGTTTTTAATGGCGCACAGGGAGATCCCCCGGTCGACATGCACGGTGATGAGGTTGCACTCGGCGGGGGGTTTGCCGAGGAGAGCCGAGGCGCGCTTGGCGAGATAGAGGTGAGAGGTGCCGTGAAAGCCGTAGCGGCGCACGCCGAGCTTCTGGTACCAGCTGTAGGGAACGGGATAGATGAAGGCGTGAGCGGGCATGCTCTGGTGGAAGGAGGTGTCGAAGACGGCGATCTGCGGGATCTTCGGCAGCAGGTCGAGCCCGGCCTCGACTCCGGCCAGATTGGGCCGATTGTACCGGGGAGCCAGGTGCTCGTAGGAGCGGATGGCGTCGATCACGTCCCTGTCGATAAGAACCGAACGGGAAAAGCGCTCGCCGCCGTGAACCACCCGGTGGCCGATGGCGGCAATTCCATCCGGACCGTCGAGAGGGCCGGCGGCGGGATCGGTGAGGAGGGAAAGGATCAGGGCCAGACCGGAGCGGTGATCGGGACAGGGCGCGCTGCGGCTCATGAGACGGCCATCGGAGCGGGCGAAGGAAGCCGTGGCCAGGGGAGTACCGATCCCGTCGACGCTCCCCTTGCCGAGAAGGTGCTGCTTTTTCCAGTCAAACAGGACACAGGTGAGGCTTTGGGTACGACAATTCAGCGTCAGTATGACCACGGAATCTCCTCTGCGACGGGTTATCGCCCGGTTCTTCGCCCGCGAAAAAACGGACGACAGGAAACCGTACAGGCAACGGGGTGAAACTGTCGCATTTTCGCCGGGCAACGTCAATGATCAATATACCCGATCTGTAAATTAATACACCATGGCGCCGGGGACGAAAAAGCCCCGGACCTTGCAGGTCCGGGGCTGGTGGTCATCGATCAAGGTTGGGAAAAGGGGTGTCCGTCCTTAATTGCCGGTGCGGCTGCCGGGACGGCGGGGGCGGCTGGCCGGGGCATAGGAAGCGGCGCCCCTGGAGCCGGGAGCCTTGGGACGGCTCGATGCGCCGCGGGATCCCGGTGCTCCGTCGCCGGCCGGTTTGCGGCGCTGGGTCGACTGGCGGGGAGGACGGGCGAACTCGACGTCCCGGCTCGGGGCGGCGACATTGTAGTCGAATCCGTCCACGGTGCGCCGTTCGATGGTGGACTTCAGGAGGCGCTCGATGGCGCGCACCGTCCCCGTATCCTCCCCGGTGATCATGGTGAAGGCGTCCCCGGTGCGGGCGGCGCGGCCGGTCCGGCCGATGCGGTGGATATAGGCCTCGGGGGTATCGGGAATGTCGTAGTTGATGACGTGGGAGATCTGCGACACGTCGATGCCGCGGGCGGCGATGTCGGTGGCCACCAGGATCTGGTAGGCGCCGCTGCGGAAGCCGTCGAGAGCCGCCTGACGACGGTTCTGGGAAAGGTTCCCCTGCAGGGAGGCCGCCTTGTAGCCGGCTTTTTCCAGCTGCTCGCCGAGGCGCTTGGCCCGGTGCTTGGTGCGGGCGAAGATCAGCACCGACTCGGTGTCGGTGTGCTGCAGCAGTTCAAGAACCAGGGGGGTCTTGAGGTGCTGGCCCACCGGAAAGAGGGCGTGGCTGACGGTCACCGCCGCGGAGGTGGTGCCGACCTGGATGGTCACCGGATGATGCAGCACATCGTTGGCGAGCTTGCGGATCTCCACCGGCATCGTCGCCGAGAAGAGAAGAGTCTGGCGCTTGGCGGGGAGACGGGCCAGGATCTTGCGGATGTCGGGGAAGAAGCCCATGTCGAACATCATGTCGGCCTCGTCGAGGACCAGGACTTCGAGGCGGCTGAGGTCGATGGTCCCCTGACCGATATGGTCGAGGAGGCGGCCGGGGCAGGCGACGACGATTTCGACGCCGCGCTTGAGTTTCTGAATCTGGGGGTTGATCCCCACTCCGCCGTAGATGGTCATGCTGCGCAGGCGGGTCTCGGCGCCGAGGGTTTCGATCGCCAGGTGGATCTGCTCCGCCAGCTCACGGGTGGGTGCGATCACCAGGGCGCGCACGGAACCCCGTCCCCCCTCCATCAGGCGGTTCAGGATCGGCAGGGCGAAGGCGGCGGTCTTGCCGGTGCCGGTCTGGGCGAGGCCCATTACGTCATCCCCCTTCATGACCGCAGGGATTCCCTCGGCCTGGATCGGGGTCGGCTCACTGTAACCGGCCGCTTTAACGCCTGCGGCAACCTGGGGGTGAAAATTGAATTCGCTGAAATTCATCATGTCCTTCTTTCTATGCCCGACAAAAAAAAGCCCCGGATCTTTTCCGGGGCTTCGTAAGATAATATCGAGTTTTCCGGGGGGCTGTTATATGACTGGTGACACTAACAGCTTTGACCCGTCCCTGTCAAGGAGAATTCCGCGGTCGGCGCCGCATCCACCCGGGCGAGAGAGCGAACCGCCCGTCAAAGAAGACGGGGGATTTCGATGGCGATGACCGCAGCCAGCGGGTTGACGTAGACCAGGTAACCGATCCCGGGAATCAGGATCGGATCGGTGGCCGGGGTCAGGCTTTCATCGAGATAGGTATTCCCCCAATCCTGGCCGACATACTGATAGAGGGCGTTGAAGACCCAGTTCAGAGATACCGCCTCCTCCCAGCCGACGGTCGCCCCACCTTCCTGACGCAGCCTCACCTGGGAAAGGGTCTGGTGGCCCAGGTAGGGGTTGGCGATGATGTTCCACCCCCCGTGCAGGGGGAGGGAGGCGGTTGGCCCCGGCACCTCGCCGTATTCGGCCAGCTCCGGGAGGGTGGAGGCGGTGCCGCGATAAACGACATACCCTTCCCCGGGGGTCACGAAGGCGCCATTATCGACGGGAGCATAGACCACCTGCCCTTCGCCGTCGAGGATCCAGCGATAAGAGGACGCCGTTCCCAGGGCGGCGACGCTGCCGAGGCGGGCGGCGGCGATATCCTTCGGGATACCGACGAAATTGGCGCCGTTGAGGAGCTCAATCCGCGGTCCGTTAAGATCCCCCGACTCGGGGATGGACCAGAGTAGATTCCCCTGCTGGTCCCTGACCTCGAAATGGTAGCGGCAGGGGGCCAGGGGACCGAGCCGGGTGGTGAAGGTGTAGAGGGCTCCGGTGCCGACATCCCCCGAGGTAAGGACCATATCGTAACCGTGTCCGTTGAGGTAGAGACGGGGAGTCAACGGCAGGTTGTTGGGGTTGTCGCGGAGGATCACGCCGAAGACGAAGTCGAGATCCCCCTTCGGCAGGCCGTTGACAAGGTTGTCGCCGTCGGACCCGCCGTCGCCCCGCTCGATGCCGGGGAGGCCGATGTCGTCAGGAGAGAGGCTGAGCCCGTAAGGAACGTCGACAACGGCGGGGGAGACGTCGACGGTCACCACCTCGCCATCTGCTGTCCATCCGTCACTGACGGCAAAGACCAGGGTGTAGCTGCCAGCCTGGCCGCGGACCGGGGTCCAGGTAAAGACCCCTGTTCCAGAATTGAAGGCGGCTCCGGCCGGGAGGGTCCCGGTATTGTAGCTCAGAGGGTTGCCGTCGGGATCGCCGGCGGTCACGGTAAAGGTGAGGGTCTCCCCTTCGGCGACGCTGCGGGAGCCGATGGCGGCCAGGACGGGGGGGCGGTTGACTGGCACCGGGGGGCTGGAGACCTGGTTGGAGTAGGGGCTTTCGTTCCCCGCCGCATCGTAGGCGGTCACGGCAAAATAGTGGGTCTGAGCGTCGGCCAGACCGGAGAGGGTGGCACTCAACTGCAAACCGACATCCACCGGCGAAGCTCCCTCGACGGCGCCGGTCCCGGAGAGGGGGGCCACGGAACTGCCGGCCTGGTAATAGATCCGGTAGCCGACGACGGTTGTTTCGGGACTCTCATCCCAGGCCAGGGTGACCGTCTTGGCCTGGGAAACCCCGGCCAGGACCAGGACAAATACTGCCGCTCCTGCAAAATTCCTTAACCATCTGCGCATCGTTTTCATCTCCCATGGGTTTTTCATTTTCCCCAACGCCAGCGTCGGGGTTGAAATCTGAGGCCTTGCGATGGATCCGTCCGACAAAAAAGCGCCCACCCCGAAGCCGGAGGGAGCGCGATCAGACGTTCAGCAAGACCGAAGCCCTGGGAACTGCGCGAAATCCTCTTCGGCAACCCGGCTGTCCCTGAAGGACCCGTGGCTTTGCGTCACCAGATTGCCCTGGTTTTGCCCTTGTCGGAGATTCGATTCTTGAACGGGGGGTCCTTTTTCCCCCGGATAACTGCCGCCAGGCGGCCCAGTTTTTCGCCGGGAACACCCCGTAACAGTTGGATCGCTCCTTTCATATCGCATGTTGCGTGCCAGGGGAGCAAGTCGCTGAAATGACAATTGCGCCCGGCGGTTCAGGCCAGGGACGGGTGCCAAATGACCGAGGCGCAAAAACAATTTTAGTCGCACCATCGCAGGGTTGGAGTGAATAAATCTTGCGGCGGGAGGATGGGGAGACACAGGAATTCGGGAAGACGGCGGGGGCAGGCGGGGTCGAATATCGAAGGAAGAGCCCCCTTTCAGGACTGGCAGAAAGGACAGAAAAAGGTGGCTCGCCCTCCCTGACGCAGGGTGAGGATTTCGGCGCCGCAAACCGTACAGGGCTCGCCGGCGCGGCCGTAGACCCGGGAGCGCAGATCGAAGTACCCCGGTTTGCCTCCCGTTCGGCCGAAGTCGTTCAGTGTGGTCGCACCGAGAGCGATAGCCTCGGCAAGAACGGAGCGGATCCCTTGGCAGAGACGGTCATACTCCTGCCGGGTGACCGTCTCGACGGGGCGGCGCGGATCGATGCCGGCGACAAAGAGGGACTCGCTGGCGTAGATGTTGCCGATTCCGGCCACCGTCTCCTGATCCATGAGGAAGGATTTGATCGCCAGGCGCCGTCCCCGGGCCTGCTCTTCGAAATAGGCACCGGTCAGGGCGGCGGCGAAGGGTTCCGGGCCGAGTCCGGTCAACAGGGGGTGATTGAAGGGGTCTTCCCCGGTCCACAGCACCGTGCCGAAGCGGCGGGGATCGGTGAGTCGGAGAACGGCATGGGCGTCGACAAGGAGGTCGAGATGGTCGTGGCGTCCCGGAGCCGTCCCCCTTTCGACCAGGTGCAGATGCCCGCTCATCCCCAGGTGGAGGATCAGAGTCCCGGTGGAGCAGCGCAGCAGTAGATACTTGCCGCGACGCTCCACGGCGCCGACGACCGCACCGATCAGCACCGTGCCGAGATCGCCGGCCAGGGGGCGACGCAGGGACGCGACCCGGGCGACGGCCCCCGTCAGGGTGCGCCCCGTGAGCAGCGGTTCCAGCCCGCGGCGAATCGTTTCTATTTCCGGCAGCTCCGGCATGGGGACCGAGGACCCTCAGAGGGTGGATGGGTAGGAGAAGGAGGAATAGGACGTCCGCCGTGGGGGATCTAGAAAGAAATCTCGCCGTTTTCAGTGACGAAATCGTCCCAGTCGAAATCATCGATGACGCCGGAGAAATCGCCCCGGTCCATCTTGGCACTGGAGTGGTAGCGCCATCCGCGGTCGGTGAGGAGGAAGAGGGAGAGTTCGAAGGACTCGCTGCGCTCCCCCTGGTAGAGAGTGTCGAGATAGAAGAGGACCTGCGCCTCCTTCCCGGCGATCCGTTCCTTAAGGATCCGGCATTCCCGAATCCGGAAATCGTCGCAAAGGGTGCTGGCGCCGTAGCGCAGATACTCCGCACGGTTTGGAAAGGTGCGGCGGAAGGGGGAATCGCTGTGATAACTGTCGTAAATGAAGGCGAAATCCCCCCGGCAAAAGGCGGCGCCGCGCTCCCTGACCAGCTCGGCGGGGGTCAGCTGCGCGGGGATGGCCACCCCGCCGTCCTCGCCGGAGGCGCAGCATTTCTTGTATTTCCGGGTACTGCCGCAGGGGCAGGGGTCGTTTCGTCCCGTATTCACGAGCTACTCCTTGAGACGGGGGTCGAGGGCGTCGCGAATCCCCTCGCCGAGGAGGTTGTAGCCGAGGACGGTGACCAGGATCGCCAGCCCCGGGAAGGCCGAGAGCCACCAGGCCGTCCCCAGGGTCTGCTTGCCGGCGATGAGCATGTTTCCCCAGGAGGGGGTGGGGGGCTGGACGCCGATCCCGAGAAAAGAGAGGGCGCTTTCGGTAAGGATGGCTCCGGCGACGCCGAGGGTGGCCGAAACGAGGATCGGCGAGAGGGCGTTGGGGAGGATGTGGCGGAAGATCAGCCGCCCGTCGGAGGCGCCGAGAGCCCGGGCGGCGACGACGAAGTCCCGCTCCCGCAGGGAGAGGAATTCGGCCCGCACCAGGCGCGCCACCCCCATCCATCCGGTGAGACCGATGATGATCATGATGTTCCAGATCGACGGTTCGAGAAAGGCGATCACGGCCAGAATGAGGAAAAAGGAGGGGAAGCAGAGCATGATGTCGACGAAGCGCATGGTCAGACCGTCGACCCATCCGCCGTAGTAGCCGGAGAGGGCGCCGAGGACGATGCCGATGGAGGTGGCGATCCCCACGGCGACGAACCCCACCAGCAGGGAGATCCGCGCCCCGTAGAGGATGCGCGCCAGAACGTCGCGCCCGAGGTCGTCGGTGCCCAGGGGATAGGCGAGGGAGGGGGGCTGGAGGCGGTGGGCGATGTTGATCGCCCCGGGATCCCCGGCCAGAAACGGCGCGAGAACGGCGAGAATAAACATCGCCAGGACGATGACGGCACCGAGAAGGGCCATCCTGTTTTTTTGCAGCCGGGCGAGAAATACCCCCTGCAGCAGCGCCTTGAATTTCATCGTATCCATGACTTCACCTGAAAAAATGGATTGCTCCGGCGGGACCGACAGCGCCCCGCCGAAGAACCGGGCTCCCCGGACCGGAAGGTGATCAGGGTTCGATGCGAATCACCACCCGCCGGTTGAGCTTGCGCCCTTCCGGGGTGGCGTTGTCGGCAATCGGCTCGATCTCGCCGAGCCCCCGGGCCTCCAGGCGCTCGGGAGCAATCCCCTCCTTGTCGATGAGATAGCGGCGCACCGCCTCGGCCCGCTTCAGGGAAAGGCGCTGGTTGTCGGGCATCCGTCCGACGCTGTCCGTATGCCCCTCGATGATTATCTTCGTCCCGGGATGGTCTTTGATGTACTCGGCCGCCTGCGCCAGGGTGGCGCCGGACCGGGGGGCGAAGGTCTCCTTGCCGGGCTGGAAAGGGATATTGAGGTTGAGGGGGGCGACCTCTTCGACGACCTCGACAGCCTCGCAGCCGTTGGCGGTCACGGCGACGCCGGCGGGGGTATCGGCACAGCGGTCGGCAAAATCGGCGACACCGTCGCCGTCGCTGTCGCGGGGGCAACCGAGGGGATCGACGGGGGCGGCGGCAGGAGTGCCGGGACACTGATCCAGATCGTCGGCGACGCCGTCGTTGTCGGCGTCGAGGATCGGCTCCTCGGGGCAGCCGTTGAGGTCGACGACGGTCCCTTCCGGGGTGCCGGGGCACCGGTCGCGGTCGTCGGATACGCCGTCGGAGTCGCTGTCCAGGGGGCAGCCGTGCTCGTCGACGGCGATCCCCGAAGGGGTGCCGGCGCAGAGATCGAGATCGTCGGATACGCCATCGGAGTCGGTGTCGCGGGGGCAGCCGTCGGCGTCCACGGCGACTCCAGCGGCCGTATCGGCGCACCGGTCGAGGGGATCGATGATACCGTCCCTGTCCTGGTCCTGGGGAGCCGGGGGAGCCTTTGCTCCCCCGGACTGGAAGGCGAGACCGCCGGTAAAGGAGAAATTCTGGTTCTTGTCGCCGCTGAAGCGCTCATTGTCGGCGGTCAGGATATGGCGGGCGTCGAAACGCAGGGCGACGTTGGGAAAAAGAAAGGCCTTGAGACCCAGGCCGTAGTTGAACAGCAGATCGCGGTCGCTGTCGCCGACTTCAGGGTTGAAGACCATCCCGCCGATGCCGGCGGCAAAATAGAAGGTCGCCGGCGCCGCCGGAGTGAAGTGGTAGAGGAGATCGAGGCGGGTGCTGACCACCTCGATGTCGAGGTCGATCTCCTCGGGACGGGTACGGATCAGGGACAGGACCCCTTCGGCGGCCCAGTGCTCGGTGAAGCTGTAGCTGAGGCCGAGACCGTAGACCGGCTCTTTCTCCAGGTTTTCCCGCTGGTCGAAGACGTAGCTGCCGGCAAAGGGGGTGACGGTCACCGCGCCGGGGGTCACTTCGGCCCTGGCCGAGGACAGTGGGGTGGCGGCGCAGAGTACGGCAAGCAACAGGACCAATCGTCTCATCAGAAATCCTCCTTCAACAAACCCGCTCCCCCCAAGGGGGCAAGGGCCATCCATGAAAATTGTAAAAAAAAGCCGGCACCGGCAGGAACCGGTGAATCAGGCGTTGCGGATCCGCGGGTCGGCCAGGGCATAGCCGAGGTCGGCGATCAGATTGCCGATCAGGGTCAGGCCGGCGCCGAGAACCAGCACCCCCATGATCAGCGGATAGTCGCGCATCATCACTCCGTCGTAAAAGAGTTTCCCCATGCCGGGAATGGCGAAGATCGTCTCGAAGATGACGCTGCCGCCGATCAGCCCCGGGACGGAAAGCCCGAGGATGGTGATGACCGGCAGCAAGGCGTTGCGCAGGGCGTGCTTGTAGATCACCACCCCCTCCGGAAGCCCCTTGGCGCGGGCGGTCAGAATGTAGTCCTGGCGGATCACCTCGAGCATGTTGGAGCGCATGTAGCGGGAAAACCCGGCGAGGCCGCCGAAGGCCGATACGAAAACCGGCAGCACCAGGTGGTGCGCCATGTCGAGGATCTGCCCCCCCCAGCCGAGATAGTCATGGCCGAAGGATTTGAGGCCGGCGATGGGGAAGATCCCCAGGCGCACTCCGAAAAAATCCATCAGCAGAAGGGCGAGCCAGAAGGAGGGGGTGGCGAAGCCGACGAAGACAAAGATCGTGGTGAACCGGTCGAAGGGAGAGTTCCGCCGGGTCGCCGAGAGGATGCCGATGGGGATCGCCAGGGCGAGGATCACGACGATCGACAGGACGTTGATCAGGATGGTGATCGGCAGCCGCTCGACGATCTTGTCGAGAACCGGCCGGTGATCCTGGGCGAAGGAATCGCCGAAATCGAGGCGCACCATCCGGGACAGCCAGCGCCCGTACTGCACGTGAAGCGGCTGATCGAGGCCGTAATAGGCCCGCAGCCGTCCCTGCAGCTCGACGCTCGCCTCGGGATTGAGCTGGGTCTGCATGTCCGTCGGCTCCCCCGGCGCCAGATGAATGACGACGAAGGAAATGAGGGTGATCCCCAGGACCAGGGGAACCATCATCAGCAGCCTTTTTCCGATATAGATCCACATGAAGAAAACCCTCGAAAGTCCTCAGCGCGCGTATTTCTGCGCCTCTTTCGGCACATACCAGCGGATGAAATTGTAGGTGATGCCGGCCGGGGCCGGTTCGATCCCCTGAAACCGGGACGCCACCACCGGCAGGGCGTCGGGCACATAGAGAAAGGTGTAGGGCTGCTCTTCGGCGAGAATTTCCTGGAAGCGGTCATAGTATTTTTTCCGCTCCGCCGTTTCGAGGGTGCGCCTCCCCTTTTCGAGGAGCTCGTCGACCTCGGCATTCTTGAAACCGACGAAATTGAGTTCGCGAGGGCCGGTCTTGCTCGAGTGCCAGACGTTGTAGCCGTCGGGATCGATGGGGACGGTCCAGCCGAGAATGGTGGCGTCGAAATTGCCGGGATTGATGAACTCGTTGAGAAAGGAGGCCCACTCGATGACCCGGAGCTTGACGTCGACGCCGATCTCGCGGAAACGCCTCTGGATGATCTCGCCGCTCTTGACCCGCTGGTCGTTCCCCTGGTTGGTGACGATGGTGAAGGCGAAAGGTTTGCCGTCCTTGTCGAGGATGCCGTCGCCGTCGCTGTCGGTCCAGCCGGCCTCGGCCAGAAGGGCGCGGGCCCTTTCAGGGTTGTAGGGGTAGCGCTTCACCGCCGGGTTGTAGGGCCAGGTGCCGGGTTTGTACGGTCCGGTCGCCTCCTGGCCGAGGCCGAGAAGAACCCCCTCGACGATCTCCTTCTTGTTGATGGCGTAGGAGAGGGCCTGGCGCACCCGTTTGTCCTGGAAGAGGGGACGATTGAGATTGTAGCCGAGATAGGTGTAGGCAAAGGCCGGGTAGCGGTATTTGACAAACTGCCGTTTGAAGGCGGGGGAGTCGGTCTGGGTCTGGTACTGGATCGGATTGAGCCCCATGGTGTCGAGACCGCCGGCCTGCAGTTCGAGAAACATCGTCGATTCGTCGGGGATGATGCGGTAAACGACGCGGTCGAGGTAGGGGCGCCCCTCGAAATAGTCGGGATTGGCCTCGAGAACGATCTTCTCCCCGGGCTTCCATTCGACGAAGCGAAAGGGCCCGGTCCCGACGGGATGGCGGGCCAGGGGGCTCTTGGTGACATCCTCCCCTTCCAGCAGGTGCCGGGGGAGGACCGAAATCTCCCCCCAGCTGATGAGCGCCTTGGCCAGCGGCTGCCGGTAGGAGACGCGGAAGGTGGTGGGGTCGAGGACTTCGGCCGTTGCCACCTGGCGATACTGTTCGGCGTAGGCGGTGGGGGTCTTGGGGTCGATATAGAGCCGGTAGGTGAAGAGGACGTCCTCGGCGGTGAAGGGGGTGCCGTCATGCCAGGTGACCCCGGGGCGCAGATGAAAGGTGATGGTCAGATTGTCGGCGGAGATCTCCCAGGATTCGGCCAGTTCCCCTTTGATCTTCAGATCCTTGTCGTAGCGCACAAGGCTGCTGTAGACCAGGCCGTTGATTTCGGAGGAGGCCGAATCGGAAGCGAGGACCGGCAGAAGGGTGTTGGCGTCGCCGATCGTCCCTTCGATGATGGTGTCGCCGTAGGCGACGGGGCCCTTGTGACTTTCCACGGGGTGGAGCGTCTCCCGCCGGTCGCAGCCGAAGAGGGTAAGGATAAGAGCCATGGTCAAGAGAAGTGTGCGCACCTGTTGCCTCCTGGGGTTTTCAGGGTATAGGGCTGACCGAAACGCCGTCGGGGGGGATCAGGACGAAGCGCTTTCCGGGGATCGCCACGTTGGTGCTTGCCTCGGAGAAGTCGATACGCGCCTCGACCTGCCGGTCCGGTATCTCCAGGAAGGTTTCCCGGGGAAAGGGACGGACCTCTCCTGCGAAGTTGTCGTAACGGATACGCAGCTGCAGCGCTTCCCCGGCCCAGTAGGCGACCTGCACCAGACGCAGCTGAGGATCGAAAAAGAGCTGCTGGCGCACCTCCTGGTCCCCGCTCAATTCCAGAAGATATCCCCCCCCGGCGACCGGGCTCAGGGCACTGCGCCGGAAGGGAATCATCGGCGTCTGATAGAGAATAATCCCCACCAGGTCCTCCATCTGCAGCGGCAGCCGGGTCAGGCGCTGGAGATTGGCCGGCGAGGCCTCGCCGCGGTAAAACTTGCGATCCGAAGGAATCAGCACCGTCAGCTCGCTGCCGTCGGTGGCCATCAGCAGCAGAGGGGTGCCGAAGGGGCTGAGGGTTTCGGCTCGGAAACGGTCGGGCTTTTCGGCGAAAATAGCCTGGGTGGTGGTCAGGGAGCGCTCCGGAGTCTTGATCCGCACCCGGGCAAGTCCCTGAAGGGACCGGAAGGCCTGGCCGTTCTCCTCCAGGGTCTGCAGGAGTTTCCCTTCAAGCTGTGGGGGGACCGGAGGGGGGGGAGGAACAAGGAGCGGAGCGCAGGCGCCGAGAAGGAGGGTCAGGGTCGCTGCCGCAAGGGCCAGAAACCGCGGCGCCTTCAGGTCAGAAGTCGGCGGCACGGTTTTTCCCGCCGGCATCACTGGCCGCCGCCTGGGAGCGCATCGCGCTTGGCGCGCAGGGCGGCGTCCTCCGGAGAGACCGCCAGCGCCCGGTCATAGACCTCGCGGGCCCTGTCGTAGAGTTTCAGGGCCCGGTAGGCGTCGCCGAGGTGCTGGAGGACCACCGGATCCTCGGGCATGGCGGCGACGGCCTTTTCCAGCTCGGCCCGAGCGTCCTCGAAATTCCCCATCACGAAATGGACCCACCCCAGGGTATCGAGGATATGTCCTTCTTCCTTGAGAGACAGGGCGCGCCGGGCCATTTCCAACGCCTCTTCGAGGCGCTCGCCCCGTTCGGCGTAGGCATAGGCCAGATAGTTGAGAGCCTCGGCATGATCCGGATCGATCTCCAGAACCTTCCGCATGGCCGCCAACGCCCCCTCCCGGTCGCCGCGGCGCTCGAGAAGAATGCCGCGCTGGTAGAGGAGATTCCCCTCCTCGGGATAGGCGGAGATTCCCTGGTCGAGGACGGAGAGGGCCGCCTTTTCTTCGCCGTCGATCTCCAGCAGGGAGGAGAGGTAGGCGTAGAAGGGGGCCGGTGCCGTCCCCTCGCTGAGGCGCTTCCGGAGAAGTTCGATCGAGAGCTTGGTCTGACCCTGCAGGTGATAGAGGTAGCCGAGGTGGGCCAGGGCGTCGTCGTAGAGTTCCGATCCGGGGGGGATGGCGGCAAAGGCCCTCTCGGCCCCGGCCCAGTCCTGCTGACGCTCCAGGGCGGTTCCGAGATAGAAGCGCACCTGCGACGCCTCGGGGTCGGCCTCGAGAATCGTCCAAAATTCCCTGGCCGCTTCGACCCATTTTTCCTGCTCGAGGTAAATCAGGCCGATCTTGCGCCGCGCTTCGAGGTCTGCGGCGTTATGATCGAGGAGGGTCAGCAGTTCCTCGAGGGCCTGATCCAGGTGCCCTTCCCTGATCAGGAGTCGGGCGAGATGGTGGCGCACGGCGGGGTTGACCGGCCGGAGGGCGAGCGCCGAGCGATAGAGGGCGATGGCGCCGTCCATGTCGCCGCGCCCCTCGTAGAGGCCGCCGAGTTCGATATAGGCGGCATCGAAATCGGGCTGCTCCTTGAGGATGCGCCGGTACGACTCCTCGGCCAGAACGCCGAGGCCGATTTCCCGGTACACCCGGGCCAGGGTCAGCTCGGCTCCGAGGGCGTCGGGATTGCGCTTGAGGAGATCCTTGAGGAGCGCCACGGCCTCTTCGGACTCGCCGCTGCGGGCGTAGGAAATGCCGAGATGCAGGTAGGCACTTTCCTGGGCGGGGTCGAGTTCGATGGCCTTTTTGAAGTAGGGGATCGCCCTGGCGTCCTGCTCCCGGCGGAAATAGAGACTCCCGAGGAGAAGATTGGCCTCCGCCGATGCCGGATCCTGAATGAGGGCATCCTCACCGGCCCGGAGGGCCTTTTCCTCCTCGTCCATCTGCAGGTAGAGACGGGCCAGAGCCAGGCGGAGAAAGGAGGAACGGGGATCGATGCGGACAGCTTTTTCCAGGAGGGCGGCGGCCTCATCCAACCGCCCCTCTTCAGCCAGGAGCCGGGACTGGCCGAAGAAAAGGAGGGCCGGGTCGTCTTCCGAAGGGGTGGAAGACGCCTCCCGGATTTCGTCCGGGGAGTCGGAGGCCCTGTCGAGGAGCGGTTCGGGCCTCGTCGGGGACGGGCCGAGACAGCCGGCAAGGGCGAGGCCGAGCATAAATACTGTCAGGTAACGAACGATCATCCTTCAACCTTTCCCGTACGGGAACAGCGTGGGCAAATTATCCTTGAAAACGGCTGCGGCACGCCGCCAAATGGGCCATCCATAGCCGATAGAAGCTATCACAGACCTTCTGCATCGTCAATTCTTTTGCCCCAGTTCCCGCTCTTTACAGCCCGGTGTAATATGGTAGTGTTTTCTGTGAAATCAGAGATTTAGGCTCGGGAGACCCCATGGATTACCCGGCACTCCACAAAGCGCTGCTGCGTCCGGAAGCCTACCCGGAAGGGACCGGTCCGGTCACCTACCGGGAAACCCACATCTCCCACCTCTACTTCACCCCCAGTCACGTGTACAAGGTCAAGAAGGGTGTCGACTTCGGATTTCTCAATTTCACTACCCTCGACCGTCGACGGTTCTACTGCGAGGAGGAGATCCGCCTCAACAGCCGCTTCTGTCCCGGCACCTATCTCGGGGTCATCGAGATCCGGCGCCAGGGGGAAACCGTCGCCGTCGGCGGCCCGGGGGAGCTCGTCGACTACGCCGTGCGCATGAAGCGTCTCCCCGAAGATCGCATGCTCTCCAGGCGGCTGCAGGAGAACGCTCCCGACCTTCCGTCCGACATGGAACGGATCGCCCGGCGCATCGCCTCCCTGCACCTCGCTTCGGAGGTCTGTAGAATGGATGGCGGCCAGCCGAACCTCGAGATCGTCAAACAAAACTGGCGGGAGAATTTCCTGCAGACGGAGACCTTCATCGGCCGCACCCTCCCGGCGCAGGCCCACGCCTTTCTCTCGGGCTATGTCGCCGATTTTCTCGAGGAGAACGCCGCAATTCTCCACGAGCGCGAGGAGCAGGGTTTTGTCCGCGACGGCCATGGCGACCTGCATGTGGAACACATCTGCCTCGGCGAACCGATCTGTATCTTTGATTGCATCGAATTCAGCCGGCGCTTCCGGGTCGCCGACGTCGCGGCGGATCTGGCCTTTCTTCTCATGGACCTCGAATTCCGCGGCCGCAGGGATCTGGCGCGCCTCCTCCTCGGCACCTACCTGGAGGCGGTCGGAGGCGACCCGGGGACCCCCCCCCTCCTCCCCTTCTACAAAATCTACCGCGCCTTTGTCCGCGGCAAGGTCGAATCGCTTCTCAGCGACGACCCGACCGCCGAAGAAGAGTTGCGAAGCCGGAGCGCCCGGGAGGCGCAGCGTTACTTCAACCTGGCCCTGGGATATCTCTGTCCGCCCGCCCTGATCCTCACCTGCGGACGAATGGGAGTCGGCAAGACGACCCTGGCCTCCTCCCTCTCCCGGGCCCTCGGCGCCCGGCTGCTGCGTTCCGACGTCCTGCGAAAAGAGCTGGTCGGCCTCTCTCCCCTGGAGCGCTGCGAGTCCCCCTTCGGCGGCGGGATCTACTCCGAGGACCTGAACCGCAAAACCTACGCCGCCCTATTGACGGCGGCGCTGGGAAAAACAGGAGAGGAGTCTGTCATCGTCGACGCCTCCTTTGCCCGCGCCGCGGACCGGAGGCTCTTTCAGGAGCGGGCCGGGCGGGCCGGACGTCGCTGTTTCCTCCTGCATCTGGTCTGCGACGAGGAGACCGCCCTTCTGCGCCTCGACAGGCGCCGGGCCGAAGGGGATGACGCCTCCGACGGCCGCCGCGCCCTCTTTGATCGGCAGGGCGCCGCCTTTGACGCCGTAACCGAAGGGAAGAACATGATACGGGTCGACACCACCGATCCCGTGGACTATAATGTCGCACTCATTCTTTGCGCTCTCCTCGCACCCACCGGGACACCCTCATGAAAGAACCAAAACCCACCCCTTTGCGGGAAGCCTGGGTCATCTTCTTCCTGCTGGGGGTCGTCATGCTCAATTTCCCCTTTATTGAGATTTTCAACAAGACGACCACGATCCTCGGGATTCCGACCCTGGTCCTTTATCTATTCCTCGGCTGGCCCCTGTCCATCGGCGTCATCTACCTTTTTTCCCACCGGCTGGAAAACACCTCGGCACCCGAAGGGTCCGAAGATGATGGCAGAAAGGATCGGCAATGATCCCCGTCGCCACAGTCGCCACCGTATCCCTCCTCTATTTCGGTCTCCTTTTCGGCGTCGCCTATTACGCCGACAAAAAACGGGAGGCCGGCAAGAGCCTGATCTCCAACGCCAACGTCTACTTTCTCTCCCTGGCCGTCTATAACACTTCCTGGACCTTTTACGGCAGCGTCGGCCGGGCGGCCACCAGCGGCCTCGATTTTCTCGCCATCTATCTCGGCCCGACCCTGATGGCCTTTTCCTGGTGGTTTCTCCTGCGACGGATGATCCGCATCAGCAAGGAACAGAACATCGTCAGCATCGCCGACTTCATCTCGAGTCGTTACGGAAAATCCGCCCCCCTCGGCGCCGTCGTCACCATTTTTGCCGTCTTCGGCATCATGCCCTATATCGCCCTGCAGCTTAAGGCCGTGGCCCATACCTTCGATTTTCTCTCCCTCCCCCTGAAAACCGGGGGAACCTGGCAGTCGCCCTTCTCCGGCCTCCCCCCCTTCGTCGACACGGCCCTGATCGTCGCGGCGCTGCTCGCTCTGTTCGGGGTCCTCTTCGGAGCCCGACATCTCGACGCCTCGGAGCGCCATGAAGGGCTGGTCGCCGCCATCGCCCTCGAATCGCTGGTCAAGCTGGTGGCTTTTTTCGCCGCCGGCGTCTTTGTCACCTACGGCCTCTTCGACGGCTTCGCCGACATCTTCACCCGCTTCCTCACCGAGTTTCCGGAGCGCAGCCACCTCCTCCTCCTCGGCACCCCGCAGACTCCCCACACCACCTGGTTTACCCTCACCTTCATCTCGATGATGGCCTTCATGTTTCTCCCCCGCCAGTTTCACATCATGGTGATCGAGAACTCGGACGAGGAACACGTCAAAAAAGCGATGTGGCGTTTTCCGGCCTACATGTTCCTGATCAACCTTTTCGTCCTCCCCATTGCCCTGGGCGGGATCATTCTCAACGGCGGCGATACGGGCAACGCCGACTATTTCGTCCTTCACATTCCCCTCCAGGCCGGACACCCCTGGCTGGCCCTCCTGGTATTCATCGGCGGCTTTTCCGCCTCGGCGGGGATGGTCATGGTCTCTTCAGTGGCCCTCTCGACCATGATCCTCAACCACCTGGTGATGCCGGTCATCCTCCGGTTCCGGATGCCCGGCTCCGACATCTCCAGAGCATTGATCAACCTCAAACGCATCGGGATCGTCGCCGTCGTCGCCCTCGGCTACGGCTATTACCGCCTGATCGGCGAATCCTACGCCCTGGTCAATATTGGCCTCGTCTCCTTCGTCGCCGCCACCCAGTTCGCACCCTCCCTGATCGGCGGCCTCTACTGGCGACGCGCCAATCTCAAGGGAGCCCTGACCGGCCTGGTTCTCGGTTTTCTCATCTGGTTCTACACCCTCATCGTCCCCTCCATCGTCCGCTCCGGTTGGATTTCCTCCGACATCCTCGAAACCGGCCCCTTCGACCTGGCCTTTTTGCGCCCCCTCGAACTCTTCGGCCTGCAGGGTTTCGACATCTGGACCCACTCCCTTTTCTGGACGATGTTTTTCAACCTCGGCGCCTTTCTGGCCATCTCCCTGCTGACCTCCCCCAACCGCGACGAACAGGAGCAGGCCGACAAATTCGTCGACGTCTTGACCCCGCAGGAAACCGCCCTCGAGCGCAAACGCATCAGCAAGGCTCCGACGGTCGTGGAATTCGTCGACCTGATGGCCAAGTTCATCGGCGAGAAACAGGCGCACAGCGCCATCACCGAATATCTGGGGAATCTGGAGATCGACGAAAAGGGATCCCTATCCGAATACGAGATCCCCAGCCTGAAGCGTTTCACCGAAAGGACCCTGGCCGGCTCCGTCGGAGCCGCGCCGGCGCGGATCATCATCGAAAACTACCTGGCGACCCGCGGCAGCAAAATGGAAGACGTCTTCGACATCTTCGGCACCGTCACCATCAGCCGCAAGGCGAGCCGCGAACAGCTCAGCGTCCTCTACGAGGCGGCCCGGGTGGTGGCCAGCGGCGGCGAGCTGCAAACCATTCTCGACAACATCCTCGATCTGGCCCGACAGCAGTTCAAGTTCGATCTCTGCGTCATCCGTATTCTCGACCCCGAGCGGATGATGCTGACGGTTCGCAGCCAGAAGGGGATGAGCTCCGAGCACCTGGGGGAATCGGAGCGGGAGCTGAAGACCGATACCTATATCGGCACCTCCTTTATGACCAATTCGGTGGTCGTCATCAACGATACCGACTTCATGGACAAGGACGTCTCGGCGCAGATCATCCACCGGGAGGGGATCAAGTCCTTCGCCCACGCCCCCATTGCCGTCGAGGGGGAACCGATCGGCGTTCTTTCGGCCTTCTCCCGGTCGGCCAAGGGGATCTTCACCGACGAGTTCGTTCAGCTCTTTCAGAGCCTGGCGGGACAGGTCGGAGTCGCCTGGCGCAATGCCCAGCAGACCGCCGGGCTGATCACGGCCCGCGAGCAGGAGAGGGAACTGCAGATCGCCAAATCGATCCAGCTGAGCCTTTTGCCCACCTCCCTCCCCGAAATACCGGGGATTTCCCTGGCGGGGATCTGCGTTCCGGCCCGTCAGGTCGGCGGCGATTACTACGATATCCTCTGCAACGACACCGAAAGCGTCGACCTGGTCATCGCCGACGTTTCCGGCCATAATGTCGGTGCCGCCCTGATCATGGCCGAGACCCGCACCTTTATCCAGGCCACCGCCAAAACGGTCCGCAGCGTCAGCACCATCATGGAGGAGCTCAACGAATTCTTCTTCGAGGACCTCGGCCGCGCCGAGCTCTTCATCACCATGTTCTACCTGCGCTACCACATCGCCTCCGGCATGCTAAACTATGCAAGCGCCGGTCACAATCCGCCGCTGGTCTGGCGCTTCGGCGCCGAGGCTTGCGAACGCCTCGATGCCGAAGGGCTGATTCTCGGCATCAGACAAAACGTCGACTTCGAAGAGCGTAAGGTCCACCTCGGCCCCGGGGACATGCTTCTTCTCTACACCGACGGCGTCACCGAGGCCGAAACCCCCGAGGGGGCCTTCTTCGGGGAAGAACGCCTCTGCTCCCTGCTCCGCGAATACCATACCCTGCCGCCGGAGCAGATCGTCGCCGACATCCTCGACCAGGTCAGGCTCTTCACCGGGCAGCACAATTTCAATGACGATATTTCCCTCGTCATCATGAAGATTGAGGCCGCGACAAATAGTGGGGAAGTGCCTTAGAGAATCGTGGTCAGGTGCGAAGGGATTATGTTATTGTGAGGAATATCTGAAGGTTGAATCTTGGCCGGAAAGGCCACTGAAACGGAAGGAGATTGCAATGATTGTGAAAATCGAGGAAAAGGGAGCCGTCATCCTGATCGAGGTCAAGGAAGAGCGTCTGGATGCTCACAACAGCGGGGAACTCAAGACACAGATGCTCAATCTTTTCGAGGAAGGGAAAAACAACATTGTCGTCGACCTCCAGGAAGTTCGCTTTGTCGATTCTTCCGGACTCGGAGCCCTGGTCTCCGGTTTCAAGAACGCCAGTGCCCGCAACGGCAACCTCAAGCTCAGCGGTCTCCAGCCCCAGGTCAAGTCGATGTTTGAGCTGACCCGCCTGCACCGGGTATTTGAAATTTTCCCCGGCACAGAGGAAGCCCTGGCCAGCTTCTAGCCGGAAACACCTGCGGGGAATCCATGGAAGAAAAAATCGAGGTCAACATCAAGGTGCCCAACCAGACCCGGTACCTGAGCCTGATCGGCAAGATCGGCGAAGATGTCGCCAGGGCGCTGAAGCGGTTCCGGGGAGATCGGGAGGAGCTTGCCTATCATATCAATCTGGTGCTGACCGAGGCCATGAGCAACGCCATCCGCCACGCCAACGAAGGGGACCCCGAAAAAGAGGTTCACGTCACCATCGTCATCGAAGACCAGGATCTCACCATCCGGGTTTATGACCAGGGGCAGGGCTTCGATGTCAGTTGCACGGCGCCCCCCGAATTTAAAAATCTTGACGAACACGGCCGCGGCATCTACATCATCCGCTCACTCATGGACCGGGTCACCTACAGCGAATGCCGCGGCGGCCATGTCCTGGAGATGGTGAAGGCCCTGCGCTAACCCCCCATCAACAGGGTCGCCAACTCGGCATGTCCCGAGACCCTGAACTCCCCCGTCGTCCTCTCCCCGTACGCCGCAAAACGAATCCCCGCACTCCCGGCCGCCTCCCTGTCCAGTTCCGAATCGCCGACGAAGAGGAGTTCCCCGGTCTCGAGCCCCAGGCGCTTTGCCGCCAGCAGGAGCATCTCCGGATGGGGCTTGGGAAATACCACATCGCGACTGGTGACCACCGTCGAGAAATAGGCGGACAACCCGAAATGCGCAAGGACCTCCACCATGCTGGTTCCCCGGTTGGTGGCAACAGCAAGAGGATAGCGCCCGGAAAGGGTGCCGAGGGCCTCGGCCATTCCCGGTTCGGGGGTCATCCCGGGAATGAAGCGCCGGAAATCGAGGGTCGCCGCATAGGAGAGGGCCTCAGGGGTGCGCTCCGGCCCGAGGAGAACCTCGAATACTTTCGGACTGGCCGCCGTATGGCAGAGATGGGCACGCTCCTTCTCCGCCGCGGTCACCGCCGGTTCTCCGAGGTGGGTCAGGACGGCGTTGTAGTAATCGAGATTGGCCTGGCGGCTCTCGAAAAGAACACCGTCGCAGTCGTAGATGATTCCCGAAATCCCTTTCACGCCCCCCTCCCCTTTCGCAAAATCAGGACCAAGCCGACAGCGCCGAAAAGAATCATCGGCAGCGACAGGAGCTGCCCCATGGTCGCCCCCCCCCAGAGAAAACCGAGCTGGACGTCGGGCTGGCGAAAAAATTCGATCCCGAAGCGAAAGAGGCCGTAGCCGAGGAAGAACGTGAAGAAGGGGATGCCCTGCCGGACTTTTCTGCGGTGGAGGATCCAGAGGATCAGAAAGAGGACCGGCCCTTCGAGGGCCGCCTCGTAGAGCTGGCTCGGATGGCGAGGATCGGGGCCCCCTCCGGGGAAGACCATCCCCCAGGGGACGGTCGTCACCCGCCCCCAGAGCTCGCCGTTGATGAAATTGCCCAGGCGCCCGAGACCGAGTCCGACGGTTGCGGCGGTCACCAGGATATCCCCGGTGAGGAGCATCGGCAGACGGCGGCGGCGGCAGAAGAGAACCGCCGCGACCACCACGCCGAGGAGACCGCCGTGAAAACTCATCCCACCCTCCCAGACGGCGAAAATTTTCAGGGGGTGCTGCAGGTAAAAGGAGGTGTTGTAGAAGAGGGTGTAGCCGAGGCGGCCGCCGAGGATGACGCCGAGGATACAGTAAAAAAGGAGATCCGAAAGGGCGTCCCCGGAGAGATCGAGGTCGCGGCGGCGACAGAGATGGCGAATGATAAAGTAGCAGGCGACGAAGCCGAGGAGATACATCATGCCGTACCAGCGCACGGCCAGAGGGCCGATCTGAAAGATGACCGGATCGATTTGCGGAAAGGCGAACATGGCAGGGTCCTTTTTCAGGGATCAGGGTGAAAAGGGGGGGGTAACTTCTTTCTCCGGATTAAAGACCCCTCCCCCGTCGCGAAGGGTTGAAAGCAGGCTCTCCATATCGGCGGGGATCGGAGCCTCGAGCTGCAGTAAACGTTTCTCTACCGGATGAAGAAACTCCAGCTTCCAGGCGTGAAGCATCTGCCGCAAAACCGGAATCTCCCCGAAAAAAGAGGGGCCGCCGTAGCGGGTATCCCCCAGAAGGGGGTGCCCGGCTTCGGAAAGGTGCACCCGGATCTGGTGGGAGCGCCCGGTGAGGATCTCCACCTCGACGAGGGTGGCACCGGGAAAGGACTCCAGCACCCGGTAGCGGGTGATCGCCTCCTTCCCCCCCCGTTCGACGGACTTCATCAAATTGGAGCGATGCCCCCGCGCCAGAAGGGATTTGATCTCCCCCTCGGCAGGCAAAAGGGTGCCGGCGACGAGGGCCAGATACCTTTTTTGGACGGCGCGGCCGCTGAAAATCTCGGTCAGCTGGCGATGGGCGCGGGGATGAATGGAGAAGACCATGATCCCCGATGTATCACGGTCCAGGCGCTGAACCATGCCGACCTCGGGTTTCTGCATCGGTCGGAACGGGTCCTGGAGGAAGGAGAGGAGGGCCTGATAGAGGGTCCCCTTGAATCGCGCCGGTGTCGGCTGGGTCTCCACCCCCGCAGGTTTGGAGACCGCCAGCAGGGAACTGTCGCGGAAAACGACATCCTGCTCCCTGAGCTCATAGGGGACCAGGGGCTGACCGTCCAGATAAACTTCCACCTTCTCGCCGACCTTCACAGGATGGGAGGAGCGCCGCACCCGCCGGCCGCCGGCATGCACCCCGCCGAGGTCGACGATCTTGCGCAGGAGGGTCCGGGAAAGGGCGTCGCAGTGGGCCGCGACAAATATATCGATCCGCGTCCCTTCGTCCCCGGGGCCCGGCTCAAATCGGTAAATCATGATAACCCCGCCTTAGTTCCGGGACGAACGCGCCGGCAAAGACGCGTCCGTGCTGAGATTCCATGGGAGAAAGAATTTTTTTCAAGGGGCCGTTGACAGGCCGCAAGCCCATGCTAACATGAAATCACCCCGCAATCACCGGATCATTGACATCCTCTGGAGTGCTCGATACAAGGCATTGAAGCGTTGACCAACACAGGTGACACCCGTCCTTGGTCAAAGCCATGGTGAGCCAGCCCGTCTCTGAGCGGGACGCCTGAAATGGCTTTCAAAGGCAGGAACTAAAGTTCTTACGGTCAAGACTTCAAGATCGCGGTCGGCACTTCGGAGACAAAACAACAATTGGCATCGGCTTACAGCGAACCATCCGGAGCCCATCAGGGAAACCACATTTTCTGAAGGGGAAGGAACCTGAAAAATCCGTTGTGCGCCCGGCCTAAAAAGCCGGGTCCGCAACCTTCGAGTAGGGTCCTGAAAAAGTGCCGGAAACCATCGCGGGAGCTGATGCCAATTGTTTTATTTACAAGAAAGGCCCCGTCGACAGCGGGGCCTTTCGCATTTTGAATCGATACCGGAAGTGACGCCCGGGAAGATGGACAGGAAAAAATCTTTTCAGCCGATAGGCTTCACAGAGATCGTTCTTTTCCCCGAGGTTCCCCCCTTTTTCCGCCTCGAGAGACAAGGCGAGGGGCCCTGCGCCCGGCAGAGGCAAAGGACCAGGAAAAATTAGTCACTTTCGGCAGCGGCCGCCCGCCTCACCGAAGGAAGGGCCGGAAGTCCTGCCATCCCGGGTGCGGCAAATCGGCAGGGGAAACGGATGTTGATCTTCCTGTCCCTGCCGTTAAATCAGTCGCAGCAGTTGACCCGTTCCCGCAGTTCCTTCCCCGTTTTGAAAAAGGGGGTTTTCTTGCTGGGGATCCGGACGACATCGCCGCTCTTGGGATTTCTCGCTTCACGGGCTTCCCGAAGGCGGATGGTGAAGGATCCGAAACCGCGAATCTCGACCCTGTCCCCTTCGATCAGCGCATCGCCGATGCGATTGAAGATGGTGTTGACGATCAGTTCGGCTTCTTTTTTGTTCAAAGAGCCGGCATTGAAGGACAAACGCTCGATCAATTCACTCTTGGTCATGCTAACCAACCTCCTATTCGACTCCAGACCATATAAATTGCAGTCCCGTGGCAGACTGTTCCTGAAGACCCCGGCGCAGCTGCGTCGCGGACTCTTGTATCAAATATTGAAAAACTCCCGGTTTTTCCTCTGGCGGATAAACGACCCGCGGCTCTCCTTCGATCCCCGCCATCCTGGCAGCGGCGGAAATGGCGTCCTGCAGGTTGCCGAGTTCATCGACGAGCCCGACGGCCAGGGCCTGACGACCGGTAAAAACCCGACCGTCGGCAAGTGGCTCCACATCGGCGACGGTCATCTTCCGCCCCTCAGCGACGGCAGCGACGAACTGCTGCTGGGTGTCGTCAATCAGGGACTGGAGAATCTGCCGGTCGGAATCGGTCATCGGACGGACCGGCGACCCGATATCCTTGTGTTCGCCGCTCTTGATGACCTGGTTTTTCAGACCGATCTTTCCCAGGAGTTCCTGAACATTTGTGAACTCCATAATGACACCGATGCTGCCGGTGATCGTCCCGGGGTTGGCGAAAATACGGTTGACCGGCGCCGAGACATAATATCCCCCGGAGGCGGCCACCGACCCCATGGAGACGACGACGGGTTTGACGGCAACGGTCTTTTTGATCTCTTCGTAAATCTCCTGGGACGGGCCTACGCCCCCCCCGGGTGAATCGACCCGCAGAACGATCCCCTTGATGGAAGGATTGTTGCGAAACTCTATGATGTGCTCGATGGTCGTCTTCGAGGCGACGATGATGCCGGTCATTTCGATGACGCCGATCTTTTCACCGATCGGCAGTCCTCGACCCCGCCCCACAAAGCCTGCAGCGACGACGACCAGCACAAAAAAAAGAAAGATGGCTCCCAGGGTGAGCAGAGCCATCAGAAATGGATTTTTTTTCATGACTGGATTCCGAGCAAAGGAGCCCCCGCAGTCGTCCTGCGGGGGCCCGGATGGATCTGCCGAAGATTACTCTTCGTCTTTGTCGGTCCCGGCCTTGCCGAGAGCGCCCTGAAGGAGATCACCGAAGTTGGAAGTGGCGTTCCTCTGGGCACCGAGGAATGCGTCGACCTCGGCCTTTTCCTTGCGATCGGCCAGATGCTTGATCGAAAGGGCGATCTTGCGTTCGACGTTGTCGACGTGCAGGACCACGGCCTCGAGTTCGTCACCGACGGCGGCGAAGCTCTTGGGCGAGTCGATCTTTTCCTTGCTGATTTCCGAGACGTGAATCAGCCCTTCGATCCCTTCCTCAACCTCGAGGAAAATCCCGAAGTCGGTCACGGAAGTCACCTGCCCGCGGATGATGGTCCCGGGGGCGAAGCGGGTCGGAATCGACTGCCAGGGATCGGGAGTCAACTGCTTGACGCCGAGGGAGAAGCGCTCGTTCTCGCGATCGATGTTGAGCACGACGGCCTTGACGAGATCACCCTTCTTGTAGATTTCCGAGGGGTGCTTGATCCGCTTGGTCCAGGAAAGGTCGGAGATGTGCACCAGTCCGTCGATCCCCTCGTCGACACCGACGAAGATACCGAAATCGGTGATGTTCTTGACCTGCCCCTCGATGATGGTGCCGATGGGGAATTTCTCGCCGATGACTTCCCAGGGATTCGATTCGACCTGTTTCAGACCCAGGGAGATGCGGCGATTGGGGATGTCGAGGGCCAGCACCACCGATTCGACATCGTCGCCGATGTTGAGAACCTTGTTGGGATGCTTGATGCGCTTGGTCCAGCTCATTTCCGAGACGTGAATCAGCCCCTCGACCCCTTCTTCGAGTTCGATAAAGGCGCCGTAGTCGGTCAGGCTCACGACCTTGCCGGTAATCCGGTTGCCGACGGGATACTTGGCTTCCACGTCGAGCCAGGGATCGGGAGCGATCTGCTTGAGCCCGAGGGAGACGCGCTCTTTTTCGCGATCGAACTTGAGGACCTTGACGTTGATCTTGTCGCCGACAGCGAGAATATCCGAGGGGTGGTTGACCCGGCCCCAGGACATATCGGTGATGTGCAGCAGACCATCGATGCCGCCGAGGTCGATGAAAGCGCCATAATCGGTGAGATTCTTGACCACCCCTTCGATAACCTGACCCTCTTCAAGGGTCTTGAGGGTGTCGGAGCGCTGATTTTCGCGCTGGTCTTCAAGGAGTACACGCCGGGAGAGAACGATATTTCCGCGACGCTTGTTGAGCTTGATAATTTTGAACTGATAGGTCTCGCCGAGCATCTTGTCGAGATTGCGGACGGGACGCAGGTCAACCTGGGACCCGGGGAGAAAGGCATTGACCCCGATGTCGACCGAGAGGCCGCCCTTGATGCGGGAGATGATCCGACCGTCGACCACGGCACCCTCTTCCAGGGCGTTCCAGATCTTCTGACGGTCAGCCTTCTCCTTGGAGAGACTGATCAGACCGCTTTCGTTTTCGGTCCGCTCGATGAGAACGTCGAACTGATCGCCGACCTTGATCCCCTCTTCGCCCAGGGCTCCGACGAACTCGCTCAGGGGGATGACCCCTTCCGACTTCCCGCCGACGTCCACCACCACTGAGTCAGGATTGACCTGAACGATGGTACCGACCACTACGTTGCCGGCATGCAATTCCCGAAGACTGTTTTCGAACATGTCTTCGAAACTTTGCTCCATCTCGCCGAACCCGGACTCGTCGTCCATGTCTTCGTCTTCACTGTCCATGTCGAACTTGCTTTTGTCTTCAACCATTAAGAACCTACCCCCAAACGATTTTCCGTCGTTTTACCGACAGTATGGCCTCGGCCATGAGAGGGGACGATAACATAAAGGCAAAAAAAAACCAAACGTTTATTTTTCCTAAGCAGCCGGCACATGGATAGTCCGACAGGCTTCTAGGCCTGGACTCTTTTCACCACCTCGTCGATGATCCAGCGCGGCGTCGAGGCGCCGGCGGTGATCCCCACCGTTTTTGCCCCGTCGAACCATTGCGATTCGATCTGGCCGGCGGTCTCGATATGATGGGTTCTAGGCTGGATATCCCGGCAGATCCGGGCCAGCCGATTGGTGTTGGCGCTGTTGAAGCCGCCGATGACCAGCATGACATCCGCCTGGCGGGCGATGGAGCGCGCCTCGTTCTGGCGCACCGAGGTCGCGTCGCAGATGGTGTTGTAAATCCGCAGTTCCTTGCACTTTTCCAGGCAGATATCAACGATGGTCCGCAGATTCTCGATCGACTGGGTGGTCTGGGCCACGATCCCCATGCGGCTGCAGCGGGGAAGGGCAACGGCATCCTCAGGGTCGGCGACAACGTACACATCCCCCTGCCGGGCATAGGACACGATCCCCTGGACCTCGGGATGATCCTTTTCCCCGACCAGCACCACCGTGTACCCCTCGCTGCTGAGGAGGTCGGCATGCTCCTGGGCCTTTTTGACGAAGGGACAGGTGGCGTCGACGATTTCGACGTCGCGTTCGCCCAGGGCATCGAGTTCCTGGGAGGTGACTCCGTGGGAGCGGATGATGACCGTCCCGCCGGTAATCTCCTCCACCTGCCGCAGCACCCGCACCCCCTTCTCCTCCAGCTTTTCCACCAGCTGCGGCGAGTGGATGATCGGCCCCAGAGAACAGATCCGGTCGCGGCTTTCCGCCGCCTCGAAGGCCATGGTCGTCGCCCGGCGGACGCCGAAACAGAAACCGGCACTCTGGGCCAGGAGGATCTTCACGGCTTTTCTCCTCCGTCATTCTCAAGACAACCGGCACGGCTGCGGCGCTTCCGCACCTCCTCGAGCATCACGGCAAGAACCTCATCGATGGTCATGACCGTAGAGTCGATGGCGACGGCATCGGGGGCCTGCACCAGCGGGGCATGCTCCCTGGCGCTGTCGGCGGCGTCGCGGGCTTCGACCTCGGAAACGGTCTGCGCCAGGTCGACATCGTGCCCCTTGGCGCAAAGCTCCTCGTAACGGCGGCGCCCCCGCTCCTTGGCCGAGGCGGCGAGAAAGAACTTGGCCTCGGCTCCGGGAAACACAACGGTGCCGATGTCCCGCCCCTCGAGAACCACCCCCCCCTTTTCGCCCATCCGCCTCTGCAGCTCCACCATGGCCTCGCGCACGGCCAGACAGGCCGAGACCCGGGAGGTCAGCAGGCTGATTTCAGGTGTACGGATGGCCGCCGAGACATCCTCGCCGTCGAGCAGGACCCGCTCTCCGCCGTTGCTGCGGAGAAATTCGATGCGTACGCTGCGACCGAGACTCCCGAGGGATTCCTCGTCCGCAGGATCGATACCCCGGCGGAACGCGGCCAGGGCGACACAGCGGTACATGGCCCCAGTATCGATATTGGTATAGTTCAGGGCCCGGGCCAGAAGCTTGCTCAGGGTACTCTTCCCCGCTCCCGAGGGGCCGTCGATGGCGACGATCAGTTCACGTCTCAAACCGTTGGATACTCCTTGGTGATAAAGCCGTCCTTCAGGCACCGACCCGTTCGATCAGCTCCCAGAAGTCAGGGAAAGAGGTCGCGGTGCACCCCGTATCCTCGATGGTCACGGAACCTGTGGCCCGCAGGGCGGCCACCGCCATGCTCATGGCGATGCGGTGGTCCCCCCGGGAGGAAACGGTGCCACCGGAGAGCGCCTGGCCGCCGTGGATCACCATGCCGTCGTCCCGGGCCTCGACCCGGGCTCCGAGCCCGCCGAGCGCCGAGGTCATGGCGGCGATGCGATCGGTCTCCTTGACCCGCAGCTCGCGGGCGTCGGATATGATCGTCGTCCCCTCGGCGAAGGCGGCGGCGACACTGACCACCGGGAATTCGTCGATGGCGCGCGGCACCACGGAGCCGCCGATCTCGATCCCCTTGAGGTCGCTGCTCTTCACGAGGATGTCGGCGACCGGCTCTCCGGAGAGTTCCCGCTCGTTGAGGAGCTGCAGCGAGCCGCCCATCTCCTGAAGAATATCGATAATGCCGCTGCGGGTCGGGTTGACGCCGACGTTGCGAATCAACAGTTCCGAGCCGGGGGTGATCAGGGCGGCGACCATGAAAAAGGCCGCCGAGGAAATGTCTCCGGGGACATGGACTTCCCGTCCGGTCAGCCGGGGGTGGCCGACCAGCGAAACCCCGCCGGGGAAGGGACGGACGTCGGCGCCGAAATAGCCGAGCATCCTCTCGCTGTGATCCCGGGAGAGGTGCGGCTCCCGCACGGTCGTCACCCCCTCGGCGTAGAGTCCGGCCAAAAGGAGCGCCGACTTCACCTGGGCGCTGGCGATGGGCGAATCGTAGTCGGCGGGCGCAAGCCCCCCCCCCTGAATCGCCAGGGGCGCCAGATCGCCGCCGCCGCGCCCCCAGATCCTGGCTCCCATGGCGGCCAGCGGACCGACGACCCGCTTCATCGGCCGTTTGCGCAGGTAGCGGTCGCCGGTGAGCACCGAGAAGAAATTCTGACCGGAGAGGAGCCCGGTCATCAGGCGGATGGTCGTCCCGGAATTGCCGCAGTCGAGGACGTCCCCCGGCTCGGCGAGGCCGTGCAGGCCGCGGCCGTGAATCCGCAGGACGCCGCCGGGGAGCTCGTCGACCAGAACTCCCATCGCCCGGAAGGCTCCGAGGGTGGCGTGGTTGTCTTCGCCGTGGAGGAAACCGTGGACCTCGGTCACCCCCTCGGCAAGGGATCCGAGCATGATGGAGCGGTGGGAAATCGACTTGTCGCCGGGGACGGTCATGTCCCCTTTCACCCCCCGGGAGGGGGAAATGGTCTGTTTCTGGATCATCGCTGGGAGTCCATCCTTTTCGTATTGATAGGGCGCGCCGCTTTTCCCCCGACAGGGTCAGAGTATGGCGTCGCGGCTCTGTTTGGAGCGCAGGAAAAAGTCGTAAAGGCGGTCCTTCTTTTCCCCGCGGATATCCTCCTTGAGCTCGGCCAGGGACAACTCGAAGCGCTCGATCATCTCGAGGAGGGCGTCGCGGTTGGTCAGCGCGATATCCCTCCACATGGTCGGATCGGAAGAGGCGATGCGGGTGAAGTCGCGAAAACCGCCGGCGCTGTATTCGAGGATATTCTCCTCGTACCGGTCATAGGAACTGACGGCGTTGACCAGGGAATAGGCGACCATGTGCGGCAGGTGGCTGATCGCCCCGAGAATGCGGTCGTGCTTTTCCACGTCCATCTCCACCACCTCACACCCGGCCGTTTCCCAGACCCGGCGCACCAGGCGGAGGGCTTCGGGATCGGTCTGCGCCGTCGGAGTGAGAATACAGCGGCGGCGGTGATAGAGGGTGGCAAAGGCCGCTTCGGCGCCGCTCTTTTCCGTGCCGGCGATGGGGTGGCCGGGGACGAAATGAACACCTTCCGGCACCAGGGGCTCGATGGCCCGGGCCACGGAACCCTTGACGCTGCCGCCGTCGGTGAGCACCGCCCCCGGCTTCATGTGCGGCAGGACCCTGGAGGCCATCTCCGTCAGGGTGAGAACCGGAGTCGCCAGAAGGACCAGGTCGGCGTCGGCCACCCCCTCGGCGGGATCCTGGGTGATGCGGTCGACAACGCCGAGTTCGAGGGCTTTTTCGAGATTGGCCAGGCCGCGGCCGATGCCGACCACTTCGCCGACGACGCCGGCCGCTTTCAGGGCCAGGGCGAGGGAGCCGCCGATGAGGCCGACGCCGACGATTGCCAATTTGGGGATGAGGATCTGATTCGACATGGGATGGCCGCCGCATTCGGGGTGGAAAAGAGGGTCAGGATCCGGCACAGGGAGAGTCCGACCGGCTCCTAGCGGGCCCGCGGGTAGGAGCCGAGCACCTTGAGGAACTGGCAGTAATCCTTGAGTTCGGCGATGGCGTCGGCGACAGCCTTCTCGTCGATATGCCCCTCGATATCGAGGAAAAAGACGTATTCCCAGGCCTTTTTCTTCATCGGCCGGCTTTCGATCTTGGTGAGGTTGATGGCGCGCTTGCTGAAGGGCTCGAGCATGCGGTAGAGGATCCCCGGCTGGTCCTTGATGCTGAACATCAGCGACGTCTTGTCGCGGTCGCTGCGCTCCGGACTTTTTTGCCCTATCACCAGAAACCGGGTGAAGTTGTTGGGATTGTCCTCGATGCGCTCCTTGACCACCTGCAACCCGTAGAGCGAGGCGGCCATCTCGCTGGCGATGGCGGCGGCGGACTCGTCCTCGAGGACCATCTGCGCCGCCAGGGCGGTGCTGCCGACGTCGACCAGCGGCACGTCGGGGAGATTTTCCTCCAGCCATTTGCGGCACTGGGCCAGGGGCTGGGGATGGGAGACGACTTTCCTGATGTCCTCCATGCGCCCGGTGCGCGACAGGAGAAAGTGGGAGATGCCGAGGAGGATCTCGGAGCTGATCTGCAGATCCGACTCCATGAACATGTCGAGGGTGTGGGAGACCACCCCTTCGGTGGAATTCTCCACCGGCACCACCCCGTAGGGGGCCCGGCCGCGCAGGACTTCGTCAAAGACCGCCGGAATGCTCTTCTGCGGCACCAGCTGGGCCGAAAACCCGAACTGCTGCATGGCGGCGGCGTGGGTAAAGGTCCCCTGGGGACCGAGAAAGGCTACCTTCATCGGATGTTCGAGGGAGAGGGAGGCCGAGATGATCTCCCGGAAAACGCGGCGGATGGCCTCGGTGGGGAAGGGTCCGGTGTTGCGGGCGCCGAGGCGCTCGTAGATGGCCAGCTCACGGGCCGGGACGTAGAATTCCCTTTGCTCGCCACTCTTGGCCCGGCCGACCTCGATGACCACGGCGGCCCGCTGATTGAGGAGATCGAGAATCTGGTCGTCGATGGCATCGATCCGGGTACGCAGATGGTTGAGTTTTTCCTGAGCCATGAAGGGCCCCTCCTCAGTGATAAAAATGGAAAATTAATTTAGCCCATCGCCGACGGGAAATCAAATGAAAAGCCCGGATTCCCCCGTCCCAGGTTGCCGTCCCGGCAGGGGGCTCCGCCGCCGCGTTTCTCCTTGACCCTCCTCCCCAGGGAGATTAAACTGCAGGCCATTTTCCAGTCCACACAAAGGGGTGAACCATGACCATATCCGTGAAGGTAATGAGCTGCATCGAGCGCTCCTCCTGGATCCGCAAGATGTTCGAAGAGGGGGCCCTGTTGCGCAAGATCCACGGCGACGACAAGGTCTTCGACTTCACTCTCGGCAATCCGTCCATGGAGCCTCCCGCCGCCTTTCACGAAGAGCTGCTGCGTCTGGCTCAGAATCCCGAACCCGGGATGCACCGCTACATGAACAACGCCGGCTACGAGGAGACCCGGGCGGCGGTCGCCGAGGTCCTTTCGGCCCACTCTCCCCTGCCGGTGACGGCCGACCAGGTGGTGATGACCTGCGGCGCCGGCGGCGCCCTCAACGTCGTGTTAAAGACGATCCTCAACCCCGGCGAAGAAGTCATCATCCTCGCCCCCTTCTTTGTCGAATACAAATTCTACGTCGACAACCACGGCGGGGTGACCAAAGAGGTCTGGACAGACCGCGAAACCTTCCAGCTCGACGTCGCCGCCATCGAGGCCGCCATCGGCCCCAATACCCGCGCCGTCATCGTCAACTCGCCCAACAACCCCACCGGCGTCATCTACCCAAGGGAGAGCCTTCTTGCCCTCGGGGAAATGATCGCCCGCAAGGAGAAGGAACTCGAGCGCAACATCTACGTGATCTCCGACGAACCCTACGCCAGGCTCGCCTTCGACGGCCAGGAGGTTCCGGGGATCTTCGCCTGCGTGAAGAATTCCGTCGTCGTCACCTCCCACTCCAAGGATCTGGCCCTCCCCGGCGAGCGCATCGGCTACCTGGCGGCCAACCCGGCGATGAACAACGTCGGCCAGTTCATCGAGGGGGCGATCTTCTGCAACCGCGTCCTCGGCTTCGTCAACGCTCCGGCCCTGATGCAGAAGCTGGTGGCCAAGCTGCAGCGGGTCTCCGTGGATATCGGCGAATACCAGGAAAAACGCGATATCCTCTACAACCACCTCACCGCCCTCGGCTTCAACATGGTGAAGCCGGGAGGGGGCTTCTATCTCTTCCCCCGCTCACCCCTTGAGGACGACGTCGCCTTCGTGCGCCTGGCCCAGAAGCACAACATCCTCCTCGTCCCCGGCGCAGGATTCGGGGCGCCGGGATATTTCCGCATCGCCTACTGCATCGACGGCGACATCATCCGCCGCTCCCTCGGCGCCTGGGATCTGGTCGCCCGCGACGCCGGGCTCCTTTAACCTCTCGGGGGAATCTCTTTCATGGAAAAGCGCTTTCTCACCCCCGGCGAAACAGTCCAGGCGATCGTCGACAACGCGCGGCGCCTCTCGACCCAGTCCCTCTCCCGGACCGTGGTCCTGAGCCTTTTGGCCGGCTTCTACATCGGTTTCGGCGCCCAACTGGCCACCGTGGTCACCCAGGACACGGCTCCCATCGTCGGCGTCGGGATCTCCCGCCTTCTCGGCGGCAGCGTCTTTTCCATCGGCCTGATGCTGGTGGTGGTCTGCGGCGCCGAACTCTTCACCGGCAACAGCCTCCTGGCCAAGGCGGCTCTGCACGGGCAGATTTCCTGGTGGCAACTGTCGGCGAACTGGGCGGTGGTGATCCTCGGCAACCTGGCGGGCTCGCTCTTTTTCGCCTGGCTGATGTTCCGCTCCAATCTCTGGCAGTCCGGACACCTGGCCGACCACGCCATCGCCATCGCCCGGGACAAGACCACCCTCCCCTTCGACGTCGCCCTGGTCCGCGGCATTCTCTGCAACTGGCTCGTCTGCCTGGCGGTCTTCATGGCCACCGCCGCCCGCGACATCTCCGGCAAGGTCCTCGCCTGCTACATCCCGATCATGACCTTCGTCGCCAGCGGCTTCGAGCACTCAGTCGCCAACATGTACTTCATCCCCACCGGCCTCCTTCTGGCAAAACGCCTCGGGATCAGCGACCCGGGGCTCACCTGGCGAAGCTTCTTCATCGACAACCTCCTTCCCGTCACCCTCGGCAACATCCTCGGCGGCGTCGTCTTCGTCTCCTTCGCCTACTGGTACATCCACCTGCGCGGCCAGCGGCCGGCCGCTGCCTGAAAATCCGCTTCACCGCTCCTGCCCCCTCCGACTGGATCGACTGAAACAATCCAGGGGAACCCGCTCCTGTGGGAGAGAAGAACATCAAAAGGCGCCCGGACCTCGGGGCGCCTTTTTGATGTTCCGGTGGCACATCCCACCTGTTGAATGACCCCCCTGCTCGTTACACTCGCTTCCCCCCTATTTCATAGGGGGGATCAAGGGGACTGCTTCCCCCCTGCGAAGTAGGGGGGACTGAGGGTGGTCAATTCTTCGTGTCGTTAAGGGTCAATTTCTGATGTCGCTTGACACGCCCAAATTCGCCCCGAAGACACCATACCTATTCAACCCTACCGAAGACCCTGAAGCTCTGCCCTAAATTCAACAAATTTCTCTGCCGCCCCTTCCTGCCGCGACCATCGCTCCACTTCAATCCAATCAATCGGTTTCATCTCCGCTACCCAGACCGCTTGCTGCAAACACTGCCGATCACCCCAATGATAAAATGCTGACAATCGATCTTTAACGCAGTCAGTTGGAGAAAGAAGTCGCAGTTTTCCGGTTTCAAACTGAAGTTCCGCAAGCTTTTTAACCGGTTCGTTGCCGACCGCAAGCGGCCCGGATGGGAATTCAATAAAGAATTCCGTCTCCTCGCTCACAAAGTACCGGTTCTTCTCCTCAAACCCGATTTCCTTCAGAACCTTCTTGAGTTTCAGTCGGGATGTCTGCAAGAGGTCGATAAAATCGAGATCCATAGAGACAAAGTTATCGGAGGCATAGATGGAAACGACCGCACCGCCACCGAGCGCAACATAAATACCATAACGATCCAGGTGGGAACAGACATAGGCGGCCAACTCGCCAATGTTCATCTCGCGTACGGTCTTCATAGCGGCTTTCCCGCTCTACGTGGGCGCTGTCGCTCCATCTGCAGTCGAGTCCGCTCTTCTTCCGGATAAAAAGTCAAGGCCTTTTCGATCAAGGCGGTTACTTCTGAAAGGAGAGGATACCGGGGATTAAAGGTGTACAACCGGGTTCGCCCAACCAGCGAACTGACAAGAATGCCGCCGTGCTCAAGGATCTCAAGCTGACGCTGGAGAGGGGTCAAACTGCAGGCGTAGAATCGCGCTATTTCACGAGCATGCCCCTGATTTCGGGCATAGATAAAAAAAAGGACCCGTTCTTTGTTGATCGAACCGAAAAGGGATTCAAGCATAACGACCTCAATTGGATGTCAAATGAACACAATTTGAGGTCATATTAGCATCTCATGTTCAGATCGCAATTACTTATTTTTACCGCATAGTTTCGAAGGAGGTCGCGTCTCAACTTCTGACATTGTCAAGAGTTGAGACGCGACCCCACTGCTGTGCCCACTCATGACTGGATGGGCCAGCGCGCTTTTACTTGTCCGTATTCTCCCCCGCATCCGGTTTCGCCGGGCTTCCCGGGACCCACCCGTGAACGGCTTCGGCGGTGCCGATCTCTTTCGGCAGATTCCGGGTCTTGATCACCGACACCAGCATCGAGCCGCCGATCAGGAGGGCGGTGACCAGCAGCGCCGCCTCGGTGGGGATGACCTTGCCAAAAGCCGCGTTGATCAACATCTTCGCACCGACCACCATGAGCACCAGCGAAAGGCCGTACTTGAGGTAATGAAACCGGTGGATGATGCCGACCAGGGCGAAATAGAGCGCCCGCAGTCCGAGGATGGCAAAGACATTGGACGTATAGACAATGAACGGGTCGGTGGTGATGGCGAAAATGGCCGGGATGGAATCGAGCGCGAAGACCACGTCGGAGACTTCGACCAGAATCAGCACCACCATCAGCGGCGTCAAGTAGAGCAGACTCTCCCGGCGAACGAAGAACCGGTTTCCCTCATACCCCTCCGTCACCCGGAAATGGCGGCGGATCAGACGGACCAGACGGTTCCCCTCCATGTCCGGTTCCTGGTTGATCGTCACCAGCATCTTGCCCCCGGTGAAGATGAGGAAAGCTCCGAAGAGGTAGATCACCCAGTGGAAGGCTCCGAGAATAGCTGCGCCGGTCAGGATCATGGCGGCCCGCATGACCAGGGCGCCCAGAATCCCCCAGAACAGGACGCGGTGCTGGTACTGCGCCGGCACCTGAAAATGGCTGAAGATCAGAACGAAGACGAAGATGTTGTCGACGCTCAGACTCTTCTCCAGCAGGTAGCCGGTGAAAAACTCGACTCCGGAGCTCGCCCCGAGGAAATGATAGACCCCGGCGCCGAAGATCAGCGCCAGAATGAAATACCCGAGGCTGAGCAGGAGCGCCTCGAAAATCCCCACCTCCTTGCCTTTGCGGTGGAGCACGCCGAGATCCAGTGCCAGCAGCACGAGGACGAAGAGGTTGAAGCCGATCCACATCCAGAGAGTGTTCACGAGACGTTCTCCCATCGCGAGGGTTTACTTGCCGGTCCGGAGCCTGAGAAACGATTTGGGCCCCGAGTCTTTCATTCCTTCCCTGAGAAAGCCATCGCCTCCAGGCGGGCAATGCGCTCCTCCATCGGCGGGTGCGTGGAGAAGAGCTTGAGCATCGATGCGCCGGTCAGGGGGTTGACGATGAAGAGGTGCGAGGTCGAAGGAGTCGCCTCCTGCATCGGCATCCTCGTCGAGGCCTCCTGCAGCTTGCGAAGCGCGCCGGCCAGTGCCAGGGGTTTGCCGCAGATTCTCGCGCCGGAGGCATCGGCGTGGTATTCGCGGGACCGCGAGATGGCCATCTGAATCAGCATGGCCGCCATCGGAGCGATGATCGCCAGGGCCAGGCCGCCGAGAAGGCTCCCTCCCCCTTCCTCGTCCTCGCCGCGGCCGGCGCCGAAGATGGCGGACCACTGCAGCATGCTGCCGAGCATGGAGATGGCGCCGGCGAAGGTGGCGGCGATGGTGGAAATCAGCGTATCGCGGTTTTGCACATGCGCCAGCTCATGGGCCATGACCCCTTCGAGTTCCTCCGGGGAGAGGATGCGCAGGAGTCCCTCGGTGGCGGCGACGGCCGCGTTCTCCGGGTTGCGCCCCGTGGCAAACGCGTTGGGCCCTTCGGAGGGGATGATGTAGACCTTGGGCATCGGCATCTTCGCCTGCTGGGCGAGGCGCCGGACCATCCCGTAAAAGGAGGGATTCTCCGTTTCCGAGACTTCCCGGGCCTTGTACATCCTGAGGATGATCTTGTCCGAATACCAGTAGGAGAAGAAGTTCATGCCGCACGCCAGGGCAAAGGCGATGAGCATGCCGGACTGGCCGCCGATGGCGCTGCCCATGGCGACGAGAAGAAGAGTCAGGCAGGTGAGAAGGAAGGTGATCTTGAGCAGGTTCATTTCTTTTACCTCCGCGGTTAATTTACGCGTCGGGTAAAAGAAAAAAGACCTTTACCCGATGCATGGTTGGATGCATGGACAAAGGTCTTGCAAGGCTCGACTTTACGTCGCAGCTCCCGCGTCCGGGTGGCGAAACCACCGTATTGACGAAGCGCGGGCCGGATGTTCCGGATGCTACTCCCCTTTAATCAAAAATAGATTACTCATCTCCTCCAGAGATGTCAATAACGAAATCAGGGGACGAGGGGACGAGGCTCAGGTCTTGAAAAGCCCGGATCGGTGCTGAATTGATGGAGGTCAATTTGTTTTATAGTCAGCGTCAGTATAATGAAACAATAGGGACGCCGACCACTCAGAGAGGTGACCTGCCCAATCAACAAAGGTAAAAGGGGAGAAACCATGAACACGAAATCGAGACGTTCGCTGACGCTGTTGGGAATGACCCTGGCCCTGGCTATCGGACTGCTCCTTCCGGGGGAGGCGGCGGCACACTGTGACACCCTCGATGGACCGGTGGTCGCCGATGCGCGCACCGCTCTGGCCCAGGGGAATGTCGCCCCGGTGCTGAAGTGGGTCAGTTTGGGCGATGAAAAGGAGATTCGCACGGCCTTTGCCAAGACGACGGCGGTGCGCAAGCTCAGCCCCGAAGCCGAGACCCTGGCCGACCTCTACTTTTTTGAGACCCTGGTGCGCATTCACCGCGCCGGCGAGGGAGCTCCCTATACCGGTCTGAAGGCGGCCGGAACCGTCGAACCCGTGATCGCCAAGGCGGATCTGGCCTTGGAAAAGGGGGCGGTCGACGAACTGGTCAAGGCCATCCTTAGGCACACCGAAGAGGGGATTCGCAAGCGTTTCATCCATGCCCTGGAGACAAAAAAGCATGCCGATGAAAGCATAGCGGCCGGCCGTAAATATGTCGAAGCCTACGTCACCTTCGTTCATTACGTCGAAGGGATCGCCCAGGTCGTTCATGCCGCCCCCCACCACGCCGAGGCGACCCCACAGGCCCCTCACCAACACTGATGCTGCAAAACTTTGGGCTTCCGGGTTAACAAGTTGAAACACCAGAAAGAGGGGAGACAGGCAACCGCCTGTCTCCCCTCTTTTTTATTCAGTTTTCACACCGAAGAGCTCAGGCCTTAGGGGGCCGTAACGGTATTTGCGATCAACGTCACTGCGGTCTGGGCCAACGCTCTGCCGCTCAGTTTGGCGCCGGTATTCATCGAAATCAGCGTTTTGCTCAGGATGATCCCTTTCATGTCAGCTGCGGTTCCGAGGGTCGCATTGCCGGAGACCTGCCAAAAGATGTTCTTGGCCTGGGCGCCGCCGAGGAGGGTGACCATGGCGCTGTTGTTCACGGTCAGATTGCCAGCCATCTGCAGAATCCAGATATCATTCGGGCCACCGGCGAGAGTAACTCCGGCGTTCGTGATCAAAACGTCTGTGCTCCATTTGTAGAGACCGGGGAGAAGTGTCTTGCCGCTGATGTCGCCGCCGCCGAGTTCCTCAAAATCAGGATTTACTCTTCCGGCGGCGTCAGTGTAGGCGGTTTCCATGTCACCGATGGCGGTGGTCATTTTGGTAGGGGTCGGCGGGGCATAGTCGGCTGCGTAGATTTTGCCGGTCACCAGAGACGAAGTGGAAAATTCATTCGTGGCATCGGCAATCAGACCAAAACCGGTCATGGCCGTAGCGACGATGGGACTGACCCCCATACTTCCGACAATGGCCGTGGTTCCGGTGGTTGTGATTCCGGTTTTTGTCAGGATAACGAAATCGCCGGCTGTCCCGAGGTTGACGGTCTTGGGTCCTGCGACGACTGAATTACTGGTTGAATTATCGTCATTGTCGTCACTGTCCCGATGATGCGAACCAGCGTAGGCGGGGAGGGTGCAGACAAAAGCGCCCAGAACGATCAAAGATACAAGATAAGCTTTCCGTCCAATAAATTTTCTCATGACATCTCCTTGTTCATTTGTTGGAATACCTGTGTTCATGACTAACTTTCGACAATAAGTCGACTTTCAGCAGACTCCAGTGTTCCCAAAAAGATATGTAAAAAAGACAGGGAACTGAAATCTCATGATATTTCGGCGTCCTGGCTGTCTCGTGGAGACCCTGTAGGCTTTCCGCCCCATCCTCGCGGATGGTTAAGTTTTTTCCTTTATCAAGTGCATCCATACCGGATTTCGGCTCGCAAGCTGATCGGCATAAATGTTCGCCTTCGCAGACGCTACCTTTGGGTTGTGATGCAACACCTCCATTTCATGTTTGATATCGCCGTCTCTCTGAGGGTCCGGACTGGTCGGGACGCAATTCCTGGTTTTCCACTGCAAGCCCGACCTGAATTCATGTTCTTGTGGGTATGTAGTCTTCAAGTAACGCGCCAAAAACAAAATATGAAAAAAACGGATGCAAGCCTTCGTTTCTGAAGGAAAAAATCAGGGAGAGGCCAGAGGTGTGCAGCGAATATCATCATCAGAATCCGTCGAGTTTGACAAAGCTGTCGTAAATGACAGAAGACATGGATCGCACCTGGACGGTATTGAATGACGGCATATTTGGGTGGCCAGGGGCGCCCCACCCCAAATCCCTTGCCCAGATGATCCTGGTTCTCAGGGGAGAAGGCCCTTTACCCTGACCCCCAACATAAAACCGCCCGACCGGCAGCAGCCGATCGGGCGGTTTCGTCTTTAAGATCTCCTCCTGATTCAGGAGGAGTCGCGAGGTTATGGAGATCGGCCCTTACATCACTTCGGCCACCTCGGAGCTCACATGGGGAGCGTATTTTTTGAAATTCTCCTTGAACATCCCGACCAGACGGGTTGCGGTCTCGTCGTATTTGGCCTTGTCCTCCCAGGTATTGCGGGGGTTGAGGACATCGGCGGGGACTCCGGGGCAGGTGGTGGGGATATCGAGGTCGAAGAAGTTGTCCTTTGCAAAAGGACCGGCGTCCAGGGTGCCGTCGAGGGCGGCATTGACCAGTGCGCGGGAGTACCCGATCTTCATACGGGAGCCGACCCCGTAGGCGCCTCCGCTCCAGCCGGTATTCACCAGCCAGCAGGTGACCTTGTGTCTGGCGATCTTGGTGCGCAGCAACTCCCCGTAGACGGTCGGGTTGAGCGCCATGAAAGGGGCACCGAAGCAGGTGGAAAAAGTTGCGGAGGGTTCGGTGACTCCGGCTTCAGTTCCGGCGACCTTGGCCGTGTAGCCTGAGAGGAAGTGGAACATCGCCTGCTCCGGAGTCAGCCGGGCGATGGGCGGGAGAACGCCGAAGGCGTCGCAGGTGAGCATGATGATGTTGACGGGGTGAGCGCCGCAGCCGCTCTTGACGATGTTCGGGATGTGGGTCAGCGGATAGGAGGCACGGGTGTTTTCGGTAAAGGAGTCGTCGTTCAGGTCGATCCGGCGACTGTGGATGTCGATCGCAACGTTTTCGAGGATGGTGCCGAAGCGGCGGGTCGTCTCGTAGATTTCAGGTTCGGCCTCTTTGGAGAGGTTGATGATCTTGGCGTAACATCCGCCCTCGAAGTTGAAGACCCCCTTGTCGTCCCAGCCGTGTTCGTCGTCGCCGATCAGCGAGCGGTTCGGATCGGCGGAGAGGGTCGTTTTGCCGGTGCCGGAGAGACCGAAGAAGACGGCGGAATCTCCCTTGGGCCCAACGTTGGCGGAGCAGTGCATCGGCAGGATCTTCTTCTGAATCGGCAGGAGATAGTTGAGGATGGTGAAGATCGACTTTTTGATCTCGCCGGCATAGCTGGTGCCGCCGATGATGATCATTTTGCGGGCAAAGTTGATGATGATGAACGTTTCGGAATTGGTGCCGTCCACGGTGGGAAGGGCGTGGAAGTGCGACATATTGATGACGGTGAAGTGGGGAGAGTGGTTCTCCAGCTCCTCCGGTTCTGCCGCCACGAACATGTTGCGGGCGAAGAGAGAATGCCACGCGTTCTCGGTGATGACGCGAATGGGGAGGCGATGCTCCTTGTCGGCCCCCGCATAGCAATCCTGCACAAAGAGATCGCGCCCGTGCATGTAGGCACACATCCGATCGTAGAGGGCATCGAACTTTGCCGGGTCGAAGGGGCGGTTGACCTTTCCCCAGGCGACATGGTCGTGGCAGCTCGGTTCGTCGACGATGAACTTATCGTTTGCGGCCCGCCCCGTATAGTGTCCGGTCTTGACGGCGACCGCGCCCAGATGGGAGAGGAGCCCCTCTCCCCTCTTCACAATCAGTTCATAGAGAACCGATGTCGGCGGCGTCCAGTAAATCAGGTTAGCATTGCAGATGCCGTGTCCTTCAAGCCCTGTTCCCCTGCTAATATCATTAAGCCTCACGTTCCCCCCTCTCTTTCTTTTGGAATGTGCCCTGTTGCCGAACTTAGGTAACCGACGATTTTTCTTCCTCGCCTGGTTTTCTATCGGGCAATGTAATAGTAACGGTTCATATCAAAAAGCCCCCCATTCACCGGTTCATCTTCATTATGGCGTTTTTGGAACCAGTCATAGGTTGCCCATAATCGTTCGTCGGCCCGATTCACGCCATATTTTACCATCCGCGCCGTATTTTTTTGACTCGCATCAAAATGGGCAAGGAAATCGATAAAATCAGGGAAATCTTTCTCCTGCACATCAAAGAAATAGTTCGGATAGGATCCAATGAGACCATTGATAATGTCGGCACTGTCCCTGGACGGGTCGAGGTGTTTATCTTCTTTGAGCAGGAATGTGACATTGTTATGCCAGCGATTGATTACCACGGAAAAAGCAACGTCGCGACCCTTCTCCCGTCTAATCCTTACATAGGCAACATTGGAGTTACTGTCATTGACCAGGGCGAAAAATGGCGCTCCGGTTCTGGAAACGGCACGAATGGCCCGCAGATAGTCGTCGGCGGTTTCAAGTTTGTCGGGCTGGCGCGAATAATCGGCTCCTGCGCGCAGGTAATTTACCTTATCAAAGCCGATCCCTGTCGCCGGCAGAAGGTGGCTATCCACGACATGTTCGACGAACTCTCGCTTCGGGTCGTTCGATGTAAAGAGTATTTTTGCAGGCAGGGCGGAAGGGGAGTAATTGATTTTCTCATAATCTACGCCCTTGTACCACGATTGCATTATCTCCCGCCGATTCTCCGGTGGAAGAAAATCAAGGAAGTAACTCTCCGCTTCAACGCGCAGTTCATCCATGTAGAACCGCGAGGCCAACTGATGAGCGGATGTGCCATAGACGTCAAAACCGGCAACGAGGGCATAATAGATCCGTTCCAACAGAGGATAATCAATAACCCATACTGTTTTCGGTAGATCACCCAGAGCCCCCCTATGCACCGAGGCACTGTCGAAATGGCGATAGACGGTCAGCATCGGGGCATCTTCGGCCCGGTTTCCCTTCCAAATGGACTCATAGCCGAGACCGGAATAGTTTAAGGAAGAGTAGAGATCCTGCCTGGCCCCGTAGAACTCCACTGCCGACGCGCGATGCTCATCGGTGAGCAGCGAAAAGATACCCAGGTTGCTCCCACTCTCAATGGGCATCCGCAATTTGTCGCCGTACAGCTTCAGAAAACCTGGATTGGTCGCGCTCAAATCATGGTCCGGGTCCATGAACATGACCCAGAAATGATCATCGATGACATTGAGGGCGATCTGGCCTTTGCAGACCGGACCGTGAATGAAAGTCATGATGGTATAGAGGGCATTATCCAACAGGAATTGATAGCGCGAGCGCGGCGGGATCTGTTCGAATACGACAAAAGGGTTGGCGCTCACTTTCGTAGCATAGCTCATCAGATGAGGCGGCTGCAGCCACTCCGGCTGAATGAACAGTTCGTTGAACCGCTTCAGTTGGGTGTCGTCGAGATTGAAAACCATATGGGTCTTGATGACGATGGTGGAGTAAATTTTCCGGAAACGGTAGTAGACCCTCTTGACGCCGGGATCGTCATAGGGGCGGACGGTGGCGATCAGATCAAGGGGGTGACCGGGTGCCGTTTTCGAGCGAACCAGTTCGTAGAATTCATTGGTCGGGGTTCCGAACTTCAGATGCGCCAGAAACAAGTGTTCGTAAAGGTAGCGTGCCGTCATGGCATGTTTGGGATCGTCCTGGTTCAGAAAATCTTCCCACTTCAGGACGGCCAGCGCATCGTCTGGTTTCTGCGCCATCAGCTCCGCCTGCTGTGCGGCATCAGGCCCTTTGGCACCCTGAACCAGCCAACCGGCGACAATGTCGAACTCGTCCTGCTTGAGTGGGGGAAAACCAAACGGCATGCCGTTATTCGGATGTTTTTTCAGATAGCCGCCAAGCTCCTTGCCGTTTTCAGAACATGTCAGATCTTCAGATTCAGACCGGTACTCACCCTCACTCTTCGCGTTTTTCATCTTATGGGACAAAAGCTGAATCATTATCGAATCGTTCAATCCGTTTGAAACAGTACTATCCGTCACGCTGAAGAATTTTTTTTCCCGCCACTCCGCAGTTGACTGAGCATCGGTAAAAAGACGGGTCGGGTCCATGGAACTGAGTCGTGAAGAATTGTAAATGGCCCTCTTTGTTCCCCCACGGTCAGCCCCTTCAAAAGAATCGAGTTTGAGCTGACAGGGCGAGTTGTAGCAGGAATGGCAAACGGTGCAGCGTTTGTCGAGGATCGGCTTAACCTCTTTCTGATAATCAATGGTCCTGGTAGGAAACATTATCTCAACGGGTGGAAGGGCTTTTGCTGCACATCCGGCAAAGAATAATGCCAGTACCATAACGGGAACGAATTTAATTATCATGAATTGTGCACCTCTACTGAAAAATCATGTGCGGCGTCAGAGTTGAATGAACGGAAACCGCAGCATATGCTTGCGGCCTTTTGAAACAGAGTGCGCTATAGCAATCGACCTTGAGGTATGATTATTTGTTTCGGAAGATCTTCCTAAACACTACCGCAACCACCACCAGGGCTGCGAGCCCTACCCAAATATACATCTGACCACTAAATACTCCGGCTGTCTGATTCATCTCAAATCTCCTTTTGTTGTTCCAGAACTGTTTTAATTGAGGATTGTCAAAATTCCAAAGCACCCTCATCCTTGCGACTTGTTATTTTCTCTATTCATCCAACACGGTTTGTTACCCTCACGCCATCCGGAAAGAGTCCACAATACAGCCATGAAGGGACCCGTTTATGGCTTCAGCATAATCAGTGCTGTCATAGATACTGTTATAGATATGGTGGTGGCTGCTGCTGAATAGGATCCGATTTCGATACAGGTCCACAGAAAGGGATTGGAATCAACCGGAATTCATTTCGCAATTACCATGCCATATCAATGGCACAACACTAGTGACACAACTACCTGATTGTAAAAGGGAAAACTAAAGGGATGATTACGGGGAGGAGAGAAAATTGGTTGCAGTTTCCGTCATATTTAGCGCAGCCGCCATATATGAAGGATTCCAGTGGGATGATTGTCGGGGTTCTCGCCATCGTCTTTTAGTAAGAGAGGCACACAGGATCAGACAGATGGTCGGATATCCCGAACCCGCAACTGCACGGAAACGTTATTGCGGAACTCGTTGAGTCCGGGATGGAAGAGAAGATCGAATTCTCCCTCGAGCTCGGTGCGGCGGTCTACCATGCCGAAGGCGATGCAGGGAATGGAATACCCCCCCTGGCGGGCGGTGAACCGGAGGTGCTTCTCACCGACGACGCTGATCTGCTGGGCCCGCAAGCCCCTGGCGACGAAGGCCGGCTCGGGATTGCCGGCGCCGAAGGGGGCCAGCTTCGCCAGCTCCCCGAGGGACTCGCGGGTGATGTCCTCAAGGAGGATCTCGCCGTCGTGGGAAAGCTTGGGAACCAGATCTTCGGCGCTGAGAATCCGGTGCGCCACCCCGTCGAGGGCTGCGGTAAAGGCGTCCACGGCCTCACCGGCGATGGAGAGGCCGGCGGCGTACTGATGTCCGCCGAATCCGGCTAGAAATTCGCTGCAGTCCTGCAGGGCGCAATAGAGATGAAAGCCGGCGATGGACCGGGCCGATCCCTTTCCCTGACCGTTTTCGAGGGCGATGAGGATCGTCGGACGGTGATAGCGCTCCACCAGGCGGCTGGCGACGATGCCGATCACTCCCGGATGCCAGCGCTCATCGGCGAGGACGATGGAACGCTCCCCCCCCTCCCCTCCTTCATCGAGGCGCTCGATGGCCTGAGACAGCGTCTCCTGCTCGAGTTGCTGGCGCTCGCGGTTGAGACCGTCGAGGTGACTGGCGATCTCTCCTGCACGGGCCGGAGAGGTTTCGAGGAGGAGATCGACGCCCAGGGCCGCATCCTCCAGACGACCGGCGGCATTGAGGCGCGGTCCGAGGCGAAAGCCGACGGCGGAGGCGTTCATCTCCTTGACCGCCGCCACCGCCTTCAGGGCCGCGACCCCGGGACGGCCGGCGCGACCGAGAAGCTCGAGGCCGAATCGGGTGAGGATGCGGTTGACGCCGGTCAGGGGGACGACATCGGCGATGGTGCCGAGGGCGACAAGGTCTAAGGAGCGGCGCAGATCGGGCTCGGGAGAGGAGGCGAAGGCTCCCCGTTCCCGCAGGGTCTTGCGCAGGGCGATCATCAGGAAGAAGGCGACCCCGACGCCGGAGAGCTCCCGCGCCGGAAAGGGACTTTCGGGGAGGTGGGGATTGATGATGGCCAAAGCCTCGGGAAGGGTCTCCGGGGGTTGATGGTGGTCGGTGATGATCAGATCGAGGCCGAGCTCTCGGGCCAGGCGCCCCTCTTCGAGGGCGGAGACGCCGCAGTCGACGGAGAGGGCCACCCGGGCTCCGGCGGCCGCGGCCCGGCGCAACGCCTCGGCGGAAAGGCCGTAGCCGTCCTTGAGGCGCAGGGGGATATGATAGTCGACGACGGCGCCGAAGGCCCGCAGGGTTTCCACCAGAAGGGCGGTGCCGGTGATGCCGTCGACATCGTAGTCGCCGTGGACGGCGATCCCCTCCCCCCCCTCGATGGCGGCGACGAGGCGCTCGACCCCCCGCTCCATCCCCGAAAGGAGAAAGGGATCGGGGAGGGCCGCAAGGCCGGCATCGAGAAAGACCCGGCCGGCGGCGACGGTCTGCACGCCGCGCCCCCAGAGAGCTGCGGCCGCCAGAGGGGAGACCCCGAGGCCGGCTGCAAGAAGGGCGATCTCCTCGACACCGGGCTCGGCACCCCGCGGCGCCCAGCGGCGCACGGTCACCGGTTCCATGTCGTCCCCGCATCGGCGAACGGTTCGCCGGCAAAGGGGCGATAGAGGACCTCACCGAGATAGTCGATTCTCCTTCCATCGACAAAATCATCTTCTATCCGCGCCGGATCCGTCTCCCCCCAGAAATTCCCCGCCAAAATCAGATCGTCGGGAACCTCCTCGCCGAGAACGACGCTGCGGCCGTTGCCGACGATGTTGTTGCCCTCGATGCGGTAGTCCCGGGGGTAGGAGGTCACGAAAAAGCCCTTGTCGTTGTCGCGGATGTCGTTGCGGGAGATGACCGGCGCGCCGAAATGAAAGCGGATGGCGGTGCCGTTGCGGCGCAGAAGGTTGTGTTCGATGGAAATCTCCGAGGAATGAAAGCGGATTCCGACCAGATTGTTCTCAAAGAGGGAGTCTTCGACGGAGACGGTGGAGCCCTGGCTGTGCAGGGCGCTGTCGGCCTGGGTGAAACGGCAGTACCTGAAACGGGCGTGGGGGCTGGCGACCAGATTGACCCCCCCCCAGCTCCCCGGAGGAGCGGCGGCGTCAAGGTAACGGAAGGTGATCGGCTTATCGGCCGTCCCCTCGGCGGCGATCGATCCGCGCACGATCAGTTCGCTTCCGGGAAAGTGGGGGTGTTCGGTCCACTCCCCTTCCCCCTCGATCGGCGGCAGAAAGACGATCTCGCTCCCGGGGGCGATGACCAGATGCGCTCCTTCGGCGACCACCAGATCGCCGGCGATCCGCACGGTGCCGCGCCAGAGATGGTCCCCCTCCAAGGACCCGGAGACCGGCGGAGAAGCAACCAGACAGGATGTCAAAAAGGGGAGAGAGCAGAGAAGGGCAACGATAGCCCGGCAGGGCAAGAATCCGCGTAGCGACACGGGGTCCTCCTAAAAAAAACGGGCCGGGGGATGTACCCCGGCCCGCCGTTGTCTGACTTATTTCCCCTGCGGCAGGGGGGGGTGACTCTCGAGAAACTCCATCTCGGCGCGAATCTGCTCGGCTCCGGGACCGACGGGATTGAGGGCCAGATACTTTTTCCAGGCCGCTCTGGCCTTGTCGAGATCCTTCAGATCATAGCGATAGACCACCCCCAGGTTATAGAGGCTCTGGGCGTGCAGGGGGTTGAGCTGGTTGGCCTTGACAAAGTTGTCCACCGCCTTGTCGTACCAGCCGAGGGCCCGGAACATGACCCCCTGATCGGTGAGGATGTCGGGGTCGTTGGGATCGAGCTCGAGGACCTTGTTGTAGGCCTCGATGGCCTTGATATATTGGTCGGAATCGAAGTAGCCGTGCCCCAGCTGCACCCAGGCATTGCGGTTTGTGGGGTCCTTGGCGACCAGTTCCTCAAGAAGGCCGAGATTCTGCTGAAAATTGACGGCAGGAGCCTGGGACGCCGGCGGCACAGCGCTAGACGGTTCCTTTTTCCCCTTGCTGACCAGCAGGCCGACCAGAAGACCGATGATCAGGGCTCCGGCGACGAGAAAGAAGGTTTCCTTTTTCATGCCGCCCCTCCCTTGGCTCCGGCGAGGGCCCCCTTGCGGGCCCGGTAGTCATCCCAGAAGACCAGCAGGGCGCTGGCCACATAAATCGACGAATAGGTACCGATCAGTATCCCCACCAGGAGCGCAAAGGCGAAGTTGTGGATGACCCCGCCGCCGAAGATGAAGAGGGCCAGAACCACGATCAGCGTCGTCCCGGAGGTGAGGAGGGTCCGGGAGAGGGTTTCGTTGATGCTGCGATTGACGATGGCGGCAAAGCCGTCCTTGGCATGGCGTCCCATGTTCTCGCGGATCCGGTCGCAGACGATGATGGTGTCGTTGAGGGAATAACCGATGATCGCCAGAAAAGCGGCGATGATCGGCAGGTCGATCTCCTTGCCGAAGATGGAGAAGACACCGAGAGTGATGATCACGTCATGAAACAGGGCGAGGATCGCCGCGACGGCGAAACGGAATTCGAAGCGCCAGGTGACGTAGACGAGGATGCCGATCAGAGCGTAAAAAATGGCGAAGAGCCCCTTTTGACGGAGGTCCTTTCCGACCTGGGGCCCGACCATCTCGGTGCGCCGCACATCGACCTGTCCCGCCCCGTATCGGGTTTCGAGGGTCGTCTTGATGTTGCGGGAAAGGCTCTCCATGGCGCCGCTGGTCTCCTGGGCGCGAACCAGGAATTCGTTGGCCTCGTCGCCGAACTGCTGCACCGTCAGCCCTCCCAGGGTCAGGGGGGCCAGAGCCTCCTTGATCCGGGCGGGGTCGGTCGCTTCGACGAACTTGATCTGGACCAGGGTACCGCCGGCGAAATCGATGCCGTAGGACGGTCCCCCTTTGACGACCAGGGAGACGAGGCCGGCGAGGATCAGGAAAGCCGAAAAGATCAGGGCAATCTTGCGCTTGCCGATAAAATCGAGATTGATATCTGGCTTGATGAACTCCATCCGGTCCTCCTTATATGCTCAGCCGTTTGACCTGGCGGCGTTCCAGGAAAAAGTCGAAAATAACCCGTGTCACGAAGATCGCGGTAAAGAGGGAGGCGAGGATGCCGATGGACAGGGTCACGGCAAACCCCTTGACCGCCCCGGTGCCGAACTGAAAGAGAACCAGGGCCGCAATCAAGGTGGTGACATTGGCGTCGATGATTGTCACAAAGGCCTTGGCGTACCCGGAATCGACGGCGTTGCGCGGCGTCTTGCCGAGGCGCAGTTCCTCGCGGATCCTCTCGAAGATCAGCACGTTGGCGTCGACGGCCATGCCGACGGTCAGGACGATCCCGGCGATCCCCGGCAGGGTCAGGGTCGCCTTGAACAGCGAAAGGAGCGCCATGATAAAGACCACATTGAGGATCAGGGCGATGTTGGCAACGAGCCCGGAGAGGTTGTAATAAACCAGCATCAGCACCACCACCAGGGCGCCGCCGATGAGGACCGAGAAAATCCCCTTGTTGATCGAATCGAGCCCCAGGGAGGGGCCGACGGTGCGGTCTTCAAGGATCGTCACGGGAGCGGGGAGGGATCCGGCCCGCAGGACGATGGCCAGGTCGGTCGCTTCCTGCTCGGTGAAGGAGCCGCTGACCTGGGCGCTGCCGCCGGAAATCCGCTCGCGAATCACCGGGGCCGAGTAGACGGTATCGTCCAGGACAATGGCCATCCGCTTGCCGACGTTGGCGGCGGTAATCTGATCGAAACGCTTGGCGCCGACGGCGTTGAAATCCATGGCGACATAGGGGTCGTTGTAGCGGGTGTCGATCCGCACCTGGGCGTCGGAGAGGAGATCGCCGGTAAGGACGGTCTTGGTCTGAACCACCAGGGGGATTTCGGAGACGGCGCCGGTGCTCTTGTCCACCCGGCGCTCATAGAGGAGTTGGGTTCCGGGGGGGAGGTTCCCTTTGAGAGCGTCCTGGGGATTGACGTCTTCGGCCACCATCTTGAATTCGAGACGGGCGGTCTTTCCGAGGAGATCGATGGCCCGCTGGGGATCATCGACTCCGGGGAGCTGAATCAGGATGCGGTTGCCGCTCTGACGCTGCAGGGTCGGCTCGCTGACGCCGAACTGATCGACCCGGTTGCGAAGCGTTTCCAGAGCCTGGCGCACGGCGTAATCCTTGATCTCGTCGATCTCCCGGTCGCTGAGCCGGTAGTTCTTCTGGATGTACCCTCCCTCGTCGGTGACGGTCAGAGCCTCGAGGTTGGGAAAGCTTTCGGCCATGATCGCATCGACCTGGGCACCGGCCGCCTGGTCATAGACGGTGACGGCGAGGCCGTCGCCGGCGCGGCGGCTGACGCGCTTGAAGATGATGTCCTTTTCCCGGAGGAGGGTTTCGGCCTGGTCGATGGTGCTGTCGAGGCGGCTTTCGACTGCCTTATCCACCTCGACACCCAGGACCAGATGCATCCCGCCCTGCAGGTCGAGGCCGAGATGGATGGGATCAAAGCTCCCGGTCCACCAGGAGGGGAGCCCCTCCCGGATCACCGTGGGAGCCAGCGAGGCCAGTGAGACGAGAAGGACCAGCAGGATCAGGCCTCCGCGCAACTTGATGCTCTTGGACATGGCAGCTACTATCTCCTTTCGGATGCTTTACGGACGACGTCGCCTGGCGACGCCGCCCGGAAGGTGAAGAACGCGAATCGTGGCGGCTACTCCTGCTTGGTCCCCACGATCGATGAGCGATTCACCCGGATCTTGACACCGGTCGCCACCTCGATGGTGATCACGGTATCCTGCAGCGCCGTCACCTTGCCGTGAACTCCGCCGGCGGTCACAACAGCATCCCCAACCTTGAGGGACTCCACCAGCTGCCGGTGTTCCTTGGCCCGCTTCTGCTGGGGACGGATGAGCAGGAAGTAGAAGATGGCGAACATGATGACCAGCATGATAACGCCCTCGTAACCGGGACGTCCCCCCTCGGCACCGCCGTTGGCGGCCATGGCGTAGGCTTCAGAAACTCCGAACAGGTTCATTGATTGATTCCTCCTTGGGTTATTTGCAACAGTTTCGGGCTCACAGGATGGGAAAAACGCCACCGACAATAGCACGGATTTTCATGTGCCGCTCGGATTATCCGCTCTTTTTCGATAGAAATCCTTCTTGAACTCGCCAAAGCGCCCCCCGTCGAGGGCGTCCCTCACCCCCTGCATCAGACCCAGGTAGTAGTGAAGGTTATGGTGGGTGTTGAGAACCGAGGAAAGGATCTCGTTGCTCTGATACAGATGCCGCAGATAGGCGCGACTGTAATTGCCGCAGACGTAGCAGCTGCAGTCGGGGTCGACGGGGAGCGGGTCGGCCAGGTAGCGGGCCTGCTTGATGCTCACCTTGCCGAAGGAGGTGAAGAGGACGCCGTTGCGGGCGTTGCGCGTCGGCATCACGCAGTCGAACATATCGACCCCCCGGCTCACCCCCTCGATGAGGTTCTCCGGCGTCCCCACGCCCATGACATAGCGGGGCCGGTCCCTCGGCAGGAGCGGCAGGGTGTTATCCATCACCTCGTACATGAGGGCCGCCTCTTCGCCGACGGAGAGGCCGCCGATGGCATACCCCTCGAAGCCGATCTCCAGAAGTTCGTTCACACTCCCGGCCCGCAGGTCGGGGTGCATCCCTCCCTGGACGATGCCGAAGAGAGCGGCGCCGTCCCCCTGACTGCGGGCGAGCTTGCATCGCCTTGCCCAGCGGCCGGAGCGGGCCGTCGATTCGGCCACGTACTCCCTCGATGCCGGATAGGGGATGCACTCGTCGAAGGCCATGATGATGTCGGCGCCGAGGGCTTCCTGAACCGCGATGGACGATTCGGGAGAGAGGACGTGACTGGAGCCGTCGAGGTGGGACTGGAAACGCACCCCCTCTTCATCGATCTTGCGCAGGGCGCCGAGGCTGAAGACCTGGAACCCGCCGCTGTCGGTGAGGATCGGCCGATCCCAGTTCATGAAACGGTGCAACCCACCGAGATTCCGAATCAGTTCGTGACCGGGACGCAAAAAAAGATGATAGGTGTTGCCGAGAATGATCTGCGCCCCGATCTCCTTGAGGGCTTCGGGGAGCATCGCCTTGACCGTCCCCTGGGTGCCGACGGGCATGAAGATCGGGGTTTCGATGAGGCCCCGACGGGTCGTCATCCGACCGCGACGGGCGGCACTGCCGCTGTCGGTCGCCAAAAGATCAAAAGTGAACTCAGTCAAAAAAATACCCGGTCCCGCCGACTCCAGCGACCCCTCTAGAGGATCAGCATACAATCGCCGTAGCTGAAAAAACGGAAACCGTCGTTGACTGCACGGCGGTAGGCCTCGAGAACAAAATCCCGCCCGGCAAAAGCCGACACCAGCATCAGCAGCGTCGAACGCGGGAGGTGAAAGTTGGTAATCAGGGCATCGACGATCCGGAACTGGAAACCGGGATAGATGAAGAGGTCGCTCCCCCCCTCGCCGGCCATCAGTTGTCCCTCGGCGTCGACGGCATATTCCAGCGTCCGCGTCGTGGTCGTCCCCAGGGCAAAAACCCGCCGCCCTTCCCTCTTGGCCCGGTTGACTCCCGAGGCGGTGGCTTCGGGAATTTCATAGAACTCTTCATGCATGCGGTGGTCGAGGATGTTCTCCGTTCGCACCGGGAGAAAGGTCCCCAACCCCACATGGAGGGTCAGGGGGAGGACTTCGACACCCCTTTGCTTGAGGACCTGAAAAATCTCCGGCGTGAAATGCAGACCGGCGGTCGGCGCGGCGACGGCGCCCTGTTTACGGGAAAAGACCGTCTGGTAGCGCTCGCGGTCGAGGGAATCGTCCTCCCGGCGGATATAGGGGGGGAGCGGAATATGGCCGACCGCTTCCAGGGCCTCCAGGAAACTCCCCTCGCAAGTAAAACTGATGTGACGGTAAGGCTCTTGGCCCCCTTCGAGAACCGTCCCCGCAATCCTGCCGCCGAGAAGGAGACGGGTCCCGGGACGGGGCGTCTTGGAGCACTTGGTCAGACAGGCCCAGATTTCCTCCACCCCCGCCAGGCGCCTTACCAGGAGGACCTCGATCTTGCCGCCGGAGTCCCTGGCCCCGAGGAGCCGGGCGGGGATGACCCGGGTATCGTTGACCACCAGCACATCCCCCGGACGGAAATGATCGACGATGCCGGGAAAGTCTCCGTTGCTGATCGTTTTCGCGGACCTGCGCAGGACCATCAGCCGTGAATCGTCGCGATGGGGGAGCGGTGACTGGGCGATCAGGGCCGGAGGAAGGTCGAAATCGAAATCGTCAAGATGCATGTGAGACGGTTACCGTTACCGGCGAGATCCCGGTGAATACAGGGCTTAAATCAACCACAAACGTTAGTCAAAGTCAATTTCTTTTCACCCCTGACGGGCATGGAAACGGACCCTGGGGGCGCAGGAAAATGGGGGAGAAAAAGGCGGTTCAAAGCTTCGGTGAAGAGACCCCGGTGCCGTTCCGAAAAGGGGCGGCAAGGGATATTTCTGTTGCCACCGGAACCAAACTCGCTACGGTCGGCAGAAAACCCATTAGGAAACCCCAAGCATTTGCTTTTACGGCTCTTTTGGCTGACAACTTGCAAAATAAACGAGGTCGCCAAGGGCGGTATATTAGTGGCAGACGCCGTTCCTGTCAAGAAGAAGTCCCCGCCGGACCGTCCGTGTGCGGGACGCCTTGGCGGTTAGTGAAAACACCTTGCCTCTCAGGGAGAATTCCTATACCGTTTTTTCGAGTTACTCCTACGGCATTTGACCGGAAAAAACAACGAACGGCGGCAAATCCCGGCCCCCCTTCGACGGTGGAGCCTAAACCGGTGAATCGATCGGCCACAGCAGACTCCCGACCTCCGGGCCAGATGGGCCGCGATCCTTTCCCCATAAAAAAATCGTATTGAGGGTCCATCACTTTTTTGATGCAGGCATGACATGAATTCCCTCAAAATTAAAATTCTCGGCCTGGCTTCGGCGATCATGATCATGGCCGTCGCCCTGACCGGGTGGCACAACCTGCAGACCCAGCGGGCCATGCTTTCGCGCTTTGCCGACCAGAGCAGCCGGGTGCTCGGGGAAACGATCCGCAACAGCATCATCACCAGCATGGCCAACGGCCAGAATGCTGAAGTCGCCAATATCCTTGAAAAAATCAGAAAAGAACCGGCCATCGAAGCGGTGCGTATTTTCGACGAGGCGGGGCGCATCCTGGTCTCGGCCGACCCCGCCGAAAATGGCGAGCTGATTTCTTCTTCGGACCTTCACGCCTACCGCACCAAGACCCTCTCCTTTACCAAGACCCTCGAGAACGAACGGGAAGTTCACAGCACCATTCTCACCATTTACAACTCCCAGAGCTGTTACGGATGTCACGATTCCCAGATCGGCGTCCTCGGCGTCCTCAACGTCCAGGTCTCCCTCGGCGAACTTGTCCTCCTGCAGAAAAAGGGGCGTGAGGCTACGATTCTCTCCTCTGTCGGCATGCTGGTCATCCTCATCCTGACCATTTCCGGCTTCATCCTCTTCTACGTCGATGCGCCGATTCGCAAACTGATGGCGGCGATGGATTACCTTGAACAGGGGGATTTCGAGAGGGCCCACACCCGCGTCGGCAGTTCCGCCGAAATGAGCCTCCTGTCGACCAAGTTCAACCTGATGGTCGAACGCCTGAAGGGGCTCATGGAAACGGCGGTGCGCAACGAGCGGAAGATCGCCATCAACCAGGAAAAACTCGCTCATCACGATGAAATCCAGAACATGAACGTCACCCTGGAGGAACGGCTCCAGGAGATCGAATACCTCAACATCTCCCTGGAAGAGCGGATCGAGGAGATCGAGGAGGCCAACTACAAGATCGCCGACCTCGCCGGCGATCTCGAAGATCGCAACACCAACCTGACCAACGCCGTCAACCGCCTTTCGGCCCTCTACAAGATGGGGCTGGCCATCAACTCGACGATGGAGCACGACAAACTCTTCGAACTCCTCCTGAAAAAAACCATCGCCACCCTTCACACCAAGGTCGGCTATATCCTCCTCTTCGACAAGGAACGCTCGAGCCTGAGCATCGGCGGCTCCGTCGGCCTCCCTGACAACCTCGACCCCGACCTGCTCATCCCTCTCCAGGAGGGAGGCGTCTCGCACTGGGTCATCAACAACCGCCAGCCGCTCCTCATCCGAGAAATCGGTGCCTCCGGCGCATTCAACCGGGAAAGCATGCTCGGCTTCACCCGGGAGACGGTGATCTGCGCTCCCCTCATCGTCAAGGACGAGGTCATCGGCACCATCACCATGGCCAACAAGCTCGACCTTTCACCCTTTACCGGCGAAGACCTCGAGCTCCTGTCCACCATCGCCGCGCAGGCAAGCGTCGCCATCAAGAATGCCCGGCTCTATGAAGAACAGGAGCACACCTATCTGAGCACCGTACAGGCTCTGGTTTCGGCGGTCGAGGCCAGCGATCCCTATACGCGCGGCCATTCGGAACGGGTCACCCGCTACAGCCTGGCTCTGGCCCGACAGATGGAACTCCCTGCCGAATCGTGCAAGCGTCTCGAACAGGCGGCCATTCTCCATGACATCGGCAAGATCGGCATCGACCTCGCTCTCCTGCACAAGGAGGAGGATCTCTCCTCCGGCGACATCGACATCCTGCATCAGCACCCGTTGATCGGCGACCGGATTCTTGAGCCGATCCGCTTTCTGCAGGGGGTGCGGGAAATCATTGTCCAGCACCACGAACGCTTCGACGGCAAGGGGTATCCCCAGGGGATTCGGGGAGAGGATCTCCTCCTCGAATCGCGGATCCTCTCCGTGGCCGACACCTACGATGCCATGACCTCCGATCGCCCCTACCGCAAGGCATTGACTCACCGCACCGCACGGCGGGAAATCGAAAAAAACTCGGCAACGCAGTTCGATCCCCGGGTTGTCGATGCCTTTTTGATCCTCAGCGGCGAGGGGGGATTCACAGGCTGACCGATCAATGGGCTCAAAAACAAAAGGCCGGAGGTGAAATCCTCCGGCCTTTTTTATTTTCCCCGTCCCTTGCCGTGCCGCTCCCCGCCGAGGAGTTTATCTCCATCCCCTTCCCTGCCGCAGAGCTTGAGCGCCTCCAGAACATCCCGTCGATGCTCCGGCAGGTGGGAGAGAAGGAGCGCCTTCTGCAGACGTTTTTCCCCGGGGGCACGCGGAACGTGAACCTTCTCGCCGGTCAGGGGATCGACTCCGGTGTGGTAGATGCACGTCGAGAGGGTGCCGGGAGTGGGGGTAAACTCCTGGACCTGTTCGACCCTCAGGTTGTGACGACGCAAAAAGAGAGCGACATCGACCATGTCGGAGAGGGTGGCGCCGGGATGGGCGGAGATGAAATAGGGGACCACCCCCTGGCGCAGGCCGAGGGTCCGGCTGGCCTGCCGAAAGCGCTGGAGAAAGGCCTCGAATAGCCCCGGACCCGGCTTTCGCATCACGGCGGTAACCGTTGCGCACACCGACTCGGGAGCGACCTTGAGGAGGCCTCCGACATGGTGCTGCAACAGGGCCTCAAAATATTCCTGCTGGTGCTCCAGCAGATCGTAGCGGATGCCGGAGGCGATAAAGGTGTGGCGAACCCCCTCATGGCGGCGAATCTTGCGCAGCAGACGCACCGCGCGGCCGTCGGAGGTCACCAGGTTGCGACAGGGGCGCGGATAGAGGCATCCGGCCCGGCGACAGACGCTCCGCGCCGCCTCGTCACCGCAGGAGAGGCCGTACATGTTGGCCGTGGGACCGCCGACATCGGAAATGGTCCCCTTGAATTGGGGGTCGGCGACCAACCGCCCGACCTCCTCCAGCACCGACCCTTCGGAGCGGGACTGGATGAGTTTCCCCTGGTGATGGGTGATGGCGCAGAAGGCGCACCCGCCGAAACACCCCCGGTGGGTGGTAATCGAATGACGGATCTGTTCGAAGGCGGGGATGGCCTGACGGTAGGAGGGGTGGGGGCGCTTCTGGAACGGGAGGGCGTAGAGGCGGTCCAACTCCCCTTCGTCCATGGGGAAGGGGGGAGGATTGACCGTCACCCAGCGCTCCCCGTGCCGCTGCGCAAGGATTTTACCGCAGAAGGGGTTGTTTTCTGCGGCCGCCAGGCGGAAGGCCTCGTTATAGGCGGCCGGATCGGCGGAGACGGCTTCGAAGGAGGGGAGTTCGATCCCTCCCTCGGGGCGGCTGCGGTCGATCCGGGCGGTGCCGCGGATCCCCGCCATCGCCGCAGGAGACTCTCCGGCGGCGGCCCGGCGGGCGATCTCCAGCAGGGGACCCTCCCCCATGCCGAAGACGAGGAGATCGGCCTTGGCATCGACGAGGACCGAGCGGCGAACCCGGTCGTCCCAGTAATCGTAATGGGCCAGGCGGCGCAGGCTCGCCTCGATGCCGCCGATCACCACCGGCAGCCCCTTGAAGGCCCCCTTGACGGCGGCGCAGTAGGCGATGACCGCCCGGTTGGGGCGGGCCCCTGCAACTCCTCCCGGAGTGTAGGCATCGTTATTGCGGATTTTTTTTGCGGCGGTGTAGTGATTGACCATGGAATCCATGGCCCCGGCGGAAATGGCGGCAAAGAGCCGGGGGCGCCCCATCACCTGCAGGGACGCGGGGTCGCGCCAGTCCGGTTGCGCGACGATGCCGACCCGGTATCCCGCATTCTCGAGGACCCGAGCCAAAAGGGGAATGCCAAAGGAGGGGTGGTCGATATAGGCGTCCCCCGAGACGAGCAGGATGTCGAGTTCGTCCCATCCCCGGGCGAGCATTTCTTCCCGGCTCATGGGGATAAAGAGGGTCTTTTCTGACATGGTCAGAGGGTCTGATCCCTGAGGAAATGGGCGAGGCTGCGGTCGTAACTGGCCTCGCCTTCGGGGGAAAAGAAGCAGCCGGGGATTTCCCCCTTGCCGCGGTGGTAGATCACGCACTGGCAGCAGCTGCCGCGCTTGTCGCAGCTGGTGCAGGAACAGGTGCAGTGGGAGATATCCCGGGTGGCGATACAGTCCATGACAGATTCCTCGACCGGCAAGGGAGCGGTCTTTTTCATCAGGGGAAAAGGGGGAGGGCGGTGAGGCCGGCCTTCTCGTCGAAACCGAGCATCAGATTCATGTTCTGCACCGCCTGCCCCGCCGCCCCCTTGACGAGGTTGTCGATGGCGGAGACCACAATGACCCGGCCGGTGCGCGGATCGCTGACCAGGCCGATATCGCAGAAATTGCTCCCCCGGACGTAGGCGACGTTGGGGAGATTCCCCTCACCCAGGACCCGGACGAAGAATTCCTGCCGGTAGTGATCCCGGTAGAGCTCGAGGAGCTCGGCCGTCGACGCCGCCTTGCCGAGGTTGGCGTAACAGGTCGAAAGAATCCCCCGGTTGACGGGGAGGAGATGGGGAGTGAAATTCACCAGCACTTTTCTCCCGGCCAGAGCCGACAGAGTCTGCTCGATTTCCGGGGTATGGCGGTGATTGCCGACACTGTAGGCCTTGAAACCTTCGTTGACCTCGCAAAACAGACTCCCCACCTTGGCCGAGCGCCCGGCACCGCTGGTCCCGGATTTGCTGTCGATGATCAGCGAGTCGAGATCGACCAGTCCCTCGCGGAGCAGAGGGGCCAGAGCGAGGGCAACGCTGGTCGGATAACAGCCGGGATTGGCCACCAGACGGGCCGTGGCCACCTGCTTTCGGGAGATCTCGGGGAGACCGTAAACCGCTTCGGCCAGGAGGTGAGGACTGCTGTGCTTCTGGTACCAGGCTTCGTACTCCGCGACGTTCTGCAGCCGGTAATCGGCGGAGAGATCGACGACCTTCTTGCCGGCGTCCAGAAAGCCGGGGACAACGGCCATGGCGGTCTGGTGCGGAAGGGCGGTGAAGACGAAATCGGCCCGATCGGCGACCAGGGCGACGTCCGTCTCCTCGCAGCGCAGGGAGATCCGCTCGATCAGCGAAGGAAAGAGGGTGGAAATCTCCTCCCCGGCGTTCTGACCGGCGGTCACGCAGCTCACCTGCACGCCGGGATGATTCTCCAGCAGCCGAAGGAGTTCCACCCCGGTGTAGCCGCTGGCTCCGACAATGGCGACTCTGATCATAACGACCTCCCCAAAGAAGAAAAGGGAAACCCGCGGGTTTCCCTTTTTCCGTTGAACGTTTCGAGCCGGAAACCGACCGGCACAGCGACCGATTAACGCTTGGAGAACTGGAAGCTGGCGCGGGCGCCCTTGTGCCCGTATTTCTTGCGTTCTTTGATCCGGCTGTCGCGGGTGATAAAACCGGCCTTTTTCAGCACGCCGCGCAGCTCGACATCGATGGCGAGGAGAGCCTTGGTGATCCCGTGCTTGATGGCTCCGGCCTGCCCGGAAGGGCCACCGCCGCAGACATTGACCCAGACGTCGAACTTGCCGAGATTCTCGGTCAGTTCGAGGGGCTGGCGGATGACCATTTTCGAGGTTTCGCGACCGAAATACTCATCGATGGAACGCTGGTTCACGACGATATTCCCCGTCCCCGGCTTCATCCAGACGCGGGCGATGGACGTTTTTTTCTTACCAGTGGCGTAGAATCTTTGCTCTGCCATCTTTATCTCCTGAATTCAATCTTAAAGGACAAGTTCCCGGGGCTGCTGGGCAACATGCGGATGCTCAACACCGGTATAAACCTTGAGCTTTTTGAACATCTGCCGCCCCAGCTTGTTCTTGGGGAGCATCCCCTTGACCGCCTTCTTGATCAACTCCTCCGGCTTGGAGGCCAGGAGTTTTTCGGCATTGATGGAGCGAATTCCACCGGGAAAACCGGTGTGACGATGGTACATTTTGTTGGCCATTTTGTTGCCGGTCAGGACGACCTTTTCGGCATTCAGGACCACGACAAAATCCCCGGTGTCAACGCTGGGGGTGTAAATCGGCTTGTTCTTGCCCCGCAGAATCCTGGCAATTTCGGTGGCGGCGCGGCCAAGGACCTTGCCCTCCAGGTCGATGACAAACCAATCTCTCTTGATATCCGACTGTTTGGCGACTT